>JACOSY010000005.1 GCA_016178595.1 Ignavibacteria bacterium
GAAGGAATTCCACACCTGACCACACAACAAGGTCGGGAGTTCAACTCCCTCCCAGCAGGAGAACGGATCATGACTACACAACTAGGAGGGAGTTCCACTCCCGACTTTATCATAAGTGCAGGAATTCCACACCTGACCACACAACAAGGTCGGGAGTTCAACTCCCTCCCAGCAGGAGAACGGATCATGACTACACAACTAGGAGGGAGTTCCACTCCCGACTTTATCATGAGTGAAGGAATTCCACGCCTGACTACACAACAAGGTCGGGAGTTCAACTCCCTCCCAGCAGGGCACACGTAACTGGATATAACTAATGCATTTTGAATTCACAATAATAAGTTTCATTACTCTTGCTATCGCAGTATTAGGGGCTGTCCTTGGCGTGATCAATACTTGGAATGCGATCGAGCGAGATAAGGTCAAGCTTAGAGTGGTTCCGAAACTCGCCGTACCAATTGGCCTTCCCGACAACAGAACACGCCTGTGCATCGAGGTAACGAATTTGAGTGCTTTCGCCGTGACCATTTCTGATGTCGGGCTTCTTTTTAAAGGCACAAAGAACCGCGGAACTCTAGTCCAACCAATGCTGTTTGACGGCGGCTCTTTTCCACGACGACTTGATGCACGATCTTCATTTACGGTTTATTTCTCTCCAGAAGCAACGCAAGAAGATAACTTTCTGACGACTCGCTGCGCTTATGCAAAAACAGATTGTGGCGTGCAAGCAACTGGAACAAGTGGTGCTCTAAAACAAATGGTACATGAAGCTAGAAAAGCACACAACTAGTAATGAGAGTCCATGATTTCAGTCGCGTGCGCTGCTCATAATAAGCAAAAACACCGACGCTCTTCAATAACGGATAACAAATAACCGGTAACGACTAACGATCCTCCAACATCAGATTTCTAACCCCTAAACTCAAACCTCTAACCTCTCCTGTGCCCTCTCGTCGTATCGTCATTCTTGCCGAAGGAACATTCAGTCCGCTTGAATCGAAGACCGCCAATCAGGTCATCCGGTATATTCCGGAACAAGTCGTGGCTGTCATTGATAGCAAACAGGAGGGACGAACGGCGCAGCAGGTGCTGGGATTTGGCGGCGATATTCCCGTCGTTCCGAATCTTCACTCTGCACTCGCTCATGCGCCTGATACATTACTTATTGGCATTGCCCCAACGGGCGGACGGTTGCCGGATGAATGGCGACACATTATCACTGAAGCGATCAATAACAAACTCGACATCATCAGCGGGCTTCACACATATCTTTCCGATGACAAGGAATTTTCGTATCATGCATCCATCAAGAACGTTCGGTTGATCAACCTTCGAGGAATTCCCCCGGAGTATGAAGTTGTCGCGAAAGGATGTTGGAAGGAACGGGAGGCAAGAACCATCCTCACCGTCGGCACAGATTGTAATGTCGGAAAAATGACGGCATCGCTGGAATTGCACCGCGAGTTTCTCCGCCGGGGAATGAAATCGGATTTTGTCGCAACGGGGCAGACGGGCATCCTTCTTTCCGGACACAGAGGGGTTGCCGTCGATTCAGTTGTTAGTGACTATGTTGCAGGCGCGATCGAGTACGAAGTGGAACGTTCCGTCGCTCGCGGTGCGAAATATATTCATGTCGAAGGACAAGGCTCGCTGACACATCAAGGATATTCGAGTGTCACACTTGGCCTGCTGCACGGCGTCATGCCGGATGCGATGATCATGGTGCATCATCCGGCACGTCACGCTGACGATTATGGATTCTCGCTCGATAATGTCAAACGACTGATTGATCTCCATGAGACGATGCTTCGGCCGTTCAAGGAATCTAAAGTCATCGGCATTGCCATCAACACCGTCATGATGACCGCGCAGCAGGTTGAAGTTGCAAAGCGTGAGCTGCAGGAACAGACTGCTCTTCCGGTTGCGGATGTGCTCACGCCCGGTGTTCGCATCCTTGCCGATGCGCTTCTCGAATATTTTCAAAGTAAGCCATAGAATAGTATGATCGTGATGAAGTTCGGCGGTACTTCCGTAGAAGATGCCGCCGCAATACGAAGAGTCATCGATATCGTCCGGCGGGAAATTCCCCATACGCCGCTTGTGACGGTCTCGGCGTGTGCCGGAGCGACGAACGATCTCATCAATGCGGCACACGCCGTTCGTGACGGCCGATTGGAAACAGCGATGAACGTTCTCACTACGCTGCGTGAACGCCATGTGACCATCGCGCACGAGCTTCTGAGTGCAGACGAGTACAATCGAGTTGCGGCTGCATTGGATGGAATGTTCACGGAGCTGCAGAACTATATTCAGGGTGTTTTCCTTCTCGGCGAGTTGACAAACCGCTCGCTCGATACCTTCTCCAGCTACGGCGAGCGTTTGTCGTCCATCATCATTCACGCTGCGATGCAGGAAATGGGGATGCCATCAGAGCTTGTGGATGCACGGAAGGTCATGATCACCGACGCACATTTCGGTTCGGCGCAGCCTCTTTGGGAAGTCGTAGCAGAACGGGCTAAACAGTTTTTCCTTCCAATTCTCGAAGCGAAAAAAATAGTGGTGACGCAGGGATTCATCGGCGCAACGGAGGATGGAATTACCACAACGATCGGCCGCGGCGGCTCGGATTTGAGCGCGGCGATTTTCGGATCGGCCTTGCGTGCCGAGGAGATCCAAATCTGGACTGATGTCGATGGAATGATGACCGCCGATCCGCACATCATACCGGAATCGAAATTGATCGACATCATGAGCTTTAATGAAGCATCCGAGCTTGCCTATTTCGGCGCGAAAGTGCTTCATCCCCGAACAATTCTTCCGGCAATTGAAAAGAATATTCCTGTGCGAGTGCTCAATTCCCACAGGCCTGAGGTTGGCGGCACACTGATCGTCAAATCACCGGAATCCTCGTCCGGTGCAAATGGCGACGTCATCAAGTCCATCGCCTTCAAGAAAGGCATTACGGTCATTAACGTCAGCTCATCAAGGATGTTGATGGCCCACGGATTTCTCGCAAGGCTATTTTCCATTTTTGCGGATCATGAGAAGAGTATCGACGTTGTTGCGACCTCCGAGGTGAGCGTCTCGCTAACCGTTGATAATGAAACCGGCTTGGCAGAAATTGTGAAGGAACTTGAGACGATCGGCGAGATACGGCTTCATCGCGGCAAGGCAATCATCTGTATTGTCGGCGAAGGAATGAAACATACGCCCGGGATTGCCGGAAGAATTTTTGGCGCGCTCGCGCGGGCGAACGTGAACATCGAGATGGTATCGGAAGGCGCGTCCGAAATCAATCTGACACTCGTCGTCGATGAGAACGATGTGAACACGTCGGTGCGGGTATTGCACGATGAGTTTTTTGGCTAAGTCTTCAGTGAAAGCGACGGATGGAACAATTCCACTACAAAAATAACGAGCTTTGGTGTGAAGAGGTTAACGTCGACGAGATCGTGCGAAATGTCGGCACGCCGGTGTACGTTTACAGCAGGCGCTCAATTGTCGATCACTGCAGATGGATCGAGCAGGCATTCGGAACGATCGATCATCTTTCCTGTTACGCCGTGAAGGCAAACGCAAACCGCGAAGTTCTTCGGACACTTGCGCACGAGGGAATTGGCGCCGATGCCGGCTCAGTCGGTGAGTTGTACCTTGCACTTGCCGCAGGCTTTCCTCCCGAGAAGATTACCTTCAGCGGCGTGGGTAAACGGAACGACGAGATCGAGTTCGCACTGCGACGAAACATTCTTTCCTTCAATGCCGAATCGGAGGAGGAGATACAAGTGCTGAGTGACATCGCCGGCACGTTAGCGACGACTGCGCGTGTGTTTCTTCGCGTGAACTTCGATATCAAGACGACAACTCATCCCTACATTACTACCGGACGCAGGCACAACAAGTTTGGCGTCGATTCATCCAAAGCTCTTTCCGTTCTTCGGTCGGCAAGCAGACTGCCGGGGCTTGAGGTGGTCGGCATTCACAGTCACATCGGTTCACAGATCATTGACGAGGAAACTTTCATTGCTGCGGCAGAGGCACTCTCTCGCGTAGCCAGCAACCTCCGCAGTGAGGGGATCAACATTACACAAATCAATTTCGGAGGCGGCTTCGGAGTGCAATATCGAAACTACATCACGCACCGGCTTCTTCCCTTGGAACCTGAAAATCCCGAAGCGGAAGTGACTACAGTCCGGCTGCTGCAAGCGATCCTCCCGATACTCAAGAAAACGGGCTGCAGGATATTTATTCAGCCCGGGCGCTCGATTGTTGCCCACGCTGGAATCTTACTCACAAAAGTGTTATATAGGAAACAAGGAGATGGTAAGATATTTGTCATTGCCGATGCAGGGATGAACGATCTTATTCGTCCGAGTCTGTACCAATCGTACCATCAGATCGTTCCAACAAGATTGGTCGAGAATGAACATGAAATTGTCGATGTCGTTGGGCCACTCTGCGAGACAGGCGATTTCTTTGCCCTGGATCGGCGACTTCCGCACGTTGACCGGGGAGACTCGTTAGCTGTTCTGTGTGCTGGTGCATACGGCTATGTTCTCTCGTCGAACTATAACGGCAGGCCTCGTCCGGCTGAAGTCATGGTGGACGGAGATACGTTTGCCATTGTTACACCGCGTGAAGTTCTTGAGGATTTATAATTGAAGCAATGACTCAATGAGACAATTCAACGTCGCTGTTGTCGGAGCTACGGGACTTGTTGGACGGAAGATGATCCAGGTATTGGAGGAACGGAATTTTCCTGTTGGCAATCTCCGTTTGTTAGCTTCGAAGAAGTCGGTTGGAAAGAAGATCACGTTTCGCGACATGGACTATGCGGTTGAAGAGTTGACTCCGAACAGCTTCATGGGAATCGACATTGCGCTCTTCTCTGCGGGCGCTGCCGTGAGCAAAGAGTTTGCGCCTGTCGCAGCTCGCGCCGGTGCGCTCGCCATCGATAACAGCAGCGCGTGGCGAATGGACAAAGACGTACCGCTCGTTGTTCCGGAAGTGAACCCGGACGCCATCGTTCTACACAAGGGCATCATAGCGAATCCAAACTGCTCGGCGATTCAGATGGTTGTTGCACTCAAGCCGCTGCATGATCGGTGGAAGATCAAACGTGTTGTCGTATCGACGTATCAGTCGGTGACCGGCGCAGGAAACCTTGCCGTACGCCAGCTCGAATCCGAACTCGCGAAGGATGCGAATCCAACAAAGAAATTTCCTCATCCCATCGCATTCAATGTCTTGCCGCAGGTCGATGTTTTTGTCGACGGCGGCTATACAAAAGAGGAAATGAAGATGGTCAACGAGACGAAGAAAATTATGGGAGATGACTCTATTAACGTGACGGCGACGTGTGTTCGGGTACCGGTTATTGGCGGCCATAGTGAAGCGGTAAACTTAGAGTTCGAGAATCCGTATACACTTGAAGAAGTCTACGATGTGCTGCGGCGTGCTCCGGGCATTTGCCTTCAAGACGATGTCAACCAAAGTATTTATCCAATGCCGATCTGGTCGCACGAATGTGATGAGGTGTTTGTCGGTCGCATACGCCGCGATGAGACGATTAAGAATGGACTGAATTTGTGGATCGTCTCGGATAATCTGCGCAAGGGCGCCGCAACAAACGCGGTACAGATTGCAGAAGAGTGGATTAACGACAATTCAAAAGTAAAAAGTAAAAAGTAAAAAAGTAGTTGAGTATGTGAGATAATAAGGGGTTGAGATAGTTATCGGTTATTCGACCGCAGTCATATTTCCAAAAGAATCCAAAATCCAAAAAATCTAAAATTCTCCAGGAGAGTACCATGAAATACCTTCTTGCGTTCTTGCTCGTTTTTTCCTTCATCGGCCATGCAGGGGATCTGAAAGATCTCAAAGTCGGTGAAGCCGTTCCTTCCTTCACGCTCAAAAACTATGACGGCAAAGACTACGACCTGAAAAAAGTTCTGAAGGAGAACAAGTACGCCGTTGTGATGTTCATTTCAACCGAATGCCCGGTCTCCAATGGATACAATGAACGGATGGTGAAGTTGAACGAGACATTCGGCAAGAAAGGGGTCGCATTCCTCGGTATCAATGCGAACAAGGAGGAAGATGTGAAAAGGATTGCCGCGCATTCGAAGGAACACGGATTCAAATTTCCTGTCTTGAAGGACGTACAGAACAAAGTCGCCGATCTCTACGCTGCGCAGGTGACACCGGAAACGTTCGTCATTAATACGGAAGGAAAGCTCGTCTATCACGGTCGCATCGACGACAGTCGAACTCTATCCAAAGTCACGACGAACGATCTCGCCGACGCGTTGGACAAACTTCTTGCCGGCAAGACTTTGACCGCTGCAACATCGAAGGCATTCGGCTGCTCGATCAAGCGTGTGGACTGAGTGCCGATGCTGCGCTGGTTTCTTTTCGGTTCTCTTATCGTTCTCGGTACGACATTCGGTGAAGCACAGACAAAACTGCGCGGACTTCCTCCGGTCACGCCAATCCATATCGCCGAGTTAAAGGAAATGATCCGGCACGACTCCGGCAACGTCGTGTTTGTGAATGTATGGGCAACGTGGTGCAAGCCGTGTAGGGAAGAGATGCCGCAGGTCGTTCGGTTGCGGAAGAATTTTTTGAATAAAGGATTTTCGCTGATCCTCGTTTCAGTGGATGATAGCGATATTGTCGGTACACAAGTTCGACCCGCGCTGCAAAAGCTTGGCGTCAATTTTCCTTCCTATATCATCAACGAGAAATCCGACGAAGCATTCATTACGGGGATGGATTCGAGCTGGAACGGCGCGCTGCCAACGACGTTTGTGTACGACCGGCATGGAGCTCTCTCCAATATTTTAACCGGCGAACGGACCTACAAACAGTTTGAGGAAGCCATAAGAAAATTTCTCCGCGAGTAGATGTTTGGAATTCACTCACTCATTTGGTATTTTAATCCCGTTATCCCGTAACGGGATTTTTATTTTCGATGATCGTATGAAGAAGCCATTTCGTGAACGCATCAAGGAAGGTCCTATCGTCTGTGACGGCGCGATGGGCACGCTGCTCGATCTCTACGAGTACGATGAGATACCGCATGAAATTCAGAATCTGAAAAACCCGGAGATCGTCGAACGAGTTCACCGCGAATACGTTGACGCAGGTTCCGAGATCATCGAATCCAACACCTTCTCCGCCAACCGCCTTCGCCTTTCCCAGTTTCATTTGCAGGAAAAGCTCCGCGAGATTAATCTTCGGGGTGTTGAGATCGCACGCCGTGCCGCAGGCGAATGCGCATACGTCGCCGGCTCTGTCGGCCCGACCGGCATGCTGCTCGAGCCGATCGGAAAGATCAAACGGCAACAGGCACGCGATGCATTTAAGGAACAGATCGAAATTCTCCTCGAAGCCGGTGTCGATCTGATCATGCTGGAAACATTCGTCAGTGTTCAAGAGCTTGACGAAGCGCTTGGTGTTGCAAAGGAGCTGACCGATCTGCCGGTCGTTGCGCAAAAGGCTTTCGCTGAAGACGGCGCTATATTAAGCGGCTCTTTTCCGATTGATGTCATCGAACATTTGATCGAGCAGGGAGCGGACGTCGTTGGGGCGAACTGTACCGTCGGGCCGCAGCGGATGTTCAGCATCATCCGCAACGTCCACAAAGACGGCGTCATTCTTTCTGCGCAGCCGGCGGCGGGTATTCCAACACTTCTCAACGGCCGGTCGATCTATCATACGACCCCGGAGTACCTTGCACAGTACGCGAGAGAGCTTGTGAGTTCCGGTGTAACGCTGATTGGCGCGTGCTGTGGTTCCACGCCTGCACATATCCGTGCGATCGCCGACGCTGTAAAAGGTTTGAAAGTCGGAAGACCCGCTCCGAAGATCGACGCGAAGATGAAAGATACTGCACCGGCACGGCTCGAGCCGCAGTATTATGTCGAATCATCCCGATGGTCGAAGTTTGCGCGGAATGTAGGGAAGAAGTTCATGACGACGGTCGAGCTTGACGTTCCCCGCGGGCTCGACATGTCGAGCGTGCTGGAAGGCGCGCAGTATTGTTACGAGCGGCAGATCGACGCCGTGAACATCACTGAAGGTGCGAGGGCCCGATTGAGGATGAGCTCCATCGCGATCTCCGTTATGATTCAGCAGCGTGTGGGAATCGAAGCGATGACGCACCGCGCGACGCGCGACCATAATTTGATCGGGCTTCAGGCGGAGCTCCTTGGTGCGTATGCACTTGGCATCCGAAACATTTTATGCATTACAGGCGATCCTGCCGGGATCGGCGACTACCCGCATGCCAACTCCGTCTATGATGTTGATTCCGTCGGATTGATCCGTGCGGTTCGTTCAATGAATGAAGGAACCGATATCATGGGCAACTCCATCGATAGTCCGACGTCGTTTTACATTGCGTGCGCTGCTAATCCATGCGCTGACAATTTGGATATCGAAGCCGAGAAGATCGAGCGCAAAGTCGAAGCGGGGGCGAACATCGCTTTCACGCAGCCGGTGTTCGAGATGAAAACGCTGGAGACTTTTTTGAAGCGCATCGAACATTTGAAGCTTCCCATCATGCTGGGTATCATCCCGTTGCGGAGTTACAAGCACGCCGACTTCCTCCACAATGAAGTGCCGGGGATGAGGATACCGGAAAAATTCCGGGAGATGATGCGCACTGCAGGTCCTGATGCGGCGAAGCTTGGGGTAAAACTCTCGATGGACTTCTTGAAGGAAGCGAAGCCGTGCGTGGCCGGCGCTTATATGATGCCGCCGTTTCAGAAGTATCAGGTGATTGAAGAGTTGCTGGGGGTGGTGTAGTCAAGGCAAAAATGCAAAGGGAAAAAGTAAAAAAGCCGGCGGAAAAATACACGATGTCTACCCTAATACCTTGCGGATGCCCGGTCACCACCCACGAATTCATATCTTAAATTCGTGCCGGTTGTCAAATCAACAAAGCAAAATTGCCTCTGAGAGGGAAGAAGGAAAATTTTCCTCCTTGGGTCAAGGATAGAGCTTTAAGAGATAAGAATAAGAAACACTATATTTCAACCTCCCGCAAATGGTGACAAAAAGAATGAAGATTTGAATTCGGATTAACTGAGAAGATACAAAAGTGAGTATCAAATGATAAAAGCCTATTTGTCGGAAATTCTTCATGCTCAATTTGGCAAGTGATTATTATACGTAACGCTCAAGAAGCTATGAGGAATCTTCTGAGCATTTGCCATCGTTTGTACGTCAGAAGATTCGTCACGGCGACCGACAGCACCGAGCGTTCATTTGGAGATTAGCGTCAAATGAAAAAACGTAAGTTACTGAAGAAGGTTATCTCCGGCAGCAGGAATGTTCGCTTTGTTGAAATACAAGCGCTGCTGGAAGCATTCGGCTTTCGACTTGATCGGATCAAAGGAAGTCACCATATTTATGTACATCCGGATATCCCTGAGCTTATCAATGTGCAAAACGTCAAGGGAAGGGCTAAGCCGTATCAAGTCAAACAGCTATTGACGATCATAGAGAAATACAACCTTCAGATAGGAGAAGAGGAATGAAAGATTACCACATCAACATTTTTTATAGCGAAGAAGATGAAGGATACATCGCTGATATCCCGGATTTAAAACATTGTTCAGCATTTGGCAGATCTCCTGATGAGGCGCTCCAAGAAGTTTTGAAGGCAAAGTCGACCTGGATTGCAGCGGCAAAAAAACATCGCAAGCCAATTCCAAAACCACGCTACAAACCGTTCATTTATCAATCTGCGCTTGCCTAACAAAAATGGGCCTGCCTCAACAGCAGTTAGCAAGTAACCTCCTTGATATCTGCCACCGCCTCTACGCGCGTGGCTTCGTCACAGCGACCGACGGAAACGTGAGCGTTCGTCTCCGGAATGGAAATTTCCTTACGACACGAACGTCCGTCAACAAAGGCATGATCGCGCCGGATGATCTGGTCGAGGTAAATCCAGAAGGAATACCGATTACCTCACACCTCCAACCTTCGACAGAAATCGGAATGCATTTGTTCATTTATTCCCAGCGGCCCGATGTTAACGCAATCGTTCACGCACATCCGACATATGCAACAGGATTTGCGACCGCCCGTCAGTCACTCACTGACTGTATCTTTCCCGAAGTCATTGTGGGACTTGGCGCGATTCCTCTCGCGGAGTATGCAACACCATCGACGAACGAAGTTGCCGAATCGCTGCTGCCATACGTGAAGAGTGCCGATGCAATACTCCTTACGAATCACGGCGTCGTGACGTATGGAAAGGGTTTGTTCGATGCATATTTCAAGATGGAAAAAGTCGAACACGCCGCGCACATCACGTTCGTTGCAAGAATGCTGGGCGGCGCAAAACCCCTTTCATCATCGGAAGTCGAGAAGCTTCGAGCGATTAGTCAGCGGGCATACGCAAAAGATTTTTCCGACAAGATTGCTTGTGAGCCGGAAAGCGGCAATTCGAACGAGGTACCCACAGACGAAGAGATTCGCGAAATTGTCCGGCAGATGATACAAGCATAGAGCATAGAGCAGAAAGCAGAAAGCAGAAAGCAGAAAGCAGAAAGCAGAAAGCAGAAAGCAGAAAGCAGAAAGCTTAGGATAATGAGCAGTTCCATTCCAAAATCTAAAATTCAAAATCCGAAAATCCGGGTCGGCGTGATCTTTGGTGGGCGATCCGCAGAGCATCAAGTTTCTCTTGTCTCCGCAACATCAATCATGAACGCGCTTGATAGGGAAAAGTACGATGTGGTCCAGATCGGCATCACACCCGAAGGGAAATGGCTTAGCGCGTCCGATGCGATTGCGCTGTTGAAGAATGACGCTACGTTCGACAAGTCAAAAGAAACGATTCTGCTTCCGGACCCGACGGTGAAAGGATTGGTACGGCTGAATCCGGAATTTCCTTCATCTCATATCGAATCGCTCGACGTCATCTTTCCCGTGCTGCACGGGATGTACGGCGAGGATGGAACGGTACAAGGTTTATTCGAGCTGGCTGGAATTCCCTACGTCGGTGCCGGCGTGTTGGGCTCTGCCGCCGGAATGGATAAAGTCGTCGCAAAACAGCTCTGTGAAAATGCCGGCATACTCGTGACGCCGTACGTATGGTTTCCGGCGTCCGCGTATGACAGAACCGGGAAGAAAATCGTTGATGACATCGAGAGGAAGCTGAAGTATCCGTGTTTCGTCAAACCCTCCAACTCTGGATCGAGTGTTGGAATCTCAAAGGCACACAACAGGAAGGAGCTTCTTGTTGCCATTGATCTTGCCATGGAATACGACCGGAAAATTCTTGTTGAAAAAGGGATCAAGAACGCGCGCGAGATCGAAATCAGCGTGCTCGGAAACGACGAACCGGTTGCATCCGTGCCGGGCGAAATTTTTTCCTCCAACGAATTCTATGACTACGACGCGAAGTACGTCGACGGCAAGTCGACAGCAGTCATTCCCGCCAAGCTCCCGAAATCGGTTGTAAAGAAGATCCAAGAGCTTGCCATTCGTACCTTTAAGGCCGTGGACTGCTCGGGCATGGGACGTGTTGATTTTCTCGTCACGAAGCAGGGTAATAAGATTTACTTGAATGAAATCAATACGATTCCGGGTTTTACATCTATCAGCATGTACCCGAAGTTGTGGGAAGCATCGGGCCTATCGTACTCGAAGCTCCTCGATCGCCTCATTGAGCTTGCGATCGATCGTTACCGCCAACGACAATCATTGAAGACGACCTTCAAGCCCAAAAAGGAGTGGTTTAGAGAAGAGTGAATTATTTTCTATTGAGATGATGTAGTTCACTTTGGAATTCTATCAAATAATTGTACATTGATCACGATGGATGACCAGTATTATCGCAAGCCGAAACAGAAGTCGCACGTCACGATGTGGCTGAAAAATGTCATCAAGAACAAGAATGTTCTCCTGACGCTTGTCGTTGTCATTCCGATCTTCTCCTTCATCACGTTCAGCAACAGGGGAATCCTGAAGCGGATGAGTTTGGAAGCGGAGAAGGAAGCGATGCAAGAGAAAGTTCGCCATGCGCAAGAGGAGCAGAAGACGCTCCTCGAGCAGTCGAAGGCGCTGGAAAAAGACAACAAGGCGATCGAGAAAGTGGCGCGTGAAAGATACGGAATGGTCCGCGAAGGCGAAACGGTGTATAAGGTGAAGAAGGAGAAGTGACGCGATAGGTGGATGACGCAGAACGCGTCGTACGCTGACTGATGAATATGGATCTGTTCGAGCGAAACGCGACAACCGGACAATTTCCCGCACAACAACCCACCGCTCCGTTGGCGGAGCGTCTGCGTCCTACCAAACTCGATGACATTGTTGGCCAGCAGCTTCTTCTCGGCGAAGGCAAAGCTCTCAGCGTCTTCATCGAGCGCGACGAAGTTCCATCAATGATTTTTTGGGGTCCTCCCGGTTGCGGCAAAACGACGATCGCACGCGTCATTGCCAGCCATGCGAACGCCGACTTCTTCCAATTGAGTGCCGTTGCCTCGGGCGTCGGAGACGTACGGAAGGTACTCGATCACGCCCATGCCAATCGGACGAAGCTTCATCGCAGAACCATTCTCTTCATCGATGAGATTCATCGTTTTAACAAGGCACAGCAAGACGCGCTCCTCCATAGTGTTGAAGACGGCGATATCACGTTCATCGGCGCAACGACGGAGAACCCGTCGTTCGAAGTCATCTCTCCGCTTCTTTCCCGATGCATGGTGTATGTGCTCGAGCCGTTGAGCGGCGATGACCTCGACGCGCTCATCGATCGCGCACTGAAAAGCGATCTCATCCTGCGAGATCAAACAATTCATATTCGAAAAAATGAACGCGAACTGCTGATGCTGCTTGCGGGCGGTGATGCACGCATCATGTTGAACGGACTTGAAACTGCGTTGCGGCTCACCAAGCCGGGCAAGGATGGTGAACGAGCTATCACGCGCGGCGCGATCGAAGGTGCGTTTCAGCGAAAGCCCACGAAGTATGACAAAGGCGGTGAGGAACATTACAACATTATCTCGGCGTTCATCAAGAGTATGCGCGGCGGCGATCCCGACGCGACAATCTACTGGCTTGCGCGAATGCTGGAGGGTGGAGAGGATCCGAAGTTCATCGCTCGGCGGATGATCGTTCTTGCCTCGGAAGATGTTGGAAATGCCGACCCGCAAGCGTTGCCGCTTGCCGTAAGCTGTTTTACGGCAGTGGATTATGTGGGTATGCCGGAAGCACGAATCATTCTCGCGCAGGTTGCCGCGTACCTTGCCTCTGCGCCAAAAAGCAATGCACCGTACATGGCGATCGAGGAAGCGCTCGAAGACGTTCGCAGGCGGAGCAACGAGGATGTGCCGCTTCACTTGCGTAACGCGCCGACAAACCTCATGCGCGATCTCCACTACGGCAAAGACTACAAGTATAGCCATCAGTACGACGATCACTTCGTCGAGCAGCAATATCTTCCCGACGCTCTCAAGGACAAAATCTATTATCGTCCCACCGATATCGGAATGGAGAAAGCAATTCACGAGCGACTCAATCGATGGTGGAAACGGAAACAGCGATGACGCCGAAAAAGACATACGCTGTCGGCGTTGATATGGGTGCGACTACAATAAAATCCTGCGTGGTCGATTTGAACGGGAAAATCCTCGACCAGTTGACGGTGGACACGAAAGCGAGCAAGGGCCCGGAGATTGTCGTTCAGCAGATCATGGTTACAGTGCAAGAACTTTTCACTAAGCACAAGCCTGCCGAATGTCTCGGGATCGGTATCGGTGCGCCGGGTGTGGTGAACGTGAACACAGGGACGGTTCTGTATCCGCCAAACTTCGCCGACTGGACCGAAGTTGCACTCGAACAAGTTATTCGCAAAACATTTCCGCTGCCGGTCTCTATTGAGAATGATGCAAACTGTGCCGCGCTTGCCGAGGCGAAGCATGGCGCCGGATCTGACGTCAAAGATTTCATCTTCGTCATTTGGGGAACCGGCGTTGGCGGCGGCATCATCCTCGACAGAGAAATTTACCGCGGACCGTTCGGCGGGGCCGGCGAAATCGGTCACGTCTCCATCGATTACAACGGGCCGCTCTGCAACTGCGGCAATCGTGGCTGCATCGAGGCGTACATCGGCCAGCGCTACCTTTCAGCGCGAACAAAAGAAATTCTAGAGAGCGAGGCGCACGAGGGAGTCCGATCCAAGATTCAAGAGCTTGTTGAAGGAAACCTGGTCAGGATTGAGCCGACGACTATTTCAATGGCTGCTCAGCAAGGCGACCGGACCGCGATCGAGATACTGGAAGAGGCTGGCGATCTGCTCGGGTGTACGCTTGCTTCCGTTATTAATGTTCTGGATATTCGAACCGTCGTTGTCGGCGGTGGAATTTCCGCAGCCCCGAAATTTGTTTTCGATGCAATTCACAAGGGTGTTGCATCTCGCGTGCTCAAACCGCACCGCCTCGCAATTCGCATTCTCAGAGCGACGCTCGGTAATTCCGCCGGAATGATTGGCGCGGCAAGCCTGGTCATGTAACAACGATGCGCTTCTGGTTTTCCATCCTCCCTGTCGTATTTTTCACAACGCTCTCCGTCGGGCAAGAGGCAATGCACGAGACGAATGCTCGACCGGATACCATTGCGAGAGACACACTTGCGGCGGTCAAGCCCGACACGACAGCCTCCACAACCGGAATCGATACTATGATTACCTACTCAAGCGCCGACTCAATCGTCTACGATCTATCGACGAAAACGATGGAGCTTTTTTCGAAGGGGCAGATTTCCTACCAGGATTTACAACTCAAGGCGGATCGGATCGGCATTAACTGGAATACTTCGACGATGGTAGCTCACGGTGTAACGGACACTTCCGATACTGCCAAAGTAAAAGTCAAAGGCTCGCCGGTGATGAAGGATGGGAATGAAGAATACCGCGGCTCCGAGCTTGCCTATAACTTCCGGACAAGGAGGGGAAAGATCAACATTGCCAACACAACGATCGACCAGGGATACTACCATGGCGAAACGATCAAGAAAGTCGACAAGGACGTGCTCTTCGTTGCCGGAGGGAGATACACGACGTGCGATGCGCCGGAACCGCATTATTATTTTTTTAGTCCAAAGATGAAAGTTGTGCCGGGGGATAAGGTCGTTGGTGAGCCGGTGTACTTGTACGTTGCCGATGTGCCGATCTTTGCACTTCCGTTCGGCGTCTTTCCAAACCAGCGCGGGCGCAGGTCGGGCATCATCGCGCCGGCCTACGGGGAGAATCAGCGCGGGCGATACCTTGCCCATCTCGGTTACTACTTGGCGATCAGCGATTATATGGACGCGAACCTCCGGACCGATCTGTACTCGAAAGGCGGCTGGGCGCTGTACTCGGATTACCATTATAAGCTGCTGTATTACTTCAGTGGCGGGATTTCGGGAAACTACAAACGTCTGCACCTCGGTGAAGAAAACGATCCACAGCGGACGGAAGAAGAATCATATTCTCTCAGTATCAATCACTCGGAAGACTTCGACCCGTCGACACGGCTGAGCGCGAACTTCAACTTCGCGAGCGACAATTCCTACCGGACGACGAACAATCTCGACCAGGCGCTGAGTCAATTTCTTCAGTCGAGCGGAAGTTTTTGGCACACGCTCGATGATAAGAACAGTATCACGCTTGGCGTTACGCGAAGCCAGGATCTTCGCAGCGGCAACATCGAGGAGACTCTTCCCTCCATGAGCTTCAATCACAGCCAGAGTTATCCGTTCCGATGGGGGAAGAAGATCGCTGATGAAGAGAACACATCATGGCTGGAGGATATCGGCTTCGACTACAGCGTGAGCGCGCAAAACCGGCGCTCAAAGATCAATACACGCGTAGACAGCATTCGCATGAATATTGGCGGCATCGATACACTTGGTGTCGTTGAAGAATATGCGCGGAACCGCCAGCAAGATGTGTCGCAGAGTGGGTCGCTCACCTTTGCACCGAAGCTCGGGTATTTCACGCTCGCACCATTTTTCAATTACTCCGATAGCCGGACGTTCACCGACAACGACGTTCCAACACGGGACAAAGGTGACACGGTGCTCTACATTCGAAACGATCGGCGCACCGACCGCTCAGGAGTTCTCTCCACAGGAATCAGCACAAGCACGAAACTCTACGGAATCGTCCAGCCTGGAGTTTTTGGAATCACTGCAATTCGGCACACCATGTCGCCGCGGCTTACGTTTTCCTACAACAAGAAAATCATCGGCGACGATCCGGTTGGCCGACAAATGTTGGCGAGCCTCGGTGTCGGGAATCTCCTTGAGATGAAAACGAATCCGACAGAAGAAGGAAAAGAGGGAAACAAGATTCAGCTTCTCAATCTTGGCGCAGACATTTCATACAACTTCTCGATCGACAGCCTTAACTTCTCCCCGCTTCGTTTATCTTATCGTACCAGCATCGGTCGCTTGTTGGATATCGATGGCGGAATGACGTACAGCCTATACAAACTTGTGCAGGTTGGCCCAAACGATTATCGTACAATCAACACGTTTCTCCTTTCGGACGAAAAGCGGCTTGCACGATTGACCGATTTCAGCTTGCGGCTCTCGACCTCGCTCTCCGGTGAGAAGAAAACTTCCGCAAAACCGTCACCGCAAACCGATTCTCTCGCTCAGCGCCAGAGCGCTCGCGGCGTGTACGCCGGAGTCTATGGTGACGAAGAACCTGACTTCAGCATCCCGTGGCAGCTTTCACTTTCATTCGATTATGCAGAGAACAAAGTGCCCCCGTCTCCTCATCGCAGTGCAAACATGCAAGGCAGCCTCGAGTTCAACCTGACGGAGAATTGGAAATTCTCGATGCACTCGAGTTACGATCTCATCACGAAAGAAATTATCGCTCCGCAAGTGAACATCACCCGTGACTTGCACTGCTGGCTCATGAGCTTTACATGGGTTCCTATTGGAAATTACCGGAACTATCATTTCGAGATTCGCGTGAAGGCTCCGCAGCTCCAGGATTTGAAGGTGACGAAATCCGGCAGCGAACGGGGGATTTACTAGGAAGTTTGTGTCTTGATTTGCCGTCGACCCTCACCCCTATGATCCTCTCTCCCAAATTGGGAGAGGGGATGTCACGCAGTGACAGGGGAGAGGGTCAGAAGAAGTCTTATGTGTGCAGCTTGATTAGCTTTCAAGACTTTCCTCGCTCCCAAGCTCCGCTTGGGAGCGCAGATTCCGATGATAGACGTTCCCAAACAGAGTTTGGAACGAGTCTTAACTCAGTAAAAGAGTTGACGGAGGAGGAGAGAATGGTGGTGGAGGGACAGATGTAGAGCGAGCTGACAGACCTCTCTACAAAAGCAATCGTTACGCCGAAGCCTTCCTCTCCTTGTACACGTAAACTGGTTCCTGTTTCTCCACGATCGCTGCCTTCGTGATGATACACTTGGTCACGTTTCGCCTCGTTGGGAGGTGATACATGATCTCGAGCATTGTTTCTTCCATGATCGATCGCAGCGCACGAGCGCCGGTTCGGCGTTCGGTAGCACGCTGAACCACAAGCTCCAACGTGCCCGGCTCAAACTCCAAATCCACGCCTTCCATACGAAATAATTTCTGGTACTGCTTCACGATTGCATTCTTCGGCTCGATGAGGATGTTGAGCAGAGCCTGCTGGTTCAACGAATGGAGTGTCGCCACGACGGGAAGCCTGCCGACGAACTCAGGGATCAAGCCGTACTTCAACAGGTCATCCGGCTCGACGAGCGGGAGGTACTCGTCCGGCGTGTACTCTTTTTTACCTCGGATGTTAGCTCCGAAGCCGATCGGAGTTTGGTTCACCCGATGAGAAATGATCTTATCCAGTCCTTCGAAGGCGCCGCCGCAAATGAAGAGAATGTTCTTCGTGTTGATGTTGATAAGACTTTGCTCCGGATGCTTGCGGCCGCCCTTTGGCGGAACTCCGGCAAGCGTTCCTTCCAAAATCTTCAACAGCGCTTGCTGAACCCCTTCACCCGACACGTCGCGCGTGATCGATGCGCTGTCGCTCTTGCGGGCAATCTTGTCGATCTCATCGATATAAATGATGCCGCGCTCCGCCTTCTCCACGTTATAGTCGGCGTTCTGGAGAAGATGGACAAGAACAGTCTCGACGTCGTCTCCGACGTAACCGGCCTCGGTGAGTGTCGTTGCGTCGGCGATTGCAAACGGGACGGAGAGAATCTTGGCGAGTGTTTGTGCGAGCAGCGTCTTGCCTGTTCCTGTCGGGCCAAGGAGGAGAATGTTGCTTTTCTCCAGCTCGACTTCCTGAAGGCTGTGAAGATGGTCGCGCGAATCGATTCGCTTGTAATGGTTGTAGACCGCAACCGCAAGAATTTTCTTCGCGTTATCCTGGCCAATGACGTAATCGTCAAGTGCCTTCTTCAAATCGACAGGAGTGAGGACGGGTCGTGTTGTCGTACTGCGAGCGTTAATCGCAGCGAGGTTACTCCGGAGAATATCGACGGAACTCGCGACACACGTGTCGCAAATGTACGCGTCAGGTCCCGCAATGATGCTTTGAGCTTGTTCTGCAGTCTTCCCGCAGAACGAGCACTTGATGGGTTCCTCTGTCCGTGATCGTGGCGGCATGGCTCTTACTTTGTTTCCTTCTTGCTTTCGAGGCGAGGTTTCTTCACAAGAATATTATCGATGAGGCCGTATTGTTTCGCCTCATCCGAGGTCATGTAATTGTCGCGGTCGGTATCTTTCGTAACCTGCTCGGCTGTCTTGCCGGTGTGGCCGGCGAGAATCTCGTTGATCCGCTTTTTGATGCGGAGGATTTCTTCCGCCTGGATGCTGATATCCGATGCCGTCCCCTGCGTGCCGCCCCACGGCTGGTGGATCATGATGCGGGAGTTGGGGAGCGCTGTCCGCTTGCCCTTGGTTCCACCGGCAAGAAGAATGGCTGCGATACTTGCCGAGAGGCCGACACAAATCGTGGAGCAATCGGGGCGGATGTATTGCATCGTGTCATAGATCGCCATACCGGCGTATACGCTGCCGCCGGGACTGTTGATATACACATGAATGTCCTTGTCTGGATCTTCAGATTCGAGAAAGAGGAGCTGTGCGATGACTAAGCCCGCGATAGTGTCGTCAATTGGTGTACCGATGAAAACGATTCGTTCCTTGAGGAGGCGCGAGTAGATATCGTACGCTCGCTCGCCGCGTCCGGTTGTTTCAATAACCATGGGGACCAACTGGTTATACACGTTCCCTTGCATGTCTGTTCTTACCTTTCTGGATAAATGTGTGGATGTCAATCAATAGAATTTTCGGCGACCCGTTCAGTCACGCGTGCCTGTTGCTTCAACAAGTTTATGAGCTTCTCAGACACAAGACGATCTTTGATCGCGTCCGATGACTTGTAGAAGGAGAGGAGGCGATCTTTTTCGATCCCCATCTTTGGCGAATCGATCTCCGCTTGCCGCTCCATGTCGGCTTCGTCGGCGATCAAACCCTCCGTCTCAATGATGCGTTCCCGAATCAGATACCACTTGGCCTGGAAGATTGCGTAGCCCCTGTTCTGATCGCGGAATTCCTGTTCGTTGAAATCGGGAGGGAGCTTTTTGTTTGGGAATCGATTCTTATACTCCTCCATCATTGAATCGAGAACGCCGCGCACCATCGATTCAGGAACCGTGAGGTCGTGTTGCCGGACGATCTCGCCGATGAGAGCATCGACCATTTGCCGCTCACTCCGATCGTGCCAGTAGCGTTCAAGATCGGTTCGCAATTGCTTTGCAAACTCGTCGGCAATCGTGACTTTGTCCTTGGTGATTTTCTTGACGAACTCGTCATCGAAGGCCGGCAGCTCAACCTTCTCAATTTTCTTTACGGTAAGCTCGAGGCGATTTGTCTGCTCCTGCTCGTTCTGCTTTATCTCAACCTTTGCGTGCGCCGTCGTACCGAGTGCAGCATTCTTGAGCGCTTGTTTGATTTCCGGATACACCTGTTCATCGGCTAAGTACACGCGAACGTTTGCCAACTTCTTGCCGATGAGCGGCGTTCCGGTTTCATCGAGCTGCTGCACATCGACGGTGACGATATGGTCATCGTCGGTAACCTGCTGGACTTCAGTCGTCGTGCTATTTGAACGGCGAAGTCGTGTAACCTCATCGTCCACTTCCTTGTCGGTCACTGTGTGGATGAGTTTCTCGATGGGAATTCCCTTATACTCTTTCAATTCAACATTGGGCTTCACCTCGTACTTCACTTTGAAGCGCAAGGTCTCGCCGCGCTTATAGTCGATGTCGGTAAGCACCGGCTCGCCAATCGGTCGGATATTACGCTCCTGGACGACCTGGCGATAGAAATCGCTGGCGACGTCGTCGAGAGAACCATATTCGATTGCTTCACCGTGCAGCTTCTTTACCAGGTCAAGCGGTGCTTTTCCCTTACGGAATCCCTTGATCTCCAACTTCGCTCGCTGCTTCTGGTAGACTTTCTCGAAGATCGGGGCAAGCTCTTCTGCGGTGGCTTGAATCTGAAGCTCTTTTTCTACGTCACTAATGTCGGTGATCGAGATGTCCATTCAATACTTCTGTTCTTGTTCGTCTATGATGACTTCCCTTGTCGAGAATCGATTCCTCGAACATAGATTGAGATTGTTTTCTCCAAGCAGTTGTACTACGCAGTGGGTAAGGGGGGATTTGAACCCCCATCCCTTTCGGGACTAGATCCTAAGTCTAGCGCGTATGCCAGTTCCGCCACTTACCCATTCGGAACGCCGGCAATCTTCGATGAACGGCACGCCGAAGTGCTTGGAAAATAACGGTAACAATATACACCTTTTCTGAAGGAACTTCAAGAAATGGGGCTACGACCGACATGAAGGCCCCTCCGCGGGATAATTCAGGGCGTTGGGAAAATTATTCTTTCACTACCCGCTTGATGCAAGCGAGTAGGTTCTTGAATTCGATCGGCTTGGTGAGGAAATCGTCTGCACCGAGTTCGAGGGCTTCTCGTGCAATCTTCAACTCATCCACGCCGGTGAGCATAACGACTTTCTTGGCGAGCTTCTCTGCTTTTAGCCTCCGGAGGACCTGGAGTCCATCCATATCGGGCATGCGGATATCGAGGATAACGACATCGTACGTTTTGTTCTTCATCGTTTCCAGAGCGATAATACCGCCATCTGCTTCATCGACATCAAACCCATCAAACTCGAGCTCGGACTTTAACAGAGTCCGAAGTCCGTCTTCATCATCGACGACGAGCAGTTTTAGTTTGTCAGCCATAGTCTGTCATCCTTTCGAAAGTGGACGTAATATAACAGGAAGGAGAGGAAAAAACAACTTACCGGATACCAACATCACACGCTCCCAACAGGTGCGAAAATAGTAACGAATTGAATGCGAGCTTCAGGATGCTATGAACGCTCACTCAGTATGAAGCCTTGCGTTTCGACCATATCTTTGATAGATTTAGTCTCCTATGATCAGAACAGAACGACTACCATAGATGGAACTTGTCACACTTTGGATCGCGCAGTACGGCTACTTCGGTCTCTTTGCACTCTTGATGTTGGGTATCGCCGGGCTTCCTATCCCCGATGAAACACTACTCACGTTTTGCGGATACCTGATCTACAGGCATCAGTTCTCTTTTCCTGTCACGTTGATCGTGGCATTTCTCGGAAGCATCTTCGGTATTACGCTGAGTTACATTCTCGGTCGGAGTATTGGCTTGTATTTGCTTCACAGGTATGGCCGCTACGTTCTGGTCACGCCGGAGAAGCTTGAACGCGTTCACCAATGGTTCGAGCGGAGAGGAAAATGGAGCCTGGTCGTTGGATACTACATCCCCGGTGTTCGTCACTTGACGGCGTACACTGCCGGTGCGACCAAGCTTAAGCTGCCGACATTCATGCTCTTTGCCTATTCGGGTGGATTGATTTGGTCGACGACATTTATCTTGCTCGGATACTTGTTCGGTGAGCAGTGGGAATTCGTTGTCGATAAACTCCAGGAAAATATCTTTGTCGGTACACTCATCGTGGCTGGACTGTTGGTGGTATTGTGGGCGTTCAAAAAGAAGCTCATAAGAATTTAGGCGCTCCCTGTCAAAAAATTCTCCTGCACGTAACTGCTCGGTCGAAGCCTTCTTCGGCGGGTTTGCGTTCAATTGTGGGAGAGAAATAATTGAAACAAGGATTATGTGAATGGACTCCGTCCTTTACGTTTCTCTGCCGGCGTGATGAGAAATTTAAGCCAAGCTTTCAATTCATTCATTTCTTTTCCTTTTTTCCAAAAGCCGGCATTCGCAGACGACTGAATAGCCATGCGGGTCAATTCATCGTCATAACCTGACATAAAGAGAAAGGGAAGTTTCTCGTATTCAGGAACAGCTCTGATAGCCTTGAAAAATTTTAGGCCGTCCATGACCGGCATGTAAACATCTGAAAGGATAATGTCTATCGCAGCATCTTTGAGCATGGTTAACCCGACAGCGCCGTTCTCAGCTTCGAAGACAGTCCAGCCGTCGCCTTTCAGAAATTGTTTCATCAATGACCGCACTATGGGGTCATCTTCCACAACCAGTATATTCATACAAGACCCTTCTTGTGACAGAGAATTCATTGGCGAGTTAGTAACAATGTCATGAAATATAAGCTGAATAACATAGACTCACAAGTGCGACCAGATCCGCTAAGTCTGACTGTAACTATACACGTAACGATTAGTTTGTGTCATCGAGTAGTGAACACTTGGCTATGTTGCAGTTCTTCTATGGCTAGCGAAGAAAAAATCCCGATGTGAGGAAGTTCCTTCGGGAAACTCCCGACCGCAAATGCCGAGGTCGGGAGCGAAGTCACTCCCAGCGATCGAGAATGAGACAAAAAAATGCGCGCATCTTATGTCACATATCGTGCTCTTAGTGCGCTTCCAACCAATTCTTCCCGATACCGACTTCGACCTCGATCGGTACGGAAAGTGGCAATGCGTTTTTCATTTCTTCCATCACCAACTTCCCGGCTCTATGCTCCATGCTCTTTGCTATTTCAAAAACCAATTCGTCGTGCACTTGCAAAATCATTTTGGCGTCGATCCCTTCATCCCTTAATCTGCTGTAAATATTTATCATCGCCAGCTTGATCATGTCGGCGGCTGTGCCCTGGATCGGCATGTTAATCGCCTGTCGCTCCGCATTACTGCGTACGTTGAAGTTGCGGCTGTTGATATCGGGGAAGTAACGGCGGCGTCCAAGCAGCGTTGCCGTGTAACCGTCGTGTCTTGTTTTTGCAAGAGTGTCGCCGATCCATTGTTTCACTTTTGGGAAACGGTTGAAATAGCGTGTGATGAGATCCTTCGCCTCAGTCTGTGAAATGCTGAGCCTTGAAGAAAGTCCGAACGGACCGATGCCGTACATGATTCCGTAATTGACTTGCTTCATGTTCCGGCGCATCTCTTTCGAGACATCGTTGACGGGCACATTGTACACTCTCGCTGCGGTCGTCGTGTGGATGTCTTCGCCATCCATGAATGCCTGACTCAGCGTTTCGTCGCCGGAGATGTGTGCCATGATGCGCATCTCGATCTGCGAGTAATCAGCCGAGAGGATGCGATGCCCGGGCTTGCCGGGGATAAAGGCTTTGCGGATGCCGCGACCGATTTCCGTTCGGATGGGAATGTTCTGTAAGTTGGGATTGCTGCTCGAGAGTCGTCCAGTCGCTGCGATAGCCTGGTTAAACGACGTGTGGATGCGGCCGGTCTGCGGATTGATCAGTGCCGGCATTGCATCAATGTATGTCGACTTCAACTTTTGAAGCTGCCGGTATTCCAGCAACAGTTCGATGACGGCGTGCTTGCCCCGCAATTCTTCCAGCACGGATGCGTCGGTCGAATATCCGGTTTTTGTTTTCCGCGTGGCGGAGAGTTGTAACTTTTCGAAAAGAATCTTGCTTAATTGCTGCGTCGAGTTGATGTTGAATTCCTCACCGCAGAGCTGGTAGATGTCCCGCGTGAGGTTTTCCAACACCCGTTCCATTTCTTTGGAAAGATCCGCAAGGTAATCGACGTCGAGCGAGACGCCCGCGTATTCCACATCGGCGAGAACGCTGATGAGCGGGAACTCGATCGTCTCGCAAAGTTCAAGCTGTCCGAGATCGGTGAGCTTTTGCTTCAAAATAGTGTACAGCCGCCACGTAATATCTGCGTCCTCGGCAGAGTAGTCCGCTATTTTTCCAACATCAATCTCTCGGAGAGCTTTTTGGTCCTTTCCTTTTCCAACAAGATCCTCATACGAGATCATTTTGTACTGCAAGTGCTCCGCGGCAAGTGCATCTAAATTATGCTGTCCATCGGGACGAAGGATGTAGTTTGCGACCATCGTATCGAACGCCGCACCTTGAAGGCGCACGCCGTGTGCGAGGAGAACAAGCATATCGTACTTGATGTTCTGCCCAACCTTCTTGATGGCAGGGTTGGTGAGGATGGGAGAAAGTTCTCGAAGGACATCGTCGATTGGAAGACCGATATGGTGAAGCTGCTCGATTGGCTCGGCGATGGAATTCTTCGTGTCGTCGAATGATGACAAATTATCGGTGAAAAGGTCGGCTGACTGTTTTTTCCTTCCTTGAGAATTTTGTGATAACGCCGCCTTCTGCACAGTTCGTTTCGTGTTCTGTCCGCTCGTCTCAACGATTGAGATATACCATGCTTCACCGGATGTTATCGCGAACGAGAGGCCGATGAGTTCTGCCCGTAGAGGATCGACGCTCGATGTCTCGGTGTCGAAAGCAAAGATCCCCGCCTTCTTGAGGACTTTCAAGAATGCATTGAATTGCTTTTCGGTTGCGACCAGATGGTACGTATGCTTATCTGTTGCAATGTCGGAATATTCAAGCTTGGCCGTATCAAACTCGGTTGATTCCTTCGCTGCAGCTTCCGTCGGTGTGAACTTCTTGATGAGCGATCGAAACTCCAGGTCGGTGAATAACCGGAGGAGCTTGGCGTCGTCGCACGGCTTTGCCGAGAGCCGGTGGAAATCGATCGCCACAGGAACATTCGTATCGATTGTAACGAGTTTTTTCGAAAGCAAGGCATCATCATGATACTGTTCGAGCTTCTGCGCGGAGCTCTTTTGAGCAACCTTGTGGATGTTTTGGAGGATGTTCTCGACGCTCCCGAACTCCTGGACGAGCGGTATCGCTGTCTTCTCACCGATTCCATAGACACCGGGAATATTGTCGGATTTATCGCCGATGAGCGCAAGAACATCGATAACCTGTTCAGGCGGTACGCCAAATTTTTCCCTGACGGCAGTTTCATCCAGAATTTCCCAGTCATCGCCTCGCTTGCCGGGTCTGTACATCTTGATGAATGGAGAGATCAGTTGCATGAAATCTTTGTCGCCCGTGACGAGATATGTTTCGATTCCTTCTTTCTCGGCCCTGCGCGCGAGCGTGCCCATGATGTCGTCGGCTTCGAAGCCCGGGACTTCAACGCTGGGAACGTTGAATGCACGGACGACTTCTTTGAGCTTTTCGAGCTGGCCGGACAACTCCTCCGGCATCTTCTGGCGAGTGGCCTTGTACGGTTGGTACATGAGGTGCCGGAAGGTCGGCTGTTTCGTGTCGAACACGACGGCGATGTGATCCGGCTTCTCGTCGTTCAAAATTTTCATCAATGTATTGACGAAGCCGAAAATGGCGCTCGTGTTTTCTCCCTTCGAGTTAATGAGTGGACGGCTGATGAATGAGAAGTATGCACGATAGGCGAGCGCCATGCCGTCAAGCAGGAACAATCGCTCCTTCTTCGATGTAGTGCGATTCGAGTTCTTGGACATGCAATCGGTACGACAGAATGAAATTTGCGGCAGGCTTTACGAAGCCCCGTGTACAAGATAGTAATTTTCCGTTTCCCGGCAAATCAGCGATGGCGATGGAATAGCATAGAAACGCATGAATCATGAGAATTTGTACAAAATTACATAGGCAAGCAAGTCACAGTCGAAACATAAAAAAGTCTTGACTTTCAACCTCATTTCCTGTAAGTTAGGTTATCAATCCCATCATGCGTCGTATGAAATTCGTGTTGATGTCCGCACGTGATACCATGTTCTCCAAACCTTATTAGGAATCTCTATGAAGCCCATTCGCGAATCAGTTTTTCTCATGGTTCTCATGGCAGCGTTCCTTCTTGCTCCCCCATCGACGATCGGGCAACCGACGACGACGACAAACGCTGCAACGAACATCTCCTCGACTTCAGCGAAGCTGAACGGTTCGGTCTTATCGCCAGCTCTGCCGGCCACCGCACATTTTGACTGGGGAACAACGATGTTGTACGGCAATGTTACGCCGGACGTGATCGTGAGTGAGGCTTCTACGCCGCAGCCCATAATGTTCACACTTACCGGTCTCGTTCCAAATTCAACGTATCATTTCCGTGCATCGGCATCGAACGATAACGGGTCAAGCAATGGTTCCGATATGAGCTTCGTGACAACCGCGGCGGCGCCCACGGTCGCGACGTCGTCGGCACAGAACGTCACCTCGTCATCGGCACGATTGGTCGGGACTGCTAATCCGAGAAACAGTGCGACGAATGCACACTTCGAATGGGGAACGAGCATCGCGTATGGCAATACAACTCCAAATTCCTCCCTCACTGCTGACACAACAACGCAGACAGTCATGTTTGATCTTGGAAGTCTGTCGCCAAATATGACATATCATTACCGAATCACAGCAACGAATCCGGGTGGGACTTCGAACGGCGGCGATCAGACATTCACGACTGCTCCGCTTGCGCCGTTACCGACTGTAACGGTTCTACAACTCCAGGATCTTACGCCGAACTCTGCTAGGTTTGTCGGAGCGGTCAACCCGAATGGAGCCTCGACCACTGCGCATTTCGAGTGGGGGCCGACGTCGCTGTATGGAAATACGACTCCGGACGTGTCGATGGGCAATGGAACATCCGATGTTCAAATCAGTTTTGCACTCGGCGGTCTCTCTCCGCACTCCACCTATCACTACCGCCTTGTCGCGACGAACATTGGTGGAACGGCAAACAGCGGCGATCAAGTCTTCGCTACGACGTCGATTGGTCCATCACTAGTGCCGCTTCTTACTCCGTGGGGTGGAATACTCTTGGCTTCGCTTTTTCTGATTGGATTTATCTCATCAATACTTGTGCAGCGTCGGGTGAAATCGCGCAGGTAAATTCGAGATAATTTTTCGTTGACAGACAAGCTCTCCTTACTGCATTTCCTGCAACTATACGATTTGCTTTTCGCCTGAAAAACCACGAACTTCTTTCCGTCAATACACGTAAAGTAAGTTCATGGTTCCGTCAGCACTTCTCAATTCCATTAAAGATCAGGCGAAGAAACTCAAGAAGACAGTCGTTCTTCCCGACGCACTCGATGAGCGCGCGCTGAAAGCGGCTCGCATCATCCTTGATGAAGGCATTGCATCTCCCATTCTCATCGGCGACGAGAATCAGATTCGACAGAAAGCCGAATCACAATCAGTTGCGATTAGTCTCCACAACATCCGCATCGTCGATCCCGTAAAGTCTGGAAAGTTGAGCGACTTCTCCCACGTCTTCTTTAATCTTCGCAAGTCGAAAGGGTTGGATTTCACGCAGGCCGGAACCCTCATGAAGAATCCGCTTTATTTCGGCGCGATGATGGTTCGGGAAGGATTGGCGGATGGAAGTGTCGCAGGTTCGCTCTCGACGACGGGAGATGTCTTGCGTGCGGCAATCCAGGTGATCGGGCTTCGCGAGGGCATCAGCGTCGTTTCGAGCTTTTTTCTGATCGTATTTCCCCATGCAGTGTACTCGTTCGCCGATTGCGCCGTTGTCCCCGACCCGACTGTGGAGCAGCTTGCGGACATTGCGATTGCGACCGCGGAGAACCACCGAAAGCTCACCGGCGAGGAGCCGCGCGTCGCGATGCTGTCGTTCTCGACGAAGGGAAGCGCGAGTCATCCATTCATCGAGAAAGTACAACAAGCAACGGTCATCGTGAAGCAAAAAGCTTCCGGCCTCCTCATTGATGGCGAGCTGCAGCTCGATGCGGCCCTCGTTCCGAAAGTCGCACGATCCAAAGCCCCCGGCAGTCCGGTCGAAGGAAACGCAAATGTTCTCATCTTTCCTGATCTCAATGCGGGCAACATCGCTTACAAGCTGGCGGAACGTCTCGGCGGGGCAGAGGCCATCGGCCCGATTGTGCAAGGACTGAAGAAACCCGCTTTCGATCTTTCGCGCGGCTGCAGCGTGGAGGATATTGTCAACACGGTTGCCATCAACTGTGTGCTCGCGGCGTAGAAGGCACAGCTATGGCGGAGCCTCTCGCCGTGCCGAAGCGGCGTCATCTCTTTATCGACCTCTACCGGAGCGCAGTCATCCTCCTCATGCTCGAAGGTCACGTCTTCCGCACGTTTCTTCCGCCGGACGTTCAGCAAACGCCGTTCTTTCAGTTCCATGAATTCTTTCACGGATTGAGTGCACCGGCATTCTTGTTCGGCGCCGGACTAACATTCGTCATCTCGACACGGAAGCGGTGGGAGTCGTATCATCATTGGGACGAGCCGTTGGCGCGTCGCGTGCGACGATTGCTGCTTGTCCTCTGCCTCGGACTCGGTCTGCATCTCCCGTACTTCTCTTTCCGGAAGATTCTTCTTGAAGGTACACACGATGAAATCCTCCAGTTTTTCCGATTCGATGTTCTTCACTGCATCGGTGTGGGCTTGCTCCTTTTGCATGCACTGGTCTTTTTCTTCAAAACGGAAGTCCGGTTTTACGGTCTTGTTCTTGCAACCACAGTTACCGTTTGCTTCGCGACACCGCTCATGTGGGATGTCGATGTTGTCCGAATGCTTCCAGTCCCGATTGCCCAGGCGTTGAGCGGCAGCCATGGCTCGCTGTTTCCGCTTTTCCCGTACGTCGGTTTCCTCTTTGCGGGCGTCATCGTTTCGTGGGAATACCTCATCGCCTCAGAACAGCGGCGAGAAAGATTGTTCATGCAGAAGCTGCTAACGATCGGTGCCTCACTGATTATTGTTGGAATTCTTTCAGATGTTGTCCCGATCCGGATATATCCGCACTATAACTTCTGGTTCACAAGTCCGAGTTACTTTCTCATTCGCGTCGGTGCGCTGATGATGGTCGTTGCCGCTTTCTGGTATGCGGCAGCACGCACCGTGGCCCCCAAAAAAGTTCTCACCGTGCTTGGGATCGAATCGCTCTTCGTCTACGTCCTCCATCTTCTTATCCTGTACGGGTCTGCGATGAATCCGGCTTTCAATCTTCAAGTCATATTGGGAAACAATCTGACGGTTCTTCAGACGATGGGCGTGTTCATCGGCGTTCTTCTCACGATACTCGCAGTCGCGCTGGCATGGAATTTCCTGAAGAGAATCCATCCCAATTTCTACCGCATCGTCCTGCTTGCGGGCACTGCGATATTCCTCTATCAATTCTTTACAAGAGATTTTTAGTGCTACGGAAGAGCAATGACTCCGAGGATGGTTTGCATGCGTGCGCCGGTTGCACCCGGCACATTGCCCGCATGACCTGCGACGGCTTCGTTGGCAAAGAGTGCGAAGCAGAGTGCTTCTTTCGCGTCGGAAGAAATGCCGAGTTCGTCGGTTGTCCGAATGCTGATACCGGTAAAGTATCTCCGCAGTGCTTCCATAACGTACGCATTGTGCACGCCGCCGCCGCTGACAAAAAGTTCGGCGAGCGGCGTCTTTCGCCGAATAAATCGCAGATAGCTTTGGAAAATACTGAGCGCCATGAACTCCGCAGATGTTGCGACGAGATCGGCGGGCTCCATGCCCCGGCCTCTCTTCAATACTTCATCGACAAACACTTGCCCGAAGGCCTCACGCCCCGTCGACTTCGGTGGCTTGAGCCTTAGGTAGGGATGTTTGATCATCCATTGAAGCAGCTCCGGAATGATATGTCCGCGTGAAGCGATCATGCCACCGTTATCAAAGGGTTTGTTGATGAATCGATGCGTGAGCGCGTCGATGATCATGTTGCCGGGACCGGTATCGAATGCGACCACATCGCCGATCGAACAGTTTCGCGGGAGAACGGTTATGTTCGCGATGCCGCCGATGTTCAGCACGGCGCGGTTCATTGTTCGTGATCGTAGCATGAGATAATCGAAGAGAGGAACGAGCGGCGCTCCCGATCCGCCGACTGCAATATCACCGACGCGAAAATCGCCGACCGTGACAACTCCGGTGAATTTGGCAAGTGCAGATGGATTCCCGATCTGCAATGTTGAGCGTATGCTTTTGCCGAAGAGTCTCTGTCGTTGGGGGAGATGGTGGATCGTTTGTCCGTGTGAGCCGATGAGGTCGACATCGTCCATGCGAAGTCCCGCTGTACGGGCGATACGCTTTGCTGCGTCAGCGAAGAAAGTTGCGACGAGCATATCGAGTCGAGTTACCTCGTCGAGACGCGCAGTGTCGGCGTCGGAATTCTTCAAGAGGAATTGTTTGAATCCCCGCGGATAGGGATACGTTTGAAATGCACGCTGTCGTATGTTCGATCTGGTTCCTGAGCCAGTGATCGCGACAAGCACCGCGTCGATTCCATCGACCGACGTACCGGACATGAGGCCAATAACTTGTTTCCGCTTCTTGCGAAATAATTTTTCGAGTGTATTCATTTTCATTCATCACGTCGAGAGTGTTCCATGAAGAAATCCTAAATACCAAGTCCGAAGCTCCAAACAAATTCTAATCTCTCAGGGGTTAGTTCCCCGCCGCTTGCGGCGAGAAAATTAAAATAAAACATAATCAACTTGATACACCGCTGCTTGCGGCGGGCGTAGTTCATTTTCTAAATTCTGCACCGAAAATCGGTTACTCAATTTCTGTACCAATGAACGAATCGCAAATGGCAGATTCTACTAAGCCTCTGATCGGCGCTCACCAATCCATCGCCGGTGGAATTCACAAAGCATTCGAGCGAGCGAAACAGGTTGGCTGCACCGCGCTGCAAGTGTTCACGAAAAATTCCAACCAATGGAACGCCAAACCGCTCACCGACGAAGATATCGCAAGCTACAAAATGGCTGCTTCGAAGTCAACTATTATCGCGCCTGTTGTCGCACACGATTCGTATCTCATCAACTTGTGCGCGAAAGATACGGCACTGCTGCAACGATCGCGTCGTGCATTTGTCGACGAGCTGAAACGATGCGAGGCGCTTGGCATTCCGTACCTCAACTTTCATCCGGGTGCGCACACGGGGCAAGGCGAAGAGGAGGGAATCACGCGCATTATCGAGTCACTCAATTGGGCGCACGAAGAGACGAAGGGATTCAAGGTGAAGAGTGTGTTGGAAACAACGGCGGGACAAGGTTCGGCGATCGGCTACCGCTTCGAACATCTTCAACAAATCATCGATGGAGTTGATGAGCCGGAGAGGATGGCGGTGTGCATCGACACATGTCATATCTTCGCCGCGGGCTATGACATCAGCACGGAAAAAGGATATGATGAAACGATGAAGGAATTCGATGCGATTATCGGATTGGAGCGGCTCGCCGCCATTCACACCAACGATTCCAAGAAGCCGCTCGGCTCGCGCGTTGACCGGCACGAGCACATTGGGAAAGGTGCAATCGGGGAGCTTGGTTTCCGCATGTTGATGCAGGATGAGCGGCTCGCGAATATCCCAAAAATACTTGAGACGCCGAAGGGGGAGGACCTCAAAGAGGATAAGATGAATTTGAGCGTGTTGAGGAAGTTGGCGGAAGGGGAGTAGTAGAGTGCTGGAGTAAGGGAGTGGTGGAACGATGTTCGATGTCCGTTGTTCGACGTGGGTCAAGAGTTATGAAAAGAGAAAGCCGACCCGGTGTGGATGGGCTCTCCGGTAGATTCTTCGACTTTACTCAATTTGGCTTCGGATCCCTCCGGACACAAATCGTGCGCCGGGATGATGTTTCTTCAAAGCGGACTTGCCTTCACGAAGTGTACCTCGCATGATTTCGTGCGGAGTTCGCTGAGTCCGGGAGAAACGTCACTTCATCACCACCATCTTCTTCACGCTTGTAAACGATTGTCCAATTGTTCCTTCCACTCCATCGCCGATTCCTTGCGCGACAATCCGATAGAAGTACACGCCCGATGGGAGCGAAGACGCATCAAAGTCCACTTCCTGCGTCCCTTCATACATCTCCTCGTTATCGAGCACTACCGCGATTTCCTGACCAAGCGTGTTGAAAACCGTTAACGTGACTACGCTCTGTGTTTCTAGCTCGAAGCTGATCGTCGTTGTGGGGTTGAAGGGATTGGGATAATTCTGGTCGAGCCGATACTCGGTGACGACTTCATCTTCGGCTGCCGGTGTCGTTGTTGGCATCGCACCTGCTGAAGGTAATGAGTAACGGGCAAGGTAGGGCGAGGACGTAGCGTCCAGTTGAATGAGGTTTACCATGCCTTCCTCCGGGTTCATCGCACTGGAGAAGATTTTGATCGGGTCGGTAAACGTGTACGTGTAGGGCGCGTCTGCGGGCGCTCCGGAGATGAATGCACCGGATACCGCATTAAGACGCGAGAGCTCCGCAGGTCCGGTCTTGACAAGCAAGCCGAACGTATTCTTACCGTTGTTACCATATGTCGTACTGTAGTCGAATCGGTAGAGGGGCAGGTTAGGGTAGACCACTTTTGCTTTAGTATATTCCGCCGCTCTATAGCGAAACCGGATGCCATTCACGTGCGTTGTACCAACGCCATTCACCATCGTTCCGTACAGTGCTTCTCCCAGAATATAAAGATATCCCGGTTCTCCCACGGCTGGTGGGCTGTACACGCTTTCACCGTTATCCGATTTGGTGTAGAAGTTGCCGCTCCCATCCTTGTAATACCCCGGTGCCACATAGCTGTTCATCGTTCCAGCCAATCCTGTCAGATTGATGTTGAGGATGCGAAGCTCGTTAAAGTCGAAAAACTTGTCGCTAAAGGCAGTTGTTTGATGTTTTCGGTAATGGTAGTTCGCTGCCGAGACAAGCCGCCCGCCGACGAAGACGAAATCATAGAAATATGGCCACTCGTCGGCATCGTATTCGAGGGAATTCGTACCCGTGGATGCGATGACGTGATAATTCTCTTGGTACACTTTGTTCTGTGTAATAAAGGAACCCGTGGAAAAATCGAATTGCGCCACCCACATGGAACCTCGGAAGATTTCACTGGGCGGCGCAGAGAGGTCCTGGAGTATACTTGAGACAACCAATAACTTATTGCCGTCGGTGTACGCTCCAATGGGATCCATCACTTGAAATCCGGGCACCGATGGTACGGGAATCGCTGTCTGGAATCCAGCCACGCCCGCAGGTGAAACCTTCTGAATGAAGGGATTCCCACCCACTTCAATAGCAGCGTAGATATTTCCTGCGGGGTCGATGGAGGCAGTGCCGTGCATCGGTCCGTCAAGCTGGAGCGACCAGTCTTCTATGCCCGTCGTGTTGGTGGATAGGTAGGAATAAATTTTCGCCGCTGGACCGCTTACGCTGCGGAATACGTAGAGTGACGTTCCGGTATACAGCATTTGCCGGATCGGATCGCTGGAAATCGCGACCGACCATGCGTGCGTTCCGTTCGGTTTGATTTTCCGTAGCACATCAGGCAGCAACTTTTCAGCCACGTAGACATTTCCGACTCCGTCTGGAATCACGATCGGTATCGCCGAGGTCAGCGGCTCTTTCCAAAGATTTGTTTGGCCGATGAGCGAAAGGGTCGTCAGTACGGACAAGAGTATGATACATGGTACTGCTTTCATACATAATCTTTCTATGCTTTTTGGTTGGGTGAGTGGATTACTCATAGAGATCAGATCATGAGCACCACAGCAGATGCCCGCCCCCGGCAATACGTATCAACAAATAATCTATCGAATTCTAACCATTGTGTCAATAGAAAAATCCGGGATTGTATCAATTCAGGAAAAACATTCGGTGGGACAGGCATTTGGTGAAACCATCCCTTAGGGACCTGCCTGTTTGTTCTATATCAGTGAGCTACCTTATTGCCACCATCTTTTTCACGCCGATGCGCAACCCATCCCAAAGGGGATCCCTTTGGGAGACCACTTCCCCGAAGGTCCTAACGACTCTCCAAGGGAGCACTTTGTGCCTTCGGAGGGTACTTCGGACGTGGTGACAAAAGGCTGCGGTTACCGCACTGCAAGTTATCCTCGTGTGCGTAACGCCGAGTGGTCGTCAGGTCGGAAGACCTGACGGTACCTTGAGAATTTTGCTATTTCATCAGCACCATCTTCTTTACATGAATAAATGTCTACCCGTGTCTATGACTGCTTTTAGCGAAGGATACCCCAACCCTATCAGAAAATCTTGATAGAATTCATTACACGAAAAGAAAAACGTAGGATCAAGAGAAAAGAGTCATCGAATCATCACTACACCGGCAGATGAAATTGCCGCGAGAAGTATTTTGACATGAGCATGAAATGAACGCTCGCCCCCGAGCAATTCTTGATAAAAATATAGACCTTTTTGTCTGAAATGTCAAGAGGAAATTTCTTTGGATGGAAGAATGTGGTGGTGTAGGATTCAACAGCGTCTCGCTTTGTGGCTTGCCATTGCCAGGAAATGACTTTATATTATAGGTGGTATTCGGTGAAAGTGTTGTATGCCTGAAACACAAGAACTTACTCTCAAAGAACTCCTCGGCCAGCACACGAAGGAAGGCGAGCTTTACCGCAATCTTGGAAACGGAACGCTCGAGTGTTTTGCGTGTGGTCATCGCTGCGTTGTGAAGGAGGGGCGCGATGGTATCTGCCGCGTGCGGTTCAATCGGGGTGGCAAGCTGTATGTTCCCTGGGGATATGTCGGCGCACTTCAACTCGATCCCATAGAAAAAAAACCGTTCTTCCATGCGCTTCCCGGAAATCTTGCGATGAGCTTCGGCATGATGGGCTGCGATTATCATTGTTCGTACTGCCAGAACTGGGTCACGTCGCAAGCGTTGCGAGATCCTAATGCAGTAGCGGCGCCGGAATTCATGTCGCCGACAGACTTTGCCGTTCTTGCGCTGAAACATGGCGCAAAGGTTGTGACGAGTACCTACAACGAGCCGCTCATCACGAGCGAATGGGCTATAGAGATATTCAAGACCGCCAGGCAGTACGGACTCGTCACGTCGTACGTTTCCAATGGCAACGGCACGCCGGAGGTGTTGGAGTACATCCGTCCGTGGGTTGATTTGTACAAAGTCGACTTGAAGGGATACGATGATAAGCACTACCGAACGCTCGGCGGCGTCCTCCAACATGTTCTCGATACCATCAAGATGCTGTATGAGAAAAAGTTCTGGCTCGAAGTCGTAACGCTCTTCGTTCCGGGCTTCAATGACTCGGAAGGGGAGATGCGCGACATCGCAAGCTTCCTCGTCTCCGTCTCACCCGATATTCCCTGGCACGTGACGGCATTCCACTCCGATTACAAAATGATGGATACGCAAAGCACGCCGGTAAAAACATTGATCCGTGCTGCCGAGATTGGCTACGAAGCCGGTTTGCGTTACGTCTATGCCGGAAATTTGCCCGGCAGCGTTGGTCAGTATGAGAATACGTATTGTCCGGCGTGCAATGGAACGCTCATTGAGCGGCGGGGATTTCGAGTGTTGCGGAATGCGCTGAAGAATGGTCGCTGCCCGAAGTGCACGACAGTGATTCCGGGATTCTGGAACGCTCCGTCCAAGCCTTAAGAAGATAATTGAACAGGGCGGCAGCAAATTATCACTGCCGCCATCTGCTTTCATCCCGCCAAAGTCACGAGCCTACTCTGGTCTTGTAACAAACGAAAACGTATATGCAGCTTTAGGGGTTGACCCGAAAAGATCCTGCACGTACGGATTGATCTTCACCGTGTACTTTGTATTCGGCAACAGTGACGAGCCTGGTATGAATGTCACGACGTTCTTTGCATCATCATTGTAACCGGTGCCGTAGCCATAGACGAAGGTTCCGGTCACTGGCGGGGTGATCGAAAACGAATTCTGAACAGTGGACTTCACGATGAACGTGTTAAAAGCCATCGTGATATTCGGTTGATACTTGACGAAAAGCTCGCCATTCGTCGGACTTGTAGATGATACACGCACGGGTGAAGTCCAAAAGGAAAATGAAAACCGTTGCCCAAGCGAATTACCATCCAGGTCTTTGGCAGTTGAATCGACCGTGACGGTATACTTTGTTTCCGCACGGTACACGCCGCCAAGGTAGATCGTCATCTGGTTCTCGACCGGCCACAGGACGATGCGCGAATCGTCCGGTGTGATTGCAAGCGCCGCTTCGGTTGATGTGGGATCCATCCGGCGCGGGAATGTTATATGGATTCCACTGTAACTAATGGGTGGAACTTCAATGTCACCGTCCACGGGATCGGATTGGATGCCGTAAATGGTATAGCCCGCCTGTATCGTCTTGAACTTGAGGACGAGCGGGAATCGAAGGTGATTACCCGACGTATCGTGTGCCGATGTCGAGAGTGTTACCGTGTATGTCGTATCGACATACGAATCCTTCCGCGACAGCACGTACGTGAGCGATGTTATCTTACTGAATGTCGTGATTGTTGCGCCTGGATTGATAGGAGTAAATTCACGATCTGCATCACTATTGTAGAGCGCATAGATCGGCGAGTAGGTGTATGAGCCCCAATAGAAAATCCCCGTGCTGGGCGGGTCGGTTGTGAGCGCTTCTTCCACACTTTTTCGATCCATCGGTTGGGTGAAGAGGATCGAAATGGAGAGGCGTGCGAACCTGTTATCATAGACGATCTCATCCTTATCCTTCGGATACACATCGGCGACAAGATCGGGGATAGTAGAGAGATCGATATCGCCGACGTATACAATGCCGCCGCCCGGCACAATTACATTACTGCGCTTGTAGATGCGAAAGTTATTTGCGCGAATCGTTAGATCGTAATTTCCAAGACGAACACTCTGGAAGATGAACGAGCCGTCGCGTTGGTCAATCGCCACAGAATCGATGATGTTAACCTGGCTAACGTAGGCAACTGCGCCGCTTTCGTATTGCAGAACGCGGCCCACGATATCGCCATGATATTGATCGTTTTGGATCGGTTTCCCCGGAGGGAAATTATCCCGGTATTCGATAATGTGTTCCTTGCAGGATGAAAAGAACAACAGGGAGACCAATGATAGCAGAATGTACAAAGGATATTTCGCCATAGTGGCAACCCTCCTTTCGAGTTGGTTTATGTTGATGAACGAACGAATTCCGGGCGGGCGTGATCGGGAAATGCTCTAAGGCAATGTAGTCAGAGCCTTCGACAAAGGCAAAAATCGAATTGCCCATGATACTCCTTTGTTGCATGAAATGTTCCATCCTGCCGATCGTACAAATCCTATCAGTTTGAGCAATGTTTTAAATCAAAAATTCTATCGGTAGGACGGGCATTTGGCAAAGCCATCCCCTTTGGGGCTTGCCTCTCTTGACAAATGTCAGACAGGTCCCGCGAAGCGGGATGGCGCTCTACGAGTCTGACGACTCGGTAGAGTCGTAAACCACAGGCGCTCAAATGTCCGACCCACTACCGCAAAATTAGACAGTACATCCGTTTGCGAAATGTTCCGGCATTTAGTATTATGCACACAATGAAAAACGCACGGCCACAGAAGAAGAAGCCTGAAGAGATCCGGCGAAACCCGCTGGCAGAACTCCCGATGAGCGCGGAGGATTGGGAAGAGTTCGAGCGGGGAGTGAGGCTTTTCAATGAAAGAAAATTTTGGCACGCGCACGAAGCGTGGGAAGAAGTCTGGAAACATCACGCTGAAGATGAGCGGCTCTTTTTCCAGGGTCTCATTCAGCTTGCCGCTGCCTATTATCAGCTCGTGACAAAAGCGAGCTACCGCGGTCTGATGAATAACTTCGACAAAGCGCTTGCGAAACTCGAAGTGTTTCAGCCGGAGTATCTTGGTGTTTCCGTCGAACCGCTTCTCACATTTATTGAGAAGGGAAAGGAGGAAGCGGAGCGGCTTGGCGATGGCAATGCCGGTAACTTTAACATGAAGCTCATCCCCAAGCTCCAGTTCCGGAAACAAAGCAATCCCGACTTCGTCGTCGAAGTCAAAGATCTCATCGACTCGCCGCGATTTAAGGACGGGGTGAAGTTATTCAACTCAGGGTATTACTGGGAAGCGCACGAAGCGTGGGAGGATGTGTGGCGTGAACATGAAGACGACGTAAGGACGTTTGCACAGGCGTTCGTGCAGATGGCGGCGGCGTACAGCTTTATCAAGCTCGGGAAGCTGAGCAGCGCGAAGTATCTGTTCGAAAAATCAATCGAGAAGTTCCAGCAGTTCGAACATGAGCATTGTATCGTGAAGATCGTTCCTCTCATTGATGCAATGAAGGCGACGCTGTCCGCCGTCATGCGCTCGCTCTCGAACGGAAACACACCCATCAAGATTTCCAGCGTCCCGCTGATTGCACTTCCACAGACATGAACGAGCCGGAAGGAGTCAGCGCTTCCCGCCAACAAGACCACGCTCGAGAGCGGAGTGTTCGTCGTCGCTGATTCCCAATTCCTTACGCATTGCAGCAAGCCGGTCGAGTGAAGTGTTTGACGTGGAACCGGATGTGGAAGCTGTTCGGAGGGTATCGGAATAGACTTCGCGCTTGGCTTCGAACTCTATCTGCTCGTGTTCATCCGGTTGAATGTGGAGTGATTTTCGGAGGTTTTCCAGGACTTCGTGTTCGCTTGAAGAGAGTGGAGCGTTCGTCCACGCCTTGCGCAAAGCGCGTCTGTAGATGTCGGTAGCTTTCTGTTGTCGGTCGTTCCTCGAATGTTCGAGCTCGAGTCGCAAAAGCTGTTTCCGTTCCTTCCGGATGGATTCTTCAAGTTGCCGGGCATCAGGATCGTCAGGATTGATGAAAAGGACTTTTGTCACCTCGGTCAGAGCTTCATCAAAAGCACGTTGCGCGTATAACTGCCGTGCACGTCCGAGGTATTCCTTTGCCTTGACAGCCTGCGCCTGACGGATTCCCTCTTCGCGCGCAGCTCGAAGAACCTCTTGCTCTTTCTCTTTCTTGCGCAACTCTTCATCCAAACGGCGGCGAAGCTCACCCTCGAATTTGATTCGTGTAGTCTCTTCGGCACGCCGGAGGAGTTCTCCTTCGAGTCGCTTTCGTTCTTCGTCAAGTTTGGTGCGGAGCGTTTCATCCTTTATGCGGAGTTCTTCTTCCATGCGCTTGCGGTCGGAAGCGAGCTTTACGCGTTCTTCGTCGAGTGTCTTTCGTGCGATCTCGCTCTGTCGCTTGGCTTCTTCAGTACTTTTCGTTCGCGCCTCATCGGCTGCCTGTCGTGCAGCACGCTCTCGAGAGGCGACTTCTTCTTCCAACCGTCGGCGAAGCTCTGCGACCTTCTTCGCCTCCTCTTCGAACTTCTGATGAGAGTCGGAATCCTTCAGCTGAGATTCCTGTTGAAGGTGCTTGCGTTCTTCGTCGAGTAGATGCCGTTGTTCCTCAGTTGAGCGCTGGAATTCCAACTCCTTCCGATGAAATTCTTCTACGAGCTTGCGCTGGGTATCCATCAATTTCGTTCGATCTTGCTCGATCTTGATTCGCTGTTCCTCAATGTGTTTCTGCAACGCTTCAAGTTCCAACATCCTCCGGCGGATTTCCTCTTCAGCATGTTTCAGCTTTTCTTCATGCTGTTTTTGCACTTCGCGGTCATGATCGAGTTTCTCCGGCACCGGTTTCAGGTGCTCCTGTTTTTTCGTGTCGGGAGTTTGTTGGGGAGTCGGATGTAAGTGAGCGATAGGAATGCTCGGAGGATGAGTTGGCTTCTCCGTTTGTGGAGTCTTGTCCTTAGCTTCAAGGATGCGCAATTTGTATGCTCGTGCGTAGAAGTTCGAAGGATCCAGAGCCAGCGCTTTTTCAACTTCTTCAAGAGCTGCGGTCATCTCTCCCGATTTTAAGAGTCGATCTGCGTTCTTGAGCAATTCACCCGCCTGCTTTTTTGATGCGTTGTCGCTAGCCAAGATAGTACCTCGTACTCATTTGTTCCTCTGGTTGTTCTGCTGTAGTTTGCAGTTCATGCTTAGAGTCCCGCGTATCCTTGCAGAACTGATCGAAACTCGCTCTGCTCGTACATATTATAGAAATCCGCGTTCGTCAGTTCATCCAGGCGAAAACTGTGCGCAAGCGCGTTTCGCAGAGCCTGAAGGGCTTCGCTCTTTTTCTTCTCGTCAATTGCGTTGTTCTTTTGTGAGTACATCTGCAGCGAGTAGACTTGAGCAATTCTGTATCGAACTTCCGGACTTCCCGGGTCGATCTTCAATGCTTGTTTCGCAAGTTCCGTTGCTTCCGGAAATTTGCCCAGCCGGGTAAGGGTCTTTGCCATCAATACCATTGCCCGTACATCACGAGGGTGGAGTTGTAAATGGGCTTTGAGACGTGATTCAAGCTTCATGAGTAAATCGGTTGCGTCAGCCGCCTGTCCCGTCACCTGTAACATCCGGGCAAGACCGTACTTCGCGGTGTAGTCAGATGAATCCGCTCGCAAACGCCGCTGGAAAGCTGCCCCAACGCGAGAACTGTAAATCAATGAAAGACTCGGGTCAGACAGGATCTCATCTGCAACAGGACCGATGAGATACGATGTGGAATCAGCAACGAGTGTGAGAGCGATTTCATGGTATGCGATGCCCTGGCGGGCAGTTCCTGTCAGTTGGTGCATGGAGGCATATGTCGTTAGCACGTAAGTATCCAGCGGATTCAACTCATAAGCTCGTGCCATCGCATCCATAAGTTCATTGTACTTGCCGATTTTGAAGTATGTTATGGCTCGACTAAGCTGCACATCGCTGCTTCGCGGTGTGAGCTCAAGTGCGCGGTCAAGTTGTTGAATGGCTTCGTCGTATTTTCCTTCTTGCGTCAGGACCTCGCCGAGCGCACAATATGCACTGCCGAGCGATGAATCAATTTTGACAGCCTCCTGAGCGAGATTTTTCGCAATACTGAACGATGAGCGCGACGTGTCCCATCCCCGTTCAAGCTGGAAAAGGATGGCCTTGGCAGCTGCCGCGCGTGCCTCCGCAAATTGCTGGTCTTGGAGTGAAGCCTTCATGAAAAGATCAAGCGCCTGTCGAACATTCTCGGCTGACCGACCATAGAGTTGTGCGAGTCCTTCAAGATAAAGAATATAGGCATCGCTTGCGATGGGTTGCGTCGGCACGCTATGATGAGTCAGTGACTCGTCTGTAAGCGTCCTGAATGTTCCCATCACATCGGCGAATACTTCCCGGGGAAGTTGAGAGAGCGAGGAATTCGATTTTACAAACTGGCGCGACCAAAGGATGGCGCCGGTTGAATCAACAAGTTGAAGATTCGCGAAGAGGTTATCTCCGGTATGGCTAAACGAGCCTTGTATCACATACGGGTAGCCGAGACGGAAGGCAGCCTGTGCCGGGTCCTTGGATGTTTGCATGGAATTGTAGACAGAGGAGGTTCCGAGCGCCATCACCGGCTTTAATTGTTCAAACAACGTACTGAGTTCCGCAGCGAGACCCGTCGCAACAAGATTCTCTTCCGGACTGTTCGATGCAAGAGTCCATGGAATAACGACGACCTTGATCGGCGTCGGGAAGATCCTCTTCTTAAAATGAATCAATACAAAAACAGCGACCACAACCAAGCTCGTAAAAATCCCATAGGCAATGTAGCGGAAAAGCTTCGACTTCTGCTCCGGCTTCAATGAAGGGGTCTTGCGGAGTTGTGGCGCTTCTGTGACTGACCGGCTCAGCTTCTCTTCAACGACAACGGCTGCGGCGGTTCCTTTTTCCTGTGCCTCCTTGACCTTCTGATCTAACGCAAGAATATCGGGATGGGCCGGGTCATTTACTAGTGCCTTTGCGACTTCGATGGCAGCGTGTTCATAGTTGCCGCTGGCGTAGAAAGATTCCGCAGTTTGAAGAAGTGTCTGAATGCGTTCCTGGCGTTCGACTTCCCGTCGAAGTCTTTCCTGATCGCGGCGGAGTGTTTCAAGTTCCGATCGTTTCTTCTCTGCTTCGCGCTTCCGTTCTTCTTCAGATTCTCGGCGTATTTGTTCTTCTTCTGCTCGACGTCGCGCCAACTCCTCCTGTGCTTTCCGTTCCTCCTCGTGTCGCTGTTCGTCCATCTCGCGACGCTTGAGTTCGAGTTCTTCGCGGCGGCGTGCCTCGAATCGTTTTTGCCGTTCGAGTTCCAGAACCCGCAGAACTTCATCCTCGGCTGCCGTCATCTTCAGCTCTTCTCGCCGTTTCTCTTCGTCGACCTCCTGGCGTTTCTCTTGAAACACCTCGGCATCATCCGAAAGCTGCCTCTTGGTAAGATCACGGGCACGTTTCTCAGCTTCCAACTCTAAACGGCGGGCTTCTTCCTCGAACGCTTTCTGTTTGAGTTCTTCAGCCCTTTGCCGGAGCTCGTCTGAATCTCCTTGGTCCCCATGGTCGTGCACCCAGCAGTTCCTTTCCTTAAATTCTATATAAGCAGGCGAAATATATTGAAATCGGTGAGCAATGTCAATTAACATCGTATGCCAGGTCAATGGTACTGCTGATATTGTACGCTTGCAGGAAGTGTTGCTGTAAAAGGGTGCAGCGAGCGTAGCATCCCAGATGGAAAAGACGTATATTCAAATCGAATTTCTGATCTGGTCAATGGATTCTGCGAAAGCTTATGAAAAAAATACGAACATCAAAGTCGTCGAACGGATCGAAGACAGCAAGCTTCGTTGGGTTGGATCGGCGCTACGATGTCGAGGAACTACGCACTGTCGATGTCGATGTGCTGGGTACGTTTCCCTATGAGTATCAGGGGAGGGATGTTGTCATCAACATCGATACGAATGAGTTTACAGCGGTGTGCCCGTTCTCCGGTCTCCCGGACTTTGCGATTCTGCGCATCAACTACATTCCGAACAAACAGATCCTCGAGCTGCGGTCGGTAAAGTATTATCTGCTTTCCTATCGTAACGTCGGCATCTACCAGGAACACGCCGTCAATAGAATTCTCGATGATCTCGTCCGATGCTGCAAGCCAAAGTGGATGCAGGTCGTCGCCGATTATAACATCCGTGGAGGCGTCCATACCGTCGCCAGCGTGGAGTGGGGGAAGAAGAAGTGACGAGCACACGACTTGTTGTCGTTCTTGCGGCGCTCTCAGCATTCATTGCCGTTGTCCTCGGTGCATTTGCCGCACACGCACTCAAAGAGAAACTTTCGCCGGATCTCTTCAACGCTTGGGAAGTTGGAGTGCGCTATCACATGTACCACGCGCTGGGACTCTTCGCGGTAGCATGGGCGATCGCACAATTTCCCAATAGTCCTGTCTCGGTTGCAGGATGGCTGTTCATTGTAGGAACGATCCTTTTTTCCGGAAGTCTCTACGCGCTAAGTTTGAGTGGTATTCGCTGGCTCGGCGCCATCACACCCGTTGGAGGAGTGTGCTTTCTTGCAGGATGGTTGTGGCTTGCGTGGAGTGTGTGGAGATCGCCGTAGCCTAACGTTGTTCTGTCGTCGTAGGTTGTCGCCGCTGTGCAACTTTGTGTCGGATAAACTCAAACACAGCCGGCAGCATTGAGATGAGAACGATTGCGCCGATGACGAGTGAGAAATTGTTCTTCACTGCCGGGAGGTTTCCGAAGAAATACCCGCCGAAGACAAAAACCGCTACCCACACGATTCCCGCAATCACATTGAAGAACATGAACTTCCCATAGTTCATGAAGCCGATACCGGCGACGAATGGTGCGAATGTCCGGAGGATGGGGAGAAATCGCGCTATCACGATCGCTTTGCCGCCGTGTTTTTCGTAGAATTGGTGCGCGCGCTCGAGGTAGGCGCGGTTGATAAACCGGCCGTTCTTCTTCCTGATGATGTTTGGGCCGAGCATGTAGCCGATCCAGTAGTTGACAACATTACCGAGGATCGCAGCCGCGGAAAGAAGAATGAAGAGCAGCATGGAATCGAGCGAGCCTTTTGCGGCGAAAGCACCGACGGCAAAGAGTAACGAATCCCCCGGAAGGAAAGGAGCAATCACCAATCCCGTTTCACAGAAGATGATCGCAAAGAGAATGGCATACGACCAAAGACCGTAAGTGATGATGAGATCGTTCAAGTGAACGTCAATGTGAAGAGCGAAGTCGAGGAGTTGTTGGAGGAATTCCAATGATTTCCTTTGTCCTTGTTGCCGGTTGAATTAATGAGTAATGGATGTCAGTATTTCGAAATTCAAAGCTGAAACGAAGGTTGTTCTGTATGAGCGCAGTAAGTTACTTTCGGGAACGTTTACTGTCAATGTTATCTTTGCGTTCCGCCAACCGAAAATCGATCTTCCGTTCTTCCGGATCGACTCGTACGACCCGGATGTCGACCTTGTCGCCGAGTCTGAAACGCTTCTTGTCGCGTCGACCGATGAGTACATACTTCTTTTCGTCGAACGTATAGAAATCGTCGCCCATGTCGCGCACGTGAATGAGTCCTTCCACGAGCAGATCGGTAATCTTAACGAAGAGCCCGAAATTTGTCACGCCGGAAATGATTGCGTGAAACTCATCACCGATGTGGCGCTTCATATACTCCACCTGCATGACCTTCACCGAGGCTCGTTCGGCTTCCTGCGCAACGCGTTCGCGCTCGGATGCAGTTTCACAAATTTCCGGAAGAACCCCGACGAGTTGTTCTCGCCGTTTGTGAGGCATTCGATGTAAGTATTCAAAAAGCAACCGGTGGACGATTAAATCCGGGTAGCGACGGATGGGGGATGTGAAATGCGTATAGTAATCGAACGCCAATCCGAAATGCCCGATATTGGTTTCGCTATAGATTGCCTTTGCCATCGACCGAATGGCTACTTCATTAATGACGCTTTCTTCGTCTTTTCCTTTCACATCATTCAAGAGTTTTTGAAGTGCGCGTGAAGTGACGCTTCCACCATTCATGTTCAGCGAATAGCCCAGGTGCTCGACGAACGACGCAAGGTCGGCAAGTTTCTCCGGTGGTGGAGAATCGTGAATACGGTAGACAAACGGATGGATGTCGGTTTCCTTCTTGGGGACTGCGATATGCCGGGCAACAGTCTGGTTCGCGAGCAGCATGAATTCTTCAACCAGCCTATGTGCATCAAGACGAACTTTTTTGATGATCTCCGTGGGTTTCCCGTGTTCGTCGAACCGGAACTTCGTTTCCGCTGTTTCAAAATCCAGGGCTCCGTTCTTCAAGCGTTTCGTGAGGAGTGTTCGGCTGAGCTTGTGCATCTGCTTGATCGCACCCGCGAAGTCGCCGCGGCCCGTTTCGATGATCTTCTGTACCTCTTCATAGGTGAAGCGGCGCTTGCTATGGATGACGCTCTTCTCTATCTGGTAATCCTTCACCACCCCGCGGGGCGTTACGGTCATGAAAGCCGTGTATGCCAGTCGATCTTCGCGTGGACGAAGACTGCAGAGGTTATTCGACAACTTTTCAGGCAGCATCGGTATGACTTCGTTGGCGAGGTAGACGCTTGTGCCCCGCTTAAGCGCTTCACGGTCAAGAGCAGATCCTTCCTTTACATAATGGCTCACGTCGGCGATGTGAACGCCGAGTCTGAGACTTCCATCCCCCAACAGTTCAAGCGATACCGCATCATCGAAGTCCTTGGCATCTTCGGGATCGATGGTGAAACAGGGAAGTTCACGCAAATCCGACCGCTTATCGTACTCCTCCTTCGGAATCGATTCGTTGATGCGCTCCGATTCCTGCAAGACTTCTTTTGGAAAACGAAGCGATAATTGAAATTCGCGCGCGACCGCAGTCATCTCGGCGCTTACCTCTCCGGCTTTGCCGAGTACCTCGATAATGTGTCCTTCAGGATTTAAGTTGCGTGATTCCCAATCATCGACTTGTGCGACGACCTTCTCTCCGGGGCGAGCGCCTTTTGTCTTTCCGGGAGGTATGTAAATGTCACGATCTGCACTGCGACTATCCGGCACGACGAAGAAAAAATTCTTGCTCTTCGAGAATACGCCGACAATTGGCTGCTGACTTCGTTCGATCACCTCGACGATTTCACCCTCGGGCATGTCATCTCGCTGTTTATCTTGCCGCTTTGTCGTTGCAAAGAGCGCGACACTTACCGTGTCGCCGTCGAGAGCGGTTTTCATGAAGCGCGCTGGAACGACGATGGTTCCTTTCTCCGGAGGAAGAAGCCGCACAAGTCCGTATCCGTTCTTCTGTACATCGACGACGCCGGCCATGCGGCTTGCAACAGGTGGGATACCGTGGCCGTAACGCTTTCGTTTGCCGCGTGTGATCTCATTTGCCTGGAAGAGTTCGTTTAGAACACGTTGCAGCGTACGGTAATCTTCCTGTCCCGTTATCGCAAGTCGGTGAGCAAGTACTTTCGGTTTGAACTGTTCGTTCGGATGCTTGGCAAGAAAGTGCAGAACTCTTTCCCGTACATCCGTAAGTGTCGAGTTTGTCATAGCGTCGTTAGAATGAGAATCGATAATAGATGCGCGTCTCGTACGTTTTCTTGTCGTCATTAAAATTCGTATCGCGTCGTTGAAGTTCGATAAATAGGTTTCGCAAGGATCGGTTATCCAGAAAATCGCCGACGCTTATTTGGTAGCTCACATTCGGATCAAACCTTCCTCTGCCTTCTTCGCTCTGGATGTGTGCTCCAACCTGAAACCGTCCTTTGAATGCTTCGCCGGTAACGCGCACGTTGGGGTTCCCGCCTTCGTAGCTGAATTCGGCTGTTCTGATGAACGGGAATTCTCGCCGCAGGACATCAGTGAGGATGCCCGAGAGGAGGTTGGATGTAAAGCCGCTGCTCGCCGTCGAACCGACGGTCGATGCAATGTCGCGCTGCTCACCTGAGGTCAGATCGTCGCGAAATTTTCCCGTGAGAATGAATGAGATTGCGTCAGACTGCACGTCGCCGCCTTTTGCCTTCGTTGACCAGTCGACCAGATTCTCACTCCCCGGCTCCTGAACTTTCATCGACAGTACAAGCTTCGGCTCATACCGTGTTCCTGTAATGTCAAGAATGACCGCAACTTTCTGTTCCGTAAGAGGTTTCGATTCATCGTTCTGGCTTGAGGGAATCTTTGTCGGATCGATTGTTCGAGTACCCTCGTAGCGGGCTGTGATGTTAAGCTCGGGATTATCCCACGGACCAACGAATTTGAGCGTACCTTCTGCCTCGAAACGCCGGAAGAAGTAATAGTACGAGCGCGGGAGAACTCGAATATCGCCGTAGACATTCGGCGCGCCTTGATTATTGATGACACTGGCGCTACCATCCAATTCCGCATACAACTCTTCATTTGTTGCCGGAGTAAAAATCATCTTGATTGCAGTTGTTCCCTGCGTTTCAATGGTGAGATTGTAACGGAGCCTATCAACCAGCGACAACACACGCCGCCGGTTCGGTCGGGACGGCTCTATGGCAGCAATTCCGTTGCCTGTAAAGAATTTTGATTTGTGCTGCTGCAACGTATCACTCGTTGTCCGTGATGTGTCATCGATAACGATGCGATTGAGTGCAAGCTGGGATGTTGTTCCTGCTGCCCTGGCCGGTGGGGAGACCAGATTCGCTTCCCGCACGAACAGTTTGCCGGAGAGGAACGGACGATCGAGTGTGCCGTTCAGGGATAGTCCTTTCGAATCGGTTTCAGTGAAGAGCGGACCGTAGAGTGTTGCATCTGTTCGCCGTGTCGCATCGCTCATCACAAGCAGTTGACCGATCGCCGTCATGTCAAATGTAGCGATCGTGTAATCCTTGATCGTCAGCGATCCGGTCACTTGCGTTTTACCAATCGGACCCTCGGTCGCAACGTTCTGTACGAGGAAGTTTTGGAGTACGATGTGTTCTCCGGACGGCTGCAACGTCGCATTGAGTGAGTACGTGACATAATTCGGCGTAAAGAGAAACATGACATCTCGCAACGTAATGAGACCACCAAACTCCGGTGTGCGCGGCGTTCCACCGACTGTGACGTCACACGTAAGATTACCTGACAGGTTATCGAATTCGCCGAGCAGCGGATCAAGCACACCGAGGTTGAATCCTTGTGATACAATATGGAGATCCTGCTGAAGATCGGGAAAGCGACCGTGGATATCGGAAAAAGCGAGATTGATGGGCAGGGTACCACGAATAGTGAGCGACGGGACGCTATCCTTCGAAGAGCCGACTGAAATGTTCGTCGTTGCGACTGTATCTTTGTAGGATATGTTCGCGCTGGCTGTTCCAATATGAATCTGTCGGTACGCCACACTGTCCGCGGAAGCGGCAAAAGTGATAATAGGGTTCGTTAGCGAGCCGGCGAGGTGGAGATCAGCATTAGCCTTTCCGGAAAAACCTTGACCGGACGATGAGATTTTTTCTTCCGGCAGCCAATGTGCCAGCCCGCCAAGATCGAAGTTACGGAGACCAGCCGTAACGTCAATGTCGCCGGAGTATTGGAGAGAGCCTGCCAGTGAAACCATCTCACTGTTGCGAACCATCTCGGCATGCATCACGCGAGTTCCTTCGCTATTAACACGGAGCTGGATATCCTGATTGTTCCGCCAGACGTATTGACCCGATGAAAACCGGAATGTATCGACGTCAAAGACGTACGTTCCCGGTTGGATCGATGTCTCACCGGAGACGCTCATTCGATAAACCGAATCCACAATTCCCTGCATGGAAAGCGTGCCGCGTGTCCGGCTGTATCGAAGAGACAGTGCCGAACTGTCGAGATGCATATTATTGATCATTGCCGATCCGAAGCGAAACTCGGCGCCGGCAGAGAGATGTTCGAGCGGATCGCTGTTTGTCAGGGAATCAAGTGCAAGCGCAATGGCGCAATGATTCACAATTGCGCCGCTATCGGATGAGCCGATATAGAATTCATCGATCATTCCCTTACAAGTGAATGCGAGCATGTCATTGCTCGTACTCATCTTGCCGTTAAGGTCCGCATGTGCATCGAATGGCTTCGGTGAGAAGAGCGTCGCGATAGGGCCAAGATCTTTAATACGCGCTGTGTAGTCGAAATCCATTGTCCGTTGTGCTGCGGTGTGGGGAGGAATGGTAAATGGAACATGCGATATTTTCACAGACTCTGGCGGAAGTGCATGTTCGCCGATTGCATTCATGAGATTCACGAGTTGCTGCGGGAGAATCACGGATGCGTAGTCGAGATCGAATCGCCCCGAGAGGTCGATGTCTGCGATTGATGAGCCGAGCGAGAGATGTTTGCTGTCAGCATCGCGCTGATCCAGAAGGAGATGGATTTCCTGTTGATCGAGCTTGTGTCCCCGGAATATCGAGGGAAGAAGTGTCACTCTCGAGTCCGTGCTAAAATCGTCAATTGTACTGCCTGAGCCTCCGATTATTCCACGAAGGGTGAGGTCGCTTGCGAAACGATCGTCGTCGAGCAGCGTCGCGAGGTTGAAATTGGTGAGCGAAATATCGGAGGTGAATTCCGGCATCCTGACATTCATGAAGTTTCCATGTATAGTAACATCGGCCCGCATCGCCTGTGCGAGCAACGATGCATTCGCGTCGATGTGATGAGGCGCCGCCGTGATCTTGACTTGCGCAGCGTCGATGCGGAGCTTGCGTATCCGAGACGAGTCTGATTGTACCGAGAGAAAAGCATTCAAACTGTCCAGCGAGAACCCTTCGCCCTTCACGTTTCCGTGGACGGACAATGAAGTCGAAAGGGCGTGAGCAAAAATTCTGCTGATATTGAGATCCTTCGTACTGAAATTCAGGTTGTAGCGTGGAAGTGTACGCGTAAGATTCATTTCTCCGTTTGCATCAAGCTCGCCGAAGCGCCCGCGGAGAATTGTCTTCGCGGTGAAGTTGAGCGGCTCACCGGTAAACTGCGCATAGAGGAGTGACTGTCCGGCGCTGTCGAATGTCGGAATATCGAACGGCGGAAGCAGCCGTGCGAGATTGCCTGGATGGATTTGGCTTTCACCGACAAAGATGTTGAGGAACAAATGCTCAGGTCTATGAAGGTTCCGCACCGTGCCGGAGAGATTGAGCGTGCTTTGATAAGTCTTCAGATGGAAAGACTGAATATCGACATCGCCAAAAACCCCGGCTGCATGGAGATCGACGAACGCCGAGCCTTCAAGGAAATCAACTTGCGGGATGAAAATTTTCAACTCGCCAAAATCGAGGCTGCTTGCTTTCAATTGCAGTTGAAGTGAGTCCTCGCGTAAGCTTGCAAGTTCTACATCCCGAAAGATATTCGCGCCTCGCAGCTTGGCATCCATTTCAAGGTATGAGCGACCGGTCTGAACGACCATATTGGATGCTGCAAGGCCGTGCTCATTCGCTGCGAAATCGCCTTTGAAATGTGTTAACTCGAACTGCGGCTGGTCTGCATAGCAACTTGCGTGTATGACTCGTGCAGAAACATCGTTCTTCTTGAATGTTCCGTTGAGTTGGATGTTGATATCCTTTGCCGTGAAACGATGGTATTCAATAGAAGAGGGGAGCCCCAATGAATGTTCAGGCGAGAGCAGCGATGCTGAATCGATGACCGTGATCATCCCATTCTTCAACTCGAGATCATCGACTCTTCCTGTCCATTTGAATTCTCCCTTGTTCGTATCGCCCGAGGACTTCATGACTTTTTCGAAATTCCAATCACCGCTTGCTGATCGGATGAGGTATATTTTCGGCTGTTCGATAATGAAGTAACGAACCTTCAATTTGTTTTCGAGAAGAGGAAAAAGCTCGTATTGAAGTGTCACCTTACCGCTCGTTATGACAGGCTGGTCGTTATAAGAAATGCCGAGGGAGTCAACGCTAATCTCGTTGAAGAAGTTGCCACGGATAGTTCCGATATGCAGCGTACCGTTAATCCGATCGGTGAGGGTCGAGACAAGGAGAATACGAAGACGATCCTTGAAGAATTGTGTCTGCGTGAAGAGTGTGAGCAGCACCAGCAGCACGACGACGATCACCCCGACGTAGGCGATGATCTTAAGAATTCGTATGAGGGTCTTCATCGCGCCGCCTCACCGGGATGAAAACTGCTCGAGGATATGCTCAATAATGGATGAGGTGGAACGGTTTGGGATGAGGTCGATGGTTGCAACATGACCGCCGGAGCGTTCGACAATGTCTTTGCCGACGATGTCGTCTATATTCCAGTCGGCTCCTTTCACGAGCACATCCGGTCGTAAGACAGTAATGATTTCCAGCGGCGTATCTTCCCCAAAGGCGCAGACGTAATCGACCGGCGTAAGATTAGCGACGATGTATGCGCGGTCATCTTCACAAACGACAGGGCGCTTGCTCCCTTTGATCCGTCGGACAGATGCATCAGTGTTAATGCCGACGACCAGGACATCGCCAAGTGCTTTCGCTTTCACCAGGTATTCGATGTGGCCGCGGTGGATGATGTCGAAACAGCCGTTCGTGAAAACAACCGTCTTTTTTTCACGGTGGAGTTTTTCCCGGATATCTTTGAGCTCTCCGATGCCGACAACTCTACCCATTAACGCTTCTTTCCATGGTCTAAACGCTTATCCATATCATCTCGAACAAACGCCGTCAATTCTTGTTTGTCGATCGGAACAATTCCAACGTACCCACAGACAATCCCGCCGGCAAAATTCGCGAGTGTCGCCGCCTCGCGGACAGTTGCCCCACCGGCAAGCGCCATCGTCAGCGTGGAAATCACGCTGTCTCCGGCGCCGGAAACATCGGCCACGTTCCGTGCTTTGGTGGCAGCATGGCAGATTGTACCATTGGATTCGAAAAGCGACATGCCCTGTTCGCCGAGGGTCAACAGCACATTCTTCGCCTTGAGTCGTTGGAGAAGTAAACGTCCCGCGTCAAGCACGTCGTGTTCATTCCGGAGCCGCGCGCCAAGAACTTCTTCAACTTCGCTCCGATTCGGCTTGAAGACCGTGACATTCTTATACTCAAAGAAGTTGTTGAATTTTGGATCGATCGTGATGTGTGTGTTATGCTCGTTGGCAAGTTCGATCACTTGTCCGATGAGATCCTGCACAACCACACCCTTGTTATAATCTTCAATGATGATCCCATCCAGCGATTCGATGTGCTGACGAAGGACATCGAGAATCTTATTCTGGATGATGTGGGAGATATCGGACCTCATCTCGCGATCGATTCGCACCACGTGCTGGCTATGCGCGATGACTCGCGTTTTCACCGTTGTCGGACGATTTCCATCGACGACCACGCCGTCGGTAGGAAAATCGCACTCACGGATGATCTCGAAGAGTTGTTTGCCGCTATTGTCTGCGCCGATGACGCCGATCAAGAACGGCTCGCCTCCCAGTGCCTTAATGTTTCGTGCAACATTCGCCGCGCCGCCAAGGCGTGCCTGTTCCGATTCCATATCGATGATAGGAACCGGTGCTTCAGGAGAAATTCGATTGACACTCCCCCAAATGTAACGGTCAAGCATCAGGTCGCCGACAACGGCAATTCGACGTCCATCCATACAGGTAAGGAGTTCCTTCAGTCGCGTGTCGGAGATGTGAATCAACAGTCGAGTCCTTTAGAATGTCTTTCGATTATTCACAATATAGCCAGAACCCTCTCGAAAATCAAGGATTTACCATATCATGGCCTGCTTGGATTTTCTACGATCATTTTCTATATTCGCTTCGCCATGACTTATTCAACTCGTGCCACGAAAGCAAAGCTTGCGGGCTACCAAAAGCTCTTGCAGAAAAAGTACAGACAGTTGCAGAGACGATTCCTGATTGAAGGAGTGCACCTCGTTGAAGAAGCACTCGCATCGGAATGGGAAATTGAAGCGCTGCTTGTATCCGATGGCTTTCTTTTGAAGAAGGAATATCCGGATATAGAAAGAAAGGCGGCGAGCAGGCGTGCGGCGATTTATGGAGTGTCCGACCGTGAACTTGAGAAACTTTCAGACACAATCACGTCTCAAGGAATCGTCGGAATTGTTCATCAAAGGTCTGCCGATGCTAGAGATGTGTTTGGAAAAACTTCCAGCCACTCTATGATTGTTGCGCTCGACGGCATTGCCGATCCCGGCAATCTTGGGACTATCGTTCGAACGTGCGATTGGTTTGGAGCGGATGCCATCCTCCTCAGCGACGATACAGTCGAGCTGTATAATCCCAAAGTTGTCCGCACCACAATGGGATCGCTCTTCCACTTGCCGATTCTCACAGAGAGCGATATTCCCGGGCTTTTGTCGGATGCGAAACGTGCGGGATTCACGATTGTTGCCACTGCGTTACGTGGTGAATCAATCTACACGTTTAGTCCGTTGCCCGACCGCTGTATCATGATATTCGGCAATGAGGCGCACGGTGTTCGCCCGGAGTTGCACGAGCTGGCCACAGTACGTATGGCAATACCGCGATTCGGCAAAGCAGAATCGCTCAACGTTGCCTCAGCCGTTTCTGTCGTACTCTCCACGTTTCGACTCCGCCAATCGTGAAGGGATGATGTGGCTTCCATGGCTGCGTTCTGTTTGTGGGAGTGACGCAGTTGAGGAAATACACCGCACCTTGAGCGATTTGCGCAACGTCATTACAACGGGGAAATTTCAAGTTCGAGAGGGGAGAGTCTGTCAGTCGGAGGATTTTTTTGCATCGCTGGCGGAACCCAGGCCGGAGTGATCTAATCCCATTGCCTCGAAAATTCCATTCCGCATATCGATGTATTCTTGTGCGTCAAGTACTCTGGGCCTCGGCAGCGTAATCTCGATGATCGTGCGGATTGTCGCAGGCCGCCGGCTCATGACCACGACACGGTCCGCAAGCTGCATAGCTTCTTCTACATCGTGAGTCACGAACAGGATAGTTTTCTTTTCTCGTTCCCAGATCGAGACCAGCTCCGCTCGCATGCGCAGGCGTGTAAAGTAGTCGAGCGCACCGAATGGTTCGTCCATAAACAGCACATCCGGGTTTGCTGCAAGAGCACGGGCAATCTCGACGCGTTGTTTCATCCCGCCGGAAAGCTCACTTGGATAGGCTTTTTCAAATCCTGTGAGGCCAACCATCTCGACGTAGTGCCGGATAATTCTGCGACGGTTCTCTTTCGGTGAGTGCAGGATGCCGAAGCCTACGTTCTCATCTACCCTCAGCCATGGAAATACACCGCACTCCTGAAAAATGAATATCCTGCGGTGATCGGGTACAAGAACTTCTTCGCCGTCAATGAGCACGTGACCGCCCGTTGTTTTCAAGAATCCGGCAATGACGTTCAGCAGTGTCGTTTTGCCGCAACCCGACGGTCCAACGATGCACACGAATTCACCTTCTTCTACTCGGAGATTGACTCGCTCGAAGACCGGTAACGGAACTCCGTTCATCGCGCCCGGAAATGTCATCGAGAGATCACGGAGCAAAATTTTAGGTGGGGATGTACCTTCCATGACGGATGAATTGGTCAGATTTAGCGGGCTGCGAACGACTGAAATCCCCAGCGCACTTCATCAAGTTGCTGAAGCTTTCTAATGGCAAGGTCGAGGATGAGCCCGATGAGTCCGATAAGAATCATGCCTGCGACGACGAGATCGTATCGCTTGCCGGCATTGCGGGCATCGATGATCAAGTAGCCAAGGCCGGAATTCACAGCGATCATCTCGGCAGCGACAACCACCAACCATGCGATACCGAGCGCCAGTCTGATACCGGTAATGATTTGCGGCATCGTGGCAGGAAGAATGATCTTCTTAAAAAGCGCCAGGCCATGTACATGAAAATTTCGCGCAGCTCGCAAGTAGACTAGCTGAATATTCTGTACCGCCGCAATAGTTGCGGTGAGAATAGGGAAGATGCTGGAAAGAAAAATGAGGAAGATGGGGGCGAGATCGCTCAGCCCGAACCAGAGGATTGCCACGGGTATCCAGGCGATCGGTGAAATTGGTCTGAGAATCTGTATCAAAGGATTGAATGCCGAGAACGCGCGGCCGAACCAGCCGACGAAGAGTCCGGCCGGAATACCGATCAAAACCGCGAGAAGAAATCCGACTGAGACACGAAAGAGCGAGGCCACAATATAATTGAGAAGCACTCCGTGTCGCATTAATTCTACAATGCCCGTAAAAGCGTCGACCGGTGTTGGAAAGATGGTACTGCCCGACCAGAGGACAAGCCCATGCCAAAGAGCGATGAAGCAGCTTGTAACACCGACCGGCAAAAGAATTCGTTCAAGACTCGATCTCATTGTTTCATTTCCCACGAATAAGGTTGAGCATCGTGCGTCCGAGCGGAAAACGTTGTATCGGCATAATTGTCGAATGAGACGGAGCCGTCAAGAATTCCAGCCTCAAGTGCAAGCCGCTCGATCACCTCGAAATCTTTCCGCGCCAGAGCAAGGTTGGTATAGGTGACTCTGTCGGGTGGTTTGCTTAAGACGAAACGCAAGAGCCGCGGGTCTTGATGGTAATAATTCTTTGCCACGGCTTCCGAAGCTTCCATGCGATGCTCCATATCGGAGTCCAACCATTTACCACTTCTTGCGATTCCATCCACAAGTTGTTGCACCCATTCGGGATGTTCTCTGATAGTGCGTTCATGAACCACCAGCACACATGAGATGAAATTGGGCCATAGCTCTTTCGCCTGATAAAAAACTCTACCATATCCGTCCATCTCAGTTTGTGCCATAAAAGGTTCCGCGGCGGTAATTCCATCCACTGCCTTTGCCTGAAGGGCAGCGGGCATGTCGGGAGGTGGCATCTCCACGAGCTTTACATCATCAATCGTCATTCCATGATCTCTCAGCCCCTTGTAGATAATGAGCATCTGATTCGAGAAACGGTTCGGTATTGCAATAGTCTTACCTTTCAAGTCATTGAAGTTGAATATCTTTGAATCTTTGTGTACCATCAAAGCGGTTCCATCTCGATGACCAAGATAAACAATCTTTACCGGCACACCTTGCTGTCGTAGCACCATCGCCATCGGAGCGAGCAGGAATGTCGCAGGCAAATCGCCGGAAAGGAATGCTTCTTTCAATTCCGGCCAGCCGCTGAAGCGCACAGGCTCATAAAATCCTTTACCAACCATGTTCTGATTGATCCAATCGGTGACAGGACACGTAAGATGGCACGTTACGGGAAGGAACCCAACGCGGAATGTGCTCACATCCGTCGATGCAGTTCCAATTGAGTTACCCGAAGCCGCACGACCGTTTAGCCAATAGTGAACAAGCGACAAAACAAGTGTGCATCCCACGACGAGAAAGATGATAAGTCTCGGTTTGGACATTTGACCTCTGCAAACTATGCTGTGAATCAAGAGTTCGAAGTGCTCTGCAATAATACGCAAAAGAGGCACCACTGTCAAGCGCTTGAACGGCCGATCACGACTGCAAGCGACCGGGCTGGAACACGACCGAACGGACTGGATTCGTCAACGTCTAAAATCAGCCAGATTCTGCAACCGTAATTTGGATGCTATCCGAATTTTCAGCCTTGACTTTGTCTTTATTATTTAGTAGTTTCACAATGCACAACAATTTGAAAGCATTGCCCCGGATACTTGCTATCGCGTAACCTGTTTTCGAGAGTCACTATCTACGTTGATTGAACTCATGGGCAATGTCTCGCCGGGTGTGTCTGTTTCGGAGAGAAGACCACGCGGTTTTTTTTATACTTCCCGACCAATGAAGAAAGTACCCTTCTGTCTCTGCGTTTCCGTTCTTTCGTGTATGTTCTTCTTCTCCTCCTGCAAGAAAGAGGTGGAAGGAACAATCGATTCCCAATTCTATTCTCCGTACCTTCTTTCTGCCAGGCTGAGTGAAGGCAAACTGAACCTGGATACGACGACGAGTGAAAGCATCACGAGATTACCGGATGGAAGGTATCAAGTCTCAGATTCTGTTTACGTTCAAGCGATCGATCCTACCGATGCTCGCAATCTCGGCCAATGCAGCTTCCGGATATACAGACCGGGAGCGAGATCTTCATTTCTCACAGGAGTGCTTCCTCAATCAAGCGCTTCCGGTAATGCTGCCTCGTACACCGTACGATTCACATTCACAGCAAACCGGAGTGACATTGGCCAGTATCTCGTTGAGGCCTATCTGAAGGGATCGTCAAACTTTGAGAGTAATCACCTCTATTCATCGCTCGTGCTCACCCGTAATAATGCACTCCCCAGCCTTTCTGGTCTTTCAGTTCCCGATACTCTCCGGCGTCCGAACAGCGGCACGCGGAACGTTTTCTTCGCAGTGACTGTAAGCGATTCGGACGGGCTCACTGATATCGACAAGGTGTTCTTCAATAGTATCAATTCGACCTTCCCGAACTTCGAACAGCCTATGTTCGATGATGGAGATGTGCACATCACCGGCGACTCGGTCGCACATGACGGCCTGTATTCTCGTCTTCTTCAACTTGATTCCTCGGCAACGGTAGGGACGAAGGAATTTCGATTTTGGGCGCGAGATAAATCGGGCGCGCTGAGCGATTCGCTCGTTCATTTCATTGTGGTGGTTCCAGAATGATGAAACCTCAAGTCATTCGTATTCTTTGTTCGCTGTTGCTTTTTTCTGCGAGTATACCGAGCGGTATCTTTCCACAGTCAAAGTTCCTGAAGTCTTTTGCCATCGGCCATGTTGCGGATCAACCATTGCCATTCCCTCCGAGTAACAACATCTCCCACATCAACGTCGACGGCTCGATCCTTTGGATCGGGACAGGTAAAGGAGTAGGGAAGAGCGTTGACTTCGGCAGAACATGGGAGAGTTACCGAAACGATCCCGCCTTTGCAAACGATGGCATCTTTGCGATTGTAACGGATGGCGATACAGTGTGGGTTTCAACAGGATTCGACAAAGAGACGAACGATGGTTCAGTGCAGACCGGCAGTGGATATACGTATTCAAACGATAACGGTCAAACCTGGCATCACGTCGGTCAAACGCTCGATCAACAGGGCGACAGCCTCATCTCTTATGGCATAAACGATTCACTCCGTATCTTGCCGGTTGTCGTGCCAGAACAAAATGTTACGTTCGATCTTGCAGTAAGCCCGGGAACTATCTGGATCGCAAGCTGGGCCAGTGGGCTCCGAAAGTCAACAGACAACGGCGCAACATGGCAGCGGCTTCCTCTTCCGCCCGATAACAGAGGCTCACTCAAGCCGACCGACACTCTCTGGACATACGCGCCAACCGACACCGCACGTCTGCATCGTTTATTTCAGCGCTTCGATCCTCGGCGAAATAATAATTTTCTCGGCTTCGCTGTTTACACCGCAGATGGCGAGACGGTGTGGTGTGGTACTGCAGGCGGCGTCAATAAATCCACAGACGGGGGAATGAGCTGGGTAAAATTCAGTCATCAGAATCAGGCCTTGCCGATTCTCGGTAATTGGGTTATTGCGATCGACGAGCAGCGCTTTCAAGGAAAGAGCAGGATATGGACGACGAACTGGAAGGCGGAAGACCCTGACGAAGATTATGGAGTCAGTTATACCGACGATGGTGGAAATAGTTGGAAGAATCTCTTGCGCGGAATCAAAGCGTACGATTTTGCATTCAAGGATTCTATCGCGTACATTGCCACCGACCACGGGATCTATCGGACTTCTGATGGAGGACTCACGTTCAACAATTTTTCGAGTATTACTGATCCCGCAAATCATCAAATCGTTGCCTACTCAAGCATGTTTTCTGTCGCCGTCATGAGTGATACGGTTCTCGTTGGAACGGCTGATGGATTGGCCTCAACGATCGATAACGTGAATCATCCCTTCGGCTCATCATGGACGATCCGACGAACCTATCACGAGGTTCAGTCAACGAATGAGACGTACGCGTATCCGAATCCATTTTCGCCGCGGTTTCAGGTTATCCGAGTTCATTTCGGAAAATCCTCGACCCTGTCAGCCGAGCGGTCAGTCTCCGTCGATATTTTTGATTACGGTATGAACCGTGTGCGTGCATTAATCAATAATGCGCACCGCTCAACCTCGGTTGAATACGATGAGATTTGGGATGGTCGACGCGACGATGGGACGATGGTCGCCAGCGGCGTCTACATCTACCGCGTGACAATCGATAATGGCGAACCACAATTTGGAAAAATTCTCGTACTCCAATAACGTGAAGCCGCTGCTGTATTATATTCTGCTCATTCTCTTGGTTACAACCGGCCATGCTCAAAATGCCGGCAGCGCAGGAGCGTTTGCACGCCTGGGTTACGGCGCTCGGGGGATGGCAATGGGTAATGCTGGAACGGCGATCAATGCGGGTACCGTTGCCACCTGCTACAATCCTGCACTTGCATCATTTTCAGAAGAGCGAATTGTGGCAGCAACGTTTGGAATTCTTGCTTTTGATCGGTACCTTAACTTTCTCAGTTATACACAAGCCATTCAACCGACGGCTGGGATTTCGATTGGGCTGATCAACGCAGGTGTCCGCAATATCGACGGGCGCGATGAAGATGGCGAGCACACGGATGATTATTCGACATCCGAGAACCAATTCTTTCTTGCTTTCTCGAACAAAGTTGATCAATCGGTTTCACTCGGCGTCTCAGTGAAATTATATTACAGCAAGCTCTTCAACGATGTTAAGTCGACAACCGTCGGCTTCGATCTTGGCGCGTACGTCCAGGCAACTGAAGCGCTTGGCATCGGCCTTACGGTCCAGGATTTGAATTCAAAGTACAAATGGGATACGAAGGACGTTTACGGCGCACAGGCAGGAGGACCGAGTGAGGATAAATTTCCAAATCTTCGACGGCTCGGTTTTTCGTACAAACTCCCTGCAAGCGCCGGAATATTGACGGCAGAGTTTGAGAATTCCTCCCTCGGCACGAACGTCGTTCGCGTTGGTGCCGAGTACAACGTGATTGAGAACTTTACCGTGCGCGGCGGTGCCGATAGAATCGATCTCGGCGATGCGGCAACCGGAGTAAAACCAACGTTCGGCTTCAGCGTGAAGAATTCTTTCAATGGTTGGTCGCCGGCACTTCACTATGCTTTTATCGCAGAGTCATATGCATCGCACGGAATGCACATCATCACACTCTCTACAGCTTTCTAAGCGGATATGATATGAAGGGAAATACATTCGCGGTATTCTGCATTAGCCTGCTTTTCTCCATTCAACTAAGCCATGCCCAACCTGGGCAAGCCGGCTTCACCTTCCTGAAGCTCGGTGTCGGCGGACGGGCGCTTGGAATGGGAGAAGCATATTCTGCTCTCAGTACCGACCCGAGTGCGACTTATTATAATCCAGCAGGGCTCTCCTTCTCGCAATCCTCACAGATTCTTCTCATGCACAAAGAGTGGCTGCAAGACATCACGACCGAATACATCGCTGCTCAGTCGTTCCTCGGAGGTCTGGCTGTCGGAGTCAGCGTCAACGCGACAAACATCAACGACATCGAACTCCGACAGCAACCGGGTCCACCCCAGGGAACGTTCAATGCACACAATGCCGCTTTCGGACTTTCTTTTTCCTACAAGGTTGATTCATCCTTCAGTATCGGTGTGACAGGCAAATATCTTTATGAGAAAATATTAGTAGATGAATCCTCCGGAATCGGAGTGGATCTCGGCGTCCTTTATACAACTCCATGGGATGTTCGTCTTGGTGCATCGCTCAGCAATATGGGATCGGTGAATGAACTGGATGTGGAATCGTCGAAGTTGCCAACCCTTTTTCGTATCGGTGCAGCGTACATTCATTCCCTTGAAGCGATCGACGGCACGATGACGTTCGCTTCCGACCTCGTTTCATCCAGCAACGAAGGCAAAAGTCACATCAACGTTGGGGGCGAGTTGAACTATCATCAGGCTTTCGCGATCCGTGTCGGATACCAGACAAGTTATGAAGCGCGAAACGTGACAACCGGCCTTGGCTTCAGGTATGGTCTTTTTGCACTCGATTATGCGTTCATTCCAAGTCGCTACGATCTGGGATCCACGCATACACTTTCCCTGGGAATAGAATTCCAGTAAATTGCGCCGAAAACGATTTTGGCATGGCGGTTTTTTTCTCAACATTTCGTATATTGTAGTCGATAGGGACTACAAAAAGGATCAGCCGCAATGAAAACGTTCTTTCAAACGATACTCGTTCTGCTCATCGCAGTAGCAGCAAGCTACGCAGGTGATCCACCCGATAGCAGTAAAGCAAAAGCGGAGCTGCCGTGGAAACCGTTTACGGACGGTTTTGCAGAAGCGAAGAAGAATGACAAGAAGATCATGCTTGATATCTACACCGACTGGTGCGGCTGGTGCAAGCGCCTTGATGCGAACGTCTACTCCGACCCTGACGTGGCTGCATACCTGAAGGCACACTACGTTTCCGTGAAGTTGAATGCTGAATCCAAAACGCAGGTTACGTACAAAGATACGGCATATTCACAGGTCGGATTTGCACAAGCACTCGGTGTGACAGGCTATCCAACGATCGCATTTTTTGATTCGCACGGCGATTTTATCACGAAGCTCGGTGGATACGTTGGACCCGAACGCTTTCTTCCAATTGTCAAATTTATCGGTGAGGACTACTACAAGAAGATGTCGTGGGACGACTATCAGAAACAGTTGTCTCAGAAACAGGCGGACCAGCAGAAAGTCGACAAGAAGAACTAATCCTTGTCAAGTAAGTGAAAACAAGAAGCCTCCCGATGACGGAGGCTTTTTGTTTTTGGAATAATTGACGATATGCGAGTCTATCGAGACTGTAGTCGTTGCAGACTTGCCAATGCATCCTCAACATGCTTGCTCATATTGACCTCATGGTGAATGACTGCACCGATTATTCCTCCCTTATCGATGACATACGTCACGCGCTTCGTGACAGGCAGGAGTCCACCAAGCCATCGGGATCCATATTCTCTCATGATAGTTCGATCGGGATCGCTGAGAAGTGTGAAGGGGAGATTGTACGACGCAGCAAACATACTGTGCGAGTAGCGATCGTCTGCGCTTACGCCGAGGACGACAGCATCAAGCTTCTGCAGTTCGGCGTAGTTGTCTCTGAGCGTGCATGCTTGCTCGGTGCATCCGGCCGTGTAATCTTTTGGGTAGAAATAGAGAACGATGTTTTTTCGTCCATGGAAGTCACTCAACCTGATCCGCTCCCCCGCTTGTGTGAGTGCTGAGAAATCCGGTGCACGATCGCCGACATGCAACATAAAGATTTTTTCTTCAAGGACGAACAGTAGAACAAGCAGCGCAACGATACAACCGGACGCGAGCGCGATGGTTTTCATGCCTACGTCATGGCCGGAGTACTTCGGTGCGCATGTTTCTTCAAACGGAATTCATCGACTGCGGAGAGAATGCGATCCAGGTCGATCATCTGGATGCACTCAAGATTATACGGGCATTCCTTTTTCCAACAAGGCGAGCATACCAAACCCTCGGGAATCACTTTTACACCACGGTTAAACAAATCGATCTCTTGTGGACAGCTCACGCCGAACCAGGCAATGACATACTTCCGTAAGCCGATCGCTATGTGCATCCCGAAAGAATCGCCCGAGATGATAACATCGCAAAGGTTCTCATAGCAGATCCCCCTGCGAACACCTTCGGTCGTCGGTGTGCTCATAACTTTGCCGCCAACGCATCTGGCAATTTCGGCATTCCGCTCCGTATCTTCCGGACCGCCAAGGAGGAGAAGCTGAAGATCATTCCGCCGTGAAAGCTCTTCGATAAGGACGACGTGCTGGTTAACCGTCATTTTCTTGTTCGGATAGAGGAGTGAACAACCCGTGTTGAATCCGACAATCGTTGGTGCCGTGATGCCTGCTTCTCGCCGATAATTGTGGCAATACAATTCCTCTTCTGTTGTCAAGTTGAGCATGTAAGGATCGCGCCGATACTCAAGCCCCATCGCTTCAGTGAGAAGTTGTGCGTTCGATTTCTGGTTTACTCTGAATTTCAGATGATCATCCAGACCGAGCCTGTAATTGTACTCCGCCTCGGGATTAAGCGGGATGATAACACCGTTGTCATTCATGCCGTATCCGAGCTTCATTCCGGCATTCGTTGACATCGTGAATGCGCCCGCATGGACGGACTTGTCAATGTTCATGACAACATCGAAACACATCCCTTGCAGCTTCAGCCAGCTCGCCGGCTCCCAGACGTATACATGTTCGATCATGGGATTGTTATCCAGCAGACGGCATGCATTGGGCAGCGTAATCCATGAAATCGTGCTTTGCGGATATTTCCGTTTGATGGCGGGAAGAAGCGTCGTTGTCACCAGCACATTTCCCATCGCTTCGAGATTGACGATGAGAATGCGTGTTCCGTATGGTTGCGGATCAGCACACTCGTCGAGGCAGTTCGTTTCAGGAAAGCACGGCTTGTACCCGGCGAAGTGCTTGCAGTCGGGAATAGCCAACGGCTGTTTGTTGTTAGTCGGCAGATCGCTCATGCTGGTAGTTTGGAAGAAGAGAATAGGCATCACATAATTGCTTGAAGGCATGGAAGACATCATTGACTGATAACTCTTCCATACACGGGTTTCCGATGGGACATGTGGTATAATTACATCCAAGACAAACGAGCTTCGAGTTCCGGGCTACGATCGATTTCTCATTGACAGGTCCTTGAAGCTCAGGAACCGTCGGACCGAAAATCGCAACGACCGGTGTTCCCAGCGTCGATGCGATGTGCATTGGGCCGGAGTCGTTCGTTACCATCACCGAGCAAGCCTCGAGAATTGCTCCGAGCTGCTTCAACGATGCCGGCGGGATAAGCATCGCCGGTTCTGACATGGAAGATGCGATTTCATCAGCCAGGTCTTGCTCGCCGGGTCCCCACGTGATGAGAACTTTTGCACCGAATGTGCGCGCAATGCGATTGCCCAGCTCGGCAAAGTGGCGCGATGGCCAGCGCTTTGTATACCAGCCGCCGCCTGGATTCAGTGCAACGACGAACGCATGGTCAAGGCCATTCCGGTAGAAGAAATCATTTGCAAACGCGCGATCATGGTCCCCGATCGGAAAAAAGAGAGACCGATCAACGATGGGAATTCCGATTGCATCGAGGGCATCGAGATTAAATTGTACGTTGTGGATTTTTCCGCCGCGTGGCTCTATCACGCTGTTGTAACAATGCTGCCGCCACGTAAATCGATACCCCACCCGGTACCGTGCGCCGCTTGTCAGCGCAACGATGGCACTCCGCGGATTGCCGAAGAGATCAATGACGAGATCGTACTGACGGCGCCGAACGAGCATGGGCAAGTTTATACTGCTCTGCGTCTTACTATCGAAGACCAAAACGGTATCAATGGCTGGGTTTCCCTCAACCGCGTTCTTGCTTGGATTCTCCGTTAGAAAATCAATGCAGGCGTCTGGGAATGCCGCGCGGAGATTCTTCAGCACGACGGTGGAGAGAAGGACGTCGCCGATCGCTCGAAGTTTGATCACGAGAATGTTGTGAACGTGAGAGTGCTCGATTTTCATGCAGATGCAGAGACCTGATTCGTCATCAATATAGAGAATCCGGTTCTGGTATTCAAACGATCACTTCTCTACAATGATATTGCCGGAACCTGTACCACGTCATGTGCAAGTTCTTCGAAGACGCGTCCGTCCGCCGCCGCTGTAAAGAACTCTTCGTGCAGTTTTTGCACCAGATCGTGAATCACTGCATCATCCACAACCAGTGAAATGCTCGACTTTGAGGCACCGTAAGACACGAACGAGATCGGGAATCCGCTCACGGCCCGAAAAAGCCGGGAGAGGAGATCCGATGATTCATACATATTCCTCCCGACCACACAAAGAATTCCTTTCTCACTCTTCGTTGCAATCGTGCCGACTGCGCCAAGATCATTCAACAGTCCTTCAATAACATCCTTGCCATCAACGACGAGAGCAACAGTATATTCGCTTGTACCGGTAAGAAGAGTGCGCACGCCATATTTCGTCAAGACGCTGTAAATATGTTCCCAGAAAATGTATTGGCTGTAACGTTTCCGTGGCGTTAATTCAAGAAGCGTCAGATTTCGTTTGAAGGCAATCGATTTCACGAGTATCCCAAAGTCGGACGGCAGATCGTGTGTTATCATTGTCCCTGATTCTTTCGGTCGTCTCGAATTAAAAATGTGGATTGGAATTTTGCGTTCAAGGGCAGGAAGCATCGTGTGAGGGTGTAAAATTTTTGCACCAAAGTAGGCAAGTTCAAACGCTTCTTCAAAGGAGAGTGCTTTCACTTTCTTTGGGGTACGAACAACGCGTGGATCCGCCGTGAGGACACCATCGACATCGGTCCAGATCTGAATGTCATCCACACGCAGTGCTGCGCCGATGATCGAAGCGGAAAAATCAGAGCTTTCCCGGCCCATCGTTGTGCGGTGGCCGGATGAGGCCACACCAAGGAAGCCTTGTGTCACCGGTACAACTCCTTGTTGCACAAGCGGCCGAACGATTTCGTCGAGTCGCGCTTCCACCATATCCATAACCGGCAAGGCGGAGGTATAATTATCATCGGTAAGCATAAAGTTCTTCGAATCGACCCATTGTGCATTAACGCCATGTTCCTGGAGTGCCGCCGCAACAAGGTGCGATGATGAAAGCTCCCCGTATGCGTAAAAGGAATCGAGCGTTCGCGGAGTCAGTTCCCTGAGAATGGCAACCCCTTGCACCAACTCTTCCAGTTCCTTGAGTGATGTGGTCATGATGTTACTCAACTCTACGTGCCGCTGACGATCTTTCACGAGCTCATCCAGGATTGCATGGTGTCGCTCGAAAAGCGAGAGAAGTGTATCGCGTGCTTCGCCGGGTTTCCCTTCTGCTGCGAGGTTTCCCGCACGTTCGAGCATATTCGTGGCTTGCGCTATGGCTGAGATCACGACAATGGGGTTTCGATCGCGATGACGCGAGATAATCTCTACAATATTCGCCATGGCTCGAGCATCATGGCTCGATGTGCCGCCGAATTTCATGACAATCATGTCGGGCATATTGCTCCTTTCAAAGGGAATTCGGATACGTCATTTGAATATAACAATGACAAGACCGAGCCGCAACCCATGGATTGAATCCGCGCGGGTGCATTCAGCATAAAGAGGGGAAGAGGTTACCTGCCGGTGTGCGTAGGAATGTTGGAATGCTTATTCTGTTGGGCTTGCTGATGAAGAAATTTCTCGCGCCGCCGCTTGTTGATCAATCCAACGAGGTAGAGAATGACAATAAGAACGAAGATACCAATAATGGCGACATTCCACCGAAAGAATTCTAAGACCTGCATGCTCTAGACTCGCTTTCCCATCCTACGTCGAAATCGTTACTCATGCACAGGCTCCCCAGTTCCCATCGTATACGAGACCGGGAAACATTTGTTCATTCATTGAAGCGCGGAACCGGTTTTCTTCGACCGAGGAATCCTTTTACGTCCCCGTTCTCCTGGTAACTTCAGCGGTGCGGAAACATTCCGAGCCATCTCTCGACCAACATGAGATACAACTGCTTGCGCGAGACCGTGCTGATGTTTATTCAGCTCCCAAAACAAACGGGCATTTTCCAGTGCAACGGTCGTAGCATCGGCGAAAGACTTGACGATCAAGGCTTCTTCTTCAATAAACTCCGGATCGCTGTTGCGCGCAACAACCAATACTCCAAAAATCGACCCGCGCCCCTGCAAAGGAACAGCTATGAAGTGTTCTCGATCAGGTTTCATTCCTTCCGGATATTTTGACCGTGGATCGAGTTGGGCGTTGTTTGCAAGCACCATCCTGCCAGAGATTGCCGCCGCACCGATAATTCCTTCACCCAATGGCAGCGGAAACTTTGCAAGTCTCCGTGAAAACTGTGTTTGTTTTGAAAGCGTGTGCGGCAATAAGCTTTCATGATCGGAGTCATAGACGTAAATGCCCGCGAGATCATGCTGTACAAGCTTTTTTATTCCTGCGACGACCGAACGAAAGATGCGCCCTATGTCCGTATTCTTTAAGACCAGAGAATTCACGGCTTCGAGTGTTTGAAGTCTCTCTGCTTTTCGCTGGACGTCACTGATCAGCCGTTGCATCCGTTCATTGGTACGGCGGAGTTCCTCGACATACTGGACGTCGGTGATGTCCCGGGCTGTGATAACCATGCCTGAGATGCTTCCCGAAATATCCTTCATCGGCGAGAATGCAAGACTGACAACTAATGTCGATTCATCGTGTCGATGCCAGGAAATCGTGTAATTCTTTAGCTTCCCCTCTTTCAAGAGGATACGAAAACCATAACGAAGCTTTCGGTGATCGACCTGATCGACCCATGGATAGGGCGGTTGGACGCCGATGATTTCTTCTCTGCAATAGCCAAGCATCCGGCAATGAGCCTCGTTACACATAACAATCTTCCCTTGCGCATCGCAGACACAGACAGCGTCTTCCATCGACTCGATGACGGTCAGCAGATGACCATCTGATTCCCACTGATGCTGCCCAAGCAGCCGACGATCGCTTAAGTCTCGGCCGATTCCAATTCTTCCGGCAATCTTACCGTCGTCGTCGTAAAATGCGTATATCTTTGTGTCGATCCATAATGGAGTGCCATTTTTTCTTCTCAACTCGATCTCACCAGACCATCGTCCGTGTTTTTGAATACCCTGGAGAATTCTTGAGATGTACTTCGCTTGATTCTCTTTCGAGTACAATGCGGCGATATTCTTTCCGAGCAATTCACCATGCTGGAATCCGGTTTTCTCGCACGCACTATGATTCGCAAACACGATGCGCCGCTTCTGGTCCGCAACAATAATAACGTCGCTTGCGCTGTGAATGACATTGAAGAGTAACTGAGGGGGGACCGGGAGCAACTGTTGTTGATTCTTCTTCATGGGTACTCGGGATTCTGATCACAACGAGAGTGGGTCAACGGATACGCGTGCAAGAAAAAGGCAACGACATTTTTCTTTACCGTGCAAGGGCGAAATAATCTTCAACAAACCACAGCCTGATTCGACGGAGGAGGTTTATGAATTTCTATCGTTATCCGGCGAACAGCATTCTCTACGGTTTCCGTGCGTGTTATTTCTTTTTACATTCTTTCGCAGTAGTACCCACTAGAGAGTCTTTCTTATGTGTTATCTGGGCACTAACAGGAGCGCGATCTTTGTTGATGGGAATCCACTCGTTCCACTGTTCGGGAACATCTGCTTCGGCAAATATCGCTTCGACAGGACACTCGGGAATACATGCGCCGCAATCGATGCATTCGTCGGCGTGAATGTAGAGCATGTGCTCATCTTCGTAGAAGCAGTCGACAGGACACACTTCGACACAATCGGTAAACTTACAGTCAAAGCAGGGTTCGCACACAATATACGTCATGATGATTCCTCGAGAACGTGCAAGAACAAGTGAACTGATGAATATATGTACGCACTAATTCCTAAAATGTCAAGTCGTGGATTTTGCAGTTTCGGTCTTTGTCGATGTTTCATGAAGTTCATCCAGGAATGCTACGGCACGCCGCAAGTGTGGAATGACAATCGATCCTCCGACCGTCAATGCAACACTGAAAGTTTCAAACATTTCTTCGTCTGTTACACCTTCCTGTTTGCATTGCATGACGTGATAGGCAATGCAATCATCGCACCGTAATACCATCGAGGCGACAAGCCCCAGCATCTCTTTTGTTTTGGCATTCAGTTTTCCGGGTTCGTAGGTAAGCGTGTCGACTCCGAAAAAACGTTTGATGGCGCGATTATCGGCACTCAGAATGCGATCGTTCATCTTCGTACGGAAAGACTGAAATTCTTCTACTCTATTGCCCATAGAAGATCGCTCTCAATGTAATATGATGATATGGTGATACATAGAATGAGGTAAACTTGTAACAACAACTGGTGAGGAGAATTGTACTGAATCGACCCATTCTTTTCCCTGTATCTCTCGTATACAAGGATCAACCGCAATTGTGGAGCTGAAGGGGATCGAACCCTCGACCTCGTGAATGCCATTCACGCGCTCTCCCAACTGAGCTACAGCCCCGGTAACGGTGATGCAATATACGAACAATGGCGTTCTGAATCAACTACCTTCTTGCCGATTCATTGCTTTTCTATCTGTGATTTCTTATTTTGATGACAAGTTCAGGAGTTAGGGCATTCCTTCCAGCCGAACTCTTTCATGCTACTGCACGGTAAAGGGCAATGAAACCTGCATGAAAAGTCCATTCGCAGACTTCCGACCACAATCCATCCGGATCATCTTTACGTGTACTGCATTTCTCGTCCTTGCAGTGTCAGTCGGAAATTTTTCGGAATCGAACCGCAGTCGGTTCGCGTCATTGATACTGGGCTTGTCGACCACGATATCATCATGAACTATGTTCGACAGCAGACGAGGAAAATAAAACAGTATCTGAGAGAAGCCACTCATGAAAACAACCCGATACACTGGACTACTCTTGGTGAGTATACTCGTCGCATGGTCATCGTGGGTATGCAAGGATAGCGTCACCGACAACAGTATCACCGAGATCGTCTTTCCGGACTCGAACGTGAGTTACGGTAAGCAGGTGGAGCCGCTCTTCCTCCGCGCCTGCGCAATCCCAGGCTGCCACGATCGAGAGACGATGGCAGCAGGCGTAAGCTTCGAGACGTACCAGGACGCTCTTTCCAAGCCCCTCATCATCATCCCGCATGATACGGTAAACAGCATTCTTGTTTGGACGCTGGAAAGAAAAAACGGGAAGCCTCTCATGCCGCCGGCATACCGTCCGCAACTTTCGTTGAATCAGAAGGAAGGATTAAAGCGCTGGATTTACGACTATGCGAAGAATAATTAAGCGTCGAATGTCGTCACAAGGTGAGGCGGCGTAACGGGCTTCGGGGCTGTGGGCGATTTTTTCGCTCGCGCTTCAAATTCCTCACGGAATTTACGAATAACACTCTGCACCGGCCATGCAGCAGCATCTCCGAGAGCGCAGATCGTGTTCCCTTCAATGTTGTTGGCAACATCCATCAGCAAATCAATGTCGCTCATCGTACCGTCACCCGCCAGGAATCGGTTCAAAATCTTTTCCATCCATCCGCATCCTTCCCGGCACGGCGTACACTGGCCGCACGATTCATGATGATAGAAGTGCGCGATTCGTGCAAGAACTTTAAGTACGTCCGTGTCCTCATCCATAACGATGACGCCGCCGGTACCGATCGCTGTTCCAACAGCCTTCAGTGAATCGGCGTCCATCTTCACACCCTCGATCTCTTCGCCACGAAGCCACATTGTTGATGAACCGCCGGGAATGACTGCTTTGATCTTCTTTTCGCCCGGAACACCGCCTGCATAGTTGTAGATGAGATCGGTGAGAAGAATGCCTGTGGGGAATTCGTAAACACCCGGCTTATTCACATGACCGCTGATGCCATAGAGAAGCGTACCCGGTTGCTTCGGAGCGCCGATCTTCCAGTACCACTCGGCCCCGCGATTCAGGATGATCGGAACGTTTGCAATCGTTTCAATATTGTTGATGGTCGTAGGACAACCGTAGAGACCAACTTGTGCAGGAAAGGGAGGCTTCACGCGCGGATAGCCGCGCTCACCTTGCAGGGAGTTCATGAGCGCAGACTCTTCCCCGCAGATGTACGCACCTGCCCCGCGGTAGATGACGAACTCGGTACCGAACCCCGTTCCGAGGATATTCTTGCCGATGTAGTTCCTCGCGTAAGCATCATCAACAGCTTTCTGGAGTATCGCGATCCACTTCGCGTACTCACCGCGAATGTACGTGTAAACGGTCGTAACGCCCATTGCGTAAGCTGCAATGATCGCTCCTTCGATGAAGAGGTGCGGGTTGCATTCGAATATCTGCCGGTCCTTAAACGTTCCAGGCTCGCTCTCGTCGCCGTTAGCACAGAGATACTTCGGCTTCGTCGACTGTTTCGGCATGAAGCTCCACTTCATTCCGGTTGGGAAGCAAGCACCGCCACGGCCGCGAAGGTTCGACTTCTTCACCTCTTCAATGATCTCCTCGGGTTTCATCCCCATGGCTTTCCGGAGCGCTTGGTAGCCACCGTGTCGCTCGTAGACGTCGAGTTGGTGAAGGTTCGGGATGTCGGGAAGTATCAGTTTCTCGGTAAATTCGGACATGAAGTCAATTCAAAATTAAAAAGTCTCCCGAAGGGGTTCCTTCGGAAGATGCCTTCGGCAAATTTTTTTTAAAGGAGGGAAGGCTCCAAAAATCTTATGTTCGGGTTTCTCGCACATCACTCAACCTTTCGACCACTCATCGAGAAGCCTTTCAACCTTTTCGGTCGAGAGGTTTTCGTAGTACTCGTCGTTTGCCTGCAGCATCGGAGCGGTGCCGCAGGAGCCAAGGCACTCAACTTCAGTGACAGTGAATCGTTGGTCGAGTGTAATTTCGCCGCGCTTCACGTGGAGTCGCTTGCAGATATGGTCAAGGAGTTCCTCGCCGCCACGCAGCAGGCACGACACGTTCGTACATACCTGCAAGTGATACTTTCCCACCGGCTTCGTGTTGAACATCGTGTAAAAGGTCACAACGCCATAAACGTGACTGACCGGAAGCTGCAACAAATCCGCCACGTACTGCATTGACTCGGGTGAAATCCAGCCGTGTTGTTCTTGGATCATCCAGAGCACAGGAAGAGACAGTGACTTGGTCGTGGGGTACTGAGACTTCAACCGCTCGAGCTTTTCGAAATTTTCTTTGGATAACATTGGATTTAAGTCAAAAATAAAAATTCAAAAAGTAAAAATATTTTTTTGACTTTTTGCTTTTGAATTGTTACTTATCCGCTTCTCCCATCACGGGATCCACGCTGCCGATGATTGCGACGACGTCGGAGATCATCTGGCCTTTGAGCATCACCGGTAGTGATTGGAGATTGACGAATGACGGAGAGCGGATTTTCAATCGCCAGGGATATCCTTCCCCATGACTGACGAGATAGAAGCCAAGCTCACCTTTTGATCCTTCGATTGCTTGATAGATCTCGCCAATCGGAGGATTGATGCCGAAGTTCACGATCATAAAATCATGGATCAATTCTTCCATCTTGCTGTACGTACGTTCTTTCTTCGGCAGGACGCGTTTCGGGTCACTCGCGTTGATCTGACCGTTCGGAATCTTGTCGAGTGCCTGATACAGAATCTTCACACTTTCTTTCATTTCCTGCATGCGGACGTAGAATCGCGCAAGCGTATCGCAATCATGATACACAGGGATGTCGAAATCGAGCTCAGGATAGGAGAGGTATGGCTCATCGCGCCGCAAGTCATGTTCGACGCCACAGGCGCGAAGCATTGGACCGGTTAATCCAATATTGATCGCATCGGCAGGGGATATGTAGCCAATGCCTTCACACCGATCGATGAAGATCTTGTTCTTGATGAGGAGCTTTTCACTTTCATGCAGGTTCTCACTGAACTGATCGAGGAATGCACGAATTGCGGCTGTCGTCTCATCGCTCATATCTTGCGCAAGACCTCCAATGCGCGTGAAGCTCGTTGTGAAACGAACGCCGGTGAGCAAATCCCAAATATCCTGAATTTTTTCTCGCTCGCGGAATCCCCACAAAAGTACAGTGACTGCGCCGACGTCCATCGCCATCGTCCCAAGCCAGACGAGATGGCTTGCGAGACGCGCAAGCTCACAGCATATGACGCGAATGAACTGCGCGCGCCGCGGAACCTCGATGCCGGCAAGCTTCTCCACCGCAAGCACATAAGCAACGTTATTCGCAAGCGGCGAAAGATAGTCCAACCGATCTGTATGTGGAATGAACTCGTGATACGTCGTATTCTCGGCGATCTTCTCATAACCGCGGTGGAGGTATCCGAGATCGGGGACAGCAGATACGATCGTTTCACCATCCAACCGAACCAGGAGGCGCAGCACACCGTGTGTTGCCGGATGCTGTGGTCCCATGTTGAGAATCATGTCGTTCTCGAGGGGATCGTCGAACGTGACGCTCGTGTCCTGGTCTTCGAGCGCGCGAAAAATTCTCTTCTTCGGATCGACCGTCGTTGTATCCATACGTACTTCGTTACTCGACAAGCATTATTTTCGGGGAAGAGCAAGCGAGCCGGGAATTCCCATGAGAGGGAAATCCTTCCGCAGTGGATGGTGCTCGAATTCCTCCGGCATGTACATGCGGCGAAGATCGGGGTGATCATCGAAGACGATGCCGAACATGTCGTACGCTTCGCGTTCCTGCCAGTTTGCGCCTGACCATACGCTGGTCACCGATAGGACGTGCAGGTCGGACTCGTCGATACGAACTTTGAGCCGAAGGCGGAACTTGTTCTTCAGGGAGAAGAGATTGTACACTACTTCGTAGCGGTCATCGGGTCTGTAGTAATCTGCACCGAGGAGGTCTCGCAATGAATCGAAGTGCAGCTCGTCATCGTCATGGAGAAATCGACACACATCGACGATTGCTTTCTTCTTCAAGACGACGGTAAGCTCGCCCCGATATTCATTGATAAATTCGATGGACTCGCTGAACCGAGCAGTGAGCTTTTCAACAACCGTATCTTTCATGCGCTCAGGCGTGTTCTTCGATATAAATTTTCTCTCGCTGGCCCGGCTTTTCACCGCGCTCGATTTTCTTTTGAATTTCCATCAAACCTTTCAGGAGGTTGTCGGGGCGGGGCGGGCACCCTGCGACATACACGTCAACGGGGACGAAGAGATCGATGCCCTGGACGACTGAATACGAGCGATACATCCCGCCCGTGGACGTGCAGGCGCCCATGGCGATGACCCACTTGGGATCCGGCATCTGGTCATAAATCTTCCGGACGACGTGCGACATCTTGTACGTCACCGTTCCGGCAACAATCATGAGATCGCTCTGGCGAGGAGAGAAGCGAAATGCTTCAGAGCCAAAACGCGCTACATCGTACCGCGGACCGGCAAAGGACATCATCTCGATTGCACAACACGAAATCCCCATCGGCATCGGCCACAGGGAATTTTTCCGCGCCCAGCCGGCGATGTCATCAAGTCGAGTCGTTAAAAATCCTTCAGTGGCAGAATTCATTCCCATTCAAGCGCACCTTTTTTCCATAAGTATACATATCCTAACATAAGAATCGCGATGAAGACAAACATCTCGACAAACCCGAACAGACCCAGCAGCCGAAAGTTGACAGCCCATGGATAGAGAAAGACGACTTCAATGTCGAACAGGATGAAGAGCATGGCGACCATGTAGTACTTCACCGAAACGCGCTCGCGAGCCGACTTCACAGGCTCCATGCCGCTTTCGTAGGTGGAGAGTTTTATATCCGTTGGGTTTTTTGGACCGAACCACTCGCTTGCTTTCGACATAACGACGCCGAAGCCAATACCGGTGAGGATCATGATGCCGATGGGAATGTAGTGTTCGAGCATAAAGACGAGTAATTCTATCAATATTCAATAAAAAGGTAGGGAAAAAGAGGCTGAATTGCAAACGACAAATCGGGGGAATGAGCACACCAGCTCACGGGTCGATAAAAAAGCTCGACCCTGCTCGGGCTACCGATTGAGCAGGGTCGAGGTAGTACGTTTCGCGCTGACGCGCTGGGGGAACAACCTTATTTCACATCCCGATCCCCACAAAGAACGTCGCGATGACTATCCTTCAGTGCGGACTTAGCTGCGCCCCCGATAAAACGCATCGGGGGCTTGCTAAGTCTGGAAGGATCGTCACTTCACTAGCATCATCTTCTTCATGATGACGTGAGTCTGGCCGTTTACCATCGTGCCGTCTTCTTGCTCGGTCAGGCTTGTCGCCGTCAACCTGTAGAAGTAGATTCCGGATGATAAGCTGCTTGCATCGAACTCGACCTCCTGCACGCCATCTTCCATCTCTTCCTGATTCAACAGGGTAACGACTTTCTGTCCGAGCGTGTTGTAGACTTCCAGCGTAACGATGGAAGCTTCAGGCAGATCGAACGAGATCGTTGTCGTTGGGTTGAATGGATTCGGGTAGTTCTGATGCAGCTCGTACGCCGCAGGCGGTGTGTATTGAACCGCCGGACCTACAGGCTCTATATACTCCGGTACGCTGCCCGGACCCGCTGTTCGCAGGTACGGCACTTCTTTCAGCGTACGGCAGCCGGTAAGCTTGACCTTCACGCAACTCCAGCTTTGGGTATCGATCGGGCAGCCGGCAAATGATGCGTTCAGGAGCTTCGAGATGCAGTCGTAATCCGACGCCGATGTTCCGGAGATCGGCGGCACACCTGTTGCCAGGTATTGATTGAGCAGCGACATAATCGAATCCACCGTCAGACCGTTGAACGCCGCCGTGTTACACTGCGGGTTCTTATGATCGTCATAGACCAGACCACCGAATCCGGGTGGGAACTTCACGTACTGGCTTGCCAGGATGTTCAACTGCAATGCCAGGGCATTCGCATACGTCTGGTTATTGTGCTTATCCGGTGGCAACCCTTTTTGTTGCCTCAAAATGGGTGCCGCCGTGTTTGGCTGACCGTTTTTGTCGAAGAAGTCCAACCAGCGCGGTTTACTGGTGTGAACCAGATCCCCGGCTCGCGTCACCTTGATCAGCGACTTCTGCACATCGCCATACTTCACGTAAATCACCGAGTGTCCTCCTGCCGGAGCACCCGTCGTGAACAAGAACGGATGAGACGTGGTCACTATCTGTTGTTGCAGCTCCTGACCGACGTCCACAAGGTTCGGCATCGGCAGACGAAGGATCTGTTTGAGTGTGTCTGTTGGGTCAACGCGCTTTTCCGGCGGACCCGGCAAGACACCCTTCTTTACAACTACAGTTGTCCCGCCTTTCGTCGACCAGATGTAAGCGACTTTTAAGAGTGCACCCTTGAGTCCGATGCCGTCAATCTGGATGATAGCCGGCGATGGAAGTGGTGGACAGTTGTTGAAGTCAAAGTCCCATACCTTATTCTTTGGCGGATCTGCCGGGCCAACCAAAGCGCAGGTGTATGAGAGCTGCTTGTTCTTTTCATCTCCCCAGACGTTGAGAATGCGAGTCGTCATATTGAACACCACGCGCAACTTCGTGAAGATCGGTTGTGGCTGCTTCAGGTTGAGTTTGAACTCCACCTTATCCGGCTTGCACTTGATCGCCTTGAGCTTATTCTGCGTATTCTGGCTCAACGCGCGTGCCCAATCGGCGTACGTCGCTGTGCGGAAGGTCGAGTCGGTCAAGCCTGCGGCGTTACCCCAGTTGACGTTGTAGTCTCGACACTCAGTAATGTCAACAGTCATGATACCGCCCTTCGGATCGCTCGTCGTGTAACCTGCAGGGACCTCTTCGGTCACGGTATAGGTTCCAATCGGTAGCGCGATGCACACCGTGCTGCTCGCATCGGTGCAGTTCCGAATTGTGTGGTTCGCAGCGTCGGTCACATTAAAGCAGACCGAGACCGGCACTCCACCTTCACCCGGATCAAGCTGGTTATTGTGGTTTGCATCATAATACTTGAAGATGCACAACCGACCGGTGCATGACTGGTTGCCGAAGTCGTTGCCTGTTGTGCTGTTTGTGCCGCTCTCGATAACAATCTTGGGAGGATCGGGCGTCGTCTGCGTCCATCCGGCCTGCGGCACTTCTGTGAGAGTGTACGAGCCCGGCGGCAGATCCATGAAGCAGTAGTTGCCCGATGCATCGGTGACGACACATGTGGTTGATGTTCCTGCCGGACCCGTAGGCGGAGGCGGAGGCGGCGGCTTCGGACACGAGAAGTCGCAGTTCGCGCCCGGACTATTGCCGACACAGTGGAGAACACGCTTCACGACATACAGCGTATCATACGGCGGATCCTCACGCACCAGGTACGTGTTGAAGCCGAAGTAATTGGCTGCGCCCGGTGGAATGGTATTGATCGTCGTGCTCATGCGCGTTGGATCTTTGTTCACCATCTTCAGGCCCATACTCGGCACTTCGATCTCGAAGAAGACGTCGAAGAAGCTGTATGCGGGGAACGAATTCCCCTGGATCGCTCCATACGACCGACGATCAGTCTTATGTCTGATGATGAACGTATCGTTGTTCGGGAAGTACGGCTCCGGTAGCGTTCCCTTCAGCTCGAGCAGTGTGATTTCCGTCTGCATCGAATCGGCAGCAGTCCCTCCGGAAGGATTCGCGCGTCGGATCGTCGTCGGACCTGAAGCGCAGAGGGGAATGTCCTGCTGTGGCACACCATACGGACTGATGGTGATCTGCGCAGTCGTGTAGCCGAGGAAGTCGATTCCACCGGTCGTCGGGAACACAGAAGGATCAGGTCGATCGGAAGGACGTGTGGCACAGATTGTCCATCCTGGTAGACCCGGCTCACCCGGTTTGTCGTTCACGCCGTTACCATTCAGGTCGTTGAACTTCTTACCGTAGATCGAGCCATTCCTGAAGTTACCAAAGTCGATGCCGTTGATCGCTTGGTTCGGCGCAACGTTGAGTGTGTAGAACGGCAAACCACCGGTCTGCATCCAGCCGGCTTGAAGAACTTCTTCAACACGGTAGGTGCCGGGGGGGAGAGCGGGGAAGCAGTAGTTTCCAGCAGCATCCGTTACAGCGCTGTAGACAACTCCAGCGGCGTCGGTAGCTTTAATCTTCCATCCGGCTAATCCAGGCTCACCGGGATCCTTGACGCCGTTGCCGTTAAGATCATTGTACTTCATGCCGCAAATGCTGCCAGTGGCGGCTTGCAGTTCCATTTGCACGGGACCATCAGCAGGAGTCCAGCTCGCGCCTCCATCGAGACTAACCTCTGTAAAGACATCGAAGAAGCTGTTGACCTTGAACTGTCCACCGCCAATATCTCTGACTGAGGTTTTTCCCAATGATTGTTTCGTAGGACTCTCACGGACCATGAAACCCGGACCGGTAAGATCCAACTGAAGCATTTCTGTCTCGAAATATTGTGTACCGCCGTTATCACTCTTATGCTTCACCATCACCGTTACGTCGGCGGATCCGTTGGCCGGCTGGAAGGTGTTTCCACCGTCCGTGGAGACTTGCATCATGACAGTCGAGCCAAAGCTATGATTGTGCGAACTGTCTGGCGGCGGTGGAGGATCGTTATGCGTGAAGCGCTCGTGGCTCACGTCCTTGATCACGATCCCGTTCGCATATGACTGATGCCACTCGGCAGGACTTACGTAGTGGCTTGGGATCGGCGGCAGATTCGGATCGCTCGTCGTGATTGGCGGTGGGTCTGGTTCTATTTCCATGTGTGTCGGGCCGCTTGTCGATGGTGACCAAGTATTACCTCCATCCAAACTCACTTCAGGAAAGATATCAAAGAAGCTGTTGATCTTGTACCGACCCCCCATGTCTGCATCAATTTGCGTTTTGCCTGTCGATTGCAGCGTGGGACTTTCGCGGATCATGACGCCGGGCGGCAACGATCCACCGGAGATGTCGAGTTGAAGCATTTCAGTGTCGAACGTTCCCGTGGGAGATCCACCAGGTCCCGACATTTTATGAAGATGCACAGCAACATTTGCGGGCGCGCTCATCCCTTGAAATGTCTGACCGCCATCCATGGAGACTTGCATGCTAACCATCGAACCGAAGCTGTGCGTGCTGCCACCGGCTCCCGTATCCGGCGGAGGATCATTATGCAAGAAACCTTCGTGGCTTACGTCTTTAATGACAATTCCGTTTGCAAACGCCGTATGATAATCTGCAGGACTGACATAGTGACTTGGGATTGCAGGCAGATCCGGACTCGTCGTGACGATGGGCGGTTTAGGATCGCCCTGGAGCGCCATGTGCGCCGAGCCGTTCGTCGCCGGCATCCAAGTTGCACCACCATCGACACTCAGTTCGGTGAAGATGTCGAAGAAACTGTCGATCTTGTAATGTGTTGCATCCTCAAATGTGACATGTGTTTTGCCTAACGATTGCAGCGTGGGACTCTCGCGTACCATCACGCCGGGCGGCAGTGATCCACCGGAAATATTCAATTGGAGCATCTCCGTATCGAAAGCCCTCGTGTTCCCGATATCTTGTGCGGGATTGGATGACACCTGCACGACCACGCTCGCCGGAGCCATCATGGGATTATATGTGTTCCCACCGTCGAGGGATACCTGCATGTTGACCTGGGAATTGAACGCGTGAATCTGCGTACCACCGGGCGGTGGGGGCGGCTGGCTCTGCGTGAACTTGGAGTGGCTCACGTCTTTAATAACTATCCCAGCCGCATACAACTGGTGATAGAGTTGCGGGCTAATGTACGTGCCCGGCGGTGGGGGTAAATTCGGGCTCGGCTGTGTAAGGGATTGTCCGAAGAGCTGACCAGTGACGGTCAGAAGGACAAACGCAAGAGCCAACACAAAGAACGCGGTAAACTTTTTTGTCATGACAACCTCCTACAAATGTGTAGTGGTGGATGAAATAGTGTATGAAAAAGATTACGTTTATATGCTGAGCAAAACGACAGTGAGGAGACTTCTTACTACGAGGGCGTGAGTGGAGAGATGAGAGCGCTTGTAAAGAGTGAAGAACAACGGAGCTTGATAAACACGCTCACAGGTCAGAACTCGTGAACCCTCATCCATACAGAAAAGGTTCTTCCTTCACACGGCCGACCCTTCTTGAACCAGCCATATTGTAAAACAATCCTCTGACAAAGTCAAGAGCAAAACGACTGAAAGTATAACTTTTCTTGACTTCCCTTGACTTCCATAGTAGCTCGCAGTCGGTGAACAATATCTCGCCGGAAATCGGGTCAATCGCGAGAACCCTGACGCGATTGCTGTCTGGGCAACTTGTATGCCAACCTCCTATGTTCCTATTGCAGAAGTTTTAAACAGTCTAAAGGAATCTATCAATCTCCGTTGCCAAAATATTGGCACTCGATTGGCAGTTATAGCTTACAATAGAAGCAGTTAGGACTGTTGTTGGAATTCAAGAAGCTTTCGGTGAAGTGCCGGTGGCAACTCTTCCACTGCGACGGAATGCCCATTCTTGCGAATGCACACGACCTGCTGTTCTCCTCGTGCGATAAGCTCGGAGCGGTCATTGTTCATTCGAACGTATTCGAAACCCATCGTAATCCGGGATTGGGTCAACTCCAGCAACTTCAGCCGCACGAGAATCTCATCGAACGCGAATGCCTCCGAGAAGAACTCACAATTGCTTCTCGTCGTCGCTAAGGAGATGCCATCCTTCAACTCAATCAACACTTCGGGGACGTGCTCGTGCAGGAACATCTCTCTGCATTCGCCCTGCCACAGGAAAAAGTTTGTGAAATAAACATTCCCAAGCAAGTTCGTTTCCTCAAACGTCACGATGTGCCTGTGTTCAAAGACGCGCATGTCGTTCCCTTTCTACAGCAGTTTTTTTAGACACCGCACGGGCATCACCACTTCTTCGCAGCAAGAGCGCCACCACAGTTGCTGTGGCTCTACGACCATCGAGGAACGACAGAGTATGAATGTCGAGCGAATGGTGCGACAGGCTGAAGGTAACCCAACTGTCTTCGCGTGTCGACCTCAGAACGGGAAGGGGAGAGACGCTTACTGCTGATTTCTTGAGGCACTCAATGACTGTCCACACGCGGGTGTATGCAGTGACGGTATCTTCCTTGGCTTCAGCAGCGACGGCGGTTCCGAGCGCTATTCCTTCATTGCCAAGGAGATCGTGCCAGATCTGGTTGGGACGATCCAATACTTTCTCGACATCGCACACACATACATCATCTGAAGCGGTTGCAAGTGTCATCTGGTCTGTGTGTGCTGCTGACAGTGTCGGCAGCACAATAGAATGTTCATCGGTCAGCCGTACAATCGGCTTGCCATTCACATCGTGTTCAATCAGAAAGGCATCGTTGTGGATCGGACGGTGCAGCATCTTAGAGAGGAAATCTCTCACAACGTTTTCGAGCGCAGTTTGACTTGACTCGCGACGATGTTGAGGGGTTCTCATCCTCCCGGAGTCGTTTGATGATCGAACAGAATGATCCGAGGTTTTGTCGTGGATCGTCATTGTGATCGTGCACGATTGTTTTGGATCGATGGACTGAATGTATCGTTCGAGATACGGTGCCAATAGGACTATGGGAAAACCTCGCTTTGCATCATTCGTTCTCGACAGCACGCTCTGACCGACTGCACGACATCGGAATCCTTTGAAGACTTCGATCATTGCCCCTTCAGGTGATTTGACCTCGACATCATAAACATACTCCTGCGTCGTGCGTTCTCTTTCGCGAGCGGAAAGTACAAGCTGCGAATAGCTGTTGATCGGTTGATAGAACTCGATCCGTTCGATCGAGAGGGGAAGTATCATGGCTTGGGGCACGCATGGCTGAATTGCATGGAGGAAAGTGTCCCTCACGGTTGGATCGCCAGTCAGCAGTGTGTGGGGCTGATACATACCGAAGAGTTTTGGATTATCGTCGCGTTGAATTTCAGCAACGCACGATGTAGCAGAAAGCTCTCGGTAACCGACCAGATGTTGGAACATCGGTCCCTGGAAGAGGATCGTACTGTATAAATCTTCTCGAGGAGAGATTGGAAGAAGCTTCTCCGAAGAAAGCGCAGTGCCGGCGGTAACATCAGGGATGTCGCCTGCTCGCGATCCGAAGATAACATGACCTCGGAAGTGGTCAAGTGCGAAATTCGTTTCGCTGCTCCTGATGACGACTTCAATACCCTTCGAGTTCTCGTCTGCTTGTGCAATGATACGAATCCGGGTTGAACCATCCGGAGAAACCATGATGGCGCGTGGAAACTCGAGTCGTTCCACTGCTGCACACGATTCCCCGGACAACAGGCTTGACGCTGCTTGTACCATCGCTTCGATCCCAAGAACTGCCGGGAACAGATGCATTCCATCGACGAAATGATCGTTCAGGTAGAGATCGTGTGCCGTCGAAAGCTCACACTCGGTGATCAGCTCAACGCCGGGATAATGCACACGGTTCCGCTCAAGAAATCGCAGGACGGGCAAGGATCGATCGTGCAATCGGAGTGTGGGAAGACGGCGAACCCGTCCGCACATGATGACTTCTGGTGCCGCTTGTTTATGTCGAAGTAATTCCAGGAGCGCTTTCAATCCCGTCTTCATCTCAATGGGCGTCACTCCTTCACGAGCAAGTGCATCGACACTGCCAAGACGCTCACCCATACCGACTCCCGCCCACACCGAGGAGTTGAGGCTGAGACATCTCATCGATGGGTATGCTCGTTGCAGCTGCAAGACTGCTCGATTCATCCACTCGTTGGCAAACGCATAGGCGGTTTGACCCGGCATCCCGCTCTGTGCAATGATCGATCCAAATGTGATGAAGAGTTTCACTTCTTCCAATGGTAATGCTTGGAGAATATGAATCGTGCCCCGGATTTTCGGCGCGAGAGTTTGCGCCACGGCATCGCCGGTAAGATTGCGCGTTGCCTGGGGAATGTTTGTGCCAGCAGCGTGGAGGACGGCAGTGATGCCGCCAAGATCCCGCCGGATGAGAGCAATTGTTCTTTCAAGAGAGGGCTTGTCAACGACATCACATGTGTAATATCGGCATAAGAGTTTTTCATTATCAAAACGCTGCAGAGTCGCACGCACTTCGGCACCAGCGCCATCACCATTTCCAGCAAGAAGCGTTCGACCGAGGAGAGCTACTTTGCATCCTGTTTCTCGTGCAAGCGTGAGTGCCCACTCAGCAGCAACTCCACGTCCGCCACCGGTGATGAGGAGAACATCGGAACGATCGAGAGGCTGAGTTGCAGTCATACCGTGCTCAAGAAGTCGAAGTACCGGCGACCGCCGCACCCTGTTATTGCCGTATCCGGTTTCCCGAAATCCTGATGTCGAGCGAAACTCTTTCAGAAGTACTTCCGACAAGGACACGGCATCCGCAAGCGGATCGCAGTCGACGATGCACGTCGCAGCAAGATTCAATTCGAGGTGCAAGCTCTTGAAGACCCCCGAACAGCAAGCGAACGGATTGTCGGATGCGTCGACAGAACTACGGCCGAAGAATCCGCCGCTCTGCTGAACAACTCCTACAAAAAGATCTTGTTTTTTCTTCGCTGTGCACCAACGTGCAATTGCTTGTGCCACCGTGAAGAGAGGTTGAACCGACGTGTTATGCCACGTTGAAAGATCCGCGTCAGTAACATCCCACGATCTGCCGTCGCTCCGGTGTGGATGTACATAGATGAATGCGTCCCATGGAATATCGTTCGCGGGGGAATCATTCAAATATACCTCAAGAGAGGTATGGCAGGAATCGACGACGATGCCCGCTTGAGCAAGTCGTGTCGTTAAAGAGCGGAGCAAAGGATCACGTTCTTCGCCAATGACAAGACATCGTTTTTGCGGTTGTAAAAACTGGTTGATAGCATCGGGCAATCGTGACTCTTCCATTTCGATTCGGAACGGACGAACCCACGCAGACATCCCTGGCGGCTCCTCCTCTTCAACCACAAGCTTTCGGGCTCCCTGCGTCGACAGCAATTCGAAGAGAGTTTGCGCGACCTGCTGGAGGGAAACGGTCGAGTACTCCGTCGGATCGGCGGGTCTGGCCAACCCGAGTGTACGTGCAGCTTCGGTAACGAGTTGTGCCGATGCGATTGAATTAAGATTGAGATCGTGCAGCAATAAGTTTTCCGGTTTGACCAGCTCACGCGGATACTCGGTAATTGATGCTGCCAGGTCGAGTACAAGGCTGAGCACGCCATCGTAGTTCGACACGGAGCCGCTGTCGACCTTTTCCGTTTTGGGCGGAATGGAATTTTCGGCACTGGCTGGAGCTGTTGCGTTCGCTCGAGTCAGCGCAATGCTTTCGAGTTTTGTGTCATCGCTGGAATCGCTTGTCGGCAGCGCCTCCCGATCCGATTCACAAGGATTCTGGATGAAGGCGGGATGGTAGTCTAATGGGATCGGTCGGGTGAAGCGAACGTCGAACAGGTGCGATGCCCGAATGGGTACGCCGAGTGCGAAGAGGCAAGCAAGTGTCATGTTCATCGGCCTGACCGTCGTTCCTCCCTCGTCATCGGTGAAGAGAACGCAACGCAGTCCTCGCACGTCAATCTCCGAAAGCATATTGCTGAGCGATCGCCCGGGCCCAACTTCCACAAGCACATCGATTCCGAAGCGCTCGGCTTCCCGCACTGCGTCAAGAAATCTCACCGGCATCAGGATTTGGTCGCACAGATTATCCTTCACCTGATCGCGCTTGACATCCATTCCCGTGATCGTCGAGATCACCGGAAAGATCGCCTCACCGACACGCATCGTTCGAAGTTCTTCGCGAAGAATGTCTGCAGCGGACGAGACGAGCTGCGAATGGAACGCGTTCGATACTTTGAGTGAGATGGCTGGAATACTTCGGTCGCGGCATCGCGCGATCAAGTCCTGGACCGCCGAGTATTCTCCCGAGACCACCGCTTGTTTTGGAGTATTGTATCCGGCGATCGTCACATAGCCGGCAATGCTGCGAACGATTTCTTCCACAACCGCGGGAGGTGCTGCAACAGTTGCCATTCCTCCTCGCACCGAGCCGGTCGACTCCATCGCCCGCCCGCGCAGCGAGACGTAACGACAGAGATCCTCTTCTGCGATCGTTCCATTGCTCCAAAGAGCAGTCCACTCGCCGAGGCTATAGCCAATGGCAAGCGATGGCGTAACACCATGCTCTTTCAGAATTTTCGACATCACAACCGAGGTTGCGGCAATTGCGGGCTGTGCGACGCGTGTTTGCGTAAGAACTTGCTTCCATTGCTCACGTTCAGCAGCAGTACTCCTATCGATGTCCCTGAAGATGATCTGCGAAAGCACTTTGCCATTGATTGGTCCGACGCTTTGATCTGCACTGACAAAGCCTTCTCGAACGGCATCATATCGTTGGTACCAGAGTTGTCCCATGTTGACTTGCTGGACGCCTTGACCCGGGTATAAATATCCGACACGGACCGGACGAGCAGACCGCGCGAGGAAAATCCCTGCGCGGGTATCGATGTGGCTGAATTCCTGCGCTCCTCCTGCAGCGCCGACGATGGTGAGTAATTGTTCGAGCTTCGACGAGAGTTCTTCAGGCCGCGAAGCGACGATGGCTGCCCGCACATCTCCTGACTGCAATTCGCGCGCGAGCATTGCGGCGAGATCCGTCATCTCAGCCTGGCTGATGCGTGCCGCGAACTGGAATATACGCTGGAGCTGCTCCTTGAGTTCATCGGTTCGGCGAGCGGCAAAGAAAAAGATTTCGCTGTCCTGACTGCTTGTAATGAGACGCCGTTCGTCCGGTGTGAACTCACTTCGTCGATGTGTTGCAAGCGATTCAATCGTCAAATGCGTATTGATGCCGCCAAAGCCAAATGCACTCACGCCGGCTCGGAGCGGCCTGTGCTCATCCCACGATCTTGCGGACCGAAGAGGATAGAGCGATTTTGCGCTTGTTCGAAATTCCTCATGCGGCGTATTGCATCCGGGCATAGGAGGGAGGATCTGATTGTACACTGCAAGGGTCGCTTTGATCAGTCCGGCAACTCCCGCTGCGGCCTTTGTGTGACCGATGTTCGCCTTTACCGAGCCGACGCCAATCATGGGACGTTCGTCAGTCGATATGTGGGACGATTCATTCACAACGCCGGCTACCGCGGCAAGTTCGATACGATCGCCGACTGTTGTTCCGGTGCCGTGGCCTTCGATGAGGGAGACAGTCGCAATGTCGTAGCCCGCCCGCTTGTAAGCACGACGAACTGCAAATGCCTGTCCGGATGTGGAGGGAGTTGTCAGCCCACCTTGTCCATCCGACGAGATACCCCAACCACGAATGACTGCGTAGATACGATTCCCATCGTCAACGGCATCTTCGAGGCGCTTGAGGACAATCATGCCGCATCCTTCACCGGGAAGGAAACCGGAGGAACGTTCATCATACACAAACATTTCACGCTCGGCAAGAGCACCCATCTTCGCAAAGCCGATGAGCTCGAACGGATCGAGACTGATATCGACACCTCCGGCGAGCGCTACGTCAAGGTCGTGTGTTTCAAGTTGAGCACAAGCGGTCGATACTGCGAGAAGCGAGGCAGCGCAGGCTCCGTCCACTGTGTAACCACCGCCATGAAAATCAAAATAGTTGCAGATGCGGCCGGGGATGGTGTTGGAAAGTCCGCCGGCGAGGTTCTCATGATTCATCGGAGGGAATGCAGACTTGAAACGCTTTTCAGCTTCGTTGAGAATAACATCGCGCCCAGGCTGCACAACCCCAAGATTGATCAGCGTGTTGAGAAGCGTTTTCCGAACGTACGGCCAGCGAAGCCGAAGAGTGTTTGCACGGGAGACTTCGCCCGCGAGCGTGTTGCCGAGGATTACACCAGTCGTATCGCGCGGCAATCTCGACGGATCGTCGTAGCCTGCATCATGCAGCGCTTCTTGGGCGACTTGCAGTGCCAGCCATTGAGCGATGTCGGTTGCACGAAACGTCGATCCTGCAATACGATACCGCACGCGATCGAATTCGAATCCATGGATGAGAGCAGCGTAGGGCGAGTAGGTTTTGTCCGGCTCATTCCGATCGGACGAATAGTACGATTCGAGCGACAAACGTTCATCCGGTATCCGGCGAAACGCGCGGCGCTTCGCAAGGATGTTCTCCCAGAATTCTTTGGGAGAATTCGCGTCCGGATACCGACAACCGATTCCTATGATGGCGATCGCGTTAGACATGACTGAAGTCCTTCGCAACTGTGGATATCGAGAACCGTTTCGTCAACTCATGATACTTCGAATACCATTCCTTTCCCTCTCCCGCATCACGCGATGCACTCCATGCGCCTTCGTACCAGTCGCACAATTCTCCGTGAATAAGTTGCTCGACATTCTTCTTACATTCTGGATCGTTCTGCGCGTGAACTTGCAGCGCGATACCAGCTCCACGAATAAGATGCACACGATGTTCATCCGGAAACTTCTCAAGCGACCGCAAGATATTCTCCGGCGTTGCAACTTGCGTGAACGCTATCGCAAGTCCCAAACCAATCGCCAGCGGCCCGGCAATCTTGCGGTGTTCATCCAACACGTCTTTCAATGAGGCATAGTTATATAAATAGAGAAACCAGAGAACTCGGCCGATGCCGTGGAGAACAGCTTCTCGCCGCCGTTCATCCGTTTCGTTCATGACGATGTTCTTGATCTTGTCCGTAAAATTTCCATGGAATAACACAAGCGAGAAGCCGTAGCCGTTTGCCATCAGCAGGCGATACTTCGAGAATGACTGAACATCGTTCCAGTACGAGCCGTTCTCCGGAAGGCCAGGTACGTGAAATTTTGCTCCTACTCCATTCCAGAATCCGTATCCGACATACCGCATGATCTCATAGTCTTTTGGCGCATTCGCTTCCGGATTTCGTCGTATCAATGAACATGCCTGCAGTCCGGCGCACCCCATGGCGTGGCCTTCGTTGAAGAACGCGCGAACATTCCACGGAAGCTTTTGCGATTCATGCCGGCACGCTTCCATCGTTTCACCCCTCAGCCCCAACATCGCCCCGCTTCTGAAGAGCGCGAGCACTCGATCGGAGATCGCTTTTCCCCCCTCTTCTTGATGAGGGAAGCGCATCCGCTCGATTGTTCGTCCGACGAAATATGAGAGAATTCTTCTCGTCATTTCGTTTTATGCCACTCCGGTTTTTTCTTTTCGAGAATCTCGACAACTTTTCGCCCGACGGGCGCCACCTTATCGAAGTGCCAACCGTATTTGAACGCAATCGTCATCGGTCCCTGGTATTCGATTTTTCGTGACAGTACACCAGCAACCGCGTGATACTTTCCCTCCATGAATTCAGCCCATCGTGTCACTGTTGCCGTGAATTTTGGTGTTGAATCTTTTGGAGCAGGATAACCGCCGGCTTTGTACGTTGCAAGACCCGATGAATCGAACGACATGAGCGCGGTCGTCGTCTCTTTTCCCGTCGAGACGAAGTAGACATTGCCCAGACCGTGCAAGACCTTGGCGGTATCTTTGTTGGAGTTCCACATCTCCACGAATTTCTTCGACCACTCTCGCCCGAAGAGAGGATGATATTTTTCGATGAGTGCCAACTCGGTGGAGATGGAATCACTCGTCGAGCTGATTTGCGCTTTCACGAAACTACATGAGAAGATCAATCCGACAACGACAACGAAGTATTTCATATACTTTTCGAGTGATGGAAAATGAGTGATAGAGTGAGTGTATGCATTATTCTGCCTTTGCCCGTGATAATCGAAACACGCGCAACATTCCTTCATCTGAAACCGTACTTGCAATCTTTTCCCTGATAATACTTATCAGTGGACGAGCAGCGCACATAATGAACAAGGCGTAGAACATCGAGAACCGGATCTCCGCGAGACGCATAAAGCCATCCAAAATGCCAAGCATGAGTCCGAACCACACTTGCGCGTCTTTCTCTGTGGGCGTGGTCTTCGGATCGGGGATCATGACAAACGTAAAGAGAGCGAACTCTGCGCCGGTCAACGGGCCGAGAACGAAGATCAATCCTCCTTGCCCCACTGCCATCCGCAGCAAGCCCAAAAGCACATACCCCGTCAGCCAGCCAAGGACAATTCTCAACCGCTGAACGCGCCACATCGTTACCAGGCCGATCGCAAAGATCACGAGAGCGAAACGAAAATCGCCGCCCCACTGTGAGCCGGGCGCGACGGACGCCAATCCGTGTGTGAGAAGGAGCGCAGCGACGATGCCGAAGTTTGAGGGATTGAAAATATGCTGTCCCTTCAGTTTGATGAGATACTTCGAAGCAATCGACCAGGCCGAGACGACCACAAAGAGCCGAAGATCGTAACTCGCGAGCAAGAGACCGATACTGAGACCTGTTAACAATCCGCTCAGAGGGACGACGATCTTTCGTGACATCACGAATGTGACGATCACGTCCAATATCGTACAGGCGAGAAGTGCTGTAACAAGCTGCTCGCTACTCCTGTTAAAATAGAGCACCTCATGCCCGAGAATAATCCAGAGCAAGTTTGCCGCGAATACCGTTATGCGCGGATCGCGGAGGCTTGGGATAATAAATTCAATCTTTTTTTGAGTCAGTGTCTGAGGTTGCATTCAAGTTCTCTTTTTAACTGGGAGGTAGCTGTGCTACCGGCCTCTGGTTTGCTGGTCGGGAGTCGAACTCCCTCCCAGAAGTGGTGTGAGCGTTCGATTTCGTTCATTGCCACATGAACCGTATGTCGCTGAGAGGATGATCGATATCGTCCATCTGCTGCTGCAAGGTCGCTTCAAGATTCGAAGCAACGTCTTCATCTTTCCATTGAAGTCTGGTGAAAACGCGGCTCCGTATCTTGTCGTCGTGTGCCAGATTGTTCGCCAGTTGCCACCACGAATGCGCCGCGTTGAGTTTCCCTTCTTTGGCATACGCATCACCGAGAGAAAGGGAAAGTTCCGCTTTGAGCGTGTTCGAGCCGGCGCCGATTTTTTGTCCGACCGCAACGGCAAGGCTAATGTCGTTGCTCGCAGCATCGGGTGCGGCAGCAATTCGCTCAGGCCAGACAAGATTAAACGGACGGTAGAGATAATTCAACCCGCGTGCGTACAGAGCAGGGACATAATACCTCGCATGGACATCAGGCTGCTTGAGAATGCCGGAAAGAATCTCGACTGCTTCGACGCTTGCGGGGGCTTTGATCTCGAGTGCCGGAAAAAGAAGCATGTGATCGACAAGCGAAAGCGCCAGTTGGAGTTTTATTTCCCGATCCTGTCGTTGTTTGAGAAGCTCGCGGTAGAACCGAGTTGGTTGGTTATCAAGGTACTCCGGCAGATTAAGAGCAATTTCTCCTTGGCTCGCATTTGCCGCTAACCAGTGTCGGCTGAGTAAGAAAGTCTCCATCCTCAGAAGATTTCCAAGGACGAGATTTGCCGGCTCTTGTTGAACGAGTGATTGGAGATGGTGAATACCGCTCTCCTCGTCGCCACGCCGAATCTCTGCAATGGCTGCTTGTGTTTCATCGACGAGTTTATTTTTCTCAGAAGCGAGATGATCGCTCGCGATACTTTCATCGAATGACTTCAGGCCATCAAGTCCATTCAGTCCGGCATCCGTTGCAGTGATCTCGCCTGGAACGGAAGGAAGGTTGAGTACACCCGCACGATAATACGCAACGGCAACGAGTGTTACCAGCACAAGAGCTCCCGCAAGCAGTTTGAGTCGCGAACTCACGGTTGAGCTCCTTTTGCCAAATGAGGAGTCGTATTTCCTTCGACGATCGAGTGGTATTGATCGATCACAAGCTCACTTCCCTGAAGTTGTTCCTTTCTTCCGCTTGGCCATGTTATTTCCACACGGTCGATTGAAGTCGAATTGCCAAGTCCAACGACGATCCTTCGTTCACTTTCAGAAGCGAAGCCGTCACAGTAATCGAGCTCGCGAAGCTGCCGGACACCGTGCGACCAAACCTCCACACGCGCTCCGATTGCATCGCGGCTGCTGGCAAGGAGACGATCCCCAACGCGCCGAGCACGAGATGGTTCTCCGACGAGAAAAAAGCCAATCCAGTGTATTGCCGGTCGGTCAGATGATAACGTTTGGGATTTTGTCAGGAGTTCATTATGATAGAGGCAATTTGGAGTTCCCTGGTTGGCGATGTACATATCGACTGCACCGTCGTTATCATAATCGGCGAGGGCGATACCGCGTCCATTGTAAAGATCGGTGATACCGCAGGCTGTTGCTCGTTCTACGAACGTCATAGGTGCAGTTTTGTTGTCGGCTCGTTGAGGAACTTGAAGGAAAAGTCGGCTTGGCTCGTACCCAGAAAGATCGCGGTCGCCCATAACGGGCCAATCTTTTGTGTCCGCAGCGTTGTTCTTCGTCTGGGTCACCATCTCCTGCAACTGATACCAGTAGGTTGCTGTGGAGTCTTTACCAGTTGTGAATCCATTCACCGTGAAAATATCCATCAAGCCATCGTTGTTAAAGTCACAGAATTTTCCTCCCCATCCCCATCCGCCGTCATTCGTTCGCACCTGTGAGCTGACGTTCATGAACTTACAACCACCGATCATAGACTGATCGGGGAAGTTCAGCCATAGCATATTCCCCTCATCTGTCTTGTATCGTCGCGCGAGGATGTTGGTGACGTAAATGTCGAGTCGACCATTGCCATCGACATCGGCGATATCGACATTCATTCCCTTCCACCAGTCATTGCCAATTCCGGGGTGACCGCTGGGATCAATGACAATACGGAAGCGTGGTGGGAATTCAGATGCACCTGTGTTGAAGTACAGTTCGTCGGCGCCGAAATCATTCGCAACGTAGAGATCCGGCCATCCGTCGTTGTTCAGGTCTCCACTCCCGACATCAAGCGACCAACCAGTGTGGCCGAGTCCCACTTCGAGCGTGACGTCTTTGAACGTTCCGTTGCCCATATTCTTATAGAGAACATTTCTGCCGCCGTTCACAGCATGTGTGAATGTCGTGTGCATAATGCGGCTCGTGACGGGATTCCAGAGATCATTCCGTGCGAGTCTACCGGTTGCGGGATTGACGACACTGTCGGGGAAATAGTTCGCAACAAGAATGTCGAGTAGCCCATCTCGATCATAGTCGAATGCAATGACGCCATTGGCATATCCCCAGTAACCGACGCCGGCGCGGGCAGTGACGTCTTTGAATGTTCCATCACCCTGATTCTCGAAGAGAATGTTCGGCGCACCCCACTTGACGACGTAGAGGTCTTCATCGCCATCATTGTCATAATCGAAGAAGATGGCATCCATCGATGCACCGTCGCGATTACAATCCGCGACACCAGCTTTTACGGCAATGTCTTCGAACTTGCCACTGCCGATATTGTGGAAAAGACGATTTGATGTGTTGCGGCCAGAGTTCGTCACGTAGAAATCAATGAGGCCGTCATTGTCGAAGTCACCGGCACATACTGCCGCACCGACTGATGAGAGCCAGGGCATGATATTATCAAACTGTGGAGAAAGGCTGACCTTGGAATGGGTATTAGAACATCCGGAAGTTCGAGAAACGTCTGAAAAGCGAAGGGCTTCCTGCGAGAAGTCAACCTCGTGAGGCTTCAGGTACCATGACCCCGCCCAGAGCAGGATAGTCATGGCAAGATATGGAATGAGCGATAATTTCATGTGTTTCGTGATTCCCCCCCATGGAGTACTGGACTATAGTAGAGAAAATAAACTATTCTGTCAAGTGCTTTTCATGTAACCAAGAATCGGGAAAGCTGAAAAGGTAGAAGTTGTTATGGTTTATGAGAAAAAAAGAACCGCGGGTCCCTGAGAAGGTAATCCGCGGTTATCGATACATGTATCCTTAATCAGGCAACGGTCGATGCCCGTTTTCGCGAGATGATCCAGAAAGCAGCGCCGACGAGTAAGAGACCCAGGCCAATTAGGCCCCACACGGACGTCGCTGGGACGCGTGGATGGATGGGCAGTTCAGGGATTTGATCCACTGCGGCGCTAAAGGTTGCGCAGTCCGCACACTGAAACGACGCACCGTGTCCCGCGAGCGTGATGTAGCCGAACTGTTCTCCTTTGACCCACGATACGCTATTCTTCGATCCGGGAGCTGTGAAATAGATCGGCACTGCACCGGCACCAGCAGGGGTATCTTCGTGCTTGTAAACAACATTGGGGGGCAAGACGTTTCCTATATCGTCGTTTGCAACCAGTAATGGATCGATGTTGTACAAGGTCCCGATCGTTGGCACATCGATCTCACAGAAAATATCGAAGAAACTCATCCAATGGTTAAGCGGCGTCTCCTTCACTTCACCTGGACAGAGGGGAAGTGCATTTCCTTTGCCTGCACGGAGCGCCCACGGCGTCGGCAGGTTTGCTGGTTGGTTGCACGCGCAAGAATCTCCAAGATGTCCCGGGTTATTGTCCGTCATGGCGGTCAGGTTCATCTTATATACATCTGTCACGATTTCCGGGTAGGAACCAGTGAATGAACTTGGCTTGGTAGAGCGGTAGTCGGTCTCGAAGACCGACGTTTGGTATGGAGCATCACCGACAAGAACACCGTTAGGGTCTGGTGGCAGGCTATTGGTGATCAGATCACTCAGGCCAATTATTGTCTGCGAGCCAGGTGCGTCATGGAGAACGGGGCTCGTGAGCTTGAGCGTACCAGGAGGTGTATTATTCCAATAGAGTCCGAAATCAGTGTTCATCGCCGGTTCAAATTTTGGCAGCACTGTTATCTTAAATCGCGCGAGCGAATAAAGTCCGTCGTGTCCCGGCGCGAAGCCAAGAGCCTGCCAGATGAACGCGAAGGCGAAGAGCATCATAAGCGATGCTTTTCTTATGAATTGTGTCATAAGCACTCCGATCTATTTGGTGGATGTGTTGGTGAGTTAGGCAATTGACAATGGGTAGTATACATGAGAAGATGAAATGCAGCAAGAGAATAAAGGAAGAAAAGGTTACAGCAGATAAGGTCTTCGTCAGCGAGTACCGGATGTTCGGCACTTCCTCGTCGAAGAGTCTTCGAAGACCGCGGTTGTAGAATTGCCGGGTTCATACTAATGCAATTGAAACAGTGGCGCGGATTATTTCCTCAATCCATTCTGCACAGTGTCAATCCCTTTCCTGCACGCAGAGTTTCGCTCAAAGAACTTGATGAGAATGATTGTTGGACGCTCCATCGGTGGCAACAAGCAGTGTACTTAATCAACGTAGCAAGGAGCGTAAGTTGGAACTTACAAGTATAGTCGAAACCCATCTAAAAGTCAAGGAGATGGGGGCACTTCCGAGGATACTTTTTTCAATCGTTATACACCCGATTAACTCTGCATGCAATAAAATTTCATCTCACCGCTTCCCATGCTACCACGTACATTCGAAACACCAACCGATAATCAATACGCTACCGAAGAGCCTATTTTGGACTAAGACCATAAAATGGAATAGGTGGGAAAATTAAAAGAAAAATGATCATAGTTGTCCAGCCAAGTATTCTTCGGCCTATACTGAGTTCTGAGAGATCGTGAATCTGAGGATGGTCGAGCTTGATAATGAAGAATAGGATGGCGGCAAAGACCAGCCATCCGATTGTTGCAGGTTGGATGTCAGCGCCAAAATATGGTACAACGCTGAGCAGACCGACGAATATGAGAAACCCAAAGAAAAATCGTGCGATCTTGCCTTGCCAATTTCTGACCAAAGAATAGAGAACATGGCCTCCATCAAGTTGCCCTATTGGCACCAAATTGATGGCTGTGATCAGAAGTCCAAACCATCCAACGCATAGAAAGGGGTAGTGGTAAACTTCATTCATTGGGGGTACAAAGGTGCTGGAACCGAAGATCAGTCGTAAAGAATAAAAGAATATTGAGTCACCGAAAGTGAGTCCCTCTTCGGGTATTTTTCCCAAGGCTTGATACTGAGGGTGAATTGTAAACAAAAATTCTCGAGGAGGAAGATTGATAAACCCATACAGAAGCACTAACATGGTAACAAAAAGGCCAGCTATCGGTCCAGCAATTCCGATATCGAAGAGAGCCTTATTTGATGAAAGAGGAGATCGAATTCGAATAACCGCGCCCATTGTCCCAAACGGATTTGCCAATGGAAACAGATAGAGTGGAGGAAAAGGAATAAAAAAAGGTAATGTTGAGTCTACTTTATGATACCGTGCAGCGAAGTAATGGCCAAACTCGTGTGCAGCGAGAATGGTGATCAGGCTTAAAGAGTAAGGTAATCCAAGTTTGAAGTTTACCAATTCTAGAGGGTCGCGGTTTAACCATTGCACGCCTGCGAGGGTCGTTGTGAAGAAAGTTGCTGTAAATAATAATGTGTGAATCAGATATGTCGGGAGATTCCGAGACTTGACGCTATTCAACATCAAAAACCTGGACAGCCTGTAGTTATGACTTCGTCGACCGTTATTTCCCCGCAGGAAAGGAGAATTCTTAGAATGATAAAGAAAACCGAGATGAAAACAAAAGTAATGGGAAAAAGAAAACCCTGTCGGGACAACCTCATCCCAACAGGGCTAATTTCAGAAGGGGTACCTTACGGTTTTGGTGCATCTCCAGGGCTGGAAATGACGGACTTTGGTTTTGGTGCATCTCCAGGGCTAGAAATGACGGACTTTGGTTTTGGTGCATCTCCAGGGCTAGAAATGACGGACTTGCCCGCAGAGGTACCAGCCGCAAACGAGATCGCCAAATTGGTGGCGATGATGAGCGCCATCGCGACGACGATTGATGCCACGCGCTTGGCTGTACGACCATTCTTGTTAAACATGACGCAATCTCCTATTATTAATGAATTTTAAAATGAAGAATTCTCTCTATCTCTTTAGAAAACCTCTCACTGACAAGGTATGAAAACCTGCATGAATCAACAATAATTTTAATGAAAAAACGTGAAAAATTTTCATGTGTGGAATGGCGTGCTGTCTATCACCTTTTTGCGTGTATAAAAAAATATTTGCGATATGTCTTGACAAACTTCATATTAATGCCTATATTCTCAGAGTCAAAAATGCAGTGCTGAAACAACGGAGCCCGTTTTCGATGAAATTACCGTGGAAAATCGCTTTTGCATGGGCTGGAATGCAGGCTGTGTATTTCATAGGCTTGCTCTGTCTTCCTCACAAAGAAATAGTTGCGGCATCTTTAATAAATCGTGGAATTCAGTCACTTCTCCTTGTACTCTCCCTCTTTATCTTTAGCCGGGAACCTAATCGGAAAAACAAATTCGTATTTCTGAATTTCACTCTTTATTTTTCAGCTTTGTCACTTTTTCCCGTGTCCGATTTTTTTGGTGTCGCTTTCTTCACCGGCTGGAAGTACACTGCGCATGTTTTTTTTGTCTTTAGCGTCATCCTCACAGAAGTCATGGCTTCGTTGACCATATCTTATCTCGTGTTTGATCTTTTATTCCGAGATGCGACGGTTTTGCGAAAGTACTTCTTCGCATTCATCGTGACCCTGTTTTTCACCGTCCTCTATTATCATCCGTTCTTTAATGATCCACTCTACCTCTATTCAATCGAAGACATCAAACAATGGAAGACCTTGTCAAGTCAAGTACCGGAGGGGGCAGAAGTCCCATCGGCTCTCGACCTTGCAAGCAAAGTAAAATTGCAATCTTGGCAAGACGGTCACGCAGTAGGCGATCTGTATCCTGATCAAAACATCAAGAGAATAGAATATCTTTTGCCGTACCTTGAAAGAAATAACTGGCGCATTCTTTTCTTCAAGCCACTGTATCTGAGCAATATCTACATGAATGTGATGTTCATCGTTTTCATTCTCTTATTCTTCGGTTATCAATATAAGAAGGATCCTCCTCAAGGTGCATATATTGATAAGATCATGTTCCTGTTGCTCCTCTTCTCGTCGATGGAAATTCTGCACTTTTGGGGGTATATTAAGACCGTCGAATACAGTTTGTGGGATGAGTTGTTCAGCGTCGGGCAGTATATTACCGTGCTCATAGAACTATTGATGGTATTCTTCTTCAGCCTGCGACTAAAGTTTATTACATCAGTTCAGGGAGAATTCTATGAGACCGAACTTGCCGCCAATCCACAACAAATAAGTCGTTGGAGGGACTGGGTAGATAATTTGATTCTTGCTCATTTCTTCAATTTCAAACTATTCAATGGGAGATTATTCCAAAATCCGCACACCAAGTGACATTGTGTTCCGGAAGTGTATCTCATTTTCGACAAGAGGAAGGTATGGAAAAAGAAAAGAAGACAAAAGCAGTTGAAGAAAAAAGACCGGGGGCCATTGAGTACCCAATCATCGGGAAGAGTCGTGTGGTCGAACAACTGCTGAAGCAAATCAGTCGACTTGCCAAGAACAGGCGAGACATCATGATTATCGGCGAGGCAGGGGTGGGTAAAGGTGCTGTTGCCAAGAATGTTTACTCGCTGGATCGTGTGCCGGATGAAAAATCTCCATTCATGTCTATTAATCTCTCTGTCCTTGACGACAGGGAACTCGAAGCGGTGCTTTTCGGTCATGATCGTGGTGTAGAAGGACTACCGTATACCACGAAGCGTGGTCTATTCGAAATTGCCAACGGTGGAACAGTCTTAATCGAGGAGATCGAAGAAGCAAGTTTTCGCAATCAAATGAAAATCCTTGCCTTCATGAATGAGCGAACCACACGTCGAATTGGCGGGACACGACCTGAGTCGATCGACATCCGTCTCATTGTTACACTGAAAGAAGATCCTAAGGGCCTTGTCGAAAAGAGAAAATTACTTGAGGATCTTTATAATAGACTTGCAGATTTCGAGCGAGTAGAGATTCCGCCACTCCGTGAACGACCTGAAGATATTCCGTTACTGGTGAAACACTTTGCCGGTGAACTCTGCCGGGAGATCGGAATTGGTGAACTTATCATTGATATCAACGCGATCGATGTCTTGGTCCGCCAGAGTTGGAGAGAAAACATTCGTGAGTTAAAGGCCGTCGTTGATAAGTCAGTGCTCTTCTCGAACGGCGGTCGTTTCATGCTGCCGCCTGAGCTCGTTGACGAAAAGACGGAGGTTGTAAAGATGATCAACAATCTTACGACTGGTCAAGATTTTATCCTCGATAAGTCATTGGATGCCATTGAGAAAGGCATCATCGAGCGCGCTCTCCAAAAATTCGGCTTCAATCAGTCGAGATCAGCTTCATTTCTTGGAATGACGGAACAAACGCTTCGATACAAGCTGAAGCGACTCAACATCGCTAGCTCGCGATCGCGAGTCTAACACTCTTCACTGAACGAGAAAAAGCCCTTGCGTAACCGGCAAGGGCTTTTTTGTTTTCCTCCAATTTTTCAAAGCGTTCGTTCCTTCCAGACAACTTTCCTGCTTGCAAAGGCAACAAAGGGAATGAGAAGTATATAGAATGTGAAATACACTTCGAATGCAATGAAGTATTTGAAGTACTTGCTCACGGTGAATTCACGTAACACCTTCCCAATGAACCTGCCATCCCCTACTGCCATTGAAACAAGCGCCACGCCGAGCACCGGGAATGATGCTGCGTATACACCGGCGATCAGTGCTATTCGGAACATCCATCCAATAGCCATAATGAGAAGGCCGTGGAAGACCATGTCGAGGCCGCCGACTCCCCATCGCTGCTTCTGTCGAAAAAGCTGCTTCCAAGTCTTACAAGCATTACTCGTGACGACAGTATGGGAGTTTGCCGGGAAACGGACCTTGAGTTTTGTCTTTCGACGGATGGATTGAACGAGAGAATAATCCTCTGTTACGCTAAAGGCGATCTCCTTATACCCTCCGGTTTTATCATACGCAGATCGACGCACGGATAGATTGTTGCCGATCGCTGTCAGAGGGATATTCCACCCGGCAGTTGCCGATGCAAGATTGAAAAGGAAAACCCAATCGAGTGCTTGAATCCCCTCAAACGTTCGATCTGCTTTGAGCAGGGTAAAGCCTCCCACAATAGCAGTTTCCTCATCGAAATACTGCACAGTCTCTCGAACCCAACCCGGTTGGACAGTACAATCGGCGTCGGTGAACATCAGTATCTCGCCCCTTGATACTTCGATGCCCTGTGTAATGGCGTTCGTCTTTCCCCGGAGATTCCCTTCGCCCGGTTTCGCGTGGAGAGCCAGGAACGATCGCGATTGCCGGTAACGTTCAATAATCTCTGCCGTTCGGTCGGTGGAACTGTCATTGACGAGGATGATTTCCAGCTTGTCGCGCGGGTACTCGATCTTCAAGAGCGATTCGACGCACTGTCCGATATGCTCCTCCTCATTTCGGGCCGCGACGATGACGGAGACCTGCGGCTCGTAATCGTATATTTTTTTTGTTCGATTCGCTTTCTCCATTCCCATGCGCAGGAAAAGAATCATGAGAATATAGGCTATGGTCGCAACAGCGAGCAGGATAGAAATCATGTCGGATAATCGTGAAAGTCAGCCTGGGATGAATGTAAAGAAACATTTTCACTGAAACAATTTGGACGATCATTCGCACGGCCGGTTGCTTCTCCGAAACCATTCCGGTATATTGCACACGACCTATGATGCAGCATCCTGTCATTATTGGAATTGCCGGTGGAACCGGTTCCGGCAAGACAACTGTCACAAAAAAAATCCTCCAAAGGCTTGATAAGGAAGCGGTTGTCGTCCTTCGGCACGACTACTATTATAGAGACCTTGCTGCGTTCCACGGCATGCAACCCGAGCATATCAATTTCGATCATCCGGATGCGCTTGAAACATCCCTGCTCATCCAGCATTTACACGACCTGAAACAGGGGAAGTCCATCGAACAGCCTCTGTATGACTACACGTCCTACCGGCGTCTTCCCGAAACGAAGCGGATCGAATCGAAGCATGTCGTCATTGTCGAAGGCATTCTGATCTTTGTCGAAAAGCAACTTCGCGAGCTGATGGACATCAAAATATTTGTTGATACGGATGCGGATGAGCGGCTCCTGCGTCGCTTGCGACGCGACCTGTTGGAGCGGGGTCGTTCGATCGAGTCGGTGATGGAGCAATACACGGTGACGGTCAAGCCCATGCATCTGGAATTCGTCGAGCCGAGCAAGCGTTGGGCGGATGTGATCATACCGACCGGCGGCGAGAATCTCGTCGCGATCGATATGGTTGTCACTCGCATCCGGGAATTACTTCGCCATTCCGCGCACATCCATTCTTCCCTCCAGAATCTTTAGTTGATTATCGCGCTGAGAAGTGGTATATTTTAACCACTTGAAAGGGATTTCTCCGGCTACCATGCACAAACTCTCATCCAACGCGGCTTCAATCTCGCAGTCATCGCTCCATTCAAATTACAAGAAGACCATTCTTCCCAATGGACTCCGCGTGGTCACCGAGGAGATTCCGTACGTGCGATCTATTTCCATCGGTGTGTGGATTAATGTTGGATCGCGGGATGAGACCGAGACTACGAACGGCATCTCGCATTTTCTTGAACACATGGTCTTCAAGGGCACGAAACGATATTCCGCGCAGCAGATCGCCCGCAGCCTTGAGCGAGTCGGCGGGTACTTGAACGCGTTCACGACGAAGGAACATACCTGCTATTTCGCGCGCATCCTTGATGAAAATCTCACCGAAGCCGTCGACGTCATCTCCGACATGGTGCAACGACCGGTCTTTGTCGTCAAGGAAATGGAGAAGGAGAAGGGTGTCATTCTCGAAGAATTGAAGAACATCGAAGACGATCCCGATGATCTCATCCACGACTACTTCGACGGCAACGTTTTCTCCAAGCATCCCCTCGGATTTCCCATTATCGGACGGGCGCAGAATATCAAGAGCTTCAGTAAGAACGATCTGACCGATTACGTTGTGAGCCATTACATCCCAAGTCGTATGGTAGTATCGGCAGCGGGCAATTTGAAACATGAAAAGCTTGTGGATCTCGTTGAGAAATTTTTCAATGGAAAGTCATCGTCGAACGGTTCCTCCGTCCGTCCATCGGGTCCGAAACGAATGCAGCCGAAAAAAGAAGTGTACGAGAAACCGATCATGCAGGCACATATCTGCCTCGGGACACTCGGCTATGGCGTGAAGAGTCGCCAGCGTTATCCATTGCTTGTCTTGAACACACTGCTTGGCGAAGGGATGAGCTCACGGCTTTTTCAAAACATCCGGGAGAAGTATGGGTTCGCATATACGGTCTACTCGTTCGCGAATCTCATGAGCGACACCGGCAGCTTCGGTGTCTACGTCGGTACGGCTCAGAACAAGATCGATCGTTCCATCGAGCTGATCTACCGGGAGCTTGAGAAAGCAAAGACAAAGCCTATCATGGCCACCGAGTTGAAGCGGACGAAAGCCCAGATCAAGGGTTCCATGATGTTGAGCCTGGAAAGCATGTCGAACCGGATGATGCGACTTGGCAGCGGGGAATTTTTCTTCGGCCAATACATTCCTCTGGATGAAATCCTCAGAAGCATCGATGCCGTCAAAGCTGAGGATGTGCAGAAGATCGCGCGGAAGCTGTTCCAGTTCGAAAATTTTTCGGCGGTTATCATCAAGCCTAAGGAAAGCAACGCATCCCCGGCGCAGAAGATTGTATGATCGGAATGAGAGGAGTAGGAAGTTCGCGTAAAAAATCTCCGGTTGCCGACGAGAATAAAGCAGGTATAGGTAGCTCATGATAACGAAGGAATCGTTGAGTAGGAATTTGCTCGCGGCGCAGTACGCAGTGCGCGGGCCGATCGTTCATCGTGCCCAGCAGCTTGAAGAGCAAGGCAGAAAAATCATCTATTGTAACATCGGAAATCCGCAGGCGCTCAAACAAAAGCCGCTTTCCTATCTGCGGCAGGCGCTGAGTCTCCTCGAATATCCTCCTCTTCTTGAACGGCAAGAGATCCTCCATAGCTATCCACGTGATATAATAGAGAAGGTCAAGTCGATTTTGGAGCGACACCCGCACGGAACAGGCGCTTACACGCAGAGCGCAGGCATTCCATTCATCAGACAAGCTGTCGCCGACTTCATTCACAAACGGGATGGAATACCTACAGATCGCGATCACGTTATCCTGACGGACGGTGCGAGTAAAGGCGTGCAAGCCTCCATCCTTGCTCTCCTGAAAAAACCGAACGATGGTTTCATGATTCCAATTCCTCAGTACCCGCTCTACAGCGCAACCATTACTCTTTACGGTGGGAAACAGATCGGATATTTCATCGACGAGGAGAACGGCTGGCAATTGAATGAAACGATCCTGACGGCGAGCGTCGAGAAGGCGAAGCGCGAAGGAATCGATCCGGTCGCGATTGCAATCATCAATCCGGGCAACCCGACGGGTGCGGTTCTCTCGTATGAAAACATCACGATGATTGTCGGATTCGCACGGCGATTCAACCTCTCGATCATGGCCGATGAGGTGTACCAGGAAAATGTCTACGATCCCAAAGCGAAATTCCATTCCTTCGCGAAGGTTATGCATGAGATTGGCGAGACAGGGGTTTCGCTTTTCAGTTTTCATTCTGTCTCGAAAGGTTTTCTCGGCGAATGCGGTCATCGCGGAGGATATGTCGAGTTCCGAAACATTCCGGACGACGTTCTCTCCGAGCTTGTCAAGCTTCAATCCATCAGTCTCTGCGCTAATGTCGACGGCCAGATCGCGACGTACCTGATGGTCACGCCGCCGAAGGTCGGCGATGAAAGCTATGAGACGTACGTGAAGGAACGCGACGGCATTCTTGCCGCATTGAAAGCGAAAGCGGAGCTGCTCGGAGAAGAGATCAACAAAATCGACGGCATGTCGCTTGCCGTGCCGCAAGGTGCGATGTATGCGTTTGTGAAGTTCGAGCTGCCACCCGACCCTCGTGTGGATATGAGCACGATGTCGAATGTTGAGCGACTCGACTATGAATCGAAACGTGATGAACACTATTGCCTGGGATTGCTCGAGAAGGCCGGGCTCTGCGTTGTTCCCGGATCGGGGTTCGGACAGCTTCCCGGAACGCTGCATTTCAGGACAACCTTCCTGCCGCCGCTGGAAGAGATCAAGGAGTTCGTGAAGAAGCTGAAGGAATTCCATCTGAGATATGTTCAGAAGCTGGAAGAGAGTTATCAGTTGTCGCATTCGTAAGTGTTTGTGATTCGAGCTGAGGGAATCAAAAGGACATTTGATGGCCAAGATCACCATAGACGGCAAGCAATTCGAGGCCGATAGCAAGCTCACCATCATCCAGGCGGCGCTTGAGCAGGGGATTGAGATCCCGCACTTCTGCTGGCATCCGCGATTGAGCATTGCGGGCAACTGCCGCATCTGTTTGGTGGAAGTGGAGAAGCTGCCGAAGCTCGTCATTGCGTGCTCGACGCAAGTGGCGGATGGGATGGTCGTGAAGACGAATTCTGAGAAGGTCGTCAATGGGCGGGAAGCGGTGATGGAGTTTCTTCTCATCAACCATCCGCTCGATTGTCCCATCTGCGATGAAGCGGGAGAGTGCAAGCTCCAGGATTATGCGTACAAGTTGAGCGAAGGCGTCAGCCGTTTCGAATTCGATAAAATCAGAAAGCCGAAGCGCGTCGAGCTTGGCCCTAATGTCATGCTCGATACCGAACGGTGCATCATGTGCTCGCGCTGCGTCCGCTTCTGCGATGAGATCGCGAAGAAGCCGCAGTTGACATTCATACAGCGCGCTGATCATATAGAGCTTACGACGTTCCCCGGTGAGAAACTCGATAATCCGTACTCGATGAACACGATCGACCTCTGTCCTGTCGGTGCGCTGACAAGCCGCGACTTCCGTTTCAAAGCGCGTGTGTGGGAGATGTCATCAACCGACACGATCTGCGTTGGCTGTGCACGAGGGTGCAACACCAAGATGTGGGTGCGCAACAATGAGATTCTCCGTCTCACGCCTCGCCTTAATCCGGACGTCAATGAGTACTGGATGTGCGACCATGGACGACTTGAAACGTTCAAGTCTGTGAACTCCGACAATCACATCAAGGCTCCGATGATTCGGAAGGAGGGAGAGCTTGTTGAAGTCGGGTGGGATGAAGCGATCGCGAAAGTGGCGATGGAGCTGAAGACGTACAAAAAACACGAGCTTGCCGGCGTTGGTTCTGCGTTTGCCGCGAATGAAGACAACTACCTTTTCGTCAAGCTGATGTACTATTTAGGGATAAAGAAGTTCGATTACAAGCGACATATTATAGAGGACGATCAGGATGAACTGCTGATCCGTGCGGACAAAACGCCGAACAGCACAGGCACACGCGAAGTCGGCGTGGTGCCGAAAGATGGTTCCTCCGACTTTAGTGCGATCATTGCCGGCATCAACAATGGAACGATCAAGGCGCTCTATGTTATGGACGATAATATTGCAGCAGATCGGGCAGTTGCCGATGCGCTCCTGAAGCTTGACTTTCTCGTCGTCCATGCCGCGAATGAGAACGAGACGACCAAGCTTGCCGATGTCGTGCTTTCCAGCTCGACGTATGCCGAGAAAAACGGCACGATGACGAACTTCCAGGGTCGTGTTCAGCGGATTCGTCCAGCAATAACAACGGCCGAACAGGATCGCGCGCTCGATGGCTTTGCCATGAGCAGGCTGGATAAATTCGGTGCGCATAATGACCGCTGGATGAACGGTCCGAGGCACGATGCCCGTCCATCATGGCGGATTCTTCTTGGCGTTGCGAATGCACTTGGCGCAAAATGGAAATACGCTACAGTCGATGACGTCTTTAATGAAATTGCATCCACGATTGAGTCGTTCAAAGGAATGTCGTACTTGCGACTGGGGTTGCGGGGAATGATGTTGAAACGGACGACGGAAGCCGTGCCGGCGGGGAAACGATGATGGAAATCCTTATCGCATTGATCAAGATCGGCGTTGTGCTTGGCGTGTTACTTGGCGTCGTGGCGTACACCGTTCTGGTCGAACGCCGGGTCGCAGCGGCGATCCAGAACCGCATCGGACCGAATCGTGTTGGCTGGCAGGGATTGCTCCAACCATTAGCGGACGTCATAAAGTTGGTGATGAAAGAAGATATCGTCCCCACGAACGCCGATCGCTTCATCCACGATCTTGCGCCGGTCATCTCGATTGCGATCGCACTTGCAACGTTTGCCGTCGTTCCTTTTGGAAACCATATCATACTGTTCGGACACGACGTCAAACTTCAGATCGCAGATGTGAACATCGGAATCCTCTACATTCTTGCGCTGACCTCGCTCGGAGTGTACGGCATCACGCTCAGTGGATGGTCGTCGAACAGCAAGTACTCATTACTCGGCGGCCTTCGTTCTTCGGCACAAATGATCAGCTATGAGCTGGCGATGGGACTTTCCGTCATCGGCGTCATCATGATTGCCGGCAGCTTACAGCTCGATAAGATCGTCGAAGCACAGGCTGGATGGAAATGGAATATCATCCTTCAGCCTATCGGGTTCATTACGTTTCTTGTCGCGGCATTCGCAGAAACGAACCGGCTGCCGTTCGATCTGCCGGAAGCGGAGCCGGAACTCGTGGGCGGTTACCATACGGAATACAGCGGACTGAAGTTCGGGCTTTTCTTCCTCGCTGAATATGCGAACATGGTGACCTCAAGCGCAATCATCACGACGTTGTATTTTGGCGGCTGGCAGGTTCCCTACGTTCATCATCTTGGATTGTCCGACACGTGGGTTGCTCTCCTTCAGATACTGGGATTTTGCATGAAGGTTGGACTGCTCGTGCTTTTCTTCATCATCATTCGGTGGACGGTTCCGCGCTTTCGTTACGATCAACTGATGAATCTCGGCTGGAAAGTGATGCTGCCGCTCGCAATCCTCAATCTTCTTGCAACTGGATTGGTTTTGTTATTGGTGTAGATATTGATCAATCGGGAAAGCACTAAACTCGAAATCCGAAATTCTAAACAAATACTAAATTGCTGGATTCAATGAGCAAGTGCAACACGTCGGTTAAAGACTTCGCGTGGTGTTTGATAATGTAATATTTTTCTTGGTCTGTTGTTCATGCGTCGTTCTAAACGTTTCACATCAGCATTGGAGACAGCGTCGAAGTTT
>JACOSY010000008.1 GCA_016178595.1 Ignavibacteria bacterium
CAAACTTCGACGCTGTCTCCAATGCTGATGTGAAACGTTTAGAACGACGCATGAACAACAGACCAAGAAAAATATTACATTATCAAACACCACGCGAAGTCTTTAACCGACGTGTTGCACTTGCTCATTGAATCCAGCACTATATATTAGATTTCTATTGTGCGAAATCAAGACTGTGTATTGAACTTGATGGGAGTCAGCATTATACCAACGAGGGAAGAAAAAAAGATGAAATGAGAGATAGCAATCTGCAAGAACAAGGAGTAAAAGTACTTCGCTTCTCGGACATCGACGCGTTGAAAAATACAAATGGCGTGCTGCAAGTGATTTATGAGAGTGTACTCGAGAGATCACAACATGAGACCCCATCCTAACCTTCCCTCGACGAGTCGTCTACGACCCTACGGGTCGGTAGACCCGTAGGGAGTCGTCGACCTAAGAGGGGAAGGGACATCGCATCAATCCAAATGACTCTCCCGGTACTCCATTGCCACTTTGACGAAGTCACGGAACAGGGGATGAGGATTCACGGCACGGGAGCGAAGCTCCGGGTGGAATTGTCCGGCAACGAACCAGGGATGATCGGGAAGCTCGATGATTTCCACGAGGTCGTTGGTCGGGCAGATTCCGCTGACAACCATGCCGTGTTGCATGAGGATATCGCGGTACGCATTATTCACTTCGTAACGGTGGCGATGGCGCTCGTGCACAAGCTCCTTTTTGTACGCCCGGTGCGTCTTCGTCCCTTTCGTGATCTTGCACGGATATGAGCCGAGACGCATCGTGCCGCCGTACGCAGTCACTTTCTTCTGTTCGATCATGAGATCGATGACGTTGTGCGCCGTCTTCCTGTCGAACTCCGTGCTGTTTGCGCCGTTCAATCCGCAGGCATGACGCGCGAATTCAATAACGGCGCATTGCAGGCCGAGGCAAATGCCGAAGAAAGGAATATTCTTTTCCCGCACATACTTGATCGCCGCTATCTTTCCTTCGACGCCGCGTTCGCCAAAACCGGGGGCGACGAGCAAACCGGACAAGTCTTGAAGATATGTCGCGGCTCCATTCCGTTCGAGATCTTCTGCACGGATCCATGCAAGGTTCACTTTTACATTGTTCGCCGCCCCGGCATGCACAAATGATTCTGCGATACTTTTATACGCATCCTGGTGCTCTGTGTACTTCCCGCAGACGCCGATGTTCACGGAGCCGTGTGGATTCTTTACACGGTCGACGAATTTTTTCCAGTCTTTGAGATCCGGTTTCGGACAGGTGAGATCGAGTTTATCGAGAACGATCTCATCGGTCTCTTCCTTGGCGAATTGGAGCGGCACTTCGTAGATCGTCGACACGTCGTGCGCATCGACGACGGAATTAACGTCGACATTCGTGAAGAGCGCTATTTTTTCCCGCACCTCACGGGTGAGCGGCGCCTCGGATCGGCAAATAAGAATATCCGGCTGAATTCCGATTTCCAACAATGTCTTTACGCTGTGCTGCGTGGGTTTTGTTTTGATCTCACCGGCAGCCTTGATGTAGGGAACAAGCGTCACGTGCACGCTGATGGCGTTTTTCTTCCCTTGCGCGTACATGAACTGGCGCATCGCTTCGAGGAAGGGGAGACTTTCGATATCGCCGACCGTTCCGCCGATCTCGATGATGATGACGTCATATTCTCCCGTGCGTGCGAGCGTTTCGAAGCGGCGCTTGATTTCGTCGGTGATGTGCGGGATGACTTGCACCGTCGCACCGAGGTAATCGCCGCGGCGCTCTTTCGAGATCACTTCAAAATAAATTTGACCCGTTGTGGCATTGTTATTCTTCGTCATGTTCACATCGAGAAAGCGCTCGTAGTGGCCGAGGTCGAGGTCGGCTTCGGCGCCATCGTCCGTGACGTAGACTTCGCCGTGCTGGAAGGGGTTCATCGTGCCGGGGTCGACATTCAGATACGGATCGAACTTCTGAATTGTCACGCGGAGACCGCGGGATTTGAGCAGAAGCCCGATCGACGCTGCGGCAATTCCCTTGCCGAGCGAAGAAATCACACCACCCGTGATAAAAATATATTTGACTTTATTCTTTGCCACGACAACCTCTCATTTTACTGAGATACGATTTGGCGTTACGATTCCTCCCGAAAGCACCAGCTTCAATCCTTCTTCCACCGACATGTCGAGCACCTGAATCTCTTTGCGGGGAACCAGTACCAGCATACCCGACGTCGGGTTCGGCGGATTTGGAATGTAGACGCTGATCATTTCATCCGATCCGGTACGGTTCTCGATAGTGATTTCGTTCGTGACGAACCCGATGGTCATGACGCCGTGCCTCGGATATTCGATCAGGACGACCTGGCGGAAGGATTTTCCCTTTCCGCCGATCTGCATCAGATCTTTCATCGTGCTGTAAATCGTCCGCGCCAGCGGAATGGAAGTAATGACGCGCTCGAAGGCCGACCCCATTGCCCTGCCGATAAGATTGCGAGAGAGAATCCCGACAAGAAAGATCAGCACGATCATGGAAATAAATCCCAGCCCAGGAATATGTTTATGGAGGAACTGGTCGAAGATCGGCGAAATGATGCCGTCGATGGCATTGAACAAGCTGTTCAAGACCCAAATGGTAATCACCACCGGAACGATGACCGCAAGTCCGCGTCCGAATGTTGTTCGCAGCGGTCCCCAGAATGACGTCCGTCGATCGTTATTCATGAAGCATATACCTGTGATTGCTGTGTGAGAATCTGTCGGACTTTTTCCGCATCTTCCGCCGTATCGACTGGAATGCTGTCGTACGAAGTCATCGTCGCTTTGATCTTGTGCCCATGTTCCAGAATGCGGAGTTGTTCAAGCTTCTCGATCCGCTCGAGCGTCGATTCTGGCCACGATGCAAATTCCAACAGGAAGTCTCTACGGTATACATACAGCCCGATGTGCTTGAAGTATTGATGGTGAAGATGCCACTGATCGATCGAGACGCTCTCGCGAAAGTATGGAATCGGCGAGCGGGAAAAATAGATGCCGCATCCATGTTCATCGAGCACGACTTTCACGACGTTCGGGTTCAATAACTCGTTCGACGATGTAATTGCCTTGATCAACGTGCCGACCTTGATGTTCGCATCATCAGCAAGCGGCTGAATCGCTTCGTCAATCATACGTGGTACGATCAGCGGCTCGTCCCCCTGGATATTGACCACGATGTCGGCGTCGGGAAGCTGGCGCGCCACGTATGCAACACGGTCGCTGCCGGAGCGGATATGTTCTGGTGTCATGACGACCTCGCCGCCAAATTTTTTAACGGCGCGAGCAATTAACTCATGATCTGTTGCCACGACAACACGACCGACGAGCGAAGCCTGCGACGTACGCTCATAAACGCGCTGAATCATCGGTTTGCCACAGAGATCGACCAACGGCTTTATCGGCAGCCTGGTGGATAGATACCGGGCAGGAATAATTGCAACGACGTTCGATTTGATGTTGTGATTCACATCCACATTCAAGGAAGAACAAGTTTGTTACCAGTTATCCGTTATCCGAACCCGAACAACTAATAACCGATAACGAATAACAAATAATTTCTTTGTACCTCATCCATCGTTCACCGCTCTCCAATCACCTTTGGCACTTTGAAGAATTCATCCGTTCGGTCCGGCGCATTCATGAGAACGTCATCTCGCGGCAGCGATGGACGAGCGCGGTCGTCGCGGAACACGTTCTCTCCTTCGATGACCTGTGAGAGCGGCTCGACGTTTGACGTATCCAGCTCATTTAACTTTTCAACGTAGGAGAGAATGTCGTTCAACTGGTGCGTCAATTTCTTTTTTTCCGCGTCGGTGAACTCAAGCCGCGCAAGTTTGGCAACGTGCTCAACGTCGCTGATCGTGACAGCCATATTCGTTCCTCATTGGTTTCTGTAGTTCTGTTCGATTGCACGTCGAACCTCGTCGCGCAGCAGGAACTCGCTCTCTTTGCCGTCTGCCGATGGCGGCTCGATCGGCGCCGAGAGAACGAGCGTGATGGTGCCGGAGTTGATTCGCAGCGACTTCTTTTTCAAAATAGTATAACTCCCGTTGATCGCAAGCGGCACAACTGGTACGCCTGCACGCACAGCCAGGCTGAATGCACCGCGCTTGAATTGCTGCAGCTTTCCATCCGGCGAGCGCGTTCCTTCTGCAAAGAGCAAGACCGACGCACCGTGCCGGATCTTCTGCGCCGCCTCTTCCAGTGTTCGGATCGCATCGGAACCGCTGGAGCGGTTGACCGATATATACGTTTTCCCGTACTTCAATCCCCAGCCGAAAATTGGAATTTTCTCCAGTTCTTTCTTGTACACGATGCGGATCTGGTCCGGTACTCCGGCAAGCACGGCTGGAATATCGAACAGGCTCGCATGGTTCGAAACGTAAATGTAGCTCCGCGAGAAATCCAGATGTTCCAATCCCTCAACAATGATGTGCACACCCGCAATAGCGAGCGCCCATCGCGAGTGCCATCGTGCGAGCGCATGAAAGAGCTTGCCCGTTCGGTGGAACGGCACGAACAGCAATTCGAGCGATGCAACGAAAGCGCTCCAGGCAATAATCAGCAGAATCTTCACGACCGAAACGATCATACATCGACCACCTCGCACATCGTGTGGTTCTTCGTGCCGTGTCGGAGAATTGCTGCTCGGGTGTGATGCCGGCTGGTGTGAGGAGACTCCGGCGCCGCTGCGGACCGGTAGAGTGCATGAGCGTTCGCTGGCACCGTCTATCCCTCACAAGTGGATGAACTACATCGTGGTTTGCATAAAATACGAAATGAGGGGGTGAAAATCAAGGAATAGGCGGAGAGGGTAATCCACTCCGTCGATCCTGCCAGCCCTTCAAAAATCCATGCGGCGAAACATCGTCACCGCCGCTGCCAGCATCACCGCGCCAGAAAAGACGGCGACGATGTACGATGCGAGAAACACCGGCTGGCCTTTGAGGATGTGCACTGCGCTGTCGCGCAGATCGGCAACCTGCGGCAGAATGTAATACAATGCGCCGACCGCTCTCTGAAGAACGCTCACATCGCTGAACGATCGGGAAGACCACGCATGGTGCGCAAGTATCTCGGTGAGATACGTTGCATGAACGAATGCGACAGCCGCAACCAGTCCGGTGCTTCTGAATGCAACCCCGAGCAGCGTCATCAGGGCAAACATTGAGGCAAACGACAGAACAAGAGGGATGCAGACAAGAAGGAGCGAGAAATCCCACCCGCCGGTCTTTAGTGAATACACGATCCACAAACCTCCCGCAAAATAGACCTGAATCGTTGCAATGCCGAGAACGACTCCGCAATAGCGTCCGAGGAGTATGGAGGCGCGGGAGAGAGGCTTCGAGAGAAAGAGAACTACGGTTCCGGCTGCAAGTGATTCGGGTATGACGTGGGCCGTGGTGATGACGCACAGAACAACCGTTGCAATGAAGATGAATACAATAAATACCTGTGCGGTGTCGGGAATGAGGGAAGGAAGCTCTGAAGAAGCGATCGGTTTGCTGCCATAGATACTGACCGACTCAACGACGCCGTTAACGGCGTTAAGAGAGATTGTAAAAACGAAGAGACCGATCACTACCGTGAGAACGGCGAAGAGAAGAATCATGATCTTCTGAGAAAGCGTTTCCCGCATCGTATACCGGACGAGCGCGAGGAATTTCATCGAGGGCTCTCCTTGATGAGTGAAAGAAAGGACTCCTCGAGCGTGAGCCTCCGGGCAACGATCGACTCGACGGCGATATTCTGTGTTTTGAACATGCTCTGGAGACGCTCGAGATCGGCAGCCGTGGGAACCTCTATTATCGCGAGACCGTTCGCCGTCGTCACGGGGTAGATGGAGAGCGCGTCGTACATTTCTTCCGGCAGCTCGCCGCGGATAGTGACAGTAAATCCACCAATCGGAGGAACGATTTCATTGAGCGAGCCTGTCTTGAGGATCGAGCCGCTACGTATGACGGCAATGCGATCTGCGACCAGCTCCACTTCGGAGAGGAGGTGCGAGTTCATAAAGATCGTCTTCCCCTCGTCGCGCAGCCGCTTGAGGAGATCGCGGAAATCCTTCCTGCCGATGGGATCGAGTCCGTCGGAAGGCTCGTCAAGGAAAAGTACCTGCGGGTCGTGTACGAGCGCCTGCGCCAGTCCGATTCTCTGCATCATGCCTTTGGAAAATTTCTTGAATGCGGTCCGCTCCCACTTCTTCATGTCCAGGAGTTCCAGCAGGAATGCGATCCGCTGCGATAACTCCGGGTGACGGACGCCGTGCAGGCTGCCGACGGCATGAAGGAAAGCATGCGGTGTGAGCAGCGGCGGGTAGTGCATGTTCTCCGGAAGATAGCCGACGGACTCGCGCGCCGAATGATCCGACACCGGTCGGTCCAGTATGGTTGCCGTGCCGCTCGTCGGGTGGACGATGCCGAGCAGTATCTTTACGAGCGTGCTCTTGCCGGCGCCATTCGGGCCGATCAGCGCGAAGATTTCACCGGAGGAAACGCTGAGGGAAACGCCGGCGAGTGCACGAACGCCTCCCTTCTTCCGGGATTCTTTACCGTAGATTTTGACAATCGAATGTATCTCGATACTCATTCGCATTCACGAAGATAATGAGTGAAAAACGATATGCTGTCCCGATGAGACTGCTCAAGAAATATCTCTCGTGCAAGATCTCGGGACAGGCCGGCAGTAGATCTACCGCGAGCGAAGAAAGAGAGCGTCAATAAGTTCTGTCTGCTTATCATTCGACAAAGGAATTTTCTGAAAAAACGTAATGTCCTCTTTACGATCGACCAAGATGATTGATGAGTAGTCAATGCCGTGACGCCTGAAGAATTCCGCTGACATCAGGAATATCGGGAAATGGAGATTGCTGGCATCCGACCATTTTCGTAACGTTCTCATTTGATACGATTCCCGGTTTGCATCTCTCCGGAAGATGAGGACGATTCGGCGTGAACCAGATCGTAATGCGTTCGCTTCTAGTGAATCACAAAGATCGAGGAAATTGTTTAGGCACACGGCACATCCGAAATCTACGAACCGGAGAAAGAATGCCAGCATCTCTTCATGCGTGGAGTCAACGGTTGACGCAGGTGGCAGGGTCTTGATGAATTTGACGAGACTCTGCTTGACATCGACTGCCGTGCCGCGTTCAGTTTGTGCCGGCGCAAATTGCAGCGCAGAAATGACTATCAGGACGAGAAGAATGATGCTTTTCTTTTCAGTTCCCATGTCGAAGGATTCTCTCCCGATGTGCACAATCAAAAATTTACATACGTGAGTCGATATTTCTTGACAACACTGCGTTGTTTTTCGCGCGTATAGAGATATCCGTGAGAGTCTATGAACAATATCCCTGTCTTGTCAGGCAATGTGAGGTTCGTTACCGGATTCCCCCGGTAATCATACACAAAGACGTCGCGCTGAGGGTGTTTTGCGTAATCCCCGCACAATACAAAAATATTCCCTCGACGGTCGATCGATACGTCCTGAATTATATTCCCTGTGGGAAGCGAGCCAAGCTCCGTGTGAGCGGATTTCTCGGAAGGAGATTCATCCGGCAGACCCCTGATCCGAAAACTGGATTTGATTCTTTGTCGGTTGTCATAGATCGTAATGTTGTTCACATACCGGTATGCAATGAGGAGGTTGTCGCTTGAATCCACGGCAAGATGAATCATGTCAAAGGCCGGCTCACCGCGGGCCTGCGTCAATGGAACTCTTGAAAGAATTCGTCCGGATTTGTCGTAGAGTATCACGATATCCTCCTTCCGGTGAGAAAATGGAATCATCGAGGCATAGATTTGGCCAAGGGTATTAAAAGCAATATCCACAATCGGTCCTCCGACGGAAGTTATTCCTGCCGATGTGAATTCGGGTGTGAAGAAATGAATGTCCGAAGAGCCCAACTCAACCAGCGCCAGTGTATCTGCCCAGCATTGGATCTTATATGGGAAAGATTTGAAATCGGATGCAGTCTTTCCACGTTTCCCGAATGCCTGCACGAGGAAACCGCGGCTATCGAATTTCTTGATTGAGTATTGGTAGGAGTCGGTAACAAAAATGTCTCCACTGGAATCGGAGACGATCTCCTCTACTTTAATAAAGTTGTCCTTGGCCCCCAGCTCCAATACTTCTTTGCATGAAATTGATCTGGGGCTGTGTTCACCAAAAGAGAACGCCCTGCCAGGATATGTAAGCACGGCGAGAAGCGTGAATGTTCGCAACATCGCCGCTATCGTTGCCCGGGGCTTCCATGATCGTGCCGGCATACCGCCTTCAACTTGCCTGAGTGAGAAATGAGAAAATTCGATCACCTGCCGCCATAGCGGCAGGTGACCGGTCCGGCCGACATTCACGAGGCCGATGAAATTGCGCATCCAATCAAGCATCCGCCGTAGCATGCCGTCCTGAGTGTTTCGGTTGAGAACAGACTCTTGCAATCAGCATAGCAAGCGTCGAGCGCAGCGTGTTGTGCACACTGTGCGTGCCCGATCTGTGGCACGATCAGCGACAGCAAAACCAAAAATCCTGCCGCAAGCAATTGTATTTTCTTCATACCGTCCTCCAGTATTTGCGGATAGTCACCCCCATGAGTAATTGAACGTTGCCGGGAGGTGAGAATCGGCAACCGTCATGATTCAAAGAGTGGAAGATCATGTTGATTCCTCTCAGGAGATCATTCGTAAGCATGCTTCCTCGATGAACGGTTGGGTCATACAGAATAAAACCCAGACGAGCCATGCAAGCGAGACAAAACCCACCGACGCGCTCCTGTTCATTCTCGTTGCAACACTGAAGCCGATCGAGAGAATCAGAATGTAGAGTATCGAGAACGCGTTGATATTGTTCAGGAGAGTCGTCAGTGAAGGATTCGAGCCGGCGTCGAAGAAGATCTCGAGCCCCTTGTTCACGGTTGTGAGATCTGCCGAGCTCTCGATCCGGTCCACTCCTCGTGTGTAGACAACAAGGAGATTCAGAAAACTCATTAATACGAAAACGACTTCACTGTATGCAACGATTGCAAAGAGGCGCCGAAATAAATTGTCGTCGTTCCCTGTGAAATATCGGGAAAGACCATAGAGCGTCGAAGTCACAATAACCCACCGGAGTATTCTGAAGCTCGTCTCCACTACAACGGAAATGACCATGAGACTCTTCATGACCGAGGCAACGAGCAATGCCCCGTTCCCAAAGGATCGATCGTAGATTTTTCTGAGGGGTTCCTCCATCGCAGGAATCATACACCAGCCGATTGTCAGACTTGAGATTGCCACGAATATCACGGGCACCTTCCAGCGCGGCGTTCGATCGATCCTTCTGAATGCCTCGCGCGGCATTGTGATGAAAGAAAGGACTTTCAAAATTTTACCTCGAAGGAGCATCGTGCGATCTTCAGATCGGGTTGTAGCATATCGTATCGACTTTATGGATGGCATTCCTGCGGACGTGGATTCTCGGCATCGGTAGGGAAACAATTGGAGAGCTTCTGGGAAGCGAACTATCGGCAAACCGGGGGCATCACTACATCCTCCCTATTCTATGACGTCTATGACGCTGGAAAAAACTTTGCTAAATGTAGTTCAAGATATTTCGAAAGTCAAGGACAAAATTATTACTTTTATGGTATCACTAGTCCAAATACAACGGAAATATTTCTGCACATCGTTTCGCGAAATCAAACATTACAAGCAACGCCCTAACAGGTTGTTGAAAAATCCCGATTGTCCGGAATAGCCACAACCTTCAGGTCGTGGAAAAGGAGAACCAGAAAACCAAGCGGGCTTCAGCCCACAAAACGGCTGTGAATTTTGGGTTAAAACCCCAAGGCTTTTCTAAAAATCTTTCCCACGAGCTAAAGCTCGTGGCTATGACGGCCTTTTTCAACAGCCTGTTAGGTGTCATCGTGGTTCGCCCCCACTACGGCAATTCCCGGCGAGGGGTCTCGGTATTCGTTGACTCTATCATCACGCATCACGATATCTTGCTGAAACGATGCCCGGCGAAGTTCTTGCCTCAATGCCCACAAGCTTCAGCGCTTGTGGGCAGCTCAGGCCGCGGCTTATCGAGGCCACAGCCATCCGAACGTGCCTGCAGTTAAGAGTGCATAAATCAACCCGTCGAAGGTTGATTTGATCGTCGTACTCCAGGGGCGGTGGTACCAGATCGACATTTGCCAGAGCGCGGCGGAGTATCCGAGAAATGCAGTGACTCCGGCGAACCGGAAGACGTGAAGGTACTCAGCGCCGACGGGCAGCGCGCGCCCCGCGACGTACGCCGCGAAGACCCCGACGCCGACAGCATAGAGGAACCAGAGGATGAGATTCTTCCCCATGGAGGCCGGGCCGCTCGGCCAAACCGAGAGCATCATGACCGGGCCCTTCTTCATTTTTTCGGTAAACTCAGGTGAGCGCATATCTTCTCTGCTGGAAGGGCGGGGCATCAAGTAGTCGCCTGGCGGGATGGCAAACGGGCGGAGTACGTCCATCACCTTGTCTTCGTTCGGCACCTTCGGGTAATCGTTCTTGTGCCAAGGCAACAACATGTGGATGATTGAACTTGCTACGAAGACGAAAACGGACGACAGCAGGATCGGGAGCCAGAGCAAGAGCAGTCTTGTCATGATGATTCTCCTTCTATTGTTTGTGAATGATTGATTGATGAGTTAGGGCATTGCGGCGAGTATATACTTCTGACATTTCCAGCGTCGTCTTTGCTTGTTATGTGCAGTGCATGCCGAGCCATTCAATTCTCATTTTTTCAGGTAGCTGTCGTAATTTGGTGTTGCGTTATCCTCAATCGGAACAATAGTTGAGGGATCAAGTGGTTGAATGAACGAAATGATTCCACTCCGATGACTCTTCGACCAGGTATAGACATTTAGCTTCATCAGCAACCTCAACATCGGTGCGACGGCTCTGAGTATTGTGTTGATCGCCTCGGTGTCAACTTGATCCCAGAGCTTGGAAACAGTGAGAAGGTCCAGCGAATCTCGATGAGCGCCAAGTCTGTTGCGAACCGCTTGGAGCTGAGACCATTTGGGTTTTCTGGCAGCCTTGTATTCCTTGTAAACTTTCTTTATTTCGACTAAGTCGCTGTCGCTGATTTTATAACCAACCTTTCCAGAAATTACATCGTTGGCAAGACTCGTAATGTGCGCATCGATTGATACAAGTTCGATGATCACGTATTTGCAAATAAGTTTCTTCGTGTAACGGTTTCTCGACCGTGAATAAATCCGCTGAAGTCTTGCGATGTCTCGGTAAGTGAGTTGGATGGCGACGAGATGAATCGCAGCACTATTGGTAGGATGGTAATGAGTAGCGCCACGTTCGCCGAACGGGTCGAATATCGGTTCGTTATAATTGATTATTGGTCTCATCTAACCCGCGCGACGTTCCGCAGCGCTCTCATGAGTGAGCGAATCTTTTGTGGTTGCGCATGTGCTCGATGAACAGATTCACTGTAATAAGTAATTCAAAATGAAATTTACTAACTGCCTCCTCAAACTTATGGGAGGCTGCGCTCCAAAGACGAATGTCGTTGTTTCAATTTATGGGAAAGCATTTTGCTCAGAAAAGGGTAGCGCTCGTGCCCTCCCCAAGCAATTGTCATGAAGGTAATCATCCCTCCATACAATGTCAATGGTTTTCTTTTCCTTCACGTTGTTGAACGCATTGCCGGTTATTCGAGCCTGCCTATGACCCTCTCCCCGTCTCCGACATTCGCCGGAGCCACCCCTCTCCCAAATTTGGGAGAGGGGTCACGGGGAGAGGGTTCTTCTCGACGTTCCCAAATCCCAAAGGGATCCCCTAGAGACGGAGTTTGGGAACGAGCTGCTCTTCCCACCAATTGAAAATCTTCGGCGCCGTCCACACGGTGAAGAGCATAAAGATCGCACCGCCGAATAGATCCACTACATAGTGATACCGCAGGTACACCGTGCTGATAATGAGCAGAGTTCCCATCGCATGCAGCGCCCAGCGCGACTTCAGCCGGTATCGCTGTGCGAGGAACATCACGATCAGCGTCATCTGCGCGTGGCCGCTGGGGAAGGCGTCGCGTTGCGCAAAAGCGATTGGGTTGACAACGTCGCGCGGAATCGATTCCCCGGAGTTGATAAAGTTTCGGAGTGCGTCGGTGACGTACAAGCCCGGCAGATCGCGGCTCAATGAATCGAACGCATGAAGCGTGAAGCGCGGCCCGACGGCGGGAAAGGCAATGTAGCCAAGGTAGGAAAGAAAGAATCCGTACGTGATCGTGAAGATGACGAATGAAAAATCATGCCGCTCCTTCCGAAAGTACACCTCGATACCGAGTGTGAGCATAATAAAATAGTAGCTCACGTACGCGACCTGCAGCACTTCGGTTAGAACTGGCGATGAGAATTGCGCAAGCCACACCGTCGGGTCGAGGCCGAACACCGCACGGTCGGCTTCTATCAACAACGAATCCCAATCGCTCCAGCCAAGCGAGTGGATGATGACGTAGACTTCCTTGAATACGAGGAAGATGACCGGAACCGGATACCAGTTGTGGATGAATCGAAGCACACGCCTCTCAGACGATGAATCGGATTTGGCAAGAGCGAGTAATCCAAACGATGCGAGAAGATTAATCGGCACGAGGTAGACCCACTCGTGCACTCTGGATGCAAACATGAGCGTCAGCGCGGAGAGAAAAATCGCACACGCGATGGTCAGTGCGTCGACAGGGCGGAGCGTTTGTAATTGTTCCTTCTTCAGTCCAAACATACATCAAGCGAAACGGTTGACGGATAATTTCATTGCGAAGGAAATGTTCGAGGTGTCAGGCAATCCAATGGAGCAGCGAGGTCGCCAGTGAAAGGAAAATGGAAATGCCGACGACATCCTGGAACGCCGTTTCGAACGGACCCGCGGTGAGCGCCGGATCGAAACCGAGTTTTTTTGAAATCATCGGTGTGGTCGTGCCGACGATGCCGGAGATGTTGACGGAGATGAACATGGAAAATCCAACGACAAGTCCGAACTCCCACTTCCCCTGCCAGATCGATCCAACCATGCCGAGGACAATGCCACAAACGCTGCCGATGATGAGTGTTGTCTGGACTTGACGGGCGAGCGGAGTCCACCACCGGTCGAGCGTGACGTGTCCGGTCGACATTGCGCGCACGATGATGGCCGCTGATTGCAAGCCTGTGTTTCCGGAAATGGCGGAGATGATCGGCATAAACGATGCGAGCAAGATCACCCGGCTCAATGTTTCGTCAAAATGGTGGATGACGACGCCGGCTAAGAATTCAATTGCAAGTGTCGTCAGTACCCATGGCAGTCGTAAGATGGCGATCTGGTACGGTGAGCGGCGCTCGAGTTCCTCCGCATCGGAACCGACGAGACGAGCGACGTCTTCGCTGTGCTCTTCTTCGATAACGTCGACGATGTCATCGATCGTAATGCGTCCCACCAAACATCCCTCGGTATCGACAACGGGAAGAGAAACCAAGTCGTACTTGCGGAACATCGCCGCAGCTTCTTCCTGATCGACATCCGTGCGAATGCTCTTCACATCAGCATCCATAACCTTATAGACGCGACGGTTCGGCGAGTGAAGCACGAGTGTTTGCAAGGGAAGCGATCCCACCAAGACTCCCTTATCATCGATAACATAGACCGTGTCAATGACCATATTCTCTTTTGCTGCCGCACGGACTTCTCCGATCGCCTGCTTGAGCGTGTTGCCCATCTTCACGGCGACAAGCTCCGTTCCCATGATGCCACCGGCGGTATCTTCCGCATAGCGCATAAGGTTCTTGACGTCGGCCGAGTCCTCGGTCGGCATCGCGCGCAAGACTTTCTCGGCAACGTGTGGCTGGAGCTCTGCGACGAGGTCGGCGGCATCGTCCGAGGCGAGACGATCGACATACGCGGTGATTTTTTCGGAAGGAAGAGCGTCGAGGAGCTGTTCACGAATGGTGGAATCGAGCTCGAGAAGAACGACACTTCCCGTCGGGACGTCCAACAAATCGAATACGTAGAGCCTGTCTTCGTGTTCGAGATGATTGATAATCTCGCCGATGTCGGCTTCGTGCAAATCCGTCAGGATATTTTTCAGGATGGGCGTTGCACGATCGTGGACAAGCTCCCGGATATCCTGCATCAATTCTTCGTCGACTTCGATCGTCTTGACGCCGCGCTTTCGCGGGACGATGATCGCATCTTCCGTGTGTACCGTGTGCTGAATATTTCGCGCTGCTTCGGTCATGTCAGGCGTTGTTCGACGAGATGTGTCAACTGAACAAACTCTTCTACCGAAAGATCCTCGGGTCGCTTCTCCATCGGGAAATCGATTGTCGAAACGAGTCTCTCTACAGTGCTTTCATCGTACGGCAGAAACTTCAAGCTGTTTCGCAGCGTCTTCCGGCGTTTTCCGAATGCCGTCTTGACGACAATCCGAAAGAGCGCGTCGTTCACCCGGTGCGGCAATCGCTCATGAAGATCGAGGTGAACGACCGACGAGGTAACCTTGGGTTTCGGGTAAAAACAGTTCGGAGATACGTTGAACAAGAGACGCGGCGCTCCATAAAACTGTGAGAAGACGGAAAGGATTCCATAATTTTTCGTCCCCGGATCGGCAACGATGCGTTGTGCGACTTCGCGCTGAATCATGATCGTGAGGTCGCGAACGGCGATTGATTCATCGAACACTTTGAACAGGATCGGGCTTGTCAGGTGATACGGGATGTTCCCCACGATCCGAAGCTTACACGCGAACTCGCGCTGCCACCGGACCAGATCCGTATCAAGAAAATCCTGGTGGATGATGACGATATTCGAACGATCGAACCTGCCGCGAAGGTCGTCAATGACGCGACCGTCAATTTCCACGACGATGAGCTTGCACACGCGCTCGACGAGGCAAGCGGTCAGCGCGCCTTTGCCGGGACCGATCTCCAACACGACATCGTCTTCCGAGAGTCGGAGATCCCGGACGATGTTCTTGACGATGTTATCATCGATGAGGAAGTTTTGTCCAAGAGACTGTTTCGGTTTGATGTCGATCCGCTGCACCATCCCTCAGGGTCGCTTGAAAAGTTTCTTTAGACCCTCTTCCGCCTTCTTCTTCAGCTCATCTTCAAGTTTTTGTTTGGCCTCGGTTCCCTTCTGCTCGAGCGCCTTCTTGGCCATGTCCTGCTGCGCCTGTGTGTCGAGTCTCAATGTGGGATTCGACGCTGCACCGCCAACCTGGAATGCGAGATTGATGCGTCCGTCTTTGTCTTTCAGGAACTGAAGAAGATCGCCGGCAACGCCCTGGAGGTTAAGCCGGTTTGAGACTTCGCCGGGGAGTTTCACCGTCAGCGAGTAATCGAGCGTGCCATCGAGTCCCTGAGATCCTTCCATGAGAAAATCTGTTTGGCCGGCATTCACCTTCAAGCCCTTGACATTCAGGCGACCGTTGGAGATGGAAAATGCATTCGCCCAATTTTTGAAATTCACTTCGTGAAGTTCCGGTAAACCGGTGAAGGATGATAACTTTTCCAGCAAGGGAAAACCTGCAAGCTTGCCATCGAACAATTTTGCCAGACCGTCACCGCCGAGGGTTTGTGGATCGAGACCGAGCGTGTCGTTCAGGTCGCCCTTCAGCTTCGTGCTCATCGTCAGTTTGCCGAAAATGAAATTGCCGAACGACGTGAAGTTCGGAAGGAGTGCGTTCGATTCAACGTTGTTAATATTGAGGTCGAGATCGAACGGTCGTTTCGCTTCGTCGCGCATATCAAGCATTCCTTTGGTTGTGATCGAACCTTGAAATGCATTGACGGAAAAATTCCTGAGATTGACGATGCCATTGGAAGCCGTAAGAAATCCGCGTGCGTTGTCGAAGGTGAATTTCTCGGTGACCAGCTTATCGATGGCGACGTCTGCGGCAATGTCGAAGCCCGGAAGCAAACCGCCTTGCTTCGGTGCGCTTTTTCCCTTCTCGGAACTCTGCTCAACGGAAGGTTTCTCGGAAGTCAAATCTGAAGTTCTTAATTGGTGAGAGGTCAATTTAACAGTGGCTGCGGGTTTCGCGGCGCTCTTCGTCGTATCCTTCACGACCATGCCGAGATAGTTCCGCAAGCTGAATGCGAGATTCATATCCGACTCGCCGATCTTCATCGCTAATTGTTTCGACTCGACAACCTGGTTGTTGAACGTGATGACGCCGTTCAGATTCCGAAGCGGTTTCGACGAACTTGCCGACTTGATCGTCACATCCTGAAATGCAATCGAGCCATTGGCGCGGATCGTCTCGGGTGTTTTCGCTTTGCCGTCGAGTGCGACGTTGGCTTTCATGATGCCGCTGAACTCCGAACCTTCTTCGAGCGGGTAATAATCGTGCACCTCGCCGAGGTTTACCGCGCCGATGAACGTCGCCGAGATAACGGGATCCTTGAAGTTCGTCATGCGCAGCTTGCCCGAAAGATCACTCGTCCCGAGCGACGCGGAGAATTTCTCGATCGTAAATGTCCCGATCCCTTTTGCGTCGACCGGTGCAGAGGGCTTTTCGAACGATCCCACAAGCGTGATGTGGTCGATGGATTTCGGCAGCGACGCGTACTGAACCTTTCCATCCATCACGGTAAACGATGCCGTTGTTGCAGGGTCGATCGTATCGCTTGATGGGCCCTTGATCGTTGCATTGAATTGTACCGTTCCCGAGCTTTGCAGTCCGCGCGCTTTCTTCAGCATCGCCGGAGGAACAAGCGAGAGCAGTTGCTCCATCTTCGCGCCGGATGAATTGACGACAAGATTCATCATTGCCGTTTCCTGTTTGAGCTGCGAGACGGTTCCGGTGACGGTGAATGGCAGCTCCTTCAACGTGCCGCTCACGTCTTCGAGCGTGAGCAGATCGGAATCGATCTTGTAGGTCAATCGCGATGATGCCGTCAGCGGCTGATCGCCGATGTACCACGCTGTGAGCGTGCCGTAGCTGAACTTATCGATGGCGGTTGTGCCTTGAATGCTCAGTGTATTCGAGCCGCCGCCCGCCTCCGACTTCGCACGCTGATTGAGACCGGTGATCCGGATGCGGCTATCGAATTGCTTGTTCGTGAATTGAAGTTCTCCATCATTGATGTGCAGGTTCGCAAGGAGAAATTCACCCGACATGGTCTGTTTTTCTTTTCCTGCTGCGACGCCCTCGTTGCGCGCCCGCTTTTCGGAAAAGTTCTTCTCGCCGGTCTTCGTCACTTCGAGATACACGCGTGGATGGTTCAACACCACCTCGTTCACCTCGACTTTGCTCGAGATGAGCGGCAAGAGCTTGACGTCGAGTGTGAGGTTGTCGAGCGACAGGAATTCGTCGCGCTCGAATCTTGTCCCCTCTCGATTGGAAATCGTCAGGCCGTCGACGGAAATGGCAATCGACGGAAACACGGAGAGCGAAATATTGTTGACGGCGACGCGGCGATGTGTGGCGTCTTCGATCTGAGGAATAATCAGGGCTTTGAGGCGATCACTGGTGAAGTAGATCTTCGCGGCGATCACTCCTACGACGAGGAGCACGATCGGAATCGCAAGGATGATGAGCCAGATTTTTGACGTCTTGCTGAGAGCCATAACGTATCGAACGATGATGGAAAAGTACCGGGCGTTTCTCTGAAAATATAGTGAAATGAGGAGAGAATGGCAATGACTTTGTAATGCAGGATGTATTGTATATAGTCATTCGCGTTATCAGGAACTTGGCAGACATAGGATGCAATGGAAATCAACATATTTATTGTGGCAAGACGATATCCATCTTTCCTACTTGAGCTATTTTCTTTTCTTGCAATGGGGTTACCTATATAACCATACGAGTGGAGCATAGGGTTTTAAGTACCTATGCAGATTGCTGGGGTATCAAAAGATGTTGACAATCTGCTCCCGATTCAGTATATTCGATTCGCTCTGTTTGTGCATATTCTTTACAGTTTCCATTGAAAGGAGTTTTTTCATGGCAGATACGTCACTCGACGCACTGGGTATGGTCGAAACAAAAGGTTTGGTTGGTTCCATCGAAGCTGCTGACGCAATGGTCAAGGCAGCAAAAGTCACGCTCATCGGCAAGGAAGTCATCGGTGGCGGCTACGTCACGGTAATGGTGCGCGGCGATGTCGGCGCCGTGAAGGCGGCTACGGATGCCGGAGCGGCTGCGGCACAGCGCGTCGGCGAGCTCGTCTCCGTCCACGTCATCCCGCGGCCGCACGTGGATGTGGAAATGATTCTCCCCAAGCGTCCGCAGGCTAAATAATTCTCTCTCGTGTCATCCTGAGCACAGCGAAGGATCTGAATCTGCTACACTAAAGAGTAGATTCTTCACTTCATCCCGACCAAGATCGTCGGGAATTCGTTCAGAATGACAGGTGACCATGTATGCTCGACTACGCATTAGGATTAATTGAAACACGCGGACTTATTGGCGCGATCGAAGCTGCCGATGCAGCAACGAAAGCCGCCGACGTGAAACTCGTCGGCAAGGAACGCGCCGATGCCGGCCTGATGACCATCAAGATCATCGGCGACGTTGCGGCAGTAAAGTCGGCTGTCGATGCCGGTGCTGCTGCTGCCCAACGGGTTGGTGAGCTCGTTTCGGCGCACGTCATTCCACGGCCCGACGACGACGTGGAAATCCTCATCTATCCGCCGCCAGGTCAGACGAAAGAGAAGCCGCGCGAGGATCAGCCTGCCGCGCCTCCCCCCAAGGTTCGGAAAACTCGGATCATTGCCAACAAGCCACCTAAGGAAGCAGAAGAAACTACGATCGAGCGCGAAGAGCACACGCCAGCCTCTTCTTCTACGGGTAGTGCCGATACAAGCGAACCGCCGGTTTCACTGAGTGACGACGAAGCAACATTTCGTCGACAGCTTGAGGAGATGACCGTACACGCGCTGCGTCACTACGCGCGGAGTGTTAGCGGACTTACGATCTTCGGACGGCAAATCTCTCGTGCTAACCGTGATCAACTGATCGAAGAATTGATAAAAGCCCGATTCCCGAAATGACCCATAGAGTAACGGTCGACTCCATCCAGAAAATATGGATGGAGTTTTTTATTTTGTAGAGCAGGGCAGTCACGAAACAATGTCCGGATGCTTTTCTTCATGGAACAACAGCGTTACCATATCATCGTTGCTTCAATTATCTTCGCCGTATTGGCGTGGATTTCCATCAACATGAGCGGCGAATATACGATTGTCAAGCAGATGCCGGTTGTGTTGGAGAACATGCGGGAAGGCCGGGCGCTTAAGTATCCCGTGCCAAGGACAGTCAATGTATGGTTTCGTGGGAGCGGCTGGCAATTGGCAGCGATCCATCTTTCACCGGCGGTCAAGTACTTCATCGATCTTTCATCCGTGGGAATGGACAACTTCGTCATCACACGGCGCGACCTCTTTGAGCATGTCAAGCTTCCTATTGCCCTGCAGCCGATCGACGTAAAACCCGACACTCTTATCCTTGCATTGGATGATTACAAAGAGAAGCACGTCCCCATTGCCACGCGCATTGTCTTAGAGTTTCATGAAGGCTACGGTCAAGTGGGACTGATGAACATCACTCCTGACAGCGTAATGATCGGCGGGTCGCCAACACTGATGGCGAAGATAACAGGGTGGCCGACGATCTATCGGAAGTACAACGATCTCCGCGCTTCCGTGAACGAGGAGATTTTGCTCGAAGAACCTGTCTCGTATTCCACTACAGTGTTCTCTCGTGCAATCCGGTTACAGGTGAACGTTCAGCCGTTCGCCGAAAAAGTTTTTACCGGCATTCCGATTATCGCGACCGGCACGCCTGTCAACCGTGAGATTATTTTCATACCGCCCCAAATGAATCTTATCGTTCGCGGCGGAATCGACCAGCTTGCCAAACTAACGGATGCCGATTTCCAGGCGACAATCGAATATCAAAAACTTGTGGATGATTCCAGCGAGTATATCATCCCGGCTCTCAGTGTACCGGCCGAAGTGAAAATCGTTAGCCGGAAGCCGGAGCGCTTGCAATTCATCATCAGAAAGAGACTGTAGGAATATTCTCTGACGAAGGAGAACCGAATGCGCCTCTCAATCAATATCGATCATGTGGCGACTCTGCGGAATGCTCGCGGAGAAGAGGAGCCGGATCCTCTGACGGCGGCACGTGTTGTGGAGCGTGCAGGCGCTGACGGAATTGTTTGTCACTTGCGCGAAGATCGCAGGCACATCCGTGATCGCGATGTTGAGCTTCTTTGCAAGAGCATCACCACAAAGCTTGATCTGGAAATGGCTGCGACGCAGGAGATTGTGGACATTGCCCTCCGCCTTAAACCGGACTTGGTGACGTTGGTGCCGGAACGACGCCGGGAGCTGACAACAGAAGGCGGACTGGATGTTGTTCGACTACGGCGATCGCTTGCGGGAACGATCAAACGATTTCATACAAAAGGAATTCCGGTGAGTCTGTTTGTGGATCCGCGCCGGGAGCAGATTGAGGCATCGCGCGAAATCGACTCAGACATGATTGAACTCCACACCGGCGAGTACGCAATTGCACGGACGGGTCGTACGAAACAACAACACCTTCGCTCGATTCGTGCGATGGCAGCGTTCGGCACTTCCATCGGTTTGGGAGTGAATGCAGGTCATGGACTGGACTACACGAACGTCCCGGCTATCGCTGCAATCAACGATATTGCAGAAATAAGCATCGGGCACGCGATCATCGCCCGTGCATTATTCGTGGGATTGGAGAATGCTGTCCGTGAGATGGCGAGGCTGGTAAAGACCCGGTGAGGAGGTGAAAGCTTGTTATGTTTTCAGTGCCTCTGCTCGAGCGTGCGGATTTCGTCGCGCAGTTTTGCCGCTTTCTCGTAATCTTCCCGCTCGACCGCGTCTTTTAATTGTGCACGCAACGCTTCAAGCCGCGTGAGCTTCGTTTCCTTGGGCTTCGATCCCGCCATAGTATTTGCCTCTGATGGTTCCTGTTCTTCTTCCGGAAGGAAGGATGCTTCTTCCATAACTTTCTCGGAGACAAATATCGGCGCGCCGAACCGGACGGCAAGCGCAATAGCATCGCTCGGCCTGGCATCGATTTCCCGGCTATCGAAGGAGAGTTTTGCATAGAACGTTCCGTCGCGAAGCTCGCTAATAGTGATCTCCGCAAGATCGCTGCCGAGGGTCTCCAGGATATTCTTCATGAGGTCGTGCGTGAGTGGTCGGGGCGGCTTGATTCCTTCCATCTCGAGCGCGATCGACTGCGCTTCGAATGCGCCAATGATGATGGGGAGCCGACGGTTACCGCTGACTTCCTTCAGGATAAGCGCGTAGGCACCGCCGCTGGCAGGGCTTGTCGAGAGCCCGAGTATATCCACCTGAATCCTATCCACAGCTATCGATCCCCCTTACTTGCCGAATGTCTTTCGTAACTCTTCCGTGAGCGCCGGCAGAATCTCGAAAACATCGCCGACGATACCGTAATCTGCAACCTGAAATATCGGAGCATCCTTGTCCTTGTTGATCGCTACAATATACTTAGAAGACGACATTCCTGCAAGGTGCTGTACTGCACCCGAGATGCCGCACGCGATATAGAGAGTCGGTGAAACGGTTTTTCCAGTCTGTCCGACTTGCTCATCGTGCGGACGCCAACCTGCATCGACGACTGCGCGCGATGCACCAACTGCGCCGCCGAGAACATCGGCAAGCTTCTCGATAAGATGGAAATTCTCCGGACCTTTCAGTCCGCGTCCACCTGAAACGATGATGCTGGCTTCAGTCACATCCGGTCGCCCTTCAGCGATCTTTACGCCTGTCACTTTCGTTGTGAAGTCAGCGTCGGTCAAACGAACCGTCACTTTCTCTGCCTGAACGCTTGATCCATTCGTGGGGCTTGCGGTAAAGACATTTGGGCGGAGTGTGAAAATCTTCGTTGATGAGGTTACCCTTACATCAATGAGCGCTTTGCCGGCATACACCGGTCGGGTAGCGACAATCTCTCCGCTTTCGACGCGAAGATTCACACAATCGGCGGCAACACCGGCATTGAACTTTCCGGCAATGCGGGGTGTAAGATCTTTTCCCATCTGCGTTGCAGGAAGAAAAAGAATCGTGGCTTGTTCGCGTTGAGCGATTTCGGCAACGATGCGCGCGTATGCCGTGGTCGAATAGTAATGAAGGCGCGAGTCTTCCACCGTTAGCACACGCGTTGCGCCATAGGTAGCGAGCTCTCCAACGATAGAGTCAACCGAATCACCGATAACAAGCGTGACACATTCGGCGCCGAGCTGGTCGGCGGTGCTCTTTGCTGCCTGTGTTATTTCAAATGCCGCTTTCTTAAACTTTCCTTCGCGCTGCTCGGCAAATGCGAGAATCTTCATATCAATTCAAAAGTCAAAAGTCAAAAGCATGAGTTCTACAAGGAAGTGCAACACTCCAGGAGAGAATTTGTTATTCTTGGAGTATGGCACCTATACCACAGTATCATCAACTGTCTCTTGATGAAAGAGATCATATTGCCGTCTATCGGGCTCAGGGGTTG
>JACOSY010000007.1 GCA_016178595.1 Ignavibacteria bacterium
AACTTCGACGCTGTCTCCAATGCTGATGTGAAACGTTTAGAACGACGCATGAACAACAGACCAAGAAAAATATTACATTATCAAACACCACGCGAAGTCTTTAACCGACGTGTTGCACTTGCTCATTGAATCCAGCAAATTCAATGACGCCGGCAGCCGAACCTGCCTGGATTTATTACCCACACTGAAAAGGAATAATTCATGAAATTCGCATGGATCGCGCTGATTTCCGTGCTCTTCGCGGCTTGCCAAAGCAACACGCAAGACAAGGCACACGTGATGAAATCCCAAAAAGACACCGTCAGTTATACCATCGGCATGAATATCGGTCGAGACCTCAAGCGCCAGTCGATTGATATCGATCCGGATCTTCTCGCACAAGGAATCAAGGACATCGTCGCCGGCGGTAAGACCCAGATTACCGATGAACAGGCTCAGGCTTGCATGATGGCATTCCAGCAGGAGATGCATGTCAAGACCGAACAGAAGAAGAAGGAAGACGGAGAGAAGAATAAAAAAGAAGGCGACGCCTTCCTCGCTGCGAACAAGACGAAAGACGGTGTGAAGACTACTGAGAGCGGCTTGCAATACAAGATCTTGAAGGCAGGAAGCGGTCCGAAACCCACGGCCACTCAGACCGTGAGCGTCCATTATCGCGGCACTCTCATCGATGGAACTGAGTTCGATAGTTCCATCAAGCGCGGTCAACCGGCAGAGTTTCCTGTTAACGGTGTTATCAAAGGATGGACTGAAGCATTGCAGCTGATGTCTGTCGGCTCGAAGTGGCAGTTGTTCATCCCGCCGGACATCGCATATGCCGATCGGGGCGCACCGCCGCTCATCGGTCCCAACGCGGTTCTTATTTTTGAAGTCGAGCTGCTCGCCATTAAGTAATTCATTCTGCACAAATCCTCTCCTCATATTTATTACGAATACGAGGAGAGGGTTTTTCATATATCATTTCTTATGAGGAATCGCTGTGCAGACGTTGCCGCGCATCCATAGTCTTCTCATTCTCCTCTTCCTCTCCACGCATTCGATCTTCTCCCAAACAACTCCGTTCTTAACCGACGATCAAATCCGGATGCTCGAGAATGAAATCTCAGGCGATCGGGCGTTCGAGCATATCCGCGTGCTGAGCCGGTATCACCGCGACTCAGGGATGAAAGGGTTTTTCAAAGCCGCCGACTATGTCATGCAAGCTGCGAAAGACGCGGGACTGGAGAACGTTCACTTCATCGAGCAGACGATGGATGCACCGAACTACACGGCTCGCTCCGCCGAATTGTGGATGATGGAACCCGTTGAAGTGAAGCTCGCAGACATTGCCGACCATCCGGTCATGCTTGCTGACGGAAGTCATGATGCCGATATCGCAACCGAGTTGGCATGGATCGGTGACGCAAAGACCGATTCGCTCGACGGCATCGATGTGAAAGGAAAAATCGTTCTGACAAACGGTTCGCCGGGTTGGGCAGTGCAACACGCTTGTTACGAGCGCGGTGCGGTTGGCGTCGTTTCCTTCCAAACATCGGAAAATCGCAATCCCCTTGACGTGCCCGATCAGATTTGCTGGGGACGTATCGGTTCGACTCCTCCAGAAGGAAAGAAAGGCGCATTCGCGTTTATGCTCTCCCCCCGTCGCGGTGAGATGTTGAAGAAAGTTTTGCAGACGCATGACATGCAAGATATCTTTGCAACCGGCAGGAAGATGCGGGGCGGACGGGTTGTTTTGAAAGCGAAAGTTCATACTGAGATTGGAACGACGCCGGGCCGCACCGGTTTTGTCGAAGGATGGATGAAAGGAACGACCTACCACGACCAGCAGATCATTATCACTGCGCACTTACAAGAAGAGAAAAGCTCCGCAAACGATGACGGGAGTGGCTGTGCAAGCATTCTGGAAATCGCTCGCACATTGAACAAGCTCATGCAGGATGGAAAGATACCCCGGCCACTTCGTGACATCCGCTTCTGGTGGACGGATGAAATCTCGTCGGAGTACCGATACTTCAAAGAACATCCCGACGAGCCGAAGAAATTTCTGGCGAACATCCATCAGGATATGGTCGGCGCAAACCAGTGCATGGGCAGCCGCGTGCAGCACTTGATCTTCGCTCCCTATTCGCGAACGTCGTACCTCGATGCCATCTTCGAGAGCATCGGCAATTTCGTCATCCTCACGAACAACAGCTTCCTCGCGGCAAGCAGACAGGGTGGACTGCCGCGCCCGTTCACTCGGCCGATCTTCTCTGCACTCGGCTCACATGACGGCTATAATGCTCGCTTCGTTCCGTACTTCAACTCATCCGACCACATGACGTTTGTGGAAGGAATCATCGGCGTGCCGGCAATCGCTACCATCAACTGGGACGATCCGTTCATCCATTCCTCAGGCGACGACTTATACCAGATCGATCAAACACAATTGAAGCGCAACTGCTTCATCATGGGCTCGACGGCGTTCGTGCTTGCGTTTCTCGACGATAGCAAGTTGGCTACGGTTGCAGAGGAAACATTTGCACAAGGGGAAAAAAGACTTGCAAATGATTTTTTGGCGGCGATGCGTTCATTAGGCGAATCAGGGGTATGCGAGTCTTGCGATGCACGCATCGTTATCGAACAAGGCATCGAGCGTGAGACGCGGGCATTGAATTCAATTCGTTCATTGATTCAGGCCGATTGGACATCCCGTGAAAAACAATACTTCAATAGTTATCTTGATCGCCTTCTTGTATTCATGAAGCAGAAGAAGCAAGGCCTTTTGAATACTCTTTCCACCTTAGATTCTACACACGTAAGAATTAATGATGCCGTGATTATTTCCTCGCCGCAAGATTCTTTGGTTCGCAAGAAAATTCCATCCAATCCAATATCAGTCAAAGCATACTTCGAGAACCGCGACAAGGTGCGCGCGAAAACCGATTTGCATCCTCTCATGCGAGAAGAGGTCTACAACTTTGTTGACGGGAAGAGAAGTTACTATGATATTTACAAAGCCGTTCGTGCAGAGCAGCTTGCGGCCGGCTCGTGGTACTACGGCAACGTTACTCTACAGGACGTTGTAAATTTGCTGGATGCCGCAGTCGAAGCGAAGGCGCTGGAATTGAAACAGTAATCTCTTTGCGAGCGAGTGTGGCAGAGCGAGACAAACATTTGCCTCTGTGTTAACAACGCGATATATTATCAAATGCTTCACGTCGTGTAGGTGTCAACACAATAGCACACACTACTTCACCATTTCCTGAATCGATATGAAAACTGCAAGGTACATCGGCATTCTGATCATTCTCACCTGCATCATCGGAGGTTGTGCGAAGAAATCCGGAGTTACCGATCTTAACGCATACAAGAAAGAGATCGACGAATGGCAGAAGAAGCGCCTCGCACGGCTCACGCGCGACGACGGCTGGCTCACACTCGCCGGACTCTCGTGGTTGAAGGAAGGCGAGAACTCCGTGGGCAGCGATTCATCGACTACCGTTCTTCTTCCCGCCGGCAAAACACCGGGATCTCTCGGTTCAATCTGGCTGGAAAACGGCGCGCTCCGATTTGTTGCTAAGGCCGGCGTTGAAGTGAAATACAAAGACTCTCTCATTACCTCGATGCCGTTGAAATCAGATGCCGACGATGAGCCAACCGTTCTTTCCCATGGGACGGTGAGTTTCTACGTGATCAAGCGCGGCGATCAGCTGGGCGTGCGCGTGAAGGACAAGGAGAATCCGGCGCGGTTGAATTTCAAAGGGTTGGAATATTTTCCCATCGATCCGAAGTGGCGGTTCGAAGCGAAGCTCGAGCCGTATCGCCCGCCGAAGATATTGGAAATTCCTTCTATGATCGGAACGGTTGAAAAAGATTCCTGCCCTGGCGCACTTGTCTTCAAGCTCGATGGGAAGGAATACCGTCTCGATGTCGTGATTGAAAAAGGCTCGGAAGATCAGTTCTTCATCATGATGAGCGATGAAACAAGCGGCAAAGAGACATACACAGTCGGCAGGCAATTATATGCAACGCTTCCGGATTCCGACGGCAACGTCGTTCTCGATTTCAACAAAGCCTACAACTGGCCGTGTGTGTTCACGGTCTTCGCAACGTGCCCCATTCCTCCCAAACAGAATCATCTTCCGATTCGCGTCGAGGCGGGAGAGAAGATGTATGCGGGGCATGAATGAAACGTCGCGCGGGAAGTACGGCAGTGCGGGCGAACGTGAGCTGTTCTTGCTCACGTTTCGACGGCACGCATTGACGTGCTTCCCGATGTTCCGCGCCGTTCGCGAAGCGAACAAGCGGAACAAGGGTGTAACCCGCGCGACGTTCCGCAGCGCTCTCATGAGTGAGCGAATCTTTTGTGGTTGCGCATGTGCTCGATGAACAGATTCACTGTAATAAGTAATTCAAAATGAAATTTACTAACTGCCTCCTCAAACTTATGGGAGGCTGCCTGAATCAGGACGGCAGCTTTAACGTCGAGCGGCGGGGACTTCCCTTCTTCCGTTCGCTCAATGTGTATCATTGGATGCTGTCGATGTCGTGGATGAAATTCAATGCGCTCATCGTAGCGGCATATTTTTTCACGAATGTAATGTTCGCCATTGGATACACGTCATGCGGACCCGGCGCACTGAACGGCTCAACGGCCATGACGCTTGGAGAGCGTTTCCTCGAAGCCTTTTTCTTCAGCGTCCAAACGCTCGCAACCATCGGCTACGGCAGAATGAGCCCGAACGGACTCGCCGCGAATATTCTTGTCACGATTGAAGCGCTGTTTGGCCTGCTTGGCTTTGCACTTGCTACCGGGCTGCTGTTTGCACGGTTCTCCCGACCGAGTGCAAAAATCATTTTCAGCCGCAATGCACTGATCGCACCGTACCGAGGAATGACGGCATTCGAGTTCCGAATTGCGAACGAGCGGACGAATGAATTGATCGAAGTCAATGCGACGGTCGTCCTGACGAGAAATGAAATGATCGACGGCAACATTGTCCGAAAATTTTATCCGCTGACACTTGAACGTCATCAGGTCATGTTCATGCCGCTGCATTGGGTGATTGTCCATCCGATTGATGAGAAAAGTCCATTATACGGCATCACCAAAGAACACTTCGATGCCACCGATGCAGAAATTCTTATCCTTCTGACAGGCGTGGATGAAACCTTCTCACAGACGGTGCATGCCCGATCATCCTACAAACATCATGAAGTGGTATGGGGCTCGAAATTCGCCGACATATTTCTGAAAGACGATGAAGGAAAGCTTTCGATCGATCTTCGGAAGATTCATGATATTGAAGTTCCCGTGTAAGATGTTTTTCGACGTCTGCCGATGAACGTTCAACGATACACCGCATATATTCTTGGCAGCCTCACCATTACCTTTCTGAGCTGCAAGGAATCCGCGGTCGGTCCAATCGTATCACATCATCGTCCGGAGATAAACGGTTTTTCCTACACAGCATTCACATCAAACGGATTTGCGCTCGGAGGTCAGCGGAACGCACTCGGCGAACTCCGGACGCAGACAAATAGTGCCTGGATCGCGCTCACCGTATTCGAATACCAGAGCACAACAGCCTCAAGCGACATCGCTCCGAATACTTCCGGCACGAATCCGCTGAACGACGAACCGTGGTCAACGACATCAACGGAGGATGATATTCGACAAGGAGTTCGGCAGGCACGGTCTCTCAATATGAAGGTCATGCTCAAGCCGCACGTCGATCTTTACACGGGAGAATGGCGCGCGAACATCCTTCCCGGCATTGCCTGGTTTGCTTCTTACACTCAGGTGATGATGAAGTACGCTCATCTCGCTGCCGAGTTGAACATCGAGATGTTGTGTATTGGAACGGAATTCATTCGCGCAACACAACATCAGTATACACCACAATGGCGGTCATTGATCGCAGCGATCCGACAGCAGTATAAGGGTAAGCTCGTCTACGCCGCCAATTGGAGCGGCAACTACGCGTTCAACATCACGTGGCCCGAGTACGAACAAGTTGAATTCTGGAACGACCTCGATTACATCGGTATCGATGCGTATTACCCTCTGACAAATAGAAAAGACGATCCACAACCCTCTCTGATCCTTGCACTCTACAAACTTCGCTTGCCGGCGGAGGAATTAGGGACCGCATCGGCTCGATTCGGCAAGCCGATTCTTTTCACCGAGGTCGGAATCCAATCGGTTACAGGAGCCCTTGCGACACCGTGGGATTATTCGATCGGATCTGCCGTTGATGCTCTGCCGGATCTGAATGCGCAGGAATTCTATTACAACGTGATCATCCAGTCGTTTGGCGGCGAGCCCTGGTGTGCCGGGATGTTTTGGTGGAACTGGGAAAGTGTCGCTTCTCTAAACGAATTGACCAACTACACCCCACGCAACAAACCCGCTGCAGTTACACTGAAGCAGTGGTATGCAGAGTCGTCACTGTAGAATAAGTCTCCGCCTTTGACCAAACCGGAGCTTTTCGTTCGTGTGAACAAATATTTTTGGACAAAAAGGGAATATGTTGTATCTTATGGTGTTCAATATTACCTCCATTTCATAGGATTCAATAGCGATGGTCACACCTGACGCATCAAAGATACTTTCAGAACGGTTTGAAGTCATAAAAGGTATGGAGGGATTTGTCGGCGAGCAGATTCCTACGCTCCTCAAATCTGTTGAAGAAAGCTGGCAGCCATCGGATTTTCTTCCGTCGCTTTCGTCAGAGACGTGGGTTGAAGACCTTACTGAATTCCGTGAGCGGTCACAATCTCTCCCGGACGACCTCCTCGTCGTGCTCGTCGGCGACATGGTCACCGAAGAAGCATTGCCCACGTACCAAACATTCCTTAATCGTCTTCACGGCTTGACAGACCCCACCGGGGCGAGTGAATCGCCCTGGGCGCAGTGGAGCCGAGGATGGACGGCAGAAGAGAATCGTCACGGCGATTTGCTCAACCGCTACCTCTATCTCTCCGGAAGGGTTGATATGCGTTCGGTCGAAGTAACGATTCACCACCTTATCAAAAATGGTTTTGATCCGCGGACTGAAAACGACCCGTACCTCGGTTTTGTTTATACGTCCTTTCAGGAACGGGCAACCAAAATCTCCCACCGGAACGTCGCGCGCCTTGCACAAAGGGCCGGGGAAGATAAACTCCATCAAATTTGTGGTTTGATTGCTGGAGACGAAGCGAGACACGAGAAAGCATATAAACTGTTCATGCACAAGATCTTCCAGGACGACCCGGCTGGAGCCATCAATGCTTTCGCGACGATGATGCGACGAAAGATCGCCATGCCGGCAATCCTTATGACTGACGGTCGGGATATGAACTTGTTCACGAGATTTTCAGCAGTTGCTCAGGCGATCGGGGTTTATACTGTCCGGGACTACGCTGAGATCATCGAAGACCTGGTCAAGCAGTGGGAGGTCGAGACCTTGAGCGGCCTCTCCGACGCCGCAGCCAAAGCACAGGACTACCTCTGCGGTTTGGCAGACCGGTACAAGCGACTTGCCGAACGAGTTACATTTGATGGCAGGCAAAAATTCAGCTGGATTTACGATAGGGAGGTAACCTTCTCTCCTCCTGGAATGAAGGGACTCCAAACCGCTAATCAATAGCATCTCCTTGGAGTACTCTCGTCGACACGGCGAGAGGCACAAACCGAAAGAGTCATCTGTCTCTCTTCTCTTTCCTCCGGTATTTTCATATAGTTTCTTCATCATCTCCGATTCACAACAACTTACAATTTACTACTCATGGCAGACAACAAAATTATTTTCTCGATGATCGGCGTTGGCAAAGTCTACAAGCCCAACCGTCAAGTTCTGAAAGACATTTATCTCTCCTTCTTCTACGGTGCGAAGATCGGCGTACTCGGTTTGAACGGCGCAGGCAAGAGCAGTCTCCTCCGCATCATCGCCGGCATCGACAAAGACTACATCGGGCAGGTTCAATCGCAGAAGGGAATCACCTTCGGCTACTTGCCGCAGGAACCCGAACTCGATTCCACCAAGACTGTGAAGGAAGTGGTGGAAGAAGGCGCACAAGAAACAGTGAGGCTCTTAAAGGAATATGAAACCATCAGCGCGAAATTCTCCGAGCCTGATGCCGACTACGACAAGCTCATCGAGCAGCAGGCAAAACTGCAAGAAAAGATCGATCACCTGAATGCCTGGGACATTGACAGCAAGCTCGAACAAGCGATGGACGCGCTTCGCTGCCCATCCGGCGACACTTCAGTGAACATCATCTCCGGCGGCGAGCGTCGCCGCGTGGCTCTCTGCCGCTTGCTTCTCCAGGAGCCCGACGTCCTGTTACTCGATGAACCGACAAATCACCTCGACGCCGAATCCGTCGCCTGGCTCGAGCAACACCTTGCGCAGTACAAAGGAACGGTTATTGCCGTCACGCATGATCGTTACTTCCTCGATAATGTTGCAGGATGGATCTTGGAGCTTGATCGAGGCGAAGGAATTCCATTCGAAGGAAATTATTCGTCATGGCTGGAACAAAAACAGGCGCGGCTCTCCATCGAAGAGAAACAGGAATCGAAACGCAAGAAAGCGCTTGAACAGGAGCTTGAGTGGATCCGCATGAATCCCAAAGGTCGCCATGCGAAGAGCAAGGCGCGTATCGCTGCCTACGAAAAGATGCTTGACGACGAACAGGAGAATCGCAACGAGGAATTGGAAATCTTCATCCCACCCGGTCCACGGCTTGGCGACGTGGTTATTCGATCGGAACATGTCGCAAAAGCTTATGGCGACATACTGCTCTACGACGATCTTAACTTCAGCCTTCCTCCCGGCGGCATCATCGGTATTATCGGCCCGAATGGCGCGGGCAAGACGACGCTCTTCCGCATGATCACCGGTCAGGAGAAACCCGATGCCGGTACGTTCAAGATCGGTGAGACGGTGAAGTTCGCGTACGTCGATCAAAGCCGTCCGCTCGATCCCAACAAAACGATATGGCAGGAAATCTCCGGCGGCGAGGATTTAATCAAGCTCGGCAATCGCGAAATGAACTCGCGTGCGTACGTGGCACGCTTCAACTTCAGCGGCACCGATCAACAAAAACCGACGGACGCTCTATCGGGCGGCGAGCGCAACCGCGTTCACCTTGCCAAGGTGTTAAAAGAAGGAGCAAACGTCCTCCTTCTCGATGAGCCGACGAACGACCTCGATGTGAACACCCTCCGTGCTCTCGAAGAAGCGCTGCTGAACTTTGCCGGATGCGCCGTTATCATCTCGCACGACCGGTGGTTCCTCGACCGCGTCGCGACACACATCCTCGCCTTCGAGGGAGACAGCACTGTGGAATGGTACGATGGCAATTACTCAGAGTTCGAGGAGTACCGCAAGAAAAAACTCGGCATCGAAGCGGACAGGCCGCACAGGATTAAGTATAAGAAGTTGATGCGGGCTTAGGCGAGAATGTGCCACGCACCTAAGAAAAGTGCGTGGCACTTCGTCGACCCTCACCCTATGATCCCTCTCCCACTGGGAGAGGGATGTCACGCAGTGACAGGGAGAGGGTAAGAGAGACACAAGATAAAGTATAAGAAGTTGATGCGGCAGTGAAGCCCACCGTTACCCGATATATTCCTTCCCGGTACTGATACGTTTGCTTTTCTCCATGTAATTCTGTAATGTAGCCTCAAGTGTTTGAGGCAAGATCGTCACGCGTTTTTTTGTAAACTGCAATCGCGAACGGTTGTTTGGAAGGAATCGAGGTCGAGGTTATTGACACGCAACAGTACACATTCCAAGAGACGTAATCCCGATCCGTAGAAGAAGCTTGCTATAAGCCAATGCAAAGCGACTTGCTATGTGGCAGTTGCAGTATAATTACTAGCTAGGTGACGGTTGCCGTCCTGATGTCTTGAGCTGACAGACACCACAAGAGAATTGATATGGAGTTAACGCCAGACTCGTTGCCGCTGAGGGCAGAACTGATCAAGCATCTCTCAAAAGAGATCGAAGTTCTATCGACAAACATGATAACGACAAGGCTGAGAGCTGCTTTTACGGTCTGGGTTGGTCCATATATTCTTCTAGGTGCACTGGTGTTGAAGCAACAGCTTAGCGCCGTAGTCATGCGCCTCGACCCTCTCGGTGTATCCTTGCTCGCACTTGTATTTGGGTTGTACCTGTCGCTGGCATATATCGCAGGAAGAATGGAAAGGTATGGCGCGCTGAAATGTAACGAATGGCGAGACCTGATTACTCGGCTTGGTCTGAAACAAAACCTTGATCTTGATGAAGTCAAAGAGCTATTGCTTGATAACTATCTCCACCGGAGAATTCGAATTGCCTACGTATTTGTCTGGGTGGCCATGTTTACATCATTCGTGATCATCTTGTACATCTTGGTTCATTTAGGGGTCGGCGGCTAGTGCCAGTTCAGGCCGTTGACACTGTCGCCGCTTAACCCCACATGCAGCCGACGGCGCAAGTGTGATCGTTGGCGCTACGGCTGATGCGCGGTCCGTTAGGCTGCTGCTCCATTCATCAACTACACATTCTCACATACTCCATGAAAATCATCTGCATCGACAAGGACGTCAAAACAACGCTTGAAAGCGGATACTTTATTATTCCGAGATTTCAGCGACCTTACCTCTGGGAACGGGAGAACGTAGAAGAGTTCTGGAATGATTCAGTAGTTGACAGCAACGAAGAGCATTTTATTGGGTCCATCGTCGTCTTTCGAACTAGGGATAGCAAACTTGGTATCGTAGATGGTCAACAGAGACTCACCACCATTACAATGATCCTTTGCGCTCTTCGAAATGCCCTCTTCGAAATGGGATTCTCCGATCTTGCAAAGGGGGTTCATAGGCTTGTAGAAAAACCAGACATTGGAAACAAAAATCAATTTGTCTTGCAGACAGAGACCTCATATCCATATCTTCAAGAATACATTCAAAAATTCGGAAAACCTGAAGCAGAACCTTCTCATGGTAAAGAAGAAGATTATTTGAAGGCGGCATTTGATCTTATTACCTACGGTATCCGTGAAAAATTACAGGCCGCAGGTGCAAGGGCGGGACATCCACCAAAATCGAAACGCAAAAAGCTTCAAAAATTGATTGAGCAGATACGCGACCGAATTCTGAACCTTAAACTTATTTTCATCGAGCTTGATCAGGAAGATGATGCGTATTTTGTTTTCGAAACCCTAAATACCCGAGGCAAGGATCTCCGTCTCGCAGATCTCGTAAAAAACCACGTAACGCGTCTCTTAAGACCAAAAAATCAGAATGTAGACCTCGCGAAAGACAAGTGGAACAAAATCGTCGACGTCATCGAGGAGAATGACAATATCTCTCTTGACAGTTTCCTCCATCACTATTGGCTGTCCAAACACGAGTATATCACGGTCAAGAAACTTTTCAAATCGTTGAGAAGAGTTATCAAGCTTTCAAACGCGCGCCAATTTCTGGACGAGCTAATCAAAGACTCTCGAACATATAGGGAGATCTACGAACCTTCATTTGCAATATGGTCCAAGCAGGAATTATCAATCAGTAACTCTTTGAAGGCCTTAAATGAATTCCGAGTAAAGCAGGATCTTCCCATGATTCTCGCGGTTATGAGGGATTATCGAGACAGCGCCATCAAAAAGAAACACGTTGATCTCCTCCTTCAAGCCGTTGAGAATTTCCACTTTATGTTTACTGCCATCACTTCACAGCGATCATCTGGTGGGATCTCTTTTATGTACGCCATGCACGCCCGCCAACTTTCAAGTGCGAAGTCGCTCCAATCCAAAGTTAAGATTATAAGCGATCTCATCAGAAAACTCCGCGACAAGAAGCCGTCCTACCAGGAGTTTGAGGCTAACTTCGTGCAGAAATTATATTCTAAGGAATTCTCGAAGGACAAGATCCTTGTCCTATATGTCCTTAGTAAATTCTACCGACATTTCGACCAATCTGGTGTCCCCGTGGATTTTTCACAAATGACCATTGAACATGTTTCACCTGAGAAACCTCACAAAGGCAAAGCAGGCATCCCTAACACAACCATCGGTCAAATCGGTAATCTTCTCTTAGTCGATCATCAACTCAACTCGCAACTTGCAAACAAGGGCTTCGACGATAAGAAGCCAATTCTCATCGAATCGAAAGTCTGGCTTGACCCGAAAATACGTTCAGCCAAAAAATGGGGAAAGAAAGAAATTGAAGATCGAACAAAATATTTGGCAAGAGAAGCATACAACAAGGTTTGGAAGTTTTAGCAGCCGCCTAACCAGCGGCTCCCCGACAAGAATTGTCGGGTCAGGCAAACTGATCCCGATAAAAAACGTATCGGGACAAACCGCCGCCAAACAACTCAACCTGACTGTGGTTGCCCGGAGTTGATACTTTCGTTCCCGCTCGCTACATTGCGACGAGAGGCTATTCGTCAATAACGTACCACAAACAGGAGGATGGATCATGTCGTACACGTACGAACAGCTCAACATCATGACGGTGGCCGACCTTCGGACGATTGCCGAAGGAGTTGAGCATGACGCTGTCAAGGGTTTCAGCACGATGCACAAGGAGAAGCTGCTGCCTGCGCTCTGCACCGCATTGGGGATCGAAGCACACACCCATCACCATGTGGTGGGCGATTTCAACAAGAGCACGGTGAAGCAGCAGATCCGGCAATTGAAGGTACAGCGCGACGCGGCGATGCAGAGTCATGACAGCGCAAAGTTGCGCGAGGTCAGGGATCAGATTCACAAGCTGAAACGCGAGCTTCGGAAGCACATCGTGTAAAACGTCCGAATGACTGAATCGGAAGCAAGATCGCAGCCGGCGAGTATCATCGATCGTTACCGCCGCGGCTTCGTATGCACAAGTGTGCTCCTGTTCCTAACGGCTCACTCAATGTGTTCAGGCCAATCGACACAGAGTGTATCCGATCCATATCCGATTACCCGAGCCACACCATTCAGCAGGATCGGAATCAGTGCGTGGTCGGCCGGCGGAACGGGCGTTGCCGATGCCGGGCTTCCCGGTGCACCGTTTGCCAATCCTGCGACACTTCGCCTGCAAGGACCTTCCGTGTACATCGAGGCCGGCAAGAAGTTCAGTACAACGTGGATACTCGATCTCGATTACGATGGACAGTTTTTCATTCCCGCCTACATTTCGATCGGAACGTTGATCGGCACTCTTTCTCTGGAAGGAGGATACGCGAACACCTACAATGAACGTTTCTCCTCCACCATCCCGGTCACGACAGAACAATTCCCCGATGGAACCGGTCAGTTTATCGATTTCGAGGAGGCAACGAATGTGCACGCATTTTACGGCTCATTGGGCTTTTTTCCTTCCGACCATCTTTCACTCGGTATGACTGCGGGAGTGAATTACATTCGCACTCATGAAAGTCTCGGACAAGTTTCAGGAACCGGCAGCGGCACCGGAATCTTCTTCAATCTTGGAGTTCTTGTACAGCCCCTCCCGGTTATCTCGCTTGGCGCAACGTTCAAATATTCTTTGACGATTGATTATTCTCTCAGGTACGATGGGCTGAACCTGCTCCAGTCCGATTCCACTCGCGGGAATTACTATAGAGTAGATGCATCGTTCCCGTATCGGGCTACCTTTCCGTGGATAGCTGAAGTCGGCGCAAAATGGGATCTGAGCGCAAACATCGGAATACTGGCAAGCGTGGAGTATCAAAAGTGGTCGCTGATTGGCGACTACTTCCAAGACAGGTTCAACGTGCATATGGGAACGGCTTACGAACTCTCCCCCACATTTTCTCTTCGGCTTGGATTCTTCACGCAATACGATCCCAGTAAAAGTACCGGCGCATATACAGACCAGGATTTTTTGACGGCAGGGATCCAATGGACTGCAACTGACGGCGTCATTATTTCGGCAGGCATTCTCGATAGCCATCTCTTCGGCAAGTCTCCATCGCAATCCTATTTCTGGAACACTAACAATACATTTCATCAGACGTACATCTCGGCTGGAGTCGGATATGATTTTTGAGGCCGTTCGGCTGTGACTCTGCGTACCCGCTACCATTTCAAAATTTCAATTGCCTCGTTATTTTTCCGTATCGACATCGATTTTCGTATATTCGAGTCATCACACAATGATTACTCGAATAACAACCTCCTCACGAATTGCTGCTGCGTTCATTCGCAACGGGTCACTTGCCGCTTTTCCGACTGAGACCGTCTATGGACTTGGCGCCGATGCCTTCAACGAGAAAGCAGTCAGAAAAATATTCATTGCAAAAGGGCGTCCATCCGATAATCCACTGATCGTGCACATCACGAGCACGTCTGAGATCGAACGACTTGCAAAGAGAATCCCCGCCACCGCCGAGAAATTCATTGCGACTTTTTTTCCTGGGCCTCTCACGATTATTCTCCCGAAACGTGAGAACGTATCACCTCTTATTACCGCCGGCTTGTTCACTGTTGGCATCCGCATGCCCGGCCATACTGTGACGCAAAAGTTTCTTCATGAGTGCGGCACACCGGTCGTTGCACCCTCGGCAAACCGCTCAGGCAGACCAAGCCCAACAACATGGCAAGCGGTGAAACACGATTTGGATGGAAGGATCGCGTGCATCCTCAAGGACGATCAAACAGAAGTGGGATTGGAATCGACGGTTGTTGACTGCACCGGAAGCATACCCATCATTCTCCGTGCGGGTGCGGTCACGCTCGAACAACTTCGCAAAATAATTCCGGCAACGCGAGTTGCAGATCACCTCCGACACGGTGTTCGCGCTGCAAAAAGTCCCGGCTTGAAGTACCGCCATTACGCGCCGAAGGCGCGCGTTGCCATTGTCTCATCGCCGGAAGAGATCCCTCCTGCTACGGCATCAGCCTATATCGGACTTGCGCAACCAGTCTCACGACACACATTGAAGCTCGTGCGCGTGTGCCGCAACCTCAGCGACTACGCACACTCACTCTTCCTCTTCTTTCGCCAGTGCGACGAGGCTCATGTTCAACGAATCTATTGCCAGGTTGTCCCGGATACCGGACTCGGCCTTGCTCTTATGGACAGGATCATGCGTGCCTCACAGAAGTGATTCCTTCTCTCGCCCCATTTTCGTATATTCTCTCATTCTTTTCTGATATACTCTCTATACTGTATTGCTCTCTCTTGACCACATATCCATGCAGTTCGGCGGGCGTGTCCTTTTCGACGAGGTCTCGCTCACCATCGGACCGCACGACCGCATCGGTCTTGTCGGTTCAAATGGCACGGGAAAATCCACGTTATTGAAGATCATTGCCGGCATCAATCATGCGGAAAGTGGCAGCGTCAATAAAGCGCATTACGTCACCGTAGGATATTTGCCGCAGGATGGCGTCATTGCCAGCGGATTGACTCTCTACAAAGAAGTCGAGACGGCATTCGAGAGCGTGATGGAAGTTCGACATGAATTGGAAGAAGCACAGGGACGCCTTGTCTCACTTGACCCGGAAAACGAAGAATACAGCGAGACGCTTGAGGTCTTCGGCGAGCTTCACCACAAGCTCGAAGACCTCGATGCCTTCCGCATGAAATCCAAAATCGAGCGCGTGCTGATGGGGCTTGGCTTTTCCGTTGTCGACTTCAACCGCCAGACGGAAGAATTCTCCGGCGGCTGGCAAATGCGTATTGCGCTTGCGAAACTTCTGCTGAAGGAGCCATCGGTTCTTCTCCTCGATGAGCCGACGAACCATCTTGATCTCGAATCGCTTCAATGGCTGGAAGAGTACCTCCAACGGTACAACGGCGCAATCATTCTCGTCTCTCACGACCGCACATTTCTCGACAGCCTCACGACAAAGACACTTGCACTCGGCATGGCAAAGCTCGATGTGTATGCCGGCAACTATTCCTTTTATGAAATAGAAAAGGAAGTCCGGCGAGAACAGCAGCTCAATGCGTTCAAGAATCAGCAGAAGCAATTGAGGCACACGCGGGAATTCATCGATCGCTTCCGGTATAAAGCAACCAAGGCGCGACAGGTACAAAGCCGCATCAAGCAGCTTGAGAAAATCGAGCTTGTAGAGGTTGAAGGCACGGAAGAAGAAATCCATTTCCATTTCCCGCAGCCTCAACCGAGCGGCGCGGTCGTGATGGAATTGAAGAATCTTTCCAAAAGCTACGGCGAGAAAAGAATCTTTGAGCGATTGAGTTATACCATCGAGCGCGGCGACCGGATTGCTGTCGTTGGCGTCAATGGTGCAGGGAAATCGACATTTTCCAGAATCATTGCCGGCGCCGAACGATTCGAGAGCGGTGAGAAAATCGTCGGCTACAATGTTATCCTCTCCTACTTTGCTCAACATCAGGCTGAAGAACTCGACATGTCAAAGGAGGCATTACAGATTGTTGACGAGGTTGCAACCGGAGACATTCGCACGAAACTTCGAACTATTCTCGGCTCGTTCCTCTTCCACGGCGATGACGTGTTTAAGAAAGTTTCTGTTCTCTCCGGCGGTGAAAAGAGCCGGCTCGCGCTCGCGAAGATGCTGCTGCTGCCGGCGAATTTCCTCATTATGGACGAGCCAACCAACCACCTCGACATGCGCTCGAAGAAAGTGTTGCAGGATGCGCTTCGGGAGTATGAAGGAACGTATGTCATCGTCTCACATGACCGTGCATTCCTCGATCCGCTCGTGACAAAAGTGTTGGAAATCAGTCCGGCAGGAGTTCGCACCTATCTCGGCAACGTCTCCGATTACATAACAAAAAAGAAAACCGGGCGCCAAACAGCTAAAGAAGTAACTCGTATCCCGCATCCGGCATCTCGAATCAGCTCCCCTGCTCCTCTTTCCGAGAAAGAAAAAAAACGTCTCGAAGCCGAGCAACGACAGCGTCTTTCTGTAAAGCTCAAGCCCTTCAAGCAGAAGCTTGAGAAGATTGAGAAGGAGATCGAGCGGATGGAAAAACGAAAAACCGAAATCGAGGCGATGATTGCGAATTCGGATTTCTACAAGAACGGTGAGGAAGCCAAGAAGATATCGCACGAATACAAAGAAATCCAGTCAACGTTGAAAGATTCGTACTTCTCATGGGCGCGTGTGAACGAAGAGATGGAATCGATTCAAACCGACGGCTAATAATATTTAAAGAAATGACTGCCGTGTCTGGAAAACTCACGTTCCACCCTTTCACCAAAGAACGCTGGAAAGATTTCGAACGACTCTTCGGCGAGCGTGGCGCGTGTGGAGGGTGCTGGTGCATGTCGTGGCGGCTTGCCCGCGCCAACTTCGAGCGGCAAAAAGGCGAGAAGAACAAGCGTGCCATGAAAGCTCTGGTCGCAAAGGGTGAGCAGATTGGAATTATCGCGTACCAGAACGGGACGCCGGTTGGATGGTGCGCTGTTGCTCCGCGCGAAAAGTATGTGAAGCTCGAGAACGCCCGCGTCCTCAAGCGCATCGACGATAACCCGGTCTGGTCGATTCCCTGCTTCTTCATCGCCAAAGAGTTTCGCCGGCAAGGATTATCGGTCGAGATGCTGAAAGGCGTTGTCTCGCACTGTAAGAAGAATGGCGTGAAGATTTTGGAAGCGTATCCGATCATTCCCTATTCATCGAACATGCCGGCAGCGTTTGCGTGGACGGGGATTTTGTCTTCCTTCAAGAAGGCAGGATTTGTGGAAGAGAAACGTTGGTCGAAGGCGCGGCCGATTGTGCGGTATTATATTTGAGCCAAAGGCGGTAGGACAGGACTCTGTCCTGTCCACGCAGGACAGAAAAGGATTTCTGTCTTACCAGACGGGAACTCACCCTATAGTCTCCCGCTTAAGAGCATAGCGGGACAAGCCTCTCTTAAGAAGAGAGGGACGCCAACGCTCCCCTTCTCTTTTTAAGTCGAAGATCCCGCCTACTTTGACGGGGAGAAGGGGCCGGGGGATGAGTTCCGAATAAAAACATGACTGTACTCTCTCGCTCACAGAAGAAGATAAAATGCTTTTCATTGCCCGGCCGATTGTGCGGTATTATCTTTGATCGGTATTGCTCTTGACTTTTCCCCCAATCATTCCTATTTTGCTCACCATCTATCTGAAAAATCAATACGTGCTCTTGAATCTTTTTTCAAGAAAAGAAAACGGGTGAGCCGCTCTCCCGCAAAAAAGGTGAAACGCTCTCCGGCGAAGAAGGCGCCTACTGTCGATCAGTTCTTGCGGAAGTACCCGGTGAACATCAGGCAACTCGCGACGTCGCTGCGGACTCTTATCCGGCGAACAATGCCGGAGATCTCCGAAGCTGTCTATCCGGGATGGAAACTCATTGGCTACCGGATTCATACCGAAAAGCGGAGTCACTATTTCTGCTTCATCGCTCCCTTCGACGATTTCATCCATCTCGGCTTCGAGAATGGAACAATGCTCACCGACAACCACAAGATTCTTGCCGGCAACGGGAAACAAGTGCGACACGTGGTTATCCGCTCGTCAGCTGACATCAAGCGCGTACATCTTTCTCCGCTCATCGCCGAGGCTGCGATGATTGCACTGATGCGGGAATTGATCCAGCACCACTGACGCCACGGATTTCGTTTACAGGCGCAGTCGAATTGTGGCCGTTGCCTTCCGTGCCATTCTTCCATCCAATCCGAGATCGGAGCCCACATCGAAATCAAATAAGCTCGCACCGACGTACGCATCCACGAGGTTCAAAAAATAGAGCGCACCGAGATACCACGCGAACTTGTCGCGTTCATCCCGATAAAAGTCACGAAGGTTGCGATACGTGTCGTTACCATTCGGCGTCATCGGTGCAATACTGCCGGTGTATTGATCGCGGAAGTCCTTGTAGTTATTGTTGAGCTTGATCCATTCTGAAATCCAGTATCCTCCCAACCCGATGATGATCGGCGTCTTCCAATAGTTTTCGTTGTAGATTTGACCCAGGCCTGGAACGGCGGCGGAAAGCCCCACGGCAACCCACGGTTTTTTCGCAGGTCTGTAGTGAAGTGTGTCGCTGAGTGCAAGCTGCGTTGTTGCAGCGAGCCTGAGTGAATCAGATGAAGGCAGAGGAGCCGTGATCGTCGTATCGAGTGCGGTGTGAACGGAATCCGATTGAGAGAGGCAGGGAAGGCTTACGAGAAACAAGGAACCGACAACGAACGACCAGTGCGGAACACGTCTCATCTACTTATCGTCGACGACTGCAATCGCTTCGATTTCTACTTTCACATCTTTCGGAAGACGTGCAACTTCCACTGTCGAGCGCGCAGGAGGATTCTGGGAAAAGAATTCGCCGTAGACTTCGTTCATCGCGGCAAATTCATTTATGTCTTTCAGGAAGACCGTCGTTTTCACCACACTGCCAAGCGACGTCCCTGCTTCCTCGAATATCGCTTTGAGGTTTTGCATCACTTGGCGTGTCTGGACTTTGATGTCGCCCTGCACGACCTGTCCGGATTGCGGATCGATGGCAACTTGACCCGCCGTAAACAGGAACGAACCTTTGGCAATGATCCCCTGACTGTAGGGGCCGATTGGCGCGGGTGCTTGCTTCGTGAGGACGGTGGATGCGGGCATGGCTGAGAAAATTTAGCGTTCGATGGATGAGATAAGATCGAACAGGCGGCCCAGATCGTCCGTCGAATAGAACTCGATCATGATCTCCCCTTTGTCGCCGTCGTGTACGTTGACTTTTACTCTCGTTGCAAGAATTTGCTGCATCCGCTGTGCGAGGTCGTCGATGGCGCTGCCGGCAGTGCGCGGCCTGGGAGAAATTTTCTTGTGTGCTTTTTTTCCGACATCCCGCACAAGCTTTTCAACCTGCCGGACGTTCAAATCCTTTTTCACGATCTGCTCGAACAACTTGAGCTGTACGCGGTCGTCGGGAATACCGACGAGTGCGCGGGCATGTCCCATCGTCAACCGACCTTTACGAAGCGCGTCTTGTATCGTCGTGGGCAGCTTAAGGAGGCGAAGGAAATTAACAACCGTCGTCCGATCCTTGCTGACTTTCTGCGCAATATCTTCGGCGCTCAATCCAACATCGTGCATAAGACGCTGGTACGAAATTGCAATTTCGATGGAGTTGAGATGCTCACGCTGGAGGTTCTCGATCAATGCAAGCTCCAACATTTCAGACTCTGTCCGGACATCCAGAATGTACGCAGGGATCGCGGTGAGTCCGAGTTCCTGTGATGCGCGTATCCGGCGCTCTCCGGAGATCAGATCGTACATTCCATCGCCGGCGCGGCGTACCGTCACCGCCTGGATAATTCCTTTCTGCCGGATGGACTCCTTCAGCTCATCGAGTGCCTGCTGGTCGAAGTCGGCGCGCGGCTGGAACGGATTTGGCCGGATCTTCGCAATTTCAATGTGCATTACTGAATCCGCGGCCGGCACCGATCCTGGCTGTGACGAAACTCGTGCCTGTGATGATTGTATCTCCTGCTCGGCGACAGGACGAATGAGCGCCGACAATCCCTTCCCTAATCCGCCTTTCACTTTGGACATATTCTCCTACGATACATGAGCCGTCACCGGAATCGGCGCGGTCTCTGGTTGTTGACGTCTGATGAACTCTTGTGCGAGTTCCATGTAATTACGCGCACCTGACGAGATCGCCTCGTAGAGAAGAACCGGCTTCCCGTAACTTGGCGCCTCGCTGAGTCTCACATTGCGCGAGATAATGGTGGAATATACTTTTGAACCAAAATACTTCCGCACTTCATCGACGATTTGATTCGAGAGCCGCAGCCGGCTATCGTACATCGTCATGAGCACGCCTTCGATCTCAAGCATCGGGTTCAAATTTTTCTTCACGATGTTGATCGTATTCAGGAGCTGGCCCAACCCTTCGAGCGCATAATATTCGCATTGAACGGGAATCAAAACAGAGTCCGACGCAACGAGACTGTTCAGTGTGAGGAGTCCGAGCGAGGGTGGGCAATCGACGAAGATGTATTCATACTCACCGCGCACTTTTTCGATCACCTCTTGCATGATACGCTCGCGATGCGGTATGTCCACCAACTCCACTTCCGCCCCGACAAGATTAATATGTGAAGGAAGGAGAGAGAGGAACGGCATTTCGGTCTTGACGATCACTTCGTGAGGATCGACCTCATTGATGAGCGCATCATAGACGCTCTTTCCCGTTGTTCGATGATCGACGCCAAGCCCGCTCGTCGTGTTTGCCTGCGGGTCGGTATCGATCAGGAGTGTCGGGAATTCTGCTACGGCGATGCCCGCCGCCAGATTGATGGCGGTGGTTGTTTTTCCGACACCGCCTTTTTGATTTGCGATTGTGATAACTTTAGCCATAGACTTGCATCGCAGCGGCCAGGAGCAGCGCAGCGATTCCTAAGACAATACTGATCTTCCGAAATTGATCGAGACGGCGGCGGTACAGTTCCGCTTTTTCATTGAAGCCGCCATTCGATGAAGGCGTTTCCAGATACTTCAACATCCGCGCATAGCCGAATGCATAGAACATCATCAGCACAAATATGAGCTGTTTCGACGCGAGGAGAACCGACCACCGGTCTTGATACCGGAACCACACGAATCGCGGGTTCAACAGCATCAGGAGAACGCCCGTAATCAGCATTGTCCACGCGCTCATCCACACGAACGCCACAAAGCGCTTGTGTACTTTGCGCATCGCGGCTTTAGCAAGCTCGCCTTCAAACTGGATGATGGGCGCAGCAACCGCGCTCTGAAACATCAAGCCCCCAAGCCACACAACGATGCCGAAGACGTGCATGCTTCGGCAAACCCAGAGTACAAAATCCAAAATTCAATGTTGAATCTGTGATAAAACTGTGACGGTACCGCTTTGTAATGCGTGCAATATAAAATTTTTTCGGAGAGAAAGCAACGGCTACAGAAATTCACTGATCGACCACACGTGCTTCGCCAGGAAGCGATGTCGATGGCTGTGTATCTTCTGTCATTTTCGGAGCGGAAACAAAGAACACGTACAGGCTAAGTACCAACAGGCCGACATCTTCAAGCACCTTTCCCCACCCCACCGGCGTTGCATGTGAAGGTCCGAAGCAGCCGCAATCGATTTTGAGTTCTCTCAAGAGCGCCGAAATCAGTGCAACGACAAAAACCGCGAGAAGCCCTGAAAGAAGAGCGGAGCTTGCCCGTACGAAAACTCCCGCAATCAGGAACAGGCCGCACACCAGCTCGACCCACGGAATGACAAGCGCGAAAACATTGATAACGTATGTCGGAATGAGTTTGTATGCTTCAACTGAGATGGCGAATGTTTCCGGGATCGCGATCTTTTCGATTGCCGCGATAACGAACACTACGCCGAGAAAACACCGGACGAGTAGAACCACATATGGATGTGCGAGGATTCTCTTCATAACGTTAACCTACCATTGCACCGTTGTCGAATCGACGGGCATCTTCGCTTTTTCCCAGCCGTCCCATCCATCGTCGTAGAGATAGAGATTTGTGAATCCGATGGCGGTCAGAAAATCCGCCGCCATCCTTCCGAGGTGACAATCGGGATTATTGCAATAGAGTACGATGAGCGTATCGCGCGGGATGGTGACAAGCTGTTCGAAGCGCTGATCGGCTTCAAGTCCGTAGAGATTGCGCGCTCCTTTTACGTGTCCTTTCCGGTACCCTTCGGCGTCACGGTCATCGAAGATCACCGGTTTCGCCTGCGCCATGAGTCGCTTGAATTGATCGAGCGTGATAATACGAAAAACATCCTTCTTCGTTTCTTGTTTTCGTTCTCCGGCAACAGTGGCAGCCACGGAATCGGGATTCTTGAGTGCGCGATCGTGTTCCGGCGCGATCACCTTCACGTCGGTATGATCGTCCTTTGTTGATTCCGGAGTTTGTCCCTCATTGCCTGCAGTCGACGCCGAATCTTTTCGTTGGGGAAAGGATGAGAAGAGCGCCGAGTCCGACACCGACACCTTTTCCACTTCCTTCCGAACGAGCGGAATACTTTTGCTGTTGAAGATATTGAACGTGAATGCGAGGAAGATGCTCGTGCCAAGCACGATCGCAATATCTCGAATCAATGGCCGTTGGGAATTCATGTTCACTTGCTACTGAAATTTCTTTCCTAATTGTAAAGGATACCCGCGAAGGAATTCTGCCGCCGGGAGCCGCCGTTTTCCCTCCTGCTGAAGTTCCACAATCTCAATTGCACCATCACCGGTATTCACGATCAACTTCGTGTCTGCACATACGATTTCACCGGGACTCCCATTCCCGTGGGCGACAGCCCGACGCGAGCGATACAGTTTCAAGAATGTGGCGTCGTAGCAGGTGAACGCAGCCGGCCGCGGTGAAAGTCCGCGAATAAAATTGTGTACTTCGGCGGCGCTCTTCGTCCAATCGACGCGGCAATGCTCTTTGAAAATCTTCGGCGCGGGTATTGCGAGCAAATTATCCTGCGGTTTGGGCGATGCCTTTCCCGTTTCGATCAATCGTACGGTGTGAAGAACGATCTCGGCACCGACCTCGGCAAGCCTGTCGTGCAGCTCACCCGCCGTCTCATCCTCGTTGATCGGGACGCGCGCCTGGAGAATAACGCCGCCCGTATCGACCGACTGTTGCAACAAGAATGTCGTCACGCCGGTTTCTTTTTCCCCGTTGATGATCGCCCAATTGATCGGCGCCGCGCCACGATACTTGGGGAGAAGCGATGCATGCAGATTGAACGCGCCGCACCGAGGGATCATAAACACTTCGAACGGTAAAATCCGAAATGCAACCACAATGAACAGATCGGGAGCGAGCGTTCGGAGCTGCATGATGAATGCGGGATCTTTCAGTTGTTCCGGCTGGAGAACCGCAAGCCGATGTGCAAGCGCAAACTCCTTCACGGGCGATGGCGTCATCACTTGCCCGCGTCCCGCCGGCTTATCCGGCACTGTGACGACAGCAGCAATCTGGTACCGGTTCTCAACGAGAATGTTGAGACTGGGGATTGCAAATTCCGGGGTTCCCATAAACACGATCCGCATCGGCTGTTATCGTATATGCGTGGCTGGTGTGCCGGGGAATTAGACTTCGACGGTCACCGACGTGACCACAGGGTATGAAACTTCCATCTCGCTGCGCCGAATCTTCTTGAGCTCTTCATTGTGTGCTTTCCGCATCTTGGGAGAAAGATGATCGAGGAAAAGGATACCATTGATGTGATCGATTTCGTGGAGGATGACGCGACCGAGCAGCCCGGAAACCTCAAGCGTGACTTCCTCGAAATTCATATCTTTGAATCGCACTGTGATTCGCTCGGCACGCTCCACTTCGTCCCGGACGTCGGGAATGCTGAGGCATCCCTCCTCGATCACCCACGTGCCTTCTTGCTCGAAGACTTCCGGATTGATGAGCACCAATGGTTTCGTGTCTTTATATTCCTCCACGTCCGAAATATCAATCACAATGACGCGGCGGAGACTGCCGACCTGGTTCGCCGCAAGCCCGATGCCGTTGGCCTTCCGCATCGTCTCGAACATATCCATGACGAGCTTGATGATTTCATCATCAATTTTGTGGACTGCCTTTGCTTTCTTGCGGAGGACGCTTGTACCGTATGTATAAATAGGAAGAACTGCCATGTCGGGATCGTGAGGACGAATCAAAACTTATCGTCAATATAATTATCCAACAGACGAAAAACAAGGAATGGAATTATGGGGTAGTGCTCAAGTTTGCTTTTTCGGGGAGGGATGAATGACAAGAAGGCAGGCGCGGGTTCGGCGGGAGGACTATCTTTTCTTGTGTCTTCCGCGATGCTTGGCGTTTTCGATTTCGCGAAAGTTGGTTTTCTGTTCTGGTCGCATTCCATATCTGCGATTAAATTCTTCAACGAAGTCAATTCTCGTCGATGATGGAACCACAAAACTCATGCAAGTAAACCCCTCGTGGTTTGTAATTGCAAAATCTCCCATTCCAATGATGTCCATCCCAAGAAGTAAATCGACATCCGTCGTAATAATCCCTTTGGTCACACCCAACCCAATTACTTCAAGATTATTTGGCAATCCAATGTTGACGAGATATGTATTCACATTACGGACGAGACCATTGGCGGTGTGTACATCGGTTTGTCCAGATGCTGCAAGACCAAGTTCCATAATCACTTTTTCTGTAATAACAGAAGCAGATGCACCAGTATCCCAGATAGCTTTGTAACCTCTGAACTGGGGATGGACTCCACCTTGCGCAGGATCAAAAGCCTCGCTAACGGAAACATCGTTTATCAGGACATTCGTGATTCCAGGATAACGAGTCGTGAAGCATCGCGAGTTTCTGTTCATTGAGGGAAGTCCCCAATTATTCCCGTCGGATATCAACTCTTGAATGAAATGTTTGTGTGTAACCGGCTGAACCTGGAGTGACGTGTTGAATGAGGAAAGTACCAACAGCGTGGTTTTTTTTTGTTTCTGTATATGCTTCTAACTCAGAGTTGTAAGCACCCAAAACTTTTTCATCCTTGATTACAACATACTTGTTGTTGTACTCTTGAACTAATTCTGTTTGATGTTCGCGGTAGTATTTGAATTCTTTTTCCAGCATTTCCTTGCCCTTCCTATTTGAAATGTAGCGAAAAAGGACTTAAGAATCAAAGACCTTGTGATTCAGGTTTACAACGCAGATAATCAGAAAATCCCGCTATGGGAGAGGTTTAGGCTTAAGCGGGTAGGACAATATAGGATGTTTCAAACCAAAAGTCAATGTTGGTACTGGCTGGTAGCGAGCCTCCGCGCACCGATGTACCGTTGCTGATAATAGTGATCGCCCATGAGCGAAATCGTAACACCATGGAAGTACTCACGTGGGCAAAGAGGAGGAGAAAACCGAGGAGGTGTAGCACGATAAGGAAATATTCCCCATCAAACAGGTGAGCCACCCGGTTGTGCGGATGGCTCGTATGCTTACCCAAGGTATGCTCGCAATTGTTTGCTGCGAGAGGCATGACGCAGCCGGCGGATGGCTTTCTCCTTGATCTGCCGGACGCGCTCACGCGTCAGCTGAAATTTTTCGCCGATCTCCTCCAGCGTCAACGAGTGTTCTCGACCAAGGCCGAAGTAGAGACGAATGACTTCCGCCTCACGTTCCGTCAGCGTGCCGAGTGCCCGCTCAACTTCCTTGCTGAGCGATTCTTTGATGAGGGCATGATCAGGCAACGGAGTACGCTCGTCCTGGATAACATCGAGGAGGCGATTGTCTTCGCCCTGTGCGAATGGAGCATCCATGGAAAGGTGACGGCCGGAAATCTTGAGCGTGTCAGCCACTTCGAACAGGGACATATCGAGCTCTTCGGCGAGCTCGCTTGCGCTTGGCTCACGCTCGAATTCTTGTTCGAGCGTGCTGAAGGCTTTCCCAATCTTGTTCAGTGCGCCGACGCGGTTCAGCGGCAGGCGAACGATACGCGATTGTTCCGCCAGCGCCTGCAGGATCGACTGGCGGATCCACCACACGGCATACGAGATGAATTTGAAACCGCGCGTCTCATCGAACCGCTTGGCTGCCTTGATGAGACCGAGATTTCCCTCATTGATCAAATCTCCGAGTGAAAGTCCCTGGTTCTGGTACTGCTTCGCAACGCTGACGACAAACCGCAGGTTCGCCTTGGTAAGCTTCTCAAGCGCTTTCTGATCTCCTTTCTTGATGCGGCGGGCAAGATCGATTTCTTCCTCGGGATCCAACAACTCTACGCGGCCGATCTCCTGGAGATATTTATCCAGAGACTGGCTTTCCCGATTCGTGTATTGTTTATTGACCTTTGCCATGGAGTATCCTCATCAGTATATCATTCTTCACAGTATTGCGAATGCGCAAAGCAGAATCTCAGACTTACCGGAACAATCTCACTACGACAAATCGCCATCCGGATGTCGTGTCTCCACATCTATTCTATCAACAATGCCGACGATGCTGGCATCGACCGGAGCCATTTCGATAGGAAGTGGAATCGTTGCTTCACGTGCTGTAATATAAAAGACAGTCTCACCCGGACCTGCGCCAATCGTGTCAACAGCAACAATCGGGTCGCCGATTTCCTTCCGCTCGGCAGTGAGCGGCTGGATGAACTGTAATTTGCATGCCCGAAGGCTCTCATCCTTCCGCGTTGCCCAGACCGTTCCAATGACTTTCGCGAAGAACACCGTCTGTTCCTTTAATCTGCAATGTCGAGTTTATCGATAACCGCCATAATGACGGCATCGACCGGCTTGTTCTTTGTGAGAGCAGTTTGCCGCGCAGAGCTGCCGCTGCAGACAAGCACGACGTCGCCGACACCGGCCTGTACCGTATCGACAGCGACGACGAACGTCTCCTTCGTCTTGTAGTCCAAGCCGACATGCTTGACGATTTGGAGCTTCATCCCGACAAGTTCTTCGTCCTTCCTTGTCGCCCATACTGTTCCGACAACTTTTCCGAGAAACATCTTAGTGCCCTATGAAAATGTACGATGGTTTGTCCTGCGGGTAACTCATTTCGCCACGTTCAGAATTTCCGGTCCACTGAGATTCTCTCTTAATGAGGCGCGCAGGAATAATTCTCAACTCTTTGACTCCGCGGAACTCGGTAGTCTATGCAATGTTTTTCTTTGGAAGGACTGAGGTATACCGGCACGACGAGAGGCACGGCATCACGCTTTGATCCGACAAGAGTGATCGACGTTATGCGAACACTTCCTTCTCGTTGCACTTGCACAACTGGACGCGCCGGTGACTGAAGCGGACACTGCCATGCTTCGACGGCTCCGATGCGACATAGAGAATGGGTTGTCTGATCGCTCCGCACTTGGGGCACTTCTTGCCGGGTTGTGCCGCAGCTTTCGTAGCTTTGTCTGCGAATGTCTGTTGTTTTGCCATTGTAGCTCCTTGTGAGAATTAAAAAACTCGCACGACGTTTCCACCGGCTTCGACAGCACGGTCAAGAACAGTCGTTGTATTGGTGAGGAATTCTTCACGGCGCATGCCCTCAAGTGCTCCACACACTCCGATACTGATCGTGACGGAAAAGCTCTTTCCATCGAGCGCGATGACATGACCGGCAACGCTCTTGCGGATTTTTTCCGCCCAGAGGTAGGCATCGTTCGTTCCCGTATCAATCAATGCAATTGCGAAACGGCTGCTGTCGTACCGACCGACGACATCGTACGGGCGAACACCTTGGCGAATCGCCCGCGAGAGTGTCAGCAGCACGCGTTCAAATCCTTCGTGACCATACCGGTTGACGATCTCGTTTGATTTGTCGATGGTGAGAAAGAGCAATGACAGATCCGTCCTCATATCGTCGGCCCGGTGTAATTCTTCTTCAAGGCGTTGTGAGAAAAATTTTCGCGAGTATACTCCGGTCGTATCATCGACGATGACATATTCGTTGATGACTTCTTCCATGTAGAGAATTTCGAGTGCAAAAGCGGCGTTCTCTGCGAGACGGTACAACATCTCGATATCTTGCCGCGAGAAGTTGTACTTGTCACGGCTCTCTACGTTCAGTGAGCCGTAGCATTTATTGAGAGAACTGATCGGTACTGCAACGAACGAGCCTTTTTTTTCAATTTGCTCGTGAGTATGAAAGCGCGGTACCGGCGCCGACTCGATGTCATCGACAATACCATGCGTATTATTCCTGATCGCCTGACCAACAATACTCTCAGGGAATTCGATAATCTGTTCCTGCGCAATGTATCCTTCCGGGGCACGGTTTGTCACTTTCTTCACCAGCCATGCGTGTTTCTTTTCTTCATACAGCACAACCGAAATATGATCCCAGCTTACCAGTTTCGACGTCTCTTCGGAAAGTGAGTGCAGAATCGTGTTCAGCGAGAAATCGTTTCGGACGCGTTCCTGAAGACGACGGATGGAGCGAAGTAATTCGGAGTCGAGCAAGAGATCATACTTATCAGTATAGCTTTTGATGAGTGCAGAAACAAGCTTCGTGAATTGCCCAAGCAATGCAAGCGTCTCTTGTCCAAATGCATCTTCCACTTTGCTGTCGATTGCGATCACGGCAACCGGATACGTTGGTATCTGTTCGTGATTCAAGCGGGAGAAGTACACCGGGACGCCGATGAATGAATGAATGCCAACGGGTGTCGTGTAATAGGGAAGCAACTCTCGCTCGGACATTGGGTTCACTTCGCTGACAAGCTCGGGCTTTCCATTCTCTGCCACTCCCGTCACAAGATCATGCCCCATCGCATACCGCCGCGTTGGTATAAAATTCGGACTATCGCTCACTCGTGCTTCCATCACCATCTGGTGCTTCTCACGATTTGCCCAGAAAAAGACAACCGAATTCGCAAACAGAACATCTTTCACCACCATCAACACTTTATGAAGAAGGAAGTTGAACTCGGTCCGAGGCTCCGGATCGCCGCGGTAAATCTCCGAATCGATATCAAAAAAATCCGAAATCTGAAACTCCCTCACAACCGGGGGCACAATTTCTTTTGGCGGTACGTAATACTTTGGCTGCGCAGGTTTTCCTGAACTCGGAATAGACGCCGTATGCGTTGATAGAGCTCGATGCTCGTGAACGGAAGCACTGTCATAGACTTCCTCGGCCTTCAATCGCTCCGCCGAATGCGATTGAAAATCATCGAAGAATAGTTTCTTCATATGTTCATTCTCTGCTTGTGAATGGGAGTGCCGACTGACACTAACAGCTCCATTGTGGCCGTCAAGTCGCTTTACCCTGACAAGTGCGTAGAGCAAGACCGCGGAACTCGCGACAACTAACAGGCACACGAGACGGATGATGAAAATGTCCACCAGGATGCCGCACACCAGTGAAGCAACTCCAATTGAAACAATAATGCCATCACTTGAATTAACTTCCTTCAGCAGAAAGTTGATTCGTTCCTTGATGGCATTCATCCGCCTGACTTTCGGTTTTGAAATTCCTTGCAAAGTGTTTAAATCTAATCAATTATGCCATGAAAGTCAATCATTTTTTTCTGTAAACAATCCAATTTATTGCACGTTCGCTCTCACTTGAAAGATGATTCTTATCCTCGCCGTACACGCCAAGGTGCTCTGCCAGAATGGGATTGACAGATTCCGTAGAAAAACTCTGAACCAGAGCGATCGTCACAAAAACCTTGCATCTGTGGCAGAGAAATGGTATACTTGACGCATTATCTTACTTCCGATGGATCCGAACACCGTACATGTGTTACTCGTTGACGATGATGCCGACTATGTCAGCGTCGTCCAGCATCATCTCCACTCTTTCGCGGGCAAAAGGTTTCAGCTTACCTGGGTAAACGACGGAGAGAAAGCCCTCGCTCATCTGAAATCCGGTACAAAGACCGATCTCATCATTATGGACTACTACCTCCCGAGCACCAACGGGATTAGCATCATGAAACAGATCCTTGAAGAAGGGTTTGCGATGCCCGTTATTCTCCTCACGTCCAACAAGGATTTTCGGATTGCCATCGAGGCGATGAAGTATGGGATCGAAGAGTACCTGGTCAAAGAAGAAATGGCCGATACAATCCTTCCCCGGACAATCATCAACGTCCTGGAGCGCGTCCGACTACAACGACAGATTGGTGAAGCCGAGAAAGAAAAACTTCTTTCTCTCAAGAAGACAGAGGCAATTCAGGAACTCGTCGTTACAATGTGCCACGAGTTTAATAACCCCCTCGCAGCCATCAAGATCAGCGCGGATATCCTTTCACGCCAAAAGATTTCCGACGACGAAAGACAGCTCGTACAGCAGCTGAACGCAAGCATTTCCCTTCTTGAGAAGCAGATCATCCGGCTCCGCGATCTTAATTCCGGCGCCGCTCCTTTATGATGACCTTCTCTTTGCCCATGAACCATTCATCTTGATTTTCTACGGGAGAATGTCTATATTAGTATTGTCATGAGCCTCTCGTTGCGACATACGCAGCACAGAAAACAAGGTACATCGTTCAATAGGAAATTTCTTGGATCGAGCTGCAACAGAAAGCGAATGAAGGCATCTCAACAAAGTATCAAAATAGAACGTGTCCCGCCAAAAGACGGGACATTTTTTTTCGTCTGACAACCTGAGGTCATGGTCCTCCGGGACATACATCATATACTCGAATCGTGGACGCCAAGTGCAATCGCGTGGGAGCGAGATAATGTGGGACTTCAGATCGGCTCAATGGATCAAATAATCCGGAGAATCTTAGTAACGCTTGATGTGACTGATGAAGTGCTTGATGAAGCGCGGCGAAAACGCGCCGACTTGCTCATGAGTCATCATCCCCTCCTTTTCCATCCCCTCACATCCATCAGCGCAGATCATCGGGTTGGTCGGCTGGCATTGAAAGCGATCGAGAACAACATTTCCCTCTACGCGATGCATACGAATCTGGATTTTGCAGAATCGGGCGTGAGCTTCGCTTTAGCCACGGCTCTTGGTCTTGAGGAGATTCAATTTCTTGAACACGATCAACATCGTCAGAAAAAAATTGCCGTCTTCGTGCCATCCGATCACGTCGAGAAGGTTATGACTGCAATGGCTCTTGCAGGCGCGGGTCGGGTTGGAGAATATGAAGCGTGCTCGTTCAGAATGGACGGGACGGGAACATTTCGTCCGCTCGAAAGAGCAGCACCCCTTATCGGAAGAGCGGGAGAGCTTGAAAAAGTGAGTGAAGTTCGATTGGAAATGGTCGCACCTGAGTGGAGAACCGACGCCGTTATCAGGGCAATGCGCTCGGCCCATCCGTATGAGGAAGCCGCATACGATATATATGATCTTTCCAATGCCAGCACCGGCATTGGCGTTGGCGCAATCGGCATGTTACGCACGCCGCTCTCGCTCAAGAAATTCCTTGCACATGTGCAGCGGTCATTGCGTATTCCTGCACTCCGGTATGCTGGTGATTCCGCCCTGAGTGTCACGCGAGTCGCAGTGTGCGGCGGCAGCGGCTCGAAGTACGTTGCGGCGGCTATACGGCGTGGGGCAGATGCATTCGTCACTGCCGATGTGGCGTACCATTCGTTCCAGGACACCGATGGACGCATCGCACTCATCGACGCAGGCCATTACGAGACCGAGCAGCCTGTTATAAGGCATGTCGTCGACTTTTTGAAATCAAACGCAACAATCCGGAAACGCAAAGTCAAGGTTTCTTCATCCACTATTAAAAGTAATTTTATTCAGTATTACTAGCCATGAAGGAAACGCTCGTGGAAAACAGGTTAAAGCATCTCTATGCATTGCAGCATGTCGATTCTCAGCTTCAGGAAATACAGGAACTCAAGGGTGACTTGCCAAACATCGTCGCCAATCTTGAAGCAAACGTCGATGAGCTGAAAACAAAGATCAAAGAACTCAATAACACGATCAAGAAAGCGAAAACGGATCGCGACAGCGCCGACGGAGAGATCATCGAACTTCAAGGAAAGATCGAGAAATACAAGGGGCAACAGCTCCAGGTGAAGTCGAACAAACAATACGATGCGCTCACAAGAGAGATCGATGCTGCCGAGCAGCGCTCGTCGAAACTCGAAAAGGAAATGGAAACCCTCGAAGGGAAAATGCAACTCGCAAAAGCCGACATTGAAACTTTTACTGTGCAACTTGAGGAAGCCACTGCCGAGTTCGGAGAACGACAAAAGGAACTGAAGGAAGTCAACAAAGAACACGAGAAGGAAGAAAGGAAGCTTCATCACGAGCGGGAAAAACTCATCGTACGAATCGATAAACCTGACCTCGAACGGTATGAGCGTATTCGAAAAGCAAAGGGAGGGCTTGCAGTTGTGCCTGTCAAGCGTGGCGCTTGCGGTGGATGCTTCAACCGTGTCCCTCCGCAAAGGATTCTTGAGCTCCGTCAGAATTCGGGATTATATCAGTGTGAGCATTGCGGTCGCGTTGTCGTCTCCGACCAGATCGTCGAGACGAGCATGGCAGTCTGATGACGGTACATGCGTACACTGACGGAGCCTCGCGTGGTAATCCAGGTGAGAGCGGCATCGGTTTCATCCTGAAAGACGAGAAGGGTACCGTTCTCTATTCCGGCAGCGGCTATATCGGTACGACGACAAACAACGTTGCCGAGTATGAGGCGCTTCTGGCATGTCTGACGAAAGCACACGAACTTAGCTGTTCGGCGTTGGTCGTGCACTCCGATAGTCAACTCATGGTTCGGCAGCTCCTCGGTCAATATCGAGTCAAAGACAAGAATCTCCGACAGTATTTCTTCAAGGCACAGCAGTTAATTCGAACCGCGCCCTTTCGGTTCACGATTATTCATGTCGAGCGCGAGGAAAATCACGATGCTGATTTGCTCGCAAATGCCGGGATTGATAGCAAACGACCTTTGAGTATGTAATGTCCCGCTCTTTTCGTATATTACAATAACGAACGAAGGCATTGCATAGGGGAAGGATTTTTTCCTATCCTTTCAAAGTACGATGGAAAAGACTTTCGACTGCGTGTTGTGCAATCGCGGCGCCATAGGCGTCGAGGAAAGTCCGAGCTCCAGAGGACAGAGTACCTCCTAACGGGAGGGTACTATTGGCGCAAGCCCATAGCAACGGACAGTGTCGCAGAAAATATACCGCCCTGCCGTTGGCAGGGTAAGGGTGAAAAGGCGAGGTAAGAGCTCACCACTGACGTCGTAAGGCGTCACGTTGATAAACCCTACTCGGAGCAAGACCATGTAAGTTCCGCTTTCCGCCTCCGCGGAAGAAGGGTTGTCCGCTCAACTTCTCACACAATGGGAAGACGGAACGGGTAGGTCGCTAGAACTCGTTTGCGAGAACGGGTCCAGAGAAATGATTGCGGCCCCTTCAATCTTTTTCAAAAGGTTGGAGGGGAGACAGAACTCGGCTTACAGACACGCAGTCCTTTCTTTTCCATCAAACCCCGACGAAGATTTTTATAGGGAATTGTATGACAAGAATTTGTGTAATCACTCGGCACCCCAGTGAGGATCGGTCCTGTTCATGAGAAGAGATTATCGTTGGACGATATCGCAGCCACCGGAACCTTCGCTGAGCGCGCAGCTCGCAAAAGAGATCAACGTCACCGAGACGATCGCCAAGATACTCATCCGCCGAGGTATCACGACGTATGAAATGGCAAAGGAATTTTTCCGCCCCCAATTGAGCCACCTCCACGACCCGTTCATCATGGACGGAATGGAGCAGGCGGTAAATCGGGTCATGCGCGCAATTGAATCCCAAGAGCGCATAGTAGTGTTTGGTGATTACGACGTCGACGGCACCAATAGTGCAGCGATGCTCTACCTCTTTTTCAAACGGCACCTCGGCCTCGAGACAATTTTCCACATTCCCGATCGCGTGAAAGAGGGGTACGGTATTTCTGCAACGGGAATCGATCGCGGGAAGGAATTCGGTGCAACGCTGCTCATCTCCGTCGATTGCGGCATCACGGCAATCGAACAAGTCGAATATGCACGCGCACAAGGGATCGACGTTATCATCTGCGATCACCACGAGCCATCGGCTGAACTCCCGAAAGCATTTGCAGTTCTCGATCCTCTCAAGCCCAACTGTCCCTATCCGTTCAAGAGCCTCTGCGGTTGTGGTGTGGGTTTCAAGCTGCTCCAGGCAATCGCCAAACGTCGCGGCAATGAAGAATCCATTTATGAATACATCGACTTTGTAACCCTCGCAACAACAGCGGATATCGTTCCGCTCGTCGGCGAGAACCGCGTCATCACAAAGATTGGTCTCGAGCAGATCAACAAGAATCCCCGGCCCGGTATTCGCGCACTCATCGATAGTTCGGGTACCCATCTGGGACGAATTACCACAGGACAGATCGTCTTCGTCCTCGCACCACGCATCAACGCGGTCGGTCGGATGGGCGATGCCTCACGCGCAGTCGAGCTTCTCACCAGTGATGATCAACTTCTTGCAATGCAGCTGGCACAGGTATTGGAAGAAGAAAATCGGAATCGTCGGAAGGTTGATGAAGACACATTCTTGAAGGCACAGGAACTGGTCGAAAACGCATTACCGGGAAACACTGATCCGGCGATTGTTCTCCACCACGAGCAATGGCATCCCGGCGTCATCGGTATTGTTGCATCGCGTCTTGTTGAGAAGTACTACAGACCAACAATCATGATGACGACTGTTGATGGCATGGCAAAAGGCTCCGCGCGCAGCATCATTGGATTCGATATTCACAAGGCGCTGAAGCGAGTGGAGGATAAGCTTATCCAATTCGGCGGCCACAAATACGCAGCAGGTTTGTCGGTCTCTCTTGATCAGATTGAGAATTTCCGCGAGGCATTCAACGCTGTCTGCACAGAGTTGATGTCGAGTGAAATTCGGACTCCGGAATTAAGAATCGACACGGAAATTATTCTTAGTGAGTTGACGCAGCGGTTTATCCGAGTCCTGAAAGAATTTGCTCCGTTCGGCCCCGGCAATATGCGTCCCGTTTTCCTCGTCCGCAACGTGGAAGTTGTCGGCCTGCCAAAGATCGTCGGAAAGGATCACTTGCGCTTCAAGGTGAAGCAGAACAACCAGATCATCGATGCGATTGGTTTCGGTCTTGGCTCGCTGATGGATGATGTGAGGGCGAACAGCAAACATCTCGATATCGTTTTCTCAGTCGACGAGCACGAATGGTTGGGAACAAACGGTGGCAGCCGGGAAGTTTTCCCACAATTGAAAATCAAGGATTTACGTAAATATATGTACAGACCGGAGAGATAGGTAACGGATGTTCGGGGACATGGGTAACACATTTAGGTTGAATGAATATCGGTATTGAGATTGATTTGTGCAATCTGTTCATGACAGAAAAAGACGTTGAACTGACCATCAATTGTGGTT
>JACOSY010000016.1 GCA_016178595.1 Ignavibacteria bacterium
ATCGACAACCCCTGAGCCCGATAGACGGCAATATGATCTCTTTCATCAAGAGACAGTTGATGATACTGTGGTATAGGTGCCATACTCCAAGAATAACAAATTCTCTCCTGGAGTGTTGCACTTCCTTGTAGAACTCATGACATTCGGTATGACAACTTCGGAACAAGAACCAATCAGTGTGGAGGTCGTTGAGCATACAATCTCCCACCTTGCATCATACCCATCTATCCTTTGCGCCTTGGTTGTCATTGTATCAGCAATCCAGATGATAAGAGCTGGAGTTACGTTGAATCTTGTCGTCCTTTGTATCGGTTCAGTTCTGACGCTTGCTGGAATAATCCTCTATAGTGTATCCATAATTATTTACAGCATTCCCAAGAAGAAAAGTTTCCTTGCCATGCTCATGGCAATCACAGGCTTTCTGCCTTGGATTTTCGGTTCGTATCTGGTCTTCTACAAAGGATTATGGCTGGGGATTTCACTTTTTCAAGAATTTTCTTTTTTGAATCTAATAAAACATATTGGCTTTGTTGGGATTGGCTATGTCATTGTTCTCAAGTTTTACAAGATAACCGAAATCGATCGAGCAATCGCCGAGGGGCAAATCAATATAGCGATTGAAGAATCTCATCGCCGCAACGCCACATAATGCAAAAAGTAAAGCTAATGTTAGCTGGCATTTGTGACAGCTGGAAATTTTCTGAATGCTAATCAATCACGACATAAGAGCTATCCTTCCCTCTCTATCATCGGACTTCGATGAATTAGAGAAGCATTACAATCACCTCGAAGAAAGGTTTTATTCTCGTACCATTTCTCGTTCGCAGCAGCAGAAGCCACTCGGCGCAAACTGTGTGAACTATATGTTATCTATCCTAGTTCGTAGCGTCTCCTTATTAGAAGGTCTTGGTACGGCACTGAACAATTACAATGTTTTGCCATCATTCCTAATCGTGCGAGCTCACTATGAGGCAACTGGCGCATTAGCCTTTTTTATTCGTGAACTCAAGAAATACACAGATCATAGATGTACAGAGTCAGAACTTTTCACCACCGTTCGTAAAATGACATTGGGAATGAAGAAACTACCTGACAGAACTAATCCTCGTCACTCTCGAGTCCCGCTTATTGACAATGTTCTCGACTACATTGATGAGGCTGATAAGTTCATGAAAAAGAACTTCACTTTGAAGAAGAAGTCGCCTTTGAGGACGAACTATGACTTCCTCTCGGAGTTTTGTCATCCAAATGCATTCGGTCTGATGATCGGCAGAACAATCAAGGGAAGAGTGATAGAGTATGAACGTTCACCGCAACTATCTCAAAAGCATTTGAGCACACTTCTGTCTCACATTCTTCCGAGCTCATCTCTCTTTATCGTTCTGTTCGATCATGCTTGGAAGATTGTCACGGACAATTTTGAATTACCTGAGTTAGAGAAATGACTGTCACGCCGAAAACGTTATGTGGCACGTTTTCTCCCGCTGTTCGACAATTAAACTATCGAGCAACGCAACAATCGTTTCCACAATATGCGCGCCGCCCACGGTGGCGTTTTTGTTATTTTTGTTGTAGCTTGTGTTTTAACGAATCTTTATGACCACGAAAGGGTGATGAGTATGCAAAATTTGAAGCACTTTACCGCTATCATTGAACGAGAAGACGATTCCTATGTGGCTCTCTGTCCGGAACTCGACATTGCCAGTCAAGGAGTGACCGTCGAAGAAGCACGACAAAACCTGAAGGAAGCCCTGGAGTTGTTCTTTGATACTGCTTCCGAGCAGGAAATCCGCGAACGGCTCCATGAAGAAGACAGTCAACTCTGATAACCTCAAGCTCACGTGCGTGTTTTAGCATGCGCATTTTTGTTATTCGACTGTTTAACTGTCAAATAACCGAGGCATAAAGATTGTGATCGAGACATGAAACTCATGTCATACATTTCAATTCTTGTAGCGTTTACCCTGGGATGCCATGACGATCCTGTTGCACCCGGATCCATCCTTATACCAAGTGACCCTGACACCAGACCGATAACTCTGTCAACTCCAAAGCTTTTCCTCGGTGTGGGGATTGAAACCGGAGATTTCAGTTTGTCGTGGTCTGAGTCCCCGGACGCAACATATTACACCCTGGAATCCGACATGTTACCGTGGTTCTCAATCGCGAAGGTTGTTTATTCTGGTCCGAATCGAACATATGAGCTGGGTTACCGATCCGATTATTTGTTCAGTTCCTATTATCGCGTCCGTGCTGAAAGTCGGAATTCACGAAGCAGCTGGAGCGATACACTGAAATTTCCCGAATGATAACGCGCAGACGCAGCATATCTCCAACACGGCATACGCTTATCACACATCGACCGCTGCTTCTGATTGCCGTGCTCCTGACAACGCTCTTCTGCCAGCACGCAGGCGCACAAACCGATACGTTCTATGTTTCGACGAGCGGGAACGACGTCAATGCCGGGACGAAGAGACTCATCCTCGTGAAGCAATCCACTAATACTCTCTTTGATCTCCCCAAAGGGATTGCCACAGGAGAATCCGGAAGTAATGTCCCTGCAATCGCGCTGAAATGAGCGTATTCAGAGAACCGGTTTCCCCGGGAAGAGAAGTTAGTGAACATCACCGACCATCTTGACAGTCGGAAGGAATTTGGGTAGATTCCGATTGCAATAAACGACATTCGTCATTCACTGGTTATGTGCCAGCACATTCAAACATCATCTTGAAATGAAAAAACTATGAGCAGCGAAAAGGAATCACACGAGAAACTTGCCGCCGACCTTTTAAAGAATTTTCACGATCAATTCGCTGAAAACAAAAAGATGGGAGAACAATTTTTTCTCAAAATTGTCTCCTTTCTTGGTGCCATCGTTGTTGGCTACTCGTATATTTACAACAATTTTTCCGGGGACGTCATAGCATTCTCGTTTGTCTCGACCGCATCGGTCATGCTTCTTCTCTTTGGATCGGCCATCGTCACTGTCCTTGCATACAGTTTCAAGCGGGACGAATATGTCAACGCCAGGATTCGCAAATACGCCCGGATCATCGGTGACGACAAACCATTCCCCTCCGACTATGACTCCTCTCATGCCTTTCGGAAGAGAATCGACAGGCTGTTCTGGATGCCGGACATTTTCTTCATTTTCTTTCTCGTGTTCCCACTTTTTCAGTGGATCATTTTGCTCTCGTACTCAATGAAGAGGCAGCTTCAATTTGCCTGCTGCCAACAGAATACGTTTGACACCTGGACAGTAATCATTTCTCTTGCTTCATTGCTTGCATCATTCATGATCCTGTTGAGTTTCGGCGGCAAGCTGAAGAGGAGGATCAATGCCTGGGAAAAGGAATTCAAACAACACAATGAACATGCCGGCACTTAAGAGTCGCTTGTCCAACATTATTTCACGTTCGCACGAAGCACGAACCTTCGATAGAGAATGCTGCTTGCCCAGATCCCATTCATCAGAATAAGATTGAAGAAGAGATAATCATACAGGGCGTTGAGCCACGAGCACACGGCAAGCAGCGTCAGCTCCGTCCCGAACCCCAGCAACCCTGAAAGTCGTAACGCGAACCGATCGCCGTACCACACCGGCAACTGCCGTTCGTCGAAGTTTTTTCCCATGCACCACCGGTCGATCCGCTCCATGAGTTTGTCCTGCCAGTTATAGATCAGCACGAAGATTTGCTGGAGGCGAAACGCGACCGGATCGCCGTAGCGGTCATCTTCCGTAATCTCTTCGATGATCCGATTGAGCGTGTAGCGATTTTCGAGGTGGAGGAATGACGCTTGATGGTATACGTGGTACGAAACGCGCAGCGTGACGCCAAGCAGTCCGAGGAACCCGAGCAGGATTGTCTCGGAACCCGGATGAGATTGGAATACCACAAAAGTAATTGCGGCGAAGACGACAACATCAACGAAAAAGTCGCCGATGGAATCGAGGAATCTCCCCCGACGTGAATACATCTGCTTGGCGCGCGCGAGCTGACCGTCGGCATCGTCGGTAATGTCCTTCAGCATGATGAACACGCCGCCCAGTGCTATCATTGCCGGCGTGGCAAGCGAGAACGCGCATGCGGATGCAATGCCAAGAACGATGGCAGCAACGGTGACCTGATTCGGCGTGATGCGTGTCGGATACAGAAGCCAAACGATTCCCGCCGCGATCGGGCGGAGGAGATAGATATTGATCAACTCGTCGGCGTAGAACGCGTCCGACTTGAGTGTCTGCTTGAAGAATGTTGCGGGACCGGGACGGGGCATTACTTCACAATAGCAGTTTCCTGGATGATTGATGCTGCACTTCCGAGTTTGCGATGAATGCGCCGTTGAAGGAGATAGGAAATCAACAGCCACACATTCCCGGCAACGATGATGCACCAGAGGTACACCTGAACGTTCCCTACAAGTGCGCAGGAAATCAGCAGTGTCCGGTTGGTTGTCGGCCCGAGAAAGCTCCAGAACCGAATCATCATCGCATTCTTCATCTTGTACAGTATTGGATCGATAGCTGCGTTCGAGTGTTTTGTGCTTGAGAATTTCTGGAGACCGAGGTAGCGTACGTATACTGAGAGAATTGCAATCCGGAAACCGCTTCCCCCACTCTGACGGAGCTTTTCAATCTCGTCTGAGAACTGCTTGACTTCCCGTTCGAGGAAATTTTGTTCAGCACGCACGGTCGAGATAAATTCGCTCTGGTAGTGATCGAAGAACATCGCATGGAGTGCGCTGCTGATGCCTGCCGCCGCCACCAGCCACCGCGCGCTCGTTCCCGATGCTGCGAGTCCGGCACCGATCCCCAGAAAGATCGCAACACCGGAGATGTAATCTGCGACGCCATCGACGACGCGACCGAGCAAGGTTCCGCTCTGTTGGAGGCGAGCGAGCTGGCCATCGGCGCAATCGAGCACGTTCGCAATGGCATACCACAGTGCGCCCCATATCAAGGCAGTCGCAGCACCAAGCGAGAACATCCACGCGGCCACGAGACCTGCAATCGCCGAAAGGATGGTGACCTGGTTTGGCGTGATAGGCGTGCGATAGATGAACTTGACGAAGAGAAACGCAAGCGGGCGATAGACGAGAAGATCGAAGATCTCTTCCGCCTCGGGCATCTTCAATGTACGCTGGTACTCGGCAATCACTACCCTACTCCATTCGTTGTCGAATGTAGCTTACAATGATCTGGGCGTCTTCGATCGGTTGTGTTGTGAAGGGATAGGCAAACCGATCGGATATTTTCGTTGTGAGCCTCACGGCTGCATCGCGCACTTCCCTCGGGAATGCTGCATCATCCTTCACGCACGAAAGCTGACCGAGCGCATCCTTCCCCCAATCGCTGCGAGGATATTTCGTCATAAGCCACGTGAGCGCCTGTCCTGCGGCGCGGCGCGCGCAGACACGAGCTTTGCCGGCATTACCGATCTTCAATGCTTCCCGTGCTGTGGCAAGTTCTTTTTCAATTTGCTCGAAATAGTATTCCTTGTTCGGCATACCGTTACAATTTCACACACACAACTGTCACATCATCCTTCAACGCATCCGAGCCCGTATAGTGCCGAACGGAATCGACGATTCTTGAACAAAGGTCGCTGCCGGTACAATTCTGTTGCTGTGCAATTTGATCTTGCAATCTATCGATCCCAAATTCTTCTCCCTTCGTATTTACTGCTTCAATAATTCCGTCTGTATACAGCAAGAATGAGTCGCCTGACGAAACCGAGACGCCCGCTTCCATGAACTGCGATGTTTGCTGAAGCCCTAATGCTGGATTAGATGTTCGGAGTCGGAGATATCGTTGCTCTGCATTGCTACGGAATACCAGTGGCGGATGACCTGCTGTTGCATACGCTGCAGTATGTGTTCGCTCGTCTAACAACAGATATGCAAAGGTCACAAACATATGTCTCTCCGACACTTGATAAATCGTCTGATTGAGGTTTTCAAGAACCTTCGCCGGAGAAGTTTCGTGCATGAGCTGGGATCGAAATGCGCTTTTCGTCATTGCAGAGAGAATACCGGAGCCAACACCATGCCCGGCAACATCTGCAATAGCAACAACAAGCTGATGGTCAGACAGAGGAATGATGTCGAAATAATCACCTCCAACTTCAGTCGCAGACGACATCATTCCTGCAACCTTGCACCAAGAATTTTCAAACGTTGTACATGGGATCAACGATTGTTGGATGTCTCGTGCAATTTTTACTTCAGTTTCCAATCGTGCCCGCTGCTGAACCTCCTTTCGAATGACCTGAATAAATGTCGCATATCCCAAGGCGAGCAACGCAATGGCCATCACACCGATAGCGCCGCGCTGCGTATACAGGGCATCGAGTGCTTGTGGAGAGAGTGTGAGCGGCTGTGTGATCGTTTTCAGAGGTTGCACACTTTGAGGTCCCTGCAAACGGACCCGAAAACCGGCATCATCATCGAATTGAAAACTTGCACCACCAGAATTCAACAACATGATCCCTGTCCAGAAGGCAACGATGAGAATCGTGATCCACCACCGTTTGCGAGCAAAGAGAATGATACTTGATGCCATCCCTCCCGTTGCAACGGTTTCAATGATGACAAAACTCCAGGAAAGCAACTTCAGTTCGGATTGCATCAGGATCAACAATGGACCGAGCGTTCCGAACACGAAGAATACCGCCAATGCCAACCGCCGCAGTGCGGGTGGCTTCATTTCTCTCCAGATGTTAACGGCTTTTGATGTACGTGCCATGACTAAAATGGAAACTTCTTGTCGTACCAATGCTTGGTTACATCGAGCCAGAAGAAAAGCCCGCGCCATTTGCCGAACGGCTCGTAGAATCGTTCGATGACTTTATCCGAGGATGTTCGCCCATTCTTGTGAATCTCGAAAAATTTCTTCCGGCACCAGCTATCGATACCGAGGTAATCGTACCGTCCGAGCAATTTCAGAATGTTGCCGGCTGCATACGGACCGATGCCCTTCACCGAGCGCACCTCCTCAAAAAGTTCCTCCGTTGGAAGAGAGCTCGAACGCCAGCTCTCAAGATGTACATCTCCTTTCGCAACACGACGTGAAAGTTCCAGCAAGTACGGCGCGCGATAACCCGATCGAATTTCCTTCCGCAAAAAGCTCTCGTTCTTCTCTGCGATTGCCTCGGGTATGGGGAACGTGAAGAGCGATTCATTGACTTGCACACCGAGCTTCGTGCACAAATTTCCGACCATGATCTCGGTAAGCGCCCAGCTACAGTTGGTCGTACATATCATCTTCACGACATCTTCGAAGACCGTTGGCGCACGCAGCAACCGGCCGGCGCCAGCTTTGGGAATCCACCGATATTCTTTATGCCTTCTTGCTTCAGTGTAAAATTCCGAATACTCTTCGTCAAAGCGAAGGCATGTCCGGATGGAAGCACGTATCGCATCACAATCCTTTTTGCCGATTGTCTTGTCGGCAGGCAAGATAATGCTGAGGGAACCCTTCTCATTTTCCCGGATGATCGCTGCAACAACATGCCCGCCCGGCAGAGTCAGGAGCCTGCGGAGCCGGATGTGTTCTTTCTCGACACGAAAAGGGGGAAGCGAACACCACCCGTGGCTATAGATTGTCCGCCAAAAGTTGAAGTGCCTGGGTGTGGGAAGTATGAGAACACGCATTCCTGATTGCGATCGTGTTACGGAATGATTGGCATAACGCACATGGCGAAAACGATAGGAAGAAACATCGTGCGCCGCAGGTTAATGGACGGGTTCCCGCCGCAATTCTTTTGAAACTTGATCGAGGAGCTTTCCATTCGTGGGATAGCGTCCGAGCATTTGCAGCATAGCCAGCATTGCTTCTTTCGGTTTCATACGATTGAGTGCTCGGCGCAGCATCTGGTATCGTCCCGTGTCGTGAGCGAAGAGCAACTCTTCTCGCCGCGTACCCGATTCTTGAATATTGATTGCCGGAAAAATCCGCTCGTTGGCAAGATCGCGGCTGAGGACAAGCTCCATGTTGCCCGTGCCTTTGAACTCCTGGAAAATCAACTCATCCATGCGGGAATTTGTCTCGACCAGCGCTGTTGCAATGATGGTGAGCGAGCCGCCGCCTTCCAACGCGCGTGCCGAGCCGAAGATGCGTTTTGGAATTTCAAGCGCTCGGATATCGACGCCGCCGGACATCGTTCTCCCGCTGCTTCGCTGTGCGGCGTTAAATGCGCGCCCCATTCGCGTCAGTGAATCCAACAGGAGAACGACATCACGTCCCGTTTCGGCTTTTCGCTTGGCGTACTCAAGCACGAGCTTGGCAAGCCGGACGTGGCTGTCCCTGTCGCTATCGTTCGAGCTGGCAAAGACTTCCCCCCGAATTGTGCGACTCATATCCGTCACCTCTTCCGGCCGCTCATCGACAAGCAGCACAATCAAATTAATCTCCGGATGATTCGTACTGATCGCATGTGCAAATTGCTGCATGAGCATCGTCTTCCCTGCCTTCGGCGGCGAAACGATTAGCGCACGCTGGCCCTTTCCAACCGGACACAACAAATCGACGACTCTCATCGAAATGTCGTTCGAAGCGCCTGCAAGTGTGATTTGCTCGTTCGGATCGATCGCTGTCCGGCGAGCGAAATCCTCCACGCGCTTCCACTCCTCAGGCTTCATCCCATTGATTGATCGAATCTCTGCGATATCTATCCGTCCACGATCTCCTCGCTTCGTGCCACATTCAACAAGACACGCTTCACGTAATTTATATGGCGCAATGAAATGGGGAGGAATACGGGGATCGGATGGATTCCTGTCTATTTCTAATGAGAGCGGCCGGAGAGCTCCGCCTCGATGTCCCTCGAATTCAATAATTCCTGTTATGTGTTGGTTCATCATGCTGCGTCTTTACTTTAATGATTTTTTTTGTATCTTCAGTACGAATATATTGAGAGGAAACCGACATGAAGATTTCGAATATGCACATTGTTATGTTGCGCGTCGTCCTTGGAGTCCTATTCATCTTCGAAGGATGGGGAAAAATCGAAGACGGCTGGTTATCGACTTCTGCACCGCTCGCCGAGCGGCTCGCCAGTTTTCACCAGCGCGCGTCAGGTCTTCAGCTCACCTATCTGGACAATGTCGCAATCCCATACGCCAATATCTGGTCACGACTGATGGCCCTCGGAGAAACCGCTCTGGGCATCTCGCTTGTCCTCGGACTCCTCGTTCATTTTTCAACGGCAATCGGGATCTTGATGGTGCTCAATTTTCACGCGGCAAATGGCACTCTCTTCGCGTGGATTTTTTTTGGAACTCCCTGGGCGGCATTTCTCGTCTCGAGCCTTCTCATTCTCTTCCTGGCCCGTGCAGGCCGCTGGGCAGGATTCGATGCGCTCCTGGCAAAATCGAACGCGAAAGGAATGCTCTGGTAATAAGACTCACAGCAGATCAATGGATGATGGAATGAGTGGTATCCTTTAATCTATTCATCTGCTGTGATTGTTTATCAGAACTCCGGCGGATGATCGATATCCATTTCCAGTGTGAGTGACTCATTCGCGTAGATTGTCGTTTTTCGGGTTGCCGGAATCTGGATATCCCAGTCGCCCCTCTTATCCTTGATGACAGAACCCCAAAGCTTCCGAATCTTCCACGACGTGAATTGCTCCCAGAAAACCCAACCGAAATATGCAACGCTATCCTTCATGTAAAACGCAGGCACGCGTTCACCCCGTTCACACCTCACGCCGTCGACGGTCATCGGCTTGTAACCATGCCGCTCAAGTTCCTTTACAAAGAGATGCGTGAGATCCTGTCCTTCATGAACGAGATCGTGCTTGATGCGCTTGACAATCTTCCCTTCAACGATGGCGCGAAGGGCATCGCGGATATTGTCCTGAACGGCTGAGGCCGTCATGGAGTGATATATTGTGAGGACGGGTGAGAGCTTTACCAGGACGCCTCTTGTAATATAATAACTCCTTTTCTGAAATGCAATCGGGTGCTGTCCTAATTTGAAAATTCTTGATGCCCATCATGGTTCGACTCTCCGCTCACCATGACGATAAACGTCACCCTGGGCGAAGTCGAGAGGTGATACTGAACCAAATTGGGACAGTACCTGCAATCGCAGAAACTTGACGTGAAAATAAACTCTCACTATCTTTATAGATGATTGTTGCTCTTGCACTTCTGGCTCTCAGTATCCTCGGCTTCGCAATTGCTCTCTATTTTTCTCTGGTAAGCTACGGATTTATGTCTCCCAATCAATGGTTTATTCCCTTTATGTGCCGGATGGATGAACGGACGTGTTTCTTCGTTATTGGCACGCCCGAAGCGCGAGTTTTCGGTCTGCCGAATTCTGTTCTCGGGATTCCGTACCACGTATGCACTGCCGGCATCGCCATTCTGCTGTTTCGCAGACATCCGCTGCCTTTACAAGCGATCGTCGTCATCGTTTCGTTTTCAACAGTTCTCTTCAGCATCTATCTTGCATACTCCCTGTTGTTCACGCTGAAGACACGCTGTATCTTATGCTTCACGAGCCACATCATCAATGTGTTCATATTTATTCTGCTCCTCGTCCATTCCGATCCATCCTAAACCCGTATGCCATCACGCACCGGATTCGTCTACCACGATCGTTTTCTCGAACACGACACCGGACCCGGTCATCCGGAGCGGCCTGACCGATTGCGATCCATAACCCATCACTTGAAACAACAAAATCTCTGGCCTGAGTTACACCACCTCATTATCGATCAGGCATTGGAGGAATCGCTTCTGAGCGTACACAAGCTCGAGCACGTCAAGTTCGTGAAGGAATCGTGCAGGCGCGGCACCCGGCTCCTGGATTCAGGTGATACGTGTGTATCATCCGAGTCGTACGATGTGGCACTTCTTGCCGCCGGCGGAGCGATCGCGGCGGTTGATGCCGTCGCGAACGGATTGCTGAAGAACGTTTTCTGCGCGGTCCGACCCCCGGGGCACCACGCCGAGCGAAACCGCATTATGGGATTCTGTCTCTTCAATACTATTGCCATCGCCGCACGGCATGCCCAAACAGCGTTCGGCCTGAAGCGAATAGCCATTGTGGATTGGGATGTGCACCATGGTAACGGCACGCAGGAAATATTTTACGCAGATCGCTCGATCCTTTTCATCAGCACGCATCAATATCCTCTCTGGCCGGGAACAGGCGCGCGTGACGAGCAGGGCGAAGGCGAAGGCAGGGGTTATACTCTGAATATTCCGATGCCGCCCGGAAGCGGTGAGAAGGAGTACGTTGACGCTTTCACCCGCGAGATCCTTCCTGCCCTCGACGGTTACCGGCCGGAACTCATCCTTATCTCGGCAGGATTCGATGCGCATCGAGACGATCCCCTGGCAAATATCAATCTTACCGAAGAAACGTTTGCAAAGCTTACGTCGCTCATCATGGAAATGGCTGAGACCTGCTGCGATGGCAAGATTGTTTCGCTCCTCGAAGGAGGCTATAACCTTCAGGCACTCGCACGAAGTGTCGAAGCACATATCCGCACGCTCGTCCAATCGGCTTGATTTTCACTCAACAGTTACCTACTATAATAATAGAGCCTGATAAAGACACTGATGAACGGTAACGATCCTTCGACATCTCCGCGGCTGGTGCTGCTGAATTTCTATTCGACCATCATGCGCCTCCTGAGCGGGGTGATGGTGGGCCTGATTCTCCTGTTTCTCCTCCCCGTAATCACTCCCTATCTGGAAAACGCACACGAATTTCGGTACATTCGCTCCGCACTCACGGTGCAAGCCGCACTTGAGCAGGGCGTCCGAAGTAGTTTCCCGACGAAAATTGCCGGGAAGGACATGAGTCGGTGGCTCGCAATCCTGGCATTCTTCATCCTGAGCAGCAGCTTTAGCAAGTCCGGTGAGAAATTTTATGGAAAGGCACAGTACCTGCGCTACAAGCTTTCGATGGAGGAATGGAAGGAATACATGCACCTCTCCGACAATGCAATCGTTCTTTCCCCGCTGAACCGGAAACTCGAACAGATCAAGAACGCCAAGAGCAGAGACCGCGAGCAGCTTCTCAAGGAATTTGCTGAGACGAAAAAGCGGCTGGATGCGATGGGACGGGACCTCGCCTTCCTTTCAGTCGATGTGGTTGATTCGACCGGCATGAAGAGCGGCGAAGAACGGGCGGCCATCGAACATGACTTCAAAGAGTATCGAAGACTTGTCGAGCGAGCACTCGCTGCGTCCGGCTGCCTGAAGGCAACATGGACACCGGATGGTGTGATGAGCTGCTTTACGACTGTGGATGCCGCTGTGCGCTCGGCGCAAGAAGTGATCGATGCATTGGAAGATTTCAATCACCACGTCAAAACAATACGGAGAAACTTTAGCGTTCGGTGCGGCGTGAACTTCGGCTTCGTCTACTTCGATGACTCCATGCCGCTGGAGGATATCAGCGACCGCGTCATCGATGTCGCTGCACATATTCAGAAGAAGGCGAAGCCTAATTCAATTTGTGTGGCGAAGCAGGCCATTGAGCCGCTCAATGGGAGGGAAGGATTCGAGCCTGCCGGTACGATGGTCGATGGGTATGAGTTGTATGAGTGGAGGAAACGGGCAGCGGCGTACTAGCAGGTTGTTGAAAAAGTCGATTGCCACGAGCTTTAGCTCGTGGCAAAGATTCATAAGACAAGATTGGGTTTCAACCCATTTAAAAAATCCTCAGATTCATAGGGCTGAAGCCCAATTATTTTTTTCTTGCTTGCTTGCCACGACCTAAAGGTCGTGGCAACATGGGCAGAAACAGTTTTTCAACAGCCTGCTAAGCGCGTTTCCAGGTGGTCGTATCTTTTTTGTCTTCGAGTACGATCCCGAGTTTCTGTAGTCCATCCCGAATCTGATCCGAGAGTGTCCACAACTTCTGCTTCCGAATTTCGTTTCGAAGATCGATAATCAGCTCGACAAGCCCAGGCTCAAGAGAGCCATCGTCACCGAACCGCACATCTGTTTGTGTCGGAAATATTCCGAGGATCGTTCCGCCGAGTTCCATAAAAAATTCATCGATTTCTTTCATCTGGTTCGGTAAGAGCCGTGCTTCCGCCAACTCACTATTGACTTCGCGTGCAACTTCGAAAAGAATGGCCATTGCCTGCGGCGTGTTGAAGTCATCGTTCATTGCTTCGAGGAATTGCGATTTGAAACCCGCAATGTCGATCGTCATGCCGCCAGCAGGCAACTCTTCATCATTTCTTCGCTTGAGTTCTGCCCGGACATTCCTCACTGTATTGAACAGCTTTTCGTAACCTTTTGAGGCCCCCTCGAGCGCTTCATCGGTAAAATCGAGCGTGCTGTGATAATGGCTTTGGAGGATAAAGAACCGAACGACGAGTGGATCATGTTTCTTAAACAGGTCTTTCAGCAGGGTGAAATTCCCCAGCGACTTGCTCATCTTCTGGCCATTCACCGTCACAAGATTGTTGTGAATCCAGTGGCGGACGAAGGGCTTCCCTGTGGCGCACTCGCTCTGTGCAATCTCGCATTCATGGTGCGGAAACTGGTTGTCCATGCCGCCGCCGTGGATGTCGAACGTTTCGCCGAGATACTTCATCGACATGGCTGAGCATTCGATATGCCAGCCCGGGAATCCTACGCCCCACGGACTGGGCCAGCGCATGATGTGTTCCGGCTCGGCGAACTTCCAGAGCGCGAAGTCGTTCGGGTGTCGTTTCTCGGTTTTCACTCCGACGCGCGTTCCAGCTTCGGCGTCTTCGGTACTGCGCCCTGAAAGCTTCCCGTACTCCTTATCTTTCGAGACGTCGAAATAAACCGAACCGTTCACTTCGTATGCAAATCCTTTCTCCATAAGATGCTTGATGATCTCGATCTGCTCGATGATGTGGCCTGTTGCGCGCGGCGAAATATCGGGACGAACAACGCCGAGTGCGTCCATATCCTCGAAGTAACTGCGCGTGTAGAACTCCGCGATCTCCATCGGGTGCTTGTGTTCGAGACGACTCTGCTTGAGCAATCGATCCTCGCCTTCGTTCGTATCGCCGAGAAGATGACCTACGTCGGTGATGTTCTGCACGTATTCCACCGTGTACTTGGAGTATCGCAGGTATCGCACGATGACATCGAAGGAAACGTAACTCTTGCCGTGCCCGATGTGCGAGTGGCCGTAAACGGTCGGCCCGCAAACGTACATGCCGACGTGACCTTCGTGCAGCGGCTTGAAGTCTTCTTTTTTGCGGGTGAGGGTGTTGTAGATCTTTAGTGCCATCGCTGAATAATGAATGTAAAGAATATGTTTCTGTGAACAATTATTTCGTGATTCCCGATTGCGTCAGAATATACGCATAATCGAATGCAGCTTCTTTCAACCTCTCGTATCGTCCGGTGGAACCCATGTGGCCTTGTCCCATATTGACTTTCAGCAGGATCGTGTTGTTGTCCGTCTTCAGTGCACGCAGCCTTGCCACCCATTTCGTTCCTTCCCAATAATTGACGCGCGGATCGTTGAATCCGACCCTCACCAGGATGTTGGGGTAATTAATCGCTTTGACGTTCGTGTACGGATCGTACGACTTCATGTAGTCATAGTACATCTTCTGATGAGGATTCCCCCATTCGAGATATTCCTGCTCGGTGTACATGAGTGTCGGGTCGAGCATCGTGTTCAGCGCATCCACAAACGGCACTGCAGCGATCACCGCCTTGAACAAATCGGGACGCATCGTCGTCACCGCGCCCATGAGCAGTCCGCCCGCACTGCCGCCGGAGATCGTAAGCCGATCCTTGCCCGTATACTCCTTATCGAGAAGATGTTCCGCGCACGCGATGAAATCGGTGAACGTATTTTTCTTGTGCAACAATTTTCCGTTATCGTACCATTCTCTCCCCATATCGCCGCCGCCGCGCACATGAGCGATCGCATAGATCACTCCGCGATCGAGGTAACTCAAGCGGGTCGAGCTGAATGTCGGCTGGCTTGATGAGCCATACGCGCCGTAACCGGTCAGGTGCAGCGGCGCAGTTCCATCCATCGGCACTCCTTTCTTATAGACGAGCGAAATCGGAATATCCGCCCCGTCCTCCGCCTTTGCGAAAATTCTTTCCGACCGGTACTGCGATGGATCGTATCCTCCAAGGACTTCCTGCTGCTTGACGAGTTTTTGTTCCTTCGTGTCGAGATTGTAGTCGAAAATGGATGCGGGCCGCGTCAGCGACTGGTAGCTGTACCGAAAAATATTCGTAGCGAACACTCTGTTGACATTGGGGAACACCGTGTACACCGGCTCGGGAAATTCGATGTACTGAACGGCGTTCGTTCTCATGTCGGTCACGCGCACCTTTTGCAATCCTTTCTCCCGCTCATACACAATGGAATGGTTGGAGAAGAAATCCATTCCTTCGATCGTGACCTCTTTCCGATAGGGAATGACTTCCTCCCAATTCTTTTCACCTGGATCGGCAACAGGAGCGCGGGCGAGTCGGAACGTCTTCGCATTATTATTCGTGCGAATGTAGAAATAGTCTCCCCAGTGATCGACATCGTACTCATGTTCCGGTCGACGGGGAGCAATTATCCTGAACTCGGCCGCCGGCGTCGCCGCAGGAACATAACGCCACTCCGAGGAATTAAATGCACTCGAACCGAGCAGAATATATTTGTTGCTTCTCGTCCGATCGATTCCCACGGTGAACAAAGCGTCTTTCTCTTCATACACCAATTGATCGTCGGTCGCTGTGGTTCCAACGGTATGGCGGTAGACACGATAGGGCCGCTTCGCCGAATCTTCCATCGTATAGAAAATCGTTTGATTATCAGCAGCCCAGGTAATACCTTGCGTGTTCTCGACTTGATCGCTCAGGATGGCGCCATCGATCAGGTTCTTGACGTGAAGGACATAGTTTTCGGAACCGCTGGTATCGATTGAATATGCAAGGAGATTTCCGTCCGTGCTGACGTCGATGTGCCAGAGACGATAGAAGCGCGAGCCCTTCGCCATTTCATTCTGATCGAAATAGATTTCCTCCGGAGCGTCGGCGCTTCCTTTCTTCCGGCAATAGATAGGATATTGCTTCCCTTTTTCGGTCCGGGTATAATAGTAATAACTTCCTTCAGGATATGGCGGATCCTGATCCGTTTCCTTGATGCGACGAACCATCTCGTTGTAGAGAGTTTCCTGCAAGGCAACTGTCGGCTTCATCGCCGCATCCGTATAAGCGTTTTCCGCTTCGAGGTATTTCAACACCTCCGGGCTTTTTCGTTCACGCAGCCAGTAATAGTTGTCGACACGAATGTCCCCATGAAGGGTGTCGGCCTTCGGGATCATTCTTGCAACCGGTGGAGATTGACCGAACAATTGAGATGTTGTAATAAGGAGGACGAAGAAAGCACTGATAATTGTTTTCATGTAGATCTCTCTCGTTGTACGTGAAGCCTGTTTTTCTAATTTTTACTTTTTAATTTTTAAATTTGACTTGTTCTTACTTTAGCCCCATCAGCTCCCGCGCGCTTTCGAGTCCCGTCTCCGTCACTTCGGCGCCGCTGATGAGACGTGCCACTTCCGTGATGCATTCATTTTCATCCAGCTTCCGCAGACTGGTGACGGCGCGCTTATCGGTTTCCATCTTCTCAACGACGAAATGAGTGTCTGCAAATCCTGCAATCTGCGGCAGGTGCGTAATCGCAATGACCTGATGGAACTGAGACAGCTTTTTCATGCTTCGACCGACTGCCTGTGCAATACGACCGCTTACCCCAACATCGATCTCGTCAAAGATCAGAAGCGGCAGCCGGTCAGACTTCGCAAGAATCATTTTCAGCGACAGCATAATGCGGGAAATTTCTCCGCCGGATGCGACTTTCACGAGCGGCTTCACATCCTCACCGACGTTTGTTGAAACGTGGAACGCTACCTCGTCGATGCCCTTCGATGTTGTCTCGATCCATTCTTTGCCGAGCTTGACAAGCGCTGTCTCTTTGTTCAGAGCCGGCTTGTGGGTAATTCTCGTCTCGAATTGTGCGTTCACGATTCCAAGTTCTGCCAGAGACTGCACGATCGACTTGTTGACCTTCTTTGCAACCTCCTGCCGCTTGGCTGATAGCCGCTGCGCAATATCGGAACACACTCTCCGTTTCGCATCCAACTTTTTCCGAAGTGCTGCGATTTCTTCTTCGAAGTTGTTTGCCAGTTCAAGCTCGCGGCCAATTTTCTCGCGCAGCTCGATCACTGCGGTGAGCGTGCCGCCATATTTTTTCTTCAAGAGCGTCAGGTGACCGAGACGATTGCGGATTTCTTCCAGCCGTTCGGGATTGAACTCGATCCGTGAACTGTACTGCTGGATGAATTTCGCAAGCTCATCAACGATGGCCGTCGCAGAAGCAGCTTCGGCCTTCGCCTCATCGAAGGCTTTGTCGATGGCAGCAAGCGCTTCAAGCTCGTTACGAGTGAGGACTAACCGATCATGAACGGCGTTCTCGCCTTCATATAACGATTGGTAGAGTCGCTCGGTAGCACTGAAGAGCTTCTCCGCATTCTCAAGGATCCTGAGCTCGTTTTCAAGTTCGTCTTCCTCGCCGGCACGCGGGCTGAGCGCATCAATTTCCTTCACCTGAAATTCATAGAGCGTTCGCCGCTCCATTAACTGTTGTTCGCGCGATTTCAGATCGTTCAATTCCTTGATAATCGCGTGCGCATCGCGGTACGCAATACCGAATTCCTCGACAAGCCCTTCAAGCCCTCCGAAGTCATCAAGAAGATCCACGTGCGTTTCCGAGCGAAGAAGCGATTGGTGCTCATGCTGACCGTGCAGATCGACAAGCAAGTCGCCAACCTGCTTCAAGAGGGCCGTCGTTGCCGGTGTATCGTTGATGAATGACCGACTCTGACCCTTGGCGGCGACCTCTCTCCGAACGATCAGGTCATCATGAAACTCGATTTCATTTTCTTCCAACAACTGCTTGAGACGCTTACCGCCTGCGACTGTAAGGACGCCTTCCACGATCGCCTTCTCGGCACCTTTACGAACGGCGTCCGTATCGGCGCGCTCGCCGAGGATAAGGCTCAGGGCGTCGATGATGATCGACTTCCCTGCGCCCGTCTCACCGGTAATGACATTCAGGCCTCGTTCGAACTCAACGGTGAGTTCTTCGATGAGTGCGTAGTTCTTGATGGAGAGGGATTTGAGCATCTTAGTTCAACGCTTCCGCGGTATGATCCTTAGCATGATCCGTGAGCGAAAGGTATCGGATATCCGGAACATCCGGTAAAATTCCATGGTAATATGCCATCCGTAAAAATTCAAGGAGACCTTCCTGAGCATGGTCATCCATATCATACTGAAATTGATTCAGGTAGTCAACTTCGTTCGACACCTGATCGAGATTTGCTTTTCCAAGCCGTGCGCTGTCGATAATCGCGGTAAGCTCGAAGGGCGAGAGAGCGGTCTCACGGGTTACCCAGATTCCATGAACGAACGGGAGCTCGGTCATGTCGTCCCACTCTTCCACGAGGTCCAGCTTGTGTGGATCGTTGCGTCGAGCACGTACCTCATCGCCAACGCAGAGAACTGCATCCGCTTTTTCCAATCCTTGATCGATTGTTCCCGCGAATGGAACGATTGTCGGGACCGATCCGTACTTTTCCACAAACACGAGGTGTGCAAGAACAATCTCGGATGTGGAGGCTGGATTGACGGCGAGCGACCGTAGAGTGCGAAGGCTCTCTTTGAAAATCACGTATGCAGTTTCGCTGTCGCCTTGCGAAGCAACCCCGACACGCGGGATGATCGAATACATGGCGTAGTCTCTTGCGTAGTCGATCGGAGACAAAAAAGCCGCGTCGAGGTGTCTCTCGCGCAGCTTCAATGCAAGATGAGCAGGCAATTCCTGAATAAGCTCAAACGGATCCGACGGACCCTCCCGTTCCTTCAACCCATAGAATAGCGGCTGGGCAAAGAGGTACGGAACGATCCCAAGTCGTTTCGTCATGGACGGCAAGCTCAGACAGACGTCTTTTGGCGAATCTGCTTCGAGGCAAGATCACGCACGTAATAGAGCTTTGCACGGCGGACGCGGCCTTCTTTCGTCACCTCGATTTTTGCAAGGCGTGGCGAGTGAAGCGGGAAAATGCGTTCGACACCGACACCGTTGGAAATTTTCCGCACGGTAAACGTCTCGGTCAGTCCGCTGCCGCGACGCCCGATCACGACGCCCTGGAACTGTTGAATGCGCTCTTTGTCACCTTCAATAACGCGGACATGCACGTTGATGGTATCGCCCGGCTTGAAGCTCGGTATTCCGCTCTTCATTTGTGTCGCTTCGACGAGCTTTAACTTTTCCATGATGAGATCTCCTTGATAAAATTATTGTAATAAATCTTTTCGACGCTGTTTCGTTCGTTCCAGTCGCTGATCCTGACGCCATTGCTCAACCAACTTGTGGTCACCGGACAATAATACATCCGGGACTTTCATTCCGCGAAACTCAGGTGGGCGCGTATAGCTCGGCGCATCCAACAAATACTCTTGAAAGGAGTCGGTGAGCATCGACTCGCCATCGCCCAGAACGCCCGGTATCAATCGCACAACGGCATCGGTGACAATAAGCGCTGCGAGCTCGCCGCCGGTGAGCACATAGTCTCCCACCGAAATTTCTTTGGAAACCAGCGCCGTCCGTATTCTTTCATCAATTCCCTTGTAATGCCCGCAAATAAGAATCAAATTTTTCTTCAGCGAGAGTGCATTCGCCGTCTTTTGTTTGAACTGTTCTCCATCGGCGCTCAGGTAGATGATCTCGTCATAGTTGCGTTTCGTCTTGAGATCGTCGATACATTCAAAAATCGGTTCCGGTTTGAGGACCATCCCTGCCCCACCGCCGTAGGGCGTATCATCGATGGTCTTATGCTTGTCGCGTGTATAGTTCCGGAGATCGTGAACTTTAATCTGAACAAGTTTTTTTTTCTTAGCCTGACGGATGATGCTCTCGTTCAACGGACTCGTGAGGAGTTTGGGAAATCCGGTGACGATGTCAATCCTCAGGCCGTAGTTACTCATCAAATAAACCTTCGATAGGACGAATCGTGACCCGTTTCGCCGCAATATCCACCGCTGCAATGAACTCTTTGACCACCGGAACCATGTATTCTTTTTCTCCCCTTCGAACGACCCATACGTCCTGCCCGGGGAGTTTGCAGACATCTGAAACGGTACCGACAACCTCGCCTTCGGGTGTCACCACTTCCGCGCCGATGATGTCATCGACGAAGTACCTTCCGTCGGGCGGCGGCTTAAGGTCTTCTTTCCGAACGAAAACGAATGCACCAACAAGCGATTCTGCTGCAGTTCGTGTATCGACCGCTTGAACCTTCAGCATGATACCTCTGTTCTTCTCCAGCACTTCGTCAACGTGGTAGGCAGTCGCTGTCTCGACCGACGTGCCGACAAAGACATCCTCTAACGACTCGAGCCGTTCAACTGAGTGCGTTGACGGCTTCAACTTCAGGTAGCCATCAATGCCAAAGCAGCCGATGATCTTGCCTACTGCATACAACTCCACGTCGCATCACCTTTTCCCATCTCGAACGAATGAAGAGGAACATCCCTCGTTCTAATCACAGACTTCCAACAATACCCTCTTGCCGTTCTTCCTGCCAACGGCTGCAACGAGCGTCCGAAGCGCGAATGCTGTTCTCCCCTTCTTTCCGATCACCTTACCAATGTCCTGCTGTGCGACTTTCAACTTCAGGAGAATCTGATCGTTGTCACTCTCCTCCTGAACAACGACGTCGTCCGGCTGGTCGACAAGCTGCCGTGCAATATATTCGACGAATTCTTTCATACAACCTCCAATCGAACATGTATACCGTCGAATCTTTGCGAGTAGACAGTGTGTGAGCGCTCGCGTCCAAAAGATTCCTCCTTCCGTCGGGTGCGGAACGGTAAACTACGAGTTGATAGTTACCTGTGAGAAATTAGTGAACGTACTACCTGCTACAATCCCCCTTAGGAGACCGTCGGTGCCGCTGCAGGTTCTACTGCAGGTTCTGCAGTAGAAGCGGGCGCTGTGCCCGCAATGGCCGGCGCTTCTGCGGCGGCATTCTTCTTGCGCGTCGCTTTCCGTCGGGCCTTTCGCTCTGCTTCACGCCGCGATTTCTCCGGTTGCAGCAACTGCCACTTCTCGAACTCTGCCGCAATGGTGGCTTCGTCGGCACCTTTCTTCATCAAACCCCATTTCAGCCAGAGCCCTTTCCGTTGCAGAAGGCTCCGCGTCGTATCGGTCGGTTGCGCACCGCGCTTCAGCCACCCGAATAGCCGGTCTTCTTTCACGTTGATGACCATCGGGTTTACAAGCGGGTTATACTGACCGATCGCTTCGATGAATTTTCCGTTGCGCCAGGCTCGTGAATCGGCGACGACGATCTTGTAGACCGGCTGCTTCTTCTTCCCAGCGCGTCGCAATCGTATTTTGACCACTGTGTAGTACTCCTCTTGATGTAATTGTAGGTGATTGAATCAAAAACTTCGCGCGTTACCCGGGCAATTGCATTCCTCGCAGCATGCCCGGAATCTTTCCTTTCGAGAAGGTCTTCATCATCTTCTGCATCTCGATAAATTGCTTGAGAACTTTGTTGACTTCCTGCACCGACGTACCGCTTCCGTACGCGATACGCCGGCGACGGTTGCCATTGATTATGTTCGGCTTCAGACGCTCTTCGCTTGTCATCGATTGGATGATCGCTTCGACACGGACAAGCGCCTTATCGTCAACTGCGGCATTCATTGGAAGCCGGTTGAGCCCGGGGATCATGCTCATAACTTGCTGAAGCGATCCCATCTTCTTGATTTCGCGAAGCTGATCAAGAAAATCTTCGAATGTAAATTGCGACTTGCGAAGCTTCTCCTCGAGTTTCCGCGCTTTCGTCTCGTCGAATTGTGTCTGCGCCTTCTCGACGAACGTGACAATGTCACCCATCCCGAGGATGCGCGACGCCATGCGGTCGGGATGAAAGACTTCAAGCGCATCGAGCTTCTCGCCCACACCGACGAACTTGATCGGCTTGTTGACGACTGCCCGGATGGACAGCGCAGCGCCGCCGCGCGTATCGCCGTCGAGTTTTGTAAGGACAACACCGTCGAAATTCAACCGGTCATGAAATGCCTTCGCCGTATTGACGGCATCCTGGCCCGTCATCGAATCGACGACGAAGAGAATCTCATGTGGATGGACCTTTGCCTTCATCGTTTCTATTTCGCGCATCATCTCTTCGTCGACGTGCAATCGACCTGCCGTATCGATGATGATGACGTCGCGTGCCGCCTTGCGTGCTTGTTCGATCGCACCTTCGGCAATCGCAATTGCACCGCTGCCGCGCTCAGCAACCACCGGGATTTGGATTTGTTTCCCCAGCATCTCCAATTGATCGATAGCTGCCGGACGGTACACATCGGCTGCAACAAGGATGGGAAAGCGCCCCTTCCCCTTGAGGTGATTCGCTAATTTCGCGCAGAATGTTGTCTTGCCGGAACCCTGCAGACCGGCAACCATAATAACCGTCGGAGGCATTGGCGAGATGTTGATCGCCACGCTCGACGATCCCATCAGCTTCACCAGTTCATCGTAGATGATCTTGACGATCAGTTGACCGGGCGTGATGCTGTGCAATACTTCCTGCCCAACTGCCCTCTTCTGCACATCGTCGATGAACTGCTTGGCAACTTTGTAGTTGACGTCGGCATCGAGCAAGACGCGCCGCACTTCACGGAGGGATTCGGAGATATTTGCTTCCGAAATCTTTCCTTGACCACGAAGTCGTTTGAAAACAACTTCTAATTTTTGACTTAAATCTTCAAACATTGGAGATAGACGATGAGACGAATTTCTGCTCAGAAAGATAAAAAATGCCAGGTTTCGAGCCCCGGCAAATACTCAAAGCGGTTTCAATCTACGGAAAAAAATGCAGGATTGCAAGGGAAAATTGATGGCGGAACTTCCCGGTAGAGTCCGGTTCGCAACCGGACTTTTCTCGAATGTCCGATCTGTCTACGACTCTACCGAGTCGAAGACTCGTAGAGAGGATCGGACTCTACACGAGGCGTTCGAGTAGTAGACGGCAACCTGCCGTCGTGCTTAGTTGATACGTTTGCCGACTGGTAGTCGGCTACTACTGCTGCCCTTTCAACAGAATTCGCAGCGGATAAAAGGATTAAGCAAATATCCCTTCATCCATTAATCTGTTGTGAATCCTGCTTCAGCAACACCATCTTCCTCCGTACGGTCGGGAGTTGAACTCCCTCCCAGCATGGAATGATGGTTGGCTGGGAGGTAGCTGTGCTACCGACATCGTGCGGTCATTTCAATAGAACCATCTTCCTCACCTGTGTAAACGAGTGTGACGGATCGGTCGCGCTCGTTGCTTCGATGCGGTAGAAGTAGACGCCGCTTGCCACACCGCTTGCATCCCACTCCGCCGACTCGTATCCCGCATCCCGTATCCCATCGACCAGCGTCTTCACCTCCTGCCCAAGCAGGTTGAATACTCTCAACCGCACGCGACTTGTAACCGGTAACGAATAGCGGATAACTGTCGATGGGTTGAAGGGGTTGGGGTAGTTTTGCTCGAGCGAAAACACTTTTGGTGTCTGGTTGCCCCCAAGAATCCTCAAGTACAATGTTGCATGGTCGGCTTCTTCGTTGACCGGCTGCGCAAGCACAAGATCGCCCTTCGCGCTCAGGGCCATCTGCTCATCTCCTAAGAGTAATGTCGCTGATAACGGCTCTTTATCAAATTCCCAGACGAATCTCAAAGGGTATCTTGCCGAAGAAACCTTGATCGGAATATCCCTGGCACCCAGCCAGTCAACCACTTCCAATATCTTGCCGGAGCCAAACCGCGCATCGAATGGATCTCCTGGAGCTGCTGGTGGAAGAGCGAAGAAGTCGGCCTGCGCTTGGGCAATGCGATTGCTCGCAAGGTATAGTTGCTGCGACCTTCCCATCGCATCAGTGATCGTGAGACGATTAGCCTGCACTAGGAGATCAGGCCATGAACCTTTGTGAACCTGTGACGCTGAGCTGCTCAACAAGATGAGGTTTCCCTCCCCGCTAACTCTTACCCAGTACCCATGCCCCGGATATATCATGTCCGTCGGCGAGTAGCCGTTGTCATAGTGGAAGAAATAGGACTTGATGAGACTATCGGGAATGGATCGAATAGCAGTTGTTGGAACTGGAGTAGAAATTGAACCAATGATGTTCCAGTTTGTCTTTACATGAATTGTTTCCGCCGATACCGGATACCCTGTGAAAGTGAATACAGAGTCTCGCAGTTTCTTCCAGTATCCTCGTCCAATTTCTAATGTATCGCGCTTCGTATAGATACCTGTGTATTCAAAAGCGTCCTGTTGGTTATAAGGACACGTGGCTTCCACGGGAAGTGAAATGAGCTGCCAGCCGCTCGAATAGCGCGGAGAGATCAGCATAGCTCCACTGGCACCGGTCCCCGTACCTTCGGCGACAATCGTATCAAGTACCGATCCTGCGCCGTCGCTGAGGATGATGCTCGCTTGTTTCAGGCCGGGGCTGGTTGGGCTGAACGTTATGGAAAATATGGAACTGTCTCCGGGTGAAAGCTGGTATGTGTCCAAGGTTGTCCCTACTACAAAGTTCGAGTCGTTAAGTGGATTTGCATGGAGACTGATGGTCCTATACCTGTACAGGCTTCTCGCCATAAATGTTGCCGTCGATCGGCAAGCAACTTCAACATCGCCGAATGCGATGGTCCGGGGTGTAACATAGAAACCGGGAATCTCAAACGCCGGCTCGGTTGTATATTCGAGTAAGTTGGACAGGCTATCAGCGACAATCAGTTTCAAGGAATAAACTCCGGATTTGATGCCGTTCGAAAAATATGCACTGTACGTGCTATCATGAATTGCCAGTGACAATGGAATCCATGCGTCGGCACCAAAGGAGCGATAGTACAGCTCAACACTCTTCACGCCGAAACCGGACCTCGGGATGACATTGACTGTTGCGGACGGGAGGCTGTCCGGAGTATTCTCGCTCGCCAGTACCTGGAAGTGCTGTAAGTAGGGGAAGGGCTTGCCCCAGTCGACCGGAAGGGTGAACCGCAGCCTGGCAGTAGCATTTCCTTGTACACCACCGATCCTGTATTTATCATAGTTCATCTGAAACAAGTACGATCCTGACGAGGCCGATAAAAAGGTTTCAAACCGTTGCCCGGAAGAATTATCCAGAATGCCTGACCTAATAAGAAGCGACTCGTTGAGGAAAAACTTGTACGGCACTTCCGTAATGGCTACATCTCCGGTTGGGCTTAGGAAGAAACCACCGCCGGATGGATTATCTACCAAGACCCCCGGGTTGGAGTAGTACGCCGCTCGCCCTCTCCACCAGGGCGCTGTACGCCCCATATTGATCTCAATCGGGTATGATGTCACACTGGCTACGGATGACTGATACGGGAGTACGTAGAATTTCGCTGTATCAGGCTGAACAACCGTCATGTACCCACTGTGGAATAAACGCTTAGCGTTGCCTAAGAAGATGTCATCTGTGAATATATCGCTCCACGTGAACCTGAACGTAAATGATTCGGAATGCGGGAGGAAGTATCCTTTGAGTTTGAACGGAGGACCGAGGATAGACTCACCACCAACAACTCCTGTTCCGTATCGGTTCGTCATAAGACGGTAGAAACGCGCTTGCTCTGTTCCTTCGGGGACATCAATGCTGTAGTCTACTTCCTTGAAGTCACCTGGATCGTTTTGCAACGTCATGGACGATGAAACGCCATCGGGTACAGAGAAAGGGATTTCGTAATAGTCTTCGTTCGAATACCCTGTGAATGGGGAGACCTTGACCTCAAATGTGTAACTGTTACTGACATCGGTGAAATAATGCCGCGGAGAGAAGGGGCCAAGCGTGAACACTCCAAACTCAGAGGCCTTGTGGACTAATCCTGAAGCTGCACTACCGAAGGAAGGAAACTCTTTGCCGGATACGTCCAGCATCCTCAAGCTTATCGCGTGCTGTGCATCGGCTTTATGTGCTTGAATAACTGTCGTCCCTGTTACTGCAATATTCTCCTTGACGACATTCGTGTTCAGCGCAAAATTGTCGTCGTAATAGCTGAGCAACACATCGTACGTACCCTGAGGAATCAAGAAGTCCATAGTGTCGTTAAAGGAACCGAACATATTTGTGACGAAATAATACTTATCAACCCTGTTGTGAATAAATATGTCCTCCGGGGATACATCGAAGATAAAACGGATGAACGGGCTCTTGATGAACGCACAGGGAACGAGGATGCTGTCCGACGAGGTTACCGATTGAGCTACGATCTTATTTTCGTATCCGGAGGGCTCTGTGGCGGGATATCCGAAAACAGTATTGTCGACTGTGAGAGTCGTCGTGAAGGTTCGATTTCCCCCTGCCGGAACGTTGATCTCACTTGGTGTAAACGTAATGCTTACACCTGGAGGGGGAGGATTCATGATCGAGAAGATAAAGTTCTCGGATGTTGATTTGTGATTGTAAACGGTGAGTGATTCGGTCTTGGTCCAGAGAGATTGAGAATTGTCGACCAGTCCAAGACTGAGGCTTGCCGGCAGCACCAGCGTGCTCTCCTGTCCTGCCTTGATAAGATCAATCCGGCCAGCCCCCTGTGTCCACACATTGAGGTTGAGATCTTTCGCGCTCGACATCAGCGTTGCCTTGATCTCGTCCGGCGTCCAACCGGGATGAAGCTGACGAAGTAATGCCGCAGCACCGGCAACATGTGGTGTCGCCATTGACGTGCCGCTGTGGAGGATGTATCCTCCGCCGCTCTTCGCCGAATTGATGCTTACTCCCGGTGCTACAACGTCGGGTTTGATCAAGTACTGTTTATCCGTTGGGCCGCGGGAACTGAATGTCGCAATAGCGTCGGCGTTGTCCGTCGCACCGACAGTCAACGCTCTTCGGGCAGCTCCGGGAGACCCAACCGTTGTGTAGGATGGTCCGCTGTTCCCGGCAGCAATTGCACACACTACGCCACTCGCCACTGCATTATCGACCGCCTGGGATACCGGATCATCCGGACTCCCGGCCCCTCCAAGACTCATGTTGATTACTTCGATCGGTGTTGGAGTTGCAGGATCGTTGTCTGGATCGAGAGCCCGCTCGATCCCTTCAATGACATCTGAGAAGGAGCCGGATCCATGCGAATCGAGCACTTTGAATGCCCACAGCCTCGCCTTGTATGCTACCCCCTTCATGCTGCCATCTCCGGCTGCAATCCCGGCAACGTGCGTTCCATGCCCCTGATCATCCATGGGGTCGGAGTCTTTGTTCACAATGTCATAGCCGCCAACGACCTTCGTATTCGGAAATGCTGCTCCACCAAGCATTTCGTGAAAGTAATCGATGCCGGTATCGATGATCGCGATGTCGATTCCTTCTCCGTGCAGACTGTATGCGCCCCAGAAGCTTGGGGCGCCTATGACTGCATTACTCGCATCGTCAAATGCATGCACTTCTCCATCCGGATTAATTTTCTTGACGTACGGTAGTTTGGCAAGCTCTTCAAGAACCCAGCGGCTCGTAGTAACTGCAACGCCGTTCAGTGCAACACTGTACTCGTACCAAATTTGAGTTGGAGCGATAGACAACGTGTTGCGCGAATTCTTCGATCCCGCAGCTTCGATTTGTGCCAGGTCAGATTGAAACTGGTTGTGTTCTTCCCGCATTAACGATTGTGCGGCGCGAATCTTACCGGTGCTCGTCTTTGTTACAGGATTGATTAAATGGGCAAGCGGGGGATTTGAGAATTGGATGATTGCCTTAACTTTTTCGTTGGTATCCAGAAAAGTACTTGCGAGGATACTATCACCCTTAACGATCGATACGACCGTGGATCCTGGCGGCAACGCCTTCAGCGACAACGCCCCGTTCTCACCCGAGGAAACAATTCCTACAGGGTATCCCTGTGGCGGGGTCTGAGCAGAGACGTGATTGAATACAATAAGAGGCAGGAAAAAGATCGAGAGAACCGTCTTGATCGAGCTGCGAGGGGGGCGTTTTGAAATCATGATCTTCATACGATCATCCCCAAGTACTGGCGTATCGCAAATGGGGCTTCAGCGACTATCAGTGAAAGCGAGGAGCGGGCATACTGCGAGAAATTTACTACAACTTGCGTTGCAAGAGTAAAATACGAAACGACGTTGCCACTGTCAAGCGTAATTTCCGCGCAGTGAGATTTCAGCCCAAAAAACACAAAAGGCAGGCTCATCGCCTGCCTTCTATCAAAGCTTCTGCTCCATGCTCTACGCTCCGCGCTGCCTAGCCTCACCCCGCTGCTTTCAGCGCCTCTGCGCCGCTGACGATTTCCAACAGTTCCTTCGTGATGGATGCCTGCCGCGCTTTGTTGTAGGAAAGCTGCAAGTCGCGGATCAGATCGGAGGCGTTGGTAGTGGCGTTGTCCATCGCGGTCATGCGCGCGCCTTGCTCGGCGGCGTTGGATTCCAACAAAATTCTCCACATCTGGAAGTTGAGATGCTTGGGGACGAGCGCTGCGATGATCTCCGCACTTGATGGCTCGTAGATGTAATCAATCTGAAAGGTTCGAGGTTTCGGGTTGGAGGATTGGGAAACATCCTCTGCAGGAATCGGAAGAAGCTGGTCAATGACGACACGCTGCTGCATGATCGACTTGAATTCATTGTAGACAACCTCAACCTGATCGTACTCGCCGCTCAAGTATCCTTGAACAACCTCGGCGACGATGGCCTGCGCACGGCTGAAGTCAAGTCCGGCAAAGATGCCGAGATGTTTATTGGCAATTGTGTAATCATTCTTCGAGAAAAAGTCGGAGCCTTTTCTTCCAACCACAACCAGCTTGACATTTCCAGCAGTATTCATCTCGCCGTACTTCGTCCGGATGTGAGCGGCCGCAGCGCGAATGATGTTGGAATTGAACGCGCCGCACAGACCGCGATCGGATGTAACGATGACAATTGCAGCCCGGTTCACAGGTCGAACGGCAAAAAGCGGATTGGCTGTCACGTCGACCACACTTGCCAAATGCTGGAGCAGTTCCTTCATCTTCCTCGCGTAGGGGCGAGCCGCGATGACGGCGTCCTGCGCACGACGCAGCTTTGCCGCCGCGACCATCTTCATCGCCTTGGTGATTTTCTGTGTGCTCTTGACGCCGCCGATGCGGCGACGGATTTCTCTAAGGGTTGCCATCTTTTTCTAATTTCTAAATTCTAAGCACCAAATTATAAACAAATCATAAATACTAAATCCCAAACGCGGGACCGTTTTGAACATTTGTGTTTTGGGGATTTTGATATTGTTTCGAATTTAGGATTTAGAATTTACTGTTATGCAGATTTGAACGACGCCACGAAATCCTTCAGGATTGCATGAAGTTTTTTCTGCGTGTCTTCCGATAATTCCTTCGAATCGGCAATCGTGTCCAGAACGTCTCTATGTTTCAATTCCATATATTCAAGGAATTCACGCTCGAAGCGACCGACATGCAGGAGAGGTACCTCGTCGAGGTAGCCGTTGGTGCCCGCGAAGAGGCTCGTGACTTCTTTCTCGACGGGTATCGGGACGTACTGTCCTTGCTTGAGAAGCTCGACAAGCCGCGAGCCGCGGCGAAGCTGCTGCTGCGTTGCCTTATCGAGATCGGAGCCGAACTTTGCAAAGGCCTCGAGTTCACGGTACTGTGCGAGATCGAGACGCAAACGACCTGCGACCCTCTTCATCGCCTTGATCTGTGCATTGCCGCCGACGCGCGAAACGGAAATGCCGACGTTGATCGCCGGGCGAACGCCGGCGTTGAACAAACCGGGCTCAAGATAAATCTGCCCGTCGGTGATGGAGATGACGTTCGTCGGGATGTACGCCGACACGTCGCCAGCCTGTGTTTCAATGATCGGAAGTGCGGTCAAGCTGCCGCCGCCGAGATCGTCGCTGAGCTTGGAGGCACGCTCGAGAAGACGTGAGTGGAGATAGAACACATCTCCGGGATATGCCTCGCGGCCCGGCGGCCGGCGAAGAAGCAACGAGACCTGGCGATATGCTTGCGCATGTTTTGAAAGATCGTCGTACACAACGAGCGCATGGCGGCCGCTGTCGCGGAAGAATTCTCCGAGCGTCGCACCGGCATAGGGCGCGATAAATTGCATCGGTGAGGGATCGCTTGCTGTCGCAGAAATGATCGTCGTATATTCCATTGCCCCTTGTTCTTCGAGCTTCGCAACGACCTGCGCTACAGTCGAGCCTTTCTGTCCGATCGCCACATAAATGCAATAGACGGGCTTGATGCCGCACTTTTTCGCTTCCTCAGCGTGTGTAAACTTCTGGTTGATGATCGCATCGATGGCAACTGCGGTCTTTCCGGTCTGGCGATCTCCGATGATCAATTCACGCTGTCCGCGGCCGATAGGGATCATGCCGTCGACGGCTTTGATGCCGGTCTGCAGCGGTTCTTTCACCGGCTGACGCTGAATGACGCCGAGCGCCTTGCGTTCCAATGGAAGAAACTTTTCGGACTTGATCGGTCCCCTGCCATCGATCGGCTTGCCGAGGGGATTGATGACGCGGCCAAGCATCTGCTCGCCGACAGGCATCGACGCCACACGACCGGTGCGTTTGACCGTGTCTCCCTCTTTAATGAGATTGCTCTCGCCGAACAGCACGCATCCGACGTTATCTTCTTCGAGATTCAGCGCCATCCCGAACACGTCGTTCGGGAATTCGATAAGCTCGCTGGCCATCACCTTTGAGAGTCCATAGATTCGCGCGATACCGTCTCCGACCTGGAGAACGGTGCCAACATCATAGACATCGACTTCTTTTTCGAAACCGGAAAGCTGCTTCCGCAGTATTGCGGAGACTTCATCGGGTCTGACTTCTGCCATCTTCTTTTTCCTTTACCTGCTATGAATTACAATTCATGAGTTGAGATCTGCCTATTCAGAAATACTAAACCCTAAGCGCCAAATCCTAAACAAATTCTAAATTCCAATATCAAAAAGAACATGATTGCACTTTGAAGAGTTTGGATTTAGTGCTTTGGTATTGTTTGGAATTTAGAGATTAGGGTTTAAGATTTTTCAATCAACTTGTCGCGAATCGCTCACGTAAGATTTCGAGTTGGCGCTTCACGCTCGCGTCCAGCACGGTGTCGTCATACTGCACCGTAAAGCCGCCAATGAGCGACGGATCGGCTACTCTTTTGATGCGCACCTTCTTCTTCGTGAGGTCCTGGATGCTGCGGATAAGTTGTTCTTCCTGTGTCTTGTTCATCGCGACGACCGTTCGCGCAGTCACATTCAAAATTCCCATCCGTTCATCGCGGAGCTTATAGAATTGCTGGATGATGTCCGGCAGCAATCCCTCGCGACCCTTCGACGTGAGAAGAAGGATGAACTTCATGGTGACGTCGCTGAATTTGGTTTTGAACAGCTCAGCGAACACTGTTTTCTTCTTCTGCTTGCTTACCACGGGACTTTTCACAAAGAGAAAAAAATCGTTCGACTCGCGCATCAACTTCTCGATGCACGCAAAGTCATTGCTTACTTCGTCGATCTTCTTCATCTCTTCGGCTATGCCGATCAAGGCGCGGGCGTAGCGTTGTGCGGCGCGTGATTCAATCATCGGTCATCAATTTTTGGGAAGGTCCTTCAGGTACGCATCGACGATCTTTCGGTGTTTGTTCTCATCGAGTGTCTCGCCAAGAATCTTCGACGCTGCCTGCACCGCCAGCGATGCCACTTCACCGCGCAGTTCCACGAGCGCGGCTTCCTTGTCGCGATCGATCTCCTGCTTTGCCTGCTCGACCATCCGGCGCGACTGTTGGTTCGCTTTGTCCATGATCTCTTGTTTCAGCTTCTCGGCAAGGGCGCGGCTCTCGTTCAGGATGCGATGCCCCTCGTGCTCGGCCTGTGCAATCTGCTTGCGATGTTCTTCAAGCAAGCGCTCCGCTTCCTGCCGCGCCTGTTCGGCGCGCTCGATCGACGTGCGCACGTATTCTTCGCGCTTGTGGAGAGATTCGAGAATCGGTCGCCAGGCGAACTTCCGAAGAATCAGCACCAGCAGCACGAAGGTGATGATCGTCCACACAATTAATCCGGGATTGGGTTCTAACATATCGTACTCTATGATTAGTTACATAATAGGATCGCACGCTGTACAATTGGGCGTGGCGGCGTGCAACAAAATACCTCGAACGTTACTTCGTCGCCAGGATGATACAAATGGCAAGGGCGAAAAAAGTTGCGCCTTCGATGAGCGCCGCAGCGATAAGCATCGAGGTACGAACCTGTCCGGCAACCTCAGGCTGACGTCCGCTGGCTTCCATCGCGGCAGCAGCGAGTTTACCGATTCCAATTCCTGCACCGATCACGGTTACACCGGCACCGATTCCAGCGGCAAGATATCCTAACGCAGTTGCTTCCATTCTAGTTCTCTCCTTGTGTGTATATGATGATGAATGAGTAGTTGTTATTCGATTAATGTCCTGAAACGCCGTTCTCATCGCCTTCGTGCGAATGTGCCATTCCCAATCCCATGAACAGCGATGTGAGCATGGTAAAGATATACGCCTGAAGGAATGCGACGAAGAGTTCCAGCATCGAGATGCCGAGGACAAACACGACAGGTCCGGCAGCGACGATATATGACTTGAAGATAAAAATCAAACCGATGAGCGATACAATAACGATGTGGCCGCCAATCATATTGGCAAAGAGACGCACCATGAGTGCGAAGGGCTTCGTGAAAAGCCCGAGGACTTCAATGGGAACCATGATCGGCCAGAGCGACCAGTGAACACCGCCGGTCAAGTGCTTCAGGTATCGGCCAAATCCTTGCGCCCGCATCGCCGACGCCTGAATCATGATGAACGCAATCAGTGCAAGTCCTCCGGTAACGCTCACATTGCTGGTTGCAGTCGCGCCGTAAGGCACAAGGCCGGAGAGGTTCATGAAAAGGATAAAGAAAAACGTCGTCAAAAGATACGGCATATATCTCACGCCTGCGGCGCCCATATTGGGAATACAAATCTCGTCGCGGACAAAGAGCACAAATGCCTCGACAAGATTGCCGATGCCGTGCGGCACTCGACTCTTTGAGATTTTCCGCGCCGCGGTTATCGCAAGAATGATGACCATGAGCGCGGCAAGCCAGAGAAATACAACATGCTTCGTAGGAGAAAGGTCGATCGCCAATCCACCGAAATGGAGCGGCTCGAAGTGCGGAAGATGAACATGGCCAATAAACGGGAGCTCGATTTCGCGGGAATCGTACACATGGTGAAGCAGCTCACCAAAATTAACTTTACCGCCTTCGCCACCGCCATGCTCGCCTGCATGGACGGCGGCATTCAGTGTGTCAGATGCCGCATGTTGGATTGTCGAAGAATGAAATAACATACTCAGGAACACTGTCTCTTAACGTTGATGTTTAATGCCGACTTTTTTCTGTATGAAAAGTATTTCAAGGGTTAAAAATACGACGTAGAAAATCCCCATCGAACTGATGAGTGCCGCAGCGTGAAACTGAAACACTTTGATGAAGAGGACAAGGACGAGCGCCATCAGCAGCATTCGAACACCCATGCCGCCCAGCACGTACTTAAAAAATGTTGTTGTCGATTTTCCATGCGAGTACTCGATTGCTGCATAACCGATGAGCACATTCAGCGTTGCAAGGAGCGCTCCCGTGAAAGCCGATCGTGTAATATCGGCTGATCCGTACGTCATCAGCGGATAAGCACCCAAACATCCTACAACAAGAAGCGCGAGGAGCACCTGTCGTGGAAACGACCAATCAATCTTCATGCTGATTTTCGCTCTTCGTCCTTCTTCGTATCGATCGCCGTCGCCGTTTTGATAAACTGGTACATGCCGGCGGCAGCTCCAAAAAAAATTCCTGCAACCATTAACCACGGAGTCGTCTGCCAGTGCCGGTCGAGTGCGTACCCGACGAATCCCATCAGCCCGATGGCAACTGCCATCTGAATTCCTGCAGTAAACAGTGGACCTGCGGTGCGGATCGCCTTCCCATAACTCGACAAAGCGGAATTGTTGCTGCTCTTTTCTTCCGCGTTTTCCATAGGAGAACTACCGTTCTTCAGCGGCCCGGCGAGTATCCTGTTTCAGCTCAACAAGGTTCGGCATCGCCTTCGCATCGGACATCGAGCAGCGACCGTCGTAGACCGCTCCTTCATTCACAACTAACTTTGCCGCCTTGATGTCTCCACGAACCACTGCGCTCGATTCGAGAATCAATTTTTCCTGGGCGATGATCGTGCCGTTCGTCTTTCCACCCACGGTGATATTCTTGGCGGAGACATTCCCATCGATATCACCGCCACTTCCGATGGAGACGTTCTGCGTTGCCATCACCTCTCCCACAATTCTACCGTCGACCCGAATGCTGCCCGGCGTTCGAAGCTTCCCTTCGAATACCGTCCCCGCAGCGATAAGGTTCAGATCACTACCCGCGTCTTTCGTTGCCATACGGGATCTCCTTCACTGAATGGTCAGTAAGTAGTTTGCTGGATCTTGCGGCACGCCATCTTTCCATACTTCGAAGTGGAGATGCGGCCCCGAACTTGTCTTCCCGGTATTTCCGAGAAGCGCAATCACCTCACCGCGCTTCACTGCCATCCCGGTCGTCTTCAAGAGCGCTTCGTTGTGCTTGTATGCAGTCATAAATCCCTGACCGTGTGTTACGAGCAATGTATATCCGTCATCATACGTCCATCCTGCAAACACAACGTTGCCGTCGGCTGCTGCGAGAACTGCGCTTCCGACCTTTCCGGCAAAGTCAGTTCCGTAGTGGAACTGTTGCAAATCAAATCCCCGGCTGATAAATCCTTCTGCCGGAACGATGAGCGGGAATTCCACCACGAGTCGAGCAGGACTTGCCTGCTTTTCCCTGATGACGCTGATCGGTTCGGTCTGCGTGCTCATCTGAGGCTCGACGAGCCTCTCAGAATTCTCCGCGAAAGCATTCGTACTTGAATCAACCTTCGTCGTATCGAAACTGTGTGTCACTATCGGGACGCTGCCCTGGATTTTTTCCCCGAGTGTCGTGCGCAATCGGAGATTGTATGCCCGAAGAACAACCATCTCTTCCACGAGTGCCCGTAACTGTTCTTGGATTCCGACGATTTGTTTTCCGTATCGCTCTTCCAGATCACCTCTGGCAATAGGGAGACGGGCACCGATAGGTGTATAAACGAATGCGGCAACAACGAGACTGACGATGACAAGGAACGTGCCTGCGACAACAGCGATCAAGCCCCAGCGTGAGAAAGAAACCGTCCACGGTTGTTTGGTCTCGCCTTCCGGGACAAGAACCACCGTATAGCGTGGATTTCCTTTCCGTTCACGGACATTTTCAGGGGACATGCGCTGTTTTGGTTACCGAACATTTCGAAAGCGGTGAAAATATAACGAAATTTCTGAAGAATGTCAAAGAAAGAACTTATTCGGTAGTGCCTCAGTTCGAAGTCGCGTCATTCACGTCTGACCCCCTCTTGTGTTCTCCCCCTTGTCAAGGGGGAGAAGTTTCCTCCCCTTACCAAGGGGAGGACGGAAGGTGGGGTCGGGGAAATGAAAGTGAGGCACTACCACTTATTCATATAGCAAATACTTCATCCTCCGCTGTTTGAAGTCGGTGATTTGGTTCTTGAATCGATCGAGAATGTTCGTATCGAGCTTGCCTTTCATCAGCGTTTCGCCGATTGACGTATCACCGACGAGGTGATCGAGTCGCCCCTGCATCAATTGAAACTTCGGTGCGAACATTGATCGGAAAACGTTCAGCATAACGAGTCCGGTAAGAACTGGACGGTACATCGTTCGATCCGTCACGTGAACAAAGACGCCGCGACACTTTCTTTTCTTGAACTTTGGATCCGGCGCAGCGATTGAGTCCGGTGTTGGCGTGAACTCAACCGGCGCGAACCGAACGCCGGGAAGTCGGTATGCATTTAACCTGGAAGCGAGTTTCGCGCTCTTGTTGCCGGGCGCCCCGATCCATTCGAATGGTTTTGCCGTGCCCCGTCCTTCCGAAATATTTGTCGCTTCAAAGAAGCAGGTACCGGGATACACCGTCGCCGTCGCCAGCGACTTCATGTTGGGCGATGGAGGAACCCACGGTAGACGGGTCTCATCGTACCACATCGTCCGCTTCCATCCTTCCATCGAAATCACCCACAAGTCGACAGCACTATTATAGTTGAGCCATCCCTCCCCCACGATCATCTTCGCCAGTTCGCCAAGTGTGAGTCCATGACGAACGGGAAGCGGGAAGAGTCCGAGGAATGAAATCAAATCCATATCCAGTACCGGCCCTTCGATGTCGATGCCATTAATCGGGTTCGGGCGATCGAGCACGATCATCTTCTTGCCGAGGTCGCGCGCCGCTTCCATGCAATTAGCCATTGTGCTTGCGTACGTATAGAAACGCGCGCCGACATCCTGCAAGTCGAAGAGAAGCACGTCGACATTCGTCAGCATCTCCGGCGTTGGCTTGAGTGTTTTCCCATAAAGAGAATAGACATGGAGCCCCGTCGCAGAGTCGATGTTGCTCGCGATCGTTTGTCCCGCCGCAACCGCGCCGCGGATGCCATGTTCGGGCGCAAAGAGAGCCGTGACATGTATCCCGCTGTGCAGAAGCGTATCGACAAGATGAACGCCGTTCGGCAGCTTCGACGTGTGGTTGCAGATGACTCCGACACGTTTGCCTTTTAGTGAATCGAGATAGCGTTCGAACAAAACTTGCGCACCGGGCTTGACAAGAGCTAAGAGCTGAGAGCTAAGAGCTAAGAGGAAAACCAAAATGCTGAGGAGTCGTTTCATGGCTGGATGAATAGATGGCGAGTGAGTGACCACGCAGCGAGTGTCATTCCATCCCACACCTCGCCGCGGCGAATCATTGCATCGAACTCCTGCGGCGTCAGGCGCAGTTGCTCGAACTCTTCCGTCTCATCGTGAGATGATTCGACAGATCGGAGGTTCTTCGCAACATACACCCGGCACATCTCATCGGTGACGCCGTTGTAGGGATTGAACTCGGCGGCAACGCGAAGTTCCGCCGCTTCGAATCCCGTCTCTTCGGCAAGCTCGTGCCGCGCCGTTTCATCGTACGTCGAATCGTCTTTCACGCTGCCGCACGGGAATTCAATACTCTCGCGATCGGCAAGGTAGCGGTACTGGTTGACGAGCACGAGACGTCCGTCATTCATCTGCGGAATGACCATGCTCGATCCCTTCACATGGACATAGTGGTACTCGCCTTCTTTCCCGGAAGGAAGCAGCGTGACGTCTTTGCGGTACGTCCACCACGGATTTTTTAGTTCAAATTCTTGACGAATTTTCTTCCAGGTCCTCAAAGCCATTGTAGATGTTCGATGTTCGATGTTGGATTATTGATTCTCTGCTCTAGCAGGTTGTTGAAAAAAGGGAATCCACAGCCACGAGCTTCAGCTCGTGGAGAACAATCCTATAAAAATCGTGATGGGTTTCAACCCATTTTATCAAAGTGACCCGTTTTGCAGGGGCTAAAGCCCCTCGATTTTTTTAGATACCAATAACCACGACCTGAAGGTCGTGGCAAATCGCACCGCAGAGAGTTTTTCAACAGCCTGCTAAGCTCTTCGCTCTTCGCTTTTCCTCATCACTTCCATAACGCAATGTCCTCCAACGACTTTCGTTTGATGTCGGGAACGACCACATTCTCTGCGGCATAGCCGACAGGAATGAGCAAAAATGGACGCTCGTTCGCGGGCCGGTCGAGAATTTTCTGAAGGAAGTTCATCGGGCTTGGTGTATGCGTGAGCGATACGAGTCCGGCATTGTGAATCGCTGCGAGCAGAAACCCGACTGCGATCCCGACCGACTCCTTCACGTAGTAATTCTTGCGCGTGATCTCTCCTTCTTTCTCATACTCGATGGAAAACACGACGATGAGTGCAGGCGCGATTTCCAGAAATTCTTTGTGCCAATCGGTGCCGAGCGCCGCGAGATCGTCTAACCATTCTTGCGGCATGCGATGTTCGTAGCTCTCCCTTTCTTCCTTCTCGACGGCGAGCCGGATCTCGTGCTTGATTGCGGGATCGGTCACGATAACGAATCGCCACGGCTGCTTGTTTGCGCCGGATGGTGCTGTGCCTGCAGTGCGAATGAGTGTTTCGAGCAATTCGCGCACGATCGGCCGGGAAGAATACTCACGCACGGTGCGGCGACGAGAACAAAGCTCATAGAATTCTCGCGCTCGCGCGGCCTGATCGCCGGCAGAGAATGCGAGCGGATGATATGGGATGAATTGAGGCATACACTTTACTCGTGTGATGATGTTGCAGCTGGCAATATAGGGTTTTTGGGATGCGATTACAACATGCTTGAAACTGCTTGGAACTGCCAAAGCGGGAAGGTGCGTGGCAGTTTGGAGGAATTTGACAATAAGGAACGGAGAATATATATTGCGTTCACTGTTTTGACCCGGGAGATGACTTGCTCGCGAGGATTGCTCATGCGGATCCGGATTTCCCGGTGTTTGAAAACGATCAACAGGCAAAAGAGATGACAACGTATATATGCCGACCACTGTGGGTGGGAATGACGAAGGCGTAATTACAGACGTTAAGCGCCGTTTGCCAACAGAATGAATCTAATTAAGAATGCAACCCAATTCATTTATTGAACAAATCCTGTTCTCAACTTTACGGATAGAACTGTACGACAACCACGAAAAATCCAAAGGGATTGGGACGGGTTTTCTTGTGACGACTGAAATACCAGACGATCCGAATACTTCCCTTGTCCTTATGATAACGAATAGGCACGTTCTTCAGTCGAACTCACAGTTCGTCATTAATTTCCATAAGAGGCTTTCTGGTTTAAATCAACCAGACTTGGAACATACTTACACAGTAAATGCTGGCGACATTCGTGAAAGCTATTACTGCCATCCCAATCCCGATGTCGACCTTGCCTGTGTAAATCTCTCATCAGTCATAGACAATATCCGCGATCAGATTTACTTTAGATACTTACCATCCAATTTGTTCGCTAGCTTCTTGGAACCAGAAATGGATGCTGGAACAAAAGTGATTTTCGTTGGGTACCCGGACAATCGATATGACGAGCGCCATAATCTGCCAATTGTCCGCAGTGGAATTGTTGCAAGTCATCCAAAGATCGACTTCAACGGATTGCCTCAGTTTATCATCGACGCTCAGGTCTTCCCTGGTTCAAGTGGCAGTCCAGTATTTCTCAATAACATCGATGCAATGTTGAACCGAGCAATTATGCCAATGCATCCTATTACTTCGTATATCTTTCTCGGGGTCGTCTCTGCTACGATGATCAGAAACAACAGAATCAATTTTATGCAAACCCAACTGAAGCCTTTCGCCGAAGAGATTATAGGTCTTGGAATCGTATTCAAATCGACTGCCGTAAGGGAGCTCATGAGCGAGGCGGTGAAAGGGTACAAGAGTAAAAAGTTGGCAAACGGCACTTAACACGCAAAACACCGACGCTGGAATGAGTAGCCACAGAAACTAAGAGCCTCAGGGCATTTCTTTGGCCCATATTATTTGCAATCGGACACAAACTCTGATTATATTGATCTATGCAACGAAAAAATGATGAGAAATATCTTCAAATCTTATTGCGTGCAATTCGCGTCTGCGCAAAATACCAACCCAAACTTGGACACGGCAATAAGCAAGGTTACTCCCTTGACGATTTTCAGAAGATATACGGCCGCGATCCATTCTACAACTGGATGGGCTTGGATGATCCATTGATGTACGCAGCTCATAAGGCTGCGGGTGGAATGACAAGTGTTTACCGGCAGATCGGAATTGGTTGTGAGGGCGTTTTCCGATCTGTCTTGCAGGATTCTCTGGGCCTTTCAGACGAAGATGTTAGCTGGTCCTATAAGACTCGCAAAGTCGGCGGGAAGTCGGGCACTCTATATCTTGACGCTAGAATTCCGTTTTTTGCATTGGCTGATGCGAACGCAAAAAAGCGTATGGAAAAATGGTTGTCTGATGCAGCGTCCTTTCTCGACATCGATTCGAAAATCCATCGATCCCTGCAAGGGGTGGTATTCGAGGTTCGACAAGGTTATAAGAGCAAGGATTCTAAACGACAGAATGCTGACATAGCTAACGCCGCCACAGCATACACCAAGGGTTATCTTCCGTGCGTGGCAGTTCTCTCTACGCAAATAGATGAGGACATCTCCCTTCGCTATCGCTCTGAGAAATGGTTGATCCTAACAGGCATTACTCGACGCTCTTCTTCTATCGAGTCTGTATATTCTTTTATGCGTCATGTGGTCGGTTACGACCTCGCCGACTTTTTCGAAAGGAACAAACAGCAGTTGAAGCAAGAAGTCCACAATGTACTGGTTTCACTCTTGTCTACGAAGTAGCTCTGAATCATTATGCAAACCGCGATTCTCAAACAACGACCTGACTATACGTACAAGTTCAACGTAGAATCAGGAAGACACGGCTGGCTCCGTCTCACTCCTGCTTATTCTGTGAAGATCGTCGAGGAATTACTTGTTGAATCTTCCGCTCGGCAATCAGTCTTGGATCCATTCTCTGGCACGGGCACAACCGCTCTGTGTTCTACATATCATGGAAAGAACGTGGTATCTGTGGATATCAACTCATTTCTTGTATGGCTTGCGTCAACCAAATGCAGACATTATACAAGTGATACCATGGCATACACACGTGAACTCGGAAATTTAATAACAAGATCGATCCACAATGGGAATCTCGACCCGATCTCTGCCCCGCCTATCTTTGATATCCAACGTTGGTGGAACGAGGACGAGCTCCTGTTTCTTAGAACACTCAAGAGTGGTATTGACTCTTTTTGTGCTACAGAAAGTCCGGAAAGGGACATTCTCCTCATAACTTTCTGCCGCATTCTCATAAAACTCTCCAACGCGGCTTTCAATCATCAATCAATGTCTTTCAAAGATCAGCATACCAATCAATTACTGATTCTAGATCGTAGTTTGGATTTCGTGCGGCTCTTCGCAAACGAACTAGATGTCGTCCTTTCATCCGCACAACACAATCCAATCACCACCGCCAAGATTGTGCTTGGCGATGCAAGAGACCTCGAAAAGTGTACTCAAGATAAATTTGATCTTTTGATAACATCTCCGCCATACCCGAATCGAATGTCTTACATCCGCGAGTTGCGTCCTTACATGTATTGGCTTGGCTATCTGAAGGAGGCCAGGGAAGCGGGCGACCTCGACTGGGAAACCATTGGAGGTACTTGGGGAATCGCAACTAGTAGGCTCATGCAATGGAAACCGACCAGCGATAACTACCTCACGGATGAGCTGTCTCAATTTCTTTCCAAACTGTCTGAGTCAAATGAAAAGAACGGAGTTCTACTAGCAAACTATGTATCGAAGTATTTTAGTGACATCTGGAACCATCTGAACAGCGTTCGACGAGTCCTCACAACGAACGCAAAGGTAAATTACATTGTCGGCAATTCCCTGTTTTATGGATTCGTACTCCCTGTAGAGATTATTTATCAGAACATGCTCAAGTCCGTGGGTTTCGACCACGTTAAGATTACTCCTATCAGGAAAAGGAACTCGAAAAAAGCTCTGTTTGAATATAATGTTTCGGCAATAAGCCCTTAGTTAGCGAGCGTCGAAACGAATCCTCAAACCCCGACCTGGCACCTTCCTGATTCGTAGCAAGCCCACGAACGCATAACAAGCGTAACAACGTCGCCTTTATTGAAATGAATTATAGTGGCTCAATGCTTCTGCTCACAGAAAATTTGTCTCTTGATAGTTCGCTCCAGCATTGCGTTGTTACGCCGGACGTTATCCGCAAGCGTGCCCACGCCAAAAACATACGTGCCGGGATCATCTGGAATGACTCTTACAGATAAAAAGACAATTTGAACGTGAACACCACACAAACAAATATGAAATTGATCACGGGTTGTCTTCTGAGCGTGATCTTGTCGCTACTTGTCGTTGGCGTCGTGAGTGCTACGCTTCTCCGCCACATTGTTCAAATCACTCCGGTCGCCTTAGCACTTATCGCGACTACACGCAGAGCTTCCTGGAGTCCGTATGCCGCTTTACCTCTCTTTGTTTTCTGGCTCGTCATCATGGCCTTTATCTGGCTTTTTCTGCTCGGTGTTGCAACTATCGTAAGCGGGCGCTTTACGCCCATTGAAATTGCGATGACTATCATCGTTGGCATCTGCTCTTTAGTAGGAGCCAGAGCATCACCACGTATCACATCGGGCACGAAAATTTCCGTTAAAGTGTTGACGTTTCTGCTCTTCCTCGCTCTGCAGGTTTTTGCAATGTGGCTGAGCTTGAGAGAGTCTATCGCTCATGCCTAAGACTTCAGTGTTACGCTCAATATTTTCTCTCTCACCAATTCAACACGGGAAAGAGCGACGTGTAATCGTCCGTCCACACCGGCACGGTAATAGTCGTCTGCCGGTCGGGGAAAACTGCTTCTTGAACTGCTCGCTGCTGAAGCAATGTCGTGTTCAGCGTTAACACGATCCACTCGGACGGAAACCGGCGGATGTCGCGCTCCTGGTTGAAATCGGTCAATACAATCATTGGAAGCTTTAACTCCTTCGCGACCGCAGCAACCACGGCGTGAAGGTTCACCTGTTTGCTGGAGATGTTGACGAGGATTGCGCCGTCCGGCTTGATGTGCTTCAGGAAAATTTCGAACGCTTCCCTGGTCAACAAATGCACGGGAGGAGAATCGCTGTTGAATGCATCCAGCACGAGCACGTCGAAATTCTGCGGCGGCTCCTTCTCCATCGAGAGGCGCGCATCGCCGATGACGATGTCGTTCCGTGCCAGGCAATCGGCAAGATAGGTGAAATGCTTCTCCGCCAACTGCTGCACCTGCGGGTTGATTTCGTAGAAGCGAAAATAGTCTCCGGGCCTGCCATACGCTGCGAGCGTTCCCACTCCCAGCCCCACCACACCGACACGGTGCGCGCTATCTCCCGGTAAGCTTGTCAGAACTCGTCCGGCTCCGCCTTTCGCAGTGAAATACGACGTGGGCATACGATGGTACTGCGGGTTGATAAACTGATACCCATGCAGCGTTTTCCCGTGCCGCATGACAAGGAACTGTCGATCACGATCGTTCTCATTATACGACGTGATCGCGAGCGTACTGAAAAAATTTCGTGCCGTATCCACCGTGTTATGATAGATAATGCGTGTCTGCTGGTAGAAAAGAATTGCAAAGATTGCCACTCCGGCTGCAAGGCCTGCCCATGCCCAGCGAGGTTTTCCGCGACGCAACGGACTCGTCTCATCGACAAAGAACATCAGCAGGACAACACCGCAGCATGCAAGGATCGCGCATTGAAACTCATAATATCCGCTGAACAACACCGGCGCAAGAAACGTTACGAACATTCCGCCCATAGCGCCGCCAGCTGCAATCGACAAGTAATAGGAGGTAAGATGCGATGGCGGCGGTTTCAGTCGCGCGACCTCGCCATGACAAATCATGCAGCCGATGAATACAAGGCATGAATAGATTGCAAGCTGCGGCAGAAATGTCAACGTTTCTTCATTGAACATCATCCAGCACACGATTGAGATAGCGACAAGGTATGCAATCGCGTATGTCGGGCGCGAGTACCACCGCGGGTGATCGAATGTGAGGACGAATGTGAGAAGATAGATGGCCAGCGGCAGCACCCAGAGCAACGGCATCGGCACAACTTCCTGGCAGAGCTTATTCGTTGTTGAGAGCAGCAGCACCGATGCGATCGCCGGCAGCGTTATCCACAACGCACGATCGAGCAACGGCACAGCGACGACTTCTTGTTTTTCATCGTCCGGCGTCCGGGGACCCGGAAGAACCGAAGCCTTGCGCCAAAGGTAGACAGCACTCGCGACACACACGACGACGAACACCATCATCCCCCACGACCATACTTCCGCTTGCGCCCGGCGCGCGATGTTCGGCTCGACCACAAAGGGATATGCGATCAGTGCAAGCAGAGAGCCGACGTTCGATAACGCATAGAGTCGGTACGGAACTGTCGCAGGGGAAAGCATACTCAGCCAGCGCTGAAGCAGCGGACCGGTGGTCGCAAGAACAAAGTACGGAATGCCGAGCGAAACAAAGAGCAGCGTCAGGATGCGAATCGTCGGGTCGACGTTCGATGTGGGTTTCCATTGATCTCCGGGAATGATCGGCAAGAGCACGAGTGCGAGAAGAAGAATCAGAACGTGCAGAATAATCTGCTGGCGTGGACGAAGATATCGTGTGATCAGATGACTGTAGGCATATCCGAACAGAAGAAACGTTTGGAAGAACACGATGCAGGTTGTCCACACCGCTGCACTGCCGCCGAACCACGGCAGGATGTATTTGCTGATGATCGGCTGAACAAGGAAGAGGAGAAACGCGCTGAGAACAATTGTTATGGAATAGAGGATACGCATATGACAACCAAGATGTGCCACGCATTATGAAAGTGCGTGGCACGTCAAGGCTAATCGTAATACTCAAGTCCCAGGTGCGTGATCAGCTCTTCGCCCTTCATGTGGCGCAACGTGTTCTTCAACTTCATGAGCTGGATGAAGAGATCGTGCTCGGGGTAGAGACCCGGCGCAAACATCGGGCTCTTGAAGTAAAACGAAAGCCATTCCTGAATTCCTTTCATGCCGGCACGTTGAGCGAGATCCATAAAGAGCACGAGATCGAGCACGATGGGTGCGGCGAGGATCGAGTCGCGGCAGAGGAAGTTGATCTTCACCTGCATCGGGTAACCCATCCATCCGAAGATATCGATATTATCCCAGCTTTCCTTGTTGTCGCCGCGCGGAGGATAATAATTGATGCGGACCTTGTGATAGTAATTCTTGTAGAGTTCGGGATATAATTCCGGCTGGAGAATTCCTTCCAGCACGGAGAGCTTGCTTTCTTCTTTTGTTTTGAACGACTCCGGATCGTCCAGCACTTCGCCGTCGCGGTTGCCGAGAATGTTGCTCGAGAACCAGCCGCTCAGTCCGATGAGGCGCGCTTTCAGCATCGGCGCGATGACGGTCTTGACAAGCGTCTGCCCTGTCTTGAAATCTTTTCCGGCAATGGGCAAACCCGTTTGCTTTGCAAGCTCCATCAGCGCCGGCGTATCGACCGTGAGGTTCGGTGCTCCGTTGGCGAACGGCACGCCTTCTTTCAGCGCGGCGTAGGCATAGAGCATGCTCGGTGCAATATCGGGGTGATTCTTTTTCATTGCGTCTTCGAGCTTCTTGACATTCTTATGTACGTTATTCGGACTGATGAACACTTCCGTGCTGCCGCACCAGATCAGCACACACCGATCGAGCTTGTTAGCGGTCTTAAATGTACGGATGTCTTCGCGCAACATTTCCATCAATTCAAACTTGGTTTTCCCTTTCTTCACGTGCTTCCCGCTGAGGCGCTTCACATAGAACTGGTCGAAGACGGCTTTCATCGGATGAACGGCCTGCAACTCTTTCTTAATGCTGTCGAGGTGAGTTCTCTCGAGAACGCCGGCTTCGCAAGCAGACGCGTAGCAATCCTCGTTGCGAATATCCCATCCGCCGAACACGAGATCATCGAGCTTTGCGAGTGGAATGAAATTTTTGATGAGGGGCGAGCGATGCTCGGTGCGTTTGCCGAGACGGATCGTTCCCATTTGTGTGAGTGACCCGATCGGCATGGCAAGACCTTTGCGCACCGCCATAACGCCGGCAAGAAACGTCGTAGAGACGGCGCCGTTCAGTCCGACGATGAGCACTCCGAGTTTTCCTTTTGGCTTTGTAATGGTGTGAGTAGTCTTCTTCATGACAGTGTTCCTTTTGATTTTAAAACTCCTTAGTGAAGGCGACGTCACGTGACGTCGCCTGCGTTAGAATAGAATTTTCCGAATCTCTTCAAAATGTTCAATGCTAAAATCCGTAGCCGGTGTTTCGGTCGGATGTGCAGTCCAGCTCTTCCCTTTCAGCCAGATCGTCGTGCAGCCGAGCTGTTTTCCCGGGACAATATCGCGCTCGTACGAATCGCCGACGACGTATGCTTCTTGTGCAGCGATAGCAAGCCGGTCAAGCGCCAATTGGAAAATTGCCGGATCGGGCTTTCGGATGCCGACGACAACCGAATCGATCATCGTATCGAAGTATCGATCCAAACTAAACTCTTTGCAGACAATTTCCAAATTGCCATAGAAGTTCGAAACAAGTCCGAGCTTGTATGCGCCGTGAAGATCATTCAGGAGATTTCGTGCGCCGGCAATGGTCTTTCCCACGTCGGCATAGCACGCATTAATGATCCGCATGAGAACTTCATGTCGCTCACTGAACCCGAGTATTGCGAATTGCAGCGTGAACTGCTTCACGAGCGTTGCGTAGAATGTCGCACTCGAAAGCGATGAATCTTCTCCAAGCTCTTCTTCCGAGCGAACGAAGACGCGCGCGAAGTCTTTCTTTGCCACGGGAAGCTTGAAACGCTCGTAATATTCCCAGAATTTTTCGCTCCAATGCACGCCATCGGTGTCGATCGTTCCGCCGAAATCAAAGAGGACTGCGTTCATCGTATCATCAAGATCATGATTTGTTTCTTCGACTCACCTCTCCCTAACCCTCTTCCTTCGCTACGCTCAGGACAAGCTCTACGAGGAGAGGGGATGCAGGCTTTGCAATTGCCTGGCATCGCAGTCAAAACATCCTCTCCTAGTAGGAGAGGATTATAGGTGAGGTGGGTTTGCGTCAGCATAATACTCCCGAAGTCGAATAAGACAGCTTTCATCGGTCATCGTCTGACATTGTCAGTTCTTTCCTCCGACCCTCTCCTCTGTCACTGCGTGACATCCCCTCTCCCAAATTGGGAGAGGGGAACGAGGGGTGAGGGTCAACGCTACCGCCGAAGTCGAGGAGGATTGCGTTCATACAAGATCGAGAACTGCTTTCTCCTCCGATGACCGGTAACTCGCATCCAACAACTTCATCACCATGAATGCTTCATCCAACAGGTCGGTGGCCATGTTCTTTTGTTCGATCCGGCAAATGAATTCCTGAAACAGCGCCGCATACCAGGCAACGTATTGACTCTTATCGGAAACATCCGGCATCGGGATTTCTCGCGTCTCCTCTCCATCAGTGTGGAGCAGGTGTACACCGTCGTAGGAAAGACTTCCTTTCTCTCCGGCAACGTACACGCTGTTCGCGCGCTGGTTTGCCGCCCACGTGAGGTTGATCTGCATGAGTGTGTCCGGATATTCGAGCGTGACGATTGCCGTGTCTTCAACCCCATAGTCCGTATGCTTCAGCGTCCGAAGGATTGCAGAGATTTTCTGTGGGATTCCAAAGAAGTATTGCGCAAGATAGAAATAATGCGCGCCGGTATCGACAAGAATCCCGCCGCCGCTGTGACTCTTGCTCGTCCGCCACTGCGGATTCCAATTTGCCGTTCCGGTATCGGCATGAAGCCGGTACACGTTGAATTGCGCGAGCGCGACCTTGCCGAGCTTCCCTGACGCGATAACATCCCGGATCGATTTCCAGAGCGGTGAGTACTTGTATTGATGGCACGGCACAAACACGATTCCTGCTTTCTTCACGGCATCGGCAAGCTCTCTTGCAGTAGAATATTTTTCCACCAAGGGTTTCTCGCACACAACATGAATACCTTTCGCTGCACAGGCTTTGATGTATTCTGCATGGGTGTACGGCGGCGTGCAGATATCGACAAAATCGGGCTTCTCGTTTTCAAGGAGTGTATTGATCGACGTATAAAAAGTTGCTCCCGGAAACACTTCGTTCGCCTTCGTACGACTTTGCTCTACCACGTCCATGACGGCAACGATACGTGCTTTCGACTTCACGCCTTCGGACTGATATGCCGGAACATGACCGCGCAGCGCGATGTTGCCAAGACCGATTAACGCGCCACGCAGCATTACGCAACCACCTTCTGCTCATCCACCATCTCGATCAGTCGAGCGCTCAACTGTTCCTGATGCATCGTCACGAGAATCATGACAAGGTTAATGCCGACAATCTCCGTGACGAAATACACCGGCACGACATCCGCAAGCACGCAGATTGACATGACGATCATTCGCGTGTTCGTTGTCAGCGCGGCATAATACTTCATGAGCGGCTTGTTCAAACGACGGTACTCGTCGGAGAACCACGAGGGAATATTTGTTCCGAACTCCTGCTCGACTCGTTTCCGCAGCGTCTGAAAAGTTTTTGAGAGCGCTTCTTGTTGAACCGTGTAGTTCAAGTAGACGCGGAGAAGAATCTTCTTCAAAGGATTCCTCGCGAAGGATGTCGACCGGTATTCGGAGCGAACTTGATCGGATTGGTCAAGCTCGGACTTGGTCGGATCGACGACAAATTTCAAGTATGCATTCCTGTAGTAATCGGCGAGCGAGCTTTGGAGGGAATGGCTGATGCCTCCTGCAAGTGTGAGCACAAGCAGTAACGGCCAGGCTACGTTCGGATATGTTTCGACCATGCGTGCAAAGAGGTGCAGATAGATGCTGAGGAACATGATGTTCCCGCCGAGACCGTCGAGAATGCGGCCAATCTTCGATCGGTGGTTCGTCATGCGGGCAAGCTGCCCATCGACACTGTCAAGCGTATCGGCGATGATCCAGAGTGCGATTCCCCAGACATTGGTAAGGAAGTCTCTATAATAGAGCAAATGCCCGCCGGCGACGCCGATGAAGATGCTAACGATGGTGACGACGTTCGGCGTAATGCCAAGCGACTGACACGCCCGTGCGATCCAGAACCCGAGCGGACGGTAGAAGTAGATATCGATCGTCTCTTCGACGTCGCGGGCTTTGTACGTGGATTCGATTGCGGGTGTGGTAAATGTGTTCATCTCAATGTATTTTTCTGTTGCCGTAAACTTAGCCATTTCTCAGCTACCCTCTCCCTGTCACTTCGTGACATCCCTCTCCCAGATTGGGAGAGGGATCATAGGGTGAGGGTTACATTTTCTGTGCTAATACTCCGAATGCCTGATCCATGATGTCAATCCCCTCTTCCGCAGTCGCTTCGTCGATGACGAGCGGGGGATTGATGCGGATGTCCGGACTGTAGCTCATTGTGATGAGGCCTCGTTTCAGGCACTCGAAGAAAACCATCTTGCACGTTTCTTTGTCGAGTTTCTCCTTCGTGCCGGGCTTCACGAGCTCAACGCCGATAAGGAGCCCTTTGCCCCGCACTTCACCGATGAACGGATATTTTTCTTTGAGCTTCATGAACTTACTCAACATGAACGCTCCAACCTTGCGAGAGTTTTCCACCAGTCCGTCTTCAACGATGGTCTTCACCGTAACGTAGGCTGCCGCTGAGGCGAGTGGATTCCCGCCGTAGCTCGAGGAGCTGCCGCTTGGGTTTGCGAACGGCTTCGAGAAAATAATTTCATCGCGCGACATGAGTCCGGTCATCGGATAACCGCCGCCAAAACTCTTACCGATCGTGATAATATCGGGAACGATATTATCATGCTGGCAAGCGAAAAGTTTTCCGGTACGACCGAATCCTGTGATCATCTCGTCGCAGATCAAGAGCGCACCGATCTCTTTGGTCAGCTTACGAAGCTCAATCAAGTATCCTTCCGGCGGCACCACGTTGCCGTTGGTTCCCTGTATCGGCTCGACGATGATCGCCGCGAGGTTGCCGGTCGTCTCCGTCTTGATCTTTTCGCGAATGAAATCCACGCACGCCCAGTTGCACTCGGGGAAGGTGAGGTGCAGCGGACAGCGGCGGCAATTCGCGTACGGCGTATTGTAAATGCCGAATGGCAACGGACCGAGCTGCTGCTTGAACGTATCGCCGATGAGTCCGACCACACCGAGCGTTTTTCCGTGGAAGCCGCCCCAGAAACCCATGACTTCGGTTTTCTTTGTGTAGGATTTTGCGAGCCGCAGTGCCGCTTCGACCGCTTCCGCGCCGCCACTATAATATTGCGTGCGATAAAGGTCGCCCACGGCGTTTTCGGCAAGCATCTTCGAAAGCTCGGCGCGTACTTTCGTGGTGAACGACCCGACGTGGATCTTCGCCACCTGTTCTTGCATCATCTTCACGTACTTCGGATGATTGTAGCCGAGGCTCGAAACCGCAACGCCGGCAAAGAAGTCGATGTAACGGTTGCCATCGACATCCTCGATGATACAGCCCTCGCCTTTCTCGACAACGATCTGCGACAGCGTGGCAATCGTCTGTGTGCCAGGAGAAATATATTTCTGTTCGAGGTCGAATATCTCCTTCGACTTCGGCCCGGGGATGGCGGTTTTGATGGAGGATTTTTTCTTGTGCGTCATAGTATCACTAATCAACATGTGAATGTGCCTTTCTGTAAATAAGCTGTGCAATATGCTTACTTGCCTGCTCGCGCACGGGGGCAAAGCTCGGCCAGTCATTGATATCGATGATCGTGACGCTACCATCCCTTCCGATGATCGCGTCTCCACCGTACACATACAAGTTGAGCGCATCGGCGGAAGCCAGGGCAAGCTCGCGGAGCTTTTTCTCGTCGAATGGCGTGTGGTATACGCCGTTCAAGTAATACCAGTGGAAGAGATCGGTTTCACGCACTGCGTAAAATTTCACCGTGTCGCCGTCAAGATGTTCCTGCAAGATGGCTTGCTTGATGTCGCGCGCATGAAATTCCTTCAGGAGTGTCATCTCCTCATCGTCCGTGCTTGCGAGCGTTACATCTTCTTTATGAACGGCATGGACGTCTCCACGCTTGATCCAGATCTTCGATGTTGTGAAGCCGGCTTGCCGCGGGTTGATGTCGGAATCTGTCGCAACGATGACGCTTTTAGGGAACGGAATTCCTGCTTGCGGCAACATCTTTACCATGTTAATCCGGTAACAGTTCATTACCGCCCGCGGGGAGTTGATGATGGATGCGCCGCGCTGCTCGATCGTCAGAAGTGTGTTGGAACCGATCGGGCCTTGCGCCATGGAGAAAATCAGTTTCTCTTTAACATCGTCCGGCGTGACAACGCCTTCATCGTGCATCGTCACTTCAGCACCGAGCTTTTTCAATTCATCAGCCGTCTGGTTGATGATGAGAAGATCGTTCACGACATGGTTCGGCGAAAATTCCGTCTTCCGCCGAATGCCTGCAAAATGGAGTTTCATGAAAAGAGTTTCGACAAGAATGATGGTGGATCGTCGGGCGGCTGCGGCATACCCAGAGCAATTTCCCGGTCACGGCGGATGATCGCCTGTGTATCGATTTCCCGTTGAAGACGGTAGTCGACAAGGATTGTTCCGACAACAAACCCGATCAAGTTAGCAAAAAACACGACGTGCAGGGCAATGTGAAATCCCCGAACGCCGAAGAGCACCGTCGCAAGGTAGCCGAAGTAGATCATGAACCGTTTGAAGCCGGGATCGAACTTCGAGAGCGGCTCTATTATAGTCACGAGCAGAATAGCGACGAATGCCAGAACGGCCATGAAATACGTCACTTGCCCGATGTACGCAAGCGCGAGGAAGATCGCAAGCTCGCTCAGTCGGTCATAAATAACTTCGAGCATTTGCCCCTTCTCGGATTGCAAATTGTAGCGACGAGCGACACCGCCATCGAGTCCGTCGATGACTTGCGCGATGGCAAGCAGGACCAATCCGTGAACGAGCGAGCCGGTTGCAACAACGGTGGCCGCCATCATTCCAACAATAAAGCCGATCGTTGAAATCGTATTCGGCATGAGACCGAGTGTCTCGTGCACGAAACGGATGGGAAAACTCAGTATGTTGTCACTGGTCGAAGGCATCTTCTTGAAAAATCCACGTCCCGCCTTTAGGCGGGATGGCGCTCCACGAGTCTGACGACTCTATAGAGTCGTAGACCAAAGGCGCTCATACTAATTTCTTATTCCTCAACAGGCGCTAAATTCTAAAACCCAATCGCGCTGAAGTGATTTAGATGTTAGAATTCGTTTAGAATTTAGAGATGAAACTGTAACACTCGACCTTTCGCAACTGCGACCACGAGGATCAACACCACGCACACCACGCACGTCCAAATTTCTTTCGATGTATCGGAATATTTCCGTAACATTCCTTCCGTCGAGTATGTGCTGAAGGGATAGAACGGCCGCTTCTCGTAGCTCACCATGTAATCCAGCATGAAGTGAGAGATGAAAAAGAGCGCCGGCACGTACGTTCCCAGGTACACCGAGAGCGGAATAATCCACGCGAGTGCAATCGGCTCTTGCAGCGGTGTTCGCCAATGATAATGTGTCTCATTCTTTTTGCCATTCTTCTTCAAATACAATGGAAGCTTGATAGGATGATCGATAAGATCGATGCCGTAGCCGAATGCATAGGCAAGGACGATATCCTTTCCTTCAAGCCCGAGAACTTGAACTCCAAGCGTGGTCACGAGAAGATGTGGTACGATGGTCACAGAGAACTTCGCTCAATTGAACAGTGTGTGGTATTGCAGTTCCGGACAGATAAATGAAATGCGAGACGTGCGGAAAAGCCTCGCATTTGACAGGAAATGCCTCTCAATGTACGCAACTGTCAAGGATTTTCAAAATTGGGTGCTGTCCTTATTTATGTTAAGCGCAGAGAAGATAATGTCTTTGCGATTCTCGGCGGCCTCTGCGACTCTGCGATAGAGAACCAAGATCAACTTAGGACAATACCCAAAATTGCGCTGAGGCTACAATGGAATTTGTTCTGCAGCTGTCTCCGGCTCAGGGCGTTTCCGCGTCGCGAGTGGAATAAAGAGAAGCCCGATCAGTATCCACACAAACTCCCGGATGCGCATCACCACGCCGAGGTAAATTCCAAGGAGCGGCGTTATCGCCAGACTCCCCAATCCCAGGTAAAGCCCGCCTTCGCGCGCGCCGAGGTTCAATGGAATAAAGAACAGCAGGTTAATAACAATGGAATAGACTACGTAGAGAAATATGGCGGCAACAAGGCCGGTTTCCACTCCCACGCCGCGCAGGATCAAGTACACCTCGAATGCCATGCACACACGGCTCATGTACTCAAGCAAAATGGCAGCAGAGAATTTTTTCCGATCCTTGTGGTAGACTTCGGTGAGGGCGGTATCCATCTCCACCAAACTCTCCGTGTATTTCCCGAGCAGGCGGGCAAGCGGCCGAAGAATCCGCAGTCTGTTGACAACGCGCTGCATCGGCGTGAAGACGCCTTGCCGGTGGCCGAGCAGCGTCAGCAGGACAACTGCACTGATAACAATTGCTGAGACGATCAACGCGCCGCTGACTGCGAGAGGAAGGGAAAGAACGAGAAGAGCGACGAGTAATCCGGTCAGAAGGAATAGCATGTGTCCCAGGAGGTGCACCATGCGATAGAGAACAACTGCCGAGAGCGAGCGCTGCGTGCCGAGTTCGCCCGAAAGCGCTTTCACTTTGTATGGCTCACCGCCGAGTGCAAGGAACGGCGTGATATAGTTGATGACAAATCCCGAGACCGTCACCATAAAGAGCTGCGCGAAGGTAATCCGCCTCCCCGATTCACCGAGGACGAGCTTCCAGGCAAGCGTATTCAAAAGATAGACGATGAGCCAGACGAGAACAATGTAGAGAAGACTCCATCCTGCCCGCTCGATGTTCTGAAGGATCCGATCGACTCCGAACCGGGACACCAGATAGGCAAATACTCCCGCTCCGAAGAGAAAAAAAGCGATGTTGAACCGGCGGCTTTTCATGCTCGCTAAAATACCGATATCTTAACGTAGCGCTCGGGATGCTCGCGCAGATCGACGAGCAGGAGATTCAAATCCTTCATCATGCCAATGAGCTGGCGATAGAAATTGCCATCGCTGACGAGCTTCGAGACACTGCTCGTATCAGCCGACGCCTTCGCCATGAGAGAATCCGCCCGCGCAGAGAATGAGGAGAGACTCGTATAGAGCCGGTCATCCATGATCAGCTTGCCCATCGTTCCCTTGCCTTGCCGGATTTGGTCGGTGACATTCTTGAGATTGGAGGAAACATCGGAGATATTGCGCCCGAACGATTCATCATAAATAAACTTTCCAAGAGCGCCGCGCTTCTCCTCGACGGCAGCCATGAGACCGTTCAGCGAGCGGAGGAAGCGTTCCATCTCATTGGCAATAGTTGGCTGTTTGATTAAGCGCCCGATCGAGCCTTCTCCGCGATCCATCGTAGCTGCAATATGCTTGGCGCTCTTGAGAAGCTCGGTGAAATCCGCGAGCGCAGTTCTGAACTGCGGCCCTGCCATTTCGATATCGAACGATTCGATGATCGGGATATACGAATTCTCAACCAGCGGCGGCTCGTCCCGGCTGCCGATCGTCAAATCGATATACTTGTCGCCGAGGAGGCCGATGGTTTTGATTTGCGCAAAGGTGCTCGTCGTGATGGTCGATCTGTATTTGGTCAATAAGTCTGCGGTAATGTCGACGCCGTTGACACTGTCGCGTGTCGCGAAGCGCATATCCCTGACGTATCCAACCTTCAACCCGCCAAGCGATATCATGGCGCCGTTCACGAGGCCATGGACGTTGGTAAGGAAGAACTTCAACTGGTACGTCGACGCGAACACATTCTGTTCGGTCCCGACAATACTCACGATGAACACGAAGACAACGAGACCGACCAGAACAACGAGACCGACTTTGAGGCTCGACCACTTCATTTGGGTTTGATTCATGGAGCTCCGCCGTTATTGGTTGGCAAAGAGTAAACTTGCTTCTTCACGAATTTCGGAGAGAAATTCTTGCACGAACGTGTCTTTCGACGCAAGGATATCGTGTGCATTCCCATCGAAAACGATGCGGCCATCACTGACGACGGCGAGCGAGTCGCCGACGGCAAACGCATCGCGCAGAATATGTGTCACGACGATGGAAGTGACCCTGCGTTCATTCTTCAGTTTCAACATCAGCTCGGTCACCGTCTTGGCATTGATCGGATCGAGGCCCGTTGTCGGTTCATCGTAGAGAATGATTTCGGGATGGAAGGCGATCGCTCTCGCAATTGCGACACGTTTCTTCATCCCTCCGCTAATTTCCTCCGGCAACAGACTGCCGGCATCCGGAAGGTTGACGAACTCAAGACACTCTTGTACGCGCTTGTCGATTTGCTCCGGCGTCATGGGGGAATGTTCTTCAAGAAAAAATCCGACGTTCTCCGCAACCGTCAATGAATCGAACAACGCGTTCCCCTGGAAGATCATCGACATGCGCCGGCGAACCGGCATTTGTTCGCGTTCACTCAAGCGGGTAATCTCAATATCGTCGACAAATACCTTGCCGACATCCGGCTTCCACAAACCCAGGACAACTTTCAGGAGCGAACTCTTCCCTGCGCCGCTCGGGCCGAGCATGACCTTTGTTTCGCCATCATTCACACGGAAGGATACGTCGTCGAGGATCTTTCGTTCTTCAAATTCGACTGTTATATTTTCCAAACGAATCATGATGTTGACTCTTATAATCCTTGTCACGAGGCCGGTTTTTCATTGCCACGAGCTTCAGCTCGTGGATAGCATCTCCAAAAACCTCGAGGGGTTTCAACCTCTAATCAGCCAGCGTTTTTTTGATGGCTAAAGCCCCACTCGCCCTTGACTCTTCCGTCCACGACCTAAAGGTCGTGGCAATCGGACTGTTCGCTCATCAGGGAATTCCTTCACATCCATTCTATAGTATCGACCAGATCACTTTCGTAAAAATGAAATCATTGAAGAGCACAACCACCGATGAGACCACGACAGCGTTGACCGCCGCACGTCCTACGCCAATTGTCCCTCCTGTCGTCGCTAATCCGTAATAACAACTTATGGTCGAGATGAAGAATGAGAAAACGACCGGCTTGGCAAATCCGACAATCAGGTCTTTTATCTTAAGATCGTAGATTGCCGAGTGCCAGAAAAAACCTTTGTCGACGTTCAGCCACCAATCGGAAACATACATCCCTCCGACGAGTCCAACGAGATCGGAAACCAGCGTGAGAGGCAGAAACATGACGAGCGCTGCGATAAGGCGCGGCACGGCGAGTTTCTCGATCGGATCCGTTCCGAATGCCCGCAGCGCGTCGATCTGTTCGCTTACTTGCATGGAGCCTAGCTCAGAGGCGTTCTTCGCACCGGTGCGCGCCGCAAGGAGCAAGCCGGTGATGACGGGACCGAGCTCGCGGAAGAGCGCAAGCGACGTCGTACGTCCGACAAGGAGCTTCGCGCCGAACGTCTCGAGTCTGTGCCCCGCCTCGATGGCCATGATGATTCCCATGAACAGACCCGAAAGCGACGCGATCATAAACGCCTGCGCGCCGATGATGTACATTTGCTCGAGCGTATCGCGCCGGTAGCGCCACGCGGAGCGCAGCGATCGGACGTTCTCGTAGACGAAGATCGAGTACTCTTGCAGCCGCCAGAGCATGCGCTTGAACGTTCGGACGGGGGCGATATCGGCAGCGGGCCATGCCATGCACTATTTCGGATTCTCGTGAAGCCACTCTTCCGCCGTCCGGATATCCTGCACATGATCGACATCCACGATTTTTGAGAATGGATATCCTTCCAGCGTGTAGCCGTTCTCCACGAGATGACTCAGGAAATTCCGCAGGCGCTCGATGTTACGATTGAGGACGACATCGATTTCGTTAAAAATTCTTGGAGAGAAAACGTACATGCCGCCGGTGACCCACTCTTCCTTTTCCCCGCGCAGGGTGACATTTGTTTTTTTGGCAAAACGGAGAATCCGTTTCTGCGCGTCCATCTCTACATAGAGCGGGTTCTCATCATCGATAAAATTCGTGATTGCAAGAATTCCATCAAGCGAGGCTTTCCCTTGTGCGTACTGAAGATACCGGCAGAATTCTTCTTCATGAAATATCGAATCGACGGTTGAGAGAAGAAACTGTTCATCGCGCAGATGTGTAGCAAGAGCGAAGAGACTATGCATCGAGCTTGGCGTCGTCCTGACAACGAAGTCGATCGTGATCGGGAAATGTTTCTGTTCGATGAAGCGTTTCACCTCGAGAGAATATTCATTGACGATGCAGGCGATTTCGGTGATGCCGTTCCGGATGAACGTCGCGATCAATCGTTCGATGAGCGGAATGCCATTGACAGGGACGAGCGGCTTCGGCAGAGCGATGCCTTCCGATTTGAGCCGGCTTCCTTCCCCCGCTGCGATGATGGCTGCTTTCATATGTATTAATGTTGCGTAAGACCCTCACCCCGTCCCGACTTCGTCGTGACGCCCCTCTCCCATTGGGAGAGGGGACGGTCTACGACTCTACCGAGTCGAAGACTCGTAGAAGGGTGAGGGTCGAAAAATGTGTGAAAAGATACCAAGAATTTGACAGATTTCCAAGAATACATACGGCAACGGTCTTGACAGACGAAAGAAATTTGAGTATGTTTCCATTGCCTCGGGGGAGTACGACGCTGAGGGCTACTGCATATCATGATCAACATGTCTTACTCCATATCTGCCGCGAGTGTTGTGTGGATTTGCAAAAGCTTTGAATTGATAGGAGGAGTTCGACGTAAAGAAATAAAGATGCAATGCGGATGTATATTGTTATACGCAACGCCGCCCGACGCATGATTGTCCTACATATTCATGACCATCGCTTATGACAGAAGACGAAACGCCTGAACAGTTCTATGGTCTCAAGTACATAGAACTCAAGGATGAAGAGAGCCTTGAAAAGATTTTCTTCGTTGGAAATGTGTGGGAGGTTGAAGCTTTTTTCAAAACAGCTGACAATTCCATCGAAATCATCCGAAGCACCAATAGCGTTCGACTTGCGGTTTTAGAAACGTGGCTGCTTCTTGACTATTCTATTCGGGAAATTTTGCTCTCGGTTCTTGGTCTAAGTCGAGTTAACCATCCGGATTACGAGCTAAAGCAATTACTTCTGCCGTGGAGTTTGTGCGATTGTATTGACCTGATGGCAAAGATGCAAGAGGTGAACGCGAAATTGCCCGAGTATCCCGACACTCATTCTGTGAAATTGCCTGTTCAGTTCATCTTCTACTTGCGCAAAGAGAATCCTAACTTCTTAAATAAGTTTCTTGAAATCGAAAAGGAATATTATCTAAAATATCACCCGGCGCTTTCGAAGGAATCTGGCAATATTCTAACCGGTAGTGTGCATGCGAGAGCAAGTAAGAAGCATTTATATTCTCACGAGTACATGCGAATATTGCCTGACATGCTAGCTTTCATCTCACGGATTGACGAGGCGTGGACAAGGAAAATAAGAAAACTCCATAGCGCTAGGAACGTCGCCGCACATTCCCATGACGAAAAATTGATCGCCGACAAAATGGGCTATTCTGGGGACAAGGTGATCAATCACATTAGGAATGAATGTCTTTCAAGCATCGAACAACTTTTAGGCATAAGATCGAAGAATACCTCCTGACGCACCTTTGAATACAATTACATTTACCTTTTCGATTCTGTAAACTTTAATTTCCACTATTAACAAAAAGCGTATGATAATTCTACAGATCGAACATAAAGTCCCAAACTTCGATGCCTGGAAAAAAGCGTTTGATAATGACCCTATCAACCGCAACAAATCCGGCGTTCGCCGTTACCGTATCTTCCGGCCAATAGATGATCCGAATTATGTTATTATCGATCTTGAATTTAATAACGTACATGATGCGGAGTCCATCCTCGCCGCGTTACGCAAGTTATGGGTTCACGTGGAGGGAAAAGTTATAGTGAACCCGCAAAGCAGGATCCTGGAGACAGTGGAGACCATGGAATATAAATGAAATTGAGAGTTCTGAAAAATGGTAGGACAGGCATTCTTGCCTGTCAGAAACATTATTATTCAACTTAATTTCGACAGACAGGAATGTCTGTCCCACCGAAATTGATAATAATTCAGAAGTCTCAAATTAGGAGTAAGCCTCGGCAACACGGTACATAGGTAGTGTCTCACTTTAAATCAGTGAATTCGAATTTTAGATAACTACTAAGCAGTATTCTAATAGGCTAGTGAATAACTCTCTGCGGTGCAAATTGCCACGACCTTCAGGTCGTGGTTATCGGTATCCCAAAAAATTCGACGGGCTTTAGCCCGCACAAACGAATCCCTTGGATGGAATGGGTTGAAACCCATCACGATTTTTCTAGGATTGTTCTCCACGAGCTGAAGCTCGTGGCTATGAGTTCTCTTTTTCAACAGCTTGATGGAGATAGCCAACCATCATGAAAACACTTTTATTTGCCATCGGCATCATCTTCCTGTTCGCAGTCGAGGTTCTGAAGGTCTATCTTATCATGCCCTTTCCCGGCAGCCAGGAATCGAGTGCAGTGCAGCTTGCCTACTTCCTGCACACCAACGCATGGTGGCTGAGGATCGTCGGGCTGGCGCTCGTTCTTCCGTTCGTCCTGCACGTCTATCGCACGAAGCGTCTCTTCGGCAAAATAGCAATCACGCTCCCGCTGCTGCTCTATGCGCTGGTGTTCTACGCCGGCAACTTCCGGTTCCTCGCCGACAAGATTTTTATTATACCCCGCACGAAACAAATGCTGCCCGCAGCCGCGAACAAAGTACCGCCGGAGAAACTCGTTATCGGCGTGGAGTACAAAGGCGAAGCCCGCGCGTATCCCATCGAAGTAATCGGGTATCATCACCAGGTCCTCGATACGATCGCCGGCGATCCGCTGCTCATCACCTACTGCACCGTCTGCCGGACGGGAAGAGTGTACAGCCCCGTCGTGAACGGCACGGCAGAGCGCTTCCGGCTCGTGGGTATGGACCGGTTCAACGCGATGCTCGAAGATGCGACCACCGGAAGCTGGTGGCAGCAGGCGACCGGTGAAGCTGTCGCGGGAAAACTTGCCGGCCGGCAATTGACCGACGTTCCTTCCATGCAGATGACGCTCGGAACATGGACCGAGCATTATCCTGCAACACGCATCCTTCAGCCCGACCCGGAGTTTCGCAACCGGTACGAGCACCTGCAAGGTTTCGATGAGGGCACGATCGAAAGCAGTCTGGAGAAACGGGATTCCGCTTCGTGGCGGATGAAGTCGTGGGTCGTCGGCGTGGTGTCTCCGCAGCGAGCGGTGGCTTTCGATTGGAATATATTGGCGCAAAAAAAAATTCTCATCGATCGCGACATTATGGTAATGCTGGAAAAAGACGGCGCCTCGTTTCGCGCGTTCAGCACCGTCGTCGACGGTACACCGCAGGTCTTCGAGTGGAACTCCGATCAATCTCTGCTCACCGAGACATCCACCGGATGTACGTGGAATGTCGCAGGAGTTTGTATCGAGGGCACGCACACCGGCAAATACTTGACGCAACTGCAAGCCTCGCAGGAGTTCTGGCATTCCTGGCAAACGTTTCATTCCGGAACGTCGCTGTACCCGGCAGAGTAGTTGCGGGAAATGCACATAAAAAGCCGCTGCAGTTTATCGCCACAGCGGCTCTTGTCTCACCCTTCGCCTAATCCACCATCTCACTAACCATCCATAGAGGAGGATGAGTTTCAATATATCATACGCTCATACTCGCCGAAAAGTTCCATCGGCTGCATCAATCGCAAGTTGGGAACGAGGTGTCAGAACCAGCGCCAGAGCCAGTATTTTTCGAAGACCACTTTGCCCCAGTGATAGGTAACGCTCGGCTCGTGGAAGGTGACGGTCGGTGACGGCTTCGTATAGAAGTTACCGTTGATGTAGCCTGCGCGTCCATTCCCCGTCTCAAGGAAACAGAACCCATGCCCTTTGAACTCCTTCGATGCACCTCCGTTATGCAGCTCGCGCGCAATGTTCAGCGCGACAACTTCAGCCTGGCCCGCCGCGAACACGCCGGCTTTCGGAAGCGCGAATCCATTCGGAAGTGCGATCGTCGTCACGTCGCCAAGCGCATAGACATCCGGATAATGCGTGCGCAGCGTGTGTTCATCGACGGGGATCCAGCCGGATTCATCGACGAGGTGCGCGGCGCGTACAACTTCCGGCACGCGGTGCGGCGGGATCGCAATCAAAAGATCGAAGCGCGCGCTCGATCCATCTTCGAACATCAATTGCTTGTTCGATGCATCCACCGAGGCAATTTTCTTTTTTGTTTCCACAACAATCCCCCGCTGTTCGAGAATCTTCCGCAGCATCATTCCCGCATCCGGGCCTGCAACGGCAAGAGGAGATGGTTCGGGGGTGAAGAGTTGAATTTCCACTCCGTTCGTTCCCCTCCGCGAAAAGTACGACTCCAACAAGAGCGCGGCTTCGTACGGTGCAGGCGGACATTTGTACGGGGCGCCGGCAATGAGGATCGCTATTTTTCCTTCCGAAAACTGCGGGATGAGGCGGCTTAACGTTTCCGCCTGTTCGAGCGTGTAGAATGAATGGCTGGTTTCCGCCAACCCCGGAACCGCCTTCGCGGTCAGCTCAGCACCGAGCGTGACGACGAGATAGTCGTAATTGAGTATTGTCCGATCTGTACGGACGACCTTGCGCTCAGGATCGATTTCGTGAACGGCTGCATGGTGGAACTCGATGCCATGCTTTTCCAGCAGCGAGAGCGGTTTTTGAATGGCGGAAGGTTTTCGCCAGCCGAGCATCACCCAGAGGTACGATGGCGGAAAAGAGTGGATTGCCGATTTATCGACGATGATGATGCGATGTTGAGCGCCGAGGTGCCGTCGCAGCTCTCGCGCCGTTACAATCCCCCCGATACCGCCGCCGAGAATAAGTATCGTCTTGTTGGTCATCGTCATGATAGTTAGCGAAAGCCAATCTACAAAAATATTTCTCAAAAATCGACCGCGTTGCTTCTCTCCCACGCTCACAGTATATTGGATGAACTTTTCAAAGCGAACACGACAGATGAGCACAACATTTTTCACGCACCTCCGGTGCAGCAGCTGCAACCGATCCTACTCTCCGCACGTGATTCAGGCCTTCTGCCCGGCGTGCAACAAGACGCTGCTTGCCGAATACGATCTCGACGCGGCACGACGCTTCCTCACGCGCGACATGATTCAGAAGCGTGAAGGAACACTATGGCGATATCGCGAGCTTCTGCCGGTGTTCGATGACTCCAATATCGTTTCGCTCGGTGAAGGCTGGACGCCCATCATTCACACAGAAAAATTGGGACGCGAACTCGGACTTCCATTCCTCTCTATAAAAGAGGAGGCGTACAATCCTTCCGGCTCATTCAAAGCTCGTGGACTCTGTCTGGCAGTCTCAAAAGCAAAAGAATTAGGAATCGCAGAAGTCGCCATGCCGTCGGCGGGAAATGCCGGAGGTGCGCTCGCTGCGTACGCAGCGAAGGCAGAGATGAAAGCCCACATCTTTATGCCGAACGATACGCCGGCTGTGAACATCAAGGAAGCGTCGCTCTACGGCGCGAGCGTGTATTTGGTCGACGGCAACATCAGCGATGCTGCGAAAAAGATGAACGAGAGACGATCCGCAACGTCCTGGTTCGATATGTCGACGATGAAAGAACCCTACCGCCTCGAAGGCAAGAAAACGATGGGTTACGAGCTTGCCGAGCAGTTCGCTTGGAAGCTTCCCGACGTCATCCTCTACCCGACCGGCGGCGGAACGGGACTTATCGGAATGTGGAAAGCGTTCCGTGAAATGGAAACACTCGGATGGATTTCGGGAAAGAAGCCGAGAATGGTGTCGGTGCAAACCACCGGCTGCGCACCGATCGTCAAAGCCTTTCGTGAACGAAGGAGAGAATCGGAGTTTTGGCAGAATGCAAAGACGAGCGCATCGGGTCTTCGCGTGCCAAAAGCCTTTGCCGACACACTTATTCTTGATGCGCTCTACGAAAGTGGCGGAACAGCAATCGATGTTTCCGACAGCGAGCTCATAAGGGAAATGCGACATGTTGCTGCGCTCGAAGGCATTTTTCTGTGTCCGGAAGGAGCAGCGGCCGTTGGCGCATTGCGGCAATTGGTGATGCAAGGGGACGTGAAGCCGGCCGATACCGTCGTCGTGTTCAATACCGGCTCCGGGTATAAGTACGTCGAGCTCTATTAGGGGAATTGCTCAGTTGACTTTCTCGCCGGACTTTCGTATGATAAAACGTTGTTTCCGAAGCCGTTCATTCCATTCAACATTCATCAGGACGATCTATGCAGATCAAAGAGAAAATCGAAGAGTCCGTTGCCATCCTCACCTTTAAAGGTGATCTTCTCGGAGAACCGGACACGACAAAGATTCGCGAGAAGGTCCACAGCCTCGTCAGCGACAATATCAAAAAAATTGTCATTGACCTGAGTGGCGTAAACTACATGAACAGCTCGGGACTTGGAACGCTTATTTCCGTTCTGACGACTGTAAAGAACGGCGGCGGCCAACTCGTTCTTGCGAATGTCGGTGGGAAGGTGCAGAACCTCTTCCTTATTACCCAGCTTGTGAAAGTTTTCGACACGTACGAAACTGTTGACCGCGCTCTCGCACACTTCAAGGGAGCGAAGTAAGTTTCGCAAGCTCGTTGGAGGATTCTACGGTGTTCATTTATTCACCAGCATTTCAGGATCGAAAGTCGATCCCTACACGCTATGCGTACAAAGGCGTTACGGGCGGACAAAATATTTCGATTCCACTCACGTGGAACGATCCACCTCCTGACACACATTCCTTTGCACTTTCTATCGTTGATCCCCATCCGGTTGCAAGGAACTGGGTTCATTGGCTTATGATCGACATCCCGAAGAATATCATGCGGCTTCCGGAAGGCGCTTCCGGAATACCGATGGCCGCAGGCGTCAAGGAACTCTATAACTCTTACGGCGAGCCTGGATATGGAGGACCTCAACCGCCAAAGGGATCCGGCCCTCATCCATACGAGGTGACGATCTATGCGCTGAATGTCGACCACCTTGACCTTCCTCAGAACACGACACTTCTCGCTTTCCAACAATCACTCGAAGGAAGAATCATCGCTTCGGCGAAAACCACCGGCATGTACGAACGATAACTTCCGCGAAAAAAGGAAGCTCTTACTGTTCACCGATCCTTCAACAAACCTTCCCTAAGCTCTCAATCCTCACCTGCGAGAAATCTGCGTGAGAACGTATTCCGATAGTATCTTCGAAACACTGTCTTGCTCAGTTTCTCCGATAACCACGATTTAAAGTTCACCTCGTTTTACCTGAATAATCCCGACACGAGTCTCTCTCATGCTTTGCATCACAGATCACCGGTTTACCATTTCCTACATTACACTCGAATCATGTAGTTTCTCTCCTCCCACAAGCTGCACACATAAGCACTGTAGCACGACGATGGACCTCACGATCAGACAATCAGCAGAACATTACCTGAAGCTTGCACGGCAATCCGCAAAGGCAAACAACTCCCTCGGCGCCCGCATGGCATACTTTATGAGCATTCAAGCATGGAAGAAAGCAATCGAAGAGCATCCTTCCCTCTCGACCAACCTTGCCGCTGTCCAAAGAGAATATCTCCACTTCATCCGCTCAGATGCACGGTACAGAGAAGTCCTGTCACAGATTCGGGAGATCATCGCCCGGAAGCCTGGCATTCAGGAAGCAGAGTTGTTTGCGAAGTTGTCCAAACATCCTGAAACCGATCTGAAGTATACGCTTTACTTCGCCGTCAGGGACGGTCAAATTTGGAGTGTGAAGAAAGAGGGAGGATGTGAACTGCACCTTCCATCGGGCCAGCAGAAATTTACTTTCAAATCCCTGATCAAGCTTCTCCGCGGAAAGATCAGCACGAACTGAGCGTTACGCCTTTCCCCTTCGTTGACACATCAGGGATGCCACCAATACGCCAGTTTGATAAGAAAAACGTCATCGTGATCTGGTGCGGTGAGCATGTCACGAAAATCCCGACTGAAGCTAAAATCACCCGGATGATCACCGCTTGTGCTACCCCGTGTCCACACAAAGTAGGCTGTCGAGCCGGGTAAATATTCCCACCGTACGACGGCGTTCACACGGAGAGATTTGAAGTTGAAATCGGGATTGGAAATCTTAAACGGAACTGCCGATCCTTCTGTATTTCCATCGGGATCGACAACGTAATCGCCCTGATAGACCTGAGTAGTATCAGTCGGATAATTCGGGTCGAAGACGACTTGAAAATCGTGATCTGCTCGATCGATTGTCGAACCATTGTCCTTGCCGTAACGATTAAAACTGTACATCCCGGGCTGTTTCAGCTCCTTGAATTCATTATATCGCCCTACTGAAATCAGCGGCTGGAGAAACAACTGGAGCGTCAGCTTCGGAGTGAATGTCCAATCGAGACGGATACTTGCAGATACTTCCTGCAAATCAAGCTTGCCGAAGACATAGCGCGCGCCATATGTTCGGGTCGCCGCAGGGTCATCCTGATTCATCACCCACTGCGCAATCGTCACGTCGTGGTTGATTTCCGGAAAGAGACTGAGGCTCACACCGGACGCCGGTTTCCACCCGATGCCGGGATCGAGCGTAACACGATAGCCGCCCGACTCGCTCCGCGCAGCGGAAATTCCCAAATTATAGATCAGGGAATTGCGCGAATCGGTCGACCCGTAGATTCCGCTGTTGTAAAGATTCGTCGTCTTCATGATAGGACCGCCGCGCGTATTACGAGGATCAAGGATGGCAGGACTGAAATTGAAGTTCCCATTCACATTCCAATAGTTCATAAATTGTGCGTTGTAAAAAAGGAAATATCCTTCACCGGTCTTCTCGCCGGCGTAATCGAAATTCCGAAACGTCGCAAGATTGAATCCCTTCCTGCGGAAGATGCCATCCGGATCGTACCATGAGTATCCGAGAACGAGATGCGCATTGATAACGTTTGTGCGGAACAAATAGCCGAGGTCGTTTGAATCAAATCCGGGCGAGATGGTTCCCACTGCCGCATTCAAGTACGTATTCCCTTTCTGCTTGTTGAGAGCGACGCGGCCGGCATACCCTGAGAGCGATGTTGCGCTGGAATCCAGGTGGACTTCCGTTGCATCCGGGCGTTGAAAGTAATGAAGAGGATTCTCTTGCAGGGCAAGAATGCGATCGGACGTCCCCTGTACTCGCGATGTTGAAAACCAACTGGTAACCACAAACTCACCCTTACTATCGAGGTTCGTCCACCCGTCCATGCCCAGCGCAAACGACTGGTGGTTGAAGTTATCGACAAGATAGGGTTGATCGAAATCTCTGAGCGTTGCCGTGCCGATGAAGCCGATGGCCTGCTTTCCTTCATTAAACTCACGCAGACTGCGAATAACATTGTAGGAAGCGAGCGGCTCGACAATATCGGAATAGCGATGACCCGCGGTATCCTCTACGGTAGCGTGTTCACGGACGGTAACAGCGTGCATACTGCCGAGCGACCACCCCTCGGCAATTTTTCCAGTGATCTTTGCTGCGCCCAGGATTCGCGTTGCATCAGGGTAATCAACGAATCCATCATGCTGGACATCACCGCGGGGTGGCCTACCTATGCGTCGGCTATAAAAATACTCGGGATTCCCGAAGTTGAAACCCCAATTGTTGTTCGCTCCGCCGTAACCAAAATCGAAAAAGTTCGAGCCTTCGATAAAGAATGGCCGCTTCTCCTGAAAGAACGTCTCGAACTGTGTAAGATTCACGACGGCGGGATCGACCTCGACCTGACCGAAGTCCGGATTGATCGTCGCATTGAGTGTGAGATTGCTTCCAAGACCATACTTGATGTCGACACCTGTATTGCTTGAAAGGATACTGCCATCATTGAAGGGATTGCCATCGGTGAATTGATTGGTGAAGTGTTGTTTCGCGACGACGTACGGCAAGACTTCGAGCTTCGTCGGTGGATTGATGTTCTTCAGTCCTACAAGATCGGCAAACCGTGAAACCCAGCCGCTTTCTTTCTTCGGCACCATCACAAAGTCGTCCCGCTCCTTGTTGCGTTCAATGCTGCGAATAAAGTTGACTCCCCACACATATTCGTCTTGTTTGGGAAACCGAAGCTGTGAGTAAGGAATCTTCATTTCCACGGTCCAGCCTTTGTCGTCAATCTTCGATGCGGCATCCCACACTCCATCCCACGTGTTATCATCCCACGAGTCGTTGAAGAGAATGCCATCGGAGATAGCGCCGCCTGCATACACACCAAAGTAGAAACCCGTTCGGCGATCATGGTAGGAATCGATGCCCACGTAGAACCAATCCGAGCTGAGGTCGGCATCACGCCGGCCGATCCGCGTGACGATGGAATCAGGGTGGGTATCGTACATCCGTGCGGCAACGTAGATCGCTTCGTCATCGTATGCTATCCACACCTCGGTCTTCTGACTCGGCTGCGACCCTTCGATCGGATCGCGCTGAGTAAAATTGGCAGCACCGGGCCGCTGCCACTCACCCTCCGAAAGAACTCCATCAACCTTGATTGGATTCGTGACACGTACGGCCTCGATAATTGGACGTGCCTTGGCAGTATCGGCAACACCGTCGGCACTTTCGGTCCGGCTATATCCGTATCTATTGAAGGAGATGCCTATGCTCAGGAATATAACGAAGGGTAGGAGAACGTTATGTTTCATATGAAGCAGCTCGTTACTTAGTGGCGGTTGGAAACATTGTATTAGACGGCAAGCGATGGAAAAGGTTGCTCTGTTGCTTCGTCTACAATCGGTAGGACATGCGAGTCGAACGTTCGGTTGACGTACTTGCATCTTTCTGAAAAAATCCTCATATTTTGCCTTCAAATGCAATAATCTTGTTTATTTTTTACTGTTAAACAATGTCCGTTCTCGTCAGCAACCTTTCCAAGTACTACGGTGACGCCAAAGCAGTCGATGATATTTCTTTTGAGGTTCATTCGGGAGAGATTCTCGGCTTCTTAGGTCCAAACGGTGCCGGTAAGACCACGACGATGCGAATCATCACCAGTTATCATTCTCCGAGTTCTGGGACGATCAAAGTGGAGGGGCGCGATGTCCTTACGGAGTCTCTCGAAGTTCGCAAACTGGTTGGTTACCTGCCCGAACAGAATCCGCTGTACCTCGACATGAATGTACTGGAGTACCTCGAGTATGCTGCACAACTCCAGGGCGTCACCAAGACAATGATTCCCCAACGCATGAGGGAGATGGTCGGTGTCTGCGGACTTGGCGACATGAAACACAAGGACATCGGGCAGCTCTCGAAGGGTTACCGGCAACGCGTCGGGCTTGCTGCAGCGATGATCCATGATCCGAGAGTGCTCATCCTTGATGAGCCAACGAGCGGTCTCGATCCGAATCAAATTGTCGAGATTCGAAGTTTAATTCAGGATCTCGGCAAGCAGAAAACTGTCGTTCTCTCGACGCACATTTTGCCGGAAGTTCAGGCAACGTGCGATCGCGTCGTCATCATCAACCGCGGTAAGATTGTTGCCGATGGTCCCATTGCCGACTTGCAGCGAAATCTCCATGGTGGTGAAAAGATTGTGCTCGAAATTGAAGTCCCGGACGGCCAGTCCTTTGATATGGTCTCCGTCCAGGTGAAAAACATTCCTGCTATTGCCACTGTTTCCCTTATCGACGAGCGAAACGGCGTGAAGAGATTCAGTGTCGAGACCACCCAAGCCATCGATATCCGCCGCGATCTCTTCCAGCTCTGCGTGCAGAAAGGATGGGGCTTACTGGAGCTCCATCGCGAGCAGACGAGCTTGGAAGACATCTTCCGTCAACTTACATCCAATTCAGCACGATGAATCTTAACAACATCAAGTCGATCCTCCGGAAGGAATTGAGATCGTTCTTCAATTCCCCGGTCGCATACATTGTCATCATTGTCTATCTCATTCTCCTGGGGTGGTTTTTTACGAGCAATCTCTTCGTCTACAACCTTGCGACGCTGCGCACGGTGTTCGAAATGACGCCGTTTCTCCTTCTCTTTTTCGCGCCGGCAATGACGATGCGCTTGATTTCCGAGGAGAAGAAGTCCGGAACCCTTGAGCTTCTCATAACAAAGCCGATCACAGAATCGGAAATCATCACGGGAAAATTCCTTGCGGCCTGGACGCTGTACTTCTTTACCCTCCTGCCGACACTGAGTTATTATATAACCCTGACAATTCTCGGGAGTCTGGATACCGGTTCAGTCATCGGCGGATACCTCGGGCTCCTCCTTGTCGGTGCGGTATTTCTCGCGGTCAGTGTTTTCGGCTCCTCGGTCACCGAAAACCAGGTGGTTGCCTTCATCATCAGTCTCTTCATTGTGTTTATCTTGTTCATGCTGGACAAAGTTCTTTTCTATCTTCCGACATCGGTTGCGACAATTCTCGAGTACATCAGTATCGATTATCACTTCTCGAACATCGCGCGCGGCGTTATCGATTCGCGCGACATTATTTACTACGCCTCTGCTGTTGGACTGTCGCTCTATTTTGCGACGGCCGTCCTACAGAAACGACGGTGGGCGTGAAGGAGAGCATGATGAAGAAACAACAGCTCGTTCTCCGCACACTTCTGATTATCGGCGTCATCGTTTTGGTGAACGTACTTGCACTTCGGTTTTTCACGCGCCTCGACCTCACGCAGGATAAGATTTTCACTCTTTCGGATGCCAGCAAGAACCTCGTCAAGTCGCTCGATGACAAGTTTCTTGTCAAAGCGTACTTCACATCTGATCTCCCGCCGGAGTACGCAAATAACCGCCGCTACTTGAAAGATCAACTGGACGAATACCGCGCCTACGGCGGCGGTAATTTTCAGTACGAGTTCATCGATCCGTCGAAGAAAGAAGAGCTGGAGCAGGAAGCACAGCGCTATGGTGTTCCCCCTGTCCAAGTACAAGTCTTAAAGCAGGATAAGCTGCAGGTAGAAAAAGCGTACATGGGCCTCGTCTTTCTCTACGGCGACAAGCAAGAGCGGTTGCCGGTCATCCAATCGACCGCGAACCTGGAGTACGAGATCAGTTCTGCAGCCAAGAAACTTACTTCGAAGGAGCTGAAGAAGATTGGATTCCTCACCGGCCATGGCGAACCGGGTCTCCAGCAGATGAGCCACTTCCAGGAAATGCTTTCCAAACAGTACATGGTGACGACAGTCGATCTATCGAGCGGCAAACCAATTCCTGACGATATAGCTGCGCTGCTCATCATCGCTCCGGACAAACCATTGAAGAGTTGGGAGAAATTTTTGATCGATCAGTACATCATGAAAGGCGGCAAGGCAGGCTTTTGGCTCAACAAAGTAAGCGCGACATTACAGATGCAGATGGGACGCGCTCTCGATCTGCAACTCGACGATTTGCTGGAGAGTTACGGTGTTCGCATCAACACCGATCTGATACGAGATGTAAGCTGTGCGTACGTCAATGTGCAACAGCAAGCAGGTTTCATGGTTATCCAAAACCAAGTGCCCTTCTATTATCTCCCACAGGCAAGCGACTTCGATCAATCGAGTCCTATTGTCAAGGATCTTCGTTCCATCGTACTATACTTTGCAAGCTCTATCGATACGAGCTTGGCACGATCCAAAGGTCTGAGTACCCATGTGCTTGTCAAGTCTTCGAAGCGAAGTGGACGACAAGAGAATGTCTTTCTCATCAGTGCGGGCATGCAGCCGGCTGCCGACCAGTTCAAGGAATCCGGCATTCCGCTGTGCGTCACTGTTGAAGGCGCTTTCCCGAGTGCGTTCGGCAATAAGCCTGTCGGCGCCGATTCTTCCGTTCGGGCTTCAATCGACACGACGAATAAACTGCCGACCGGGAAACTCTCCAAGATTGTTGTCATCGGGGATGGCGATTTCATTCAGGATCAGCTCGCGGGAAACAAAGACAACTTCCTCCTCGCGAGTAATCTTGTCGACTGGCTCGCCGATGATATTGGCCTTGCCTCGATCCGGGCTCGCGATTCAGGCAGCAAGCCTCTTGATGAAATCTCCGAGGGCGCGAAAAATTGGGTCAAGGGAATTAATCTTGCTGTTCCACCACTTCTCGTTGTCCTTGTCGGCATGGTGCGCTGGCGATGGCGGATCGCAATGCGGAAGCGACTCGAAACGAAGGGATTGTAGATTTTCGAAAGAGGCGTATGATGAATCGATCAACGGTGTTCCTTGTCGGCTTACTGCTCGTCCTTGGCGTCATTGTTTTCTTCCTTCTTCCCGGAGAAGGAGAGCGAGAATCAAGCTACAAGCCGGGAGAAATTCACTTCACGGTCGATTCCTCGTCCACTCTCAAGATCGAGATCCAGCGACCTGGGAAATCGGTAACGCTGGAAAATGTTGGCGGCAAGTGGACGATCACGTCGCCCATTCTCTATGCTGCAGATCAGAATACCGTGCACCAACTTCTTAGTGGATTATCCAAGTTCAAGGCAGGCAGCCTCATCTCCTCCAACCCCGAAAAGCAGAGTCTCTTCCAAGTCGACAGCAGCGGCACGAAACTGACCGTCACCGATCGATCCGGTACGATCACGAGCTTTATTATCGGCAAGATGGGCCCGTCCTTCTCCGAAGTTTACTTCCGTCTACCAAACTCGAAAGATGTCTATCTCGGTCAAGGCGCCGATACGTGGACATTCAGCAAGGAGGTGAAGGACTGGCGCGACAAGTCGATCGTCTCCACGCCATCGGAGGTAATTCAAGGTTTGACGTATACCGTTGGTTCGAAGCAGTACGCATTCCACAAAGACAGCATGGGGTGGAAGTCGGGCGAAAAGACGCTTGATGCGAACACCATGAATCCGGTGCTCAATACTCTTGCCAGCCTTCGCGCTGATGACTTTGTGGACACGGCGATGAGAATCGACTCTCACCCAATTTCACTCCGCATTAACGGCAGTGAGGATGTCACGTTAAACTTTTATCCTTCGCTCCCCGACTCGGCGCGCTACTACGTTCAGCGTGGAAAAGCAAACCAATTCTTTGTTATCAACAAATTTACCGCTCAGCAGCTTCTCAAGCCGATCGAACAGCCTAGCGTTGCGTCGCACATCGCCGCAACAAGTCCGGCAAAGGAACCACCATCATCCAAACCGATTCCAATGCCTGCTCCGCCTCCGATCGTACAAAAGAAGGAGACTCCGAAACAGGCTCCTCCGGCAACAACGACCACCATTGCAAAAAAGGAACCGCCGAAGAAAGAGACACCGAAAATAGTTTCCGAAGCCGTGCAGAAGAACCAGGAATCGCCCGCAGCGAATACATCGAGAACGCCGCCAAAGAAACAGCCTGCACGAGTAAAGCCGGACGAGAGAACCCAACCGACGGCGACGAACACAGCATCTCCAAAGCAAGAACAGCCCAAGCGAACTCCCACAGGCAAAGCGTCGCCGGGCACAGAGGATGAAGGCGATCTCACCGTCTATTCAGTCAAGAGCGGTGAGACGATGACGACGATTGCAAGGAAGTTTAACGTCTCCGTTGAACAGATTCTCAAATGGAATCTTCTGAAATCGATTGCCGTTAAACCGGGACAGGAACTCTACATTTACGTGAAAAAGTAGCAACATCCACTCGACCAGTTTTCTCGTATACGTTCTGAGGTCGGTTGGTCTCTCGAATTACCAAACAATAATTATAGGAAGGAGTATCTCCATGCGAAATATCATTGGTGTTCTTGTCGCACTCTTGGTCGTTTCTTATACGACGATCGCCCTCGCAGCCGACAAAAAGGGTGAGAAAAAGGAAAAGGAAACAACAGTTCGGGGTGAAGTTGTTGACGTTTCCTGTTATCTCGCCCACGGGAAGAATGGCATGGGCGATGAACACAAGTCGTGCGCTGAAGCATGTGCAAAAGCCGGCGGCCCGCTTGGCATTCTTACGAAGGATGGAAAACTGTATGTCTCCGTCATGCCAGACGATCACCAGGCCGGACCGAATGCAAAGCTCGTCGATCATATTGCGCATGAGGTTGAAGCGACCGGCAAAGTTCGCTCCAAGAACGGCGTCAACGGCATGATGATTATGGATGTGAAGATGGTTGAAGGAGAAAGCAAAGACGCGCACAAGTAGTTGCCGAATGCTCTTCGGCGAAATGCAAAACCCCGCTCGTTATGAAGCGGGGGTTTTTGTGCCAGTCTCGGGTTGCGGTCGTCAATCGGTGACGATCACAAGGTACGAATCCTGCCAAAAGTTTTTGGGCTCTACAATTTTCAGGATCGACTGACTTCCATCGTACTTCGTCGCCGTATAGAACCGTTCATTTCTTTGGGGAATGATCTCGCTGATCGGCGCATTCACTTCGATCGTCGCACTTTCGGTCTTGTTGATCGGCTTGAAGGACGAAGCATCGAAACCGTTCTTCAGCACCGTTGTTGATCCGAGCCAGCCCCAGAGGAACCCGCCCTCTCTCGCGATAATCCCCTTCTGCTCAAGTTCATCCCGCCTGCCGATGATGTAGTAGGCGGTGATGAGGTGGTAATGCTGGTTGTCGATGAGATTGTTTTGATTCCCGATGACCGAGTCACGCTGCGCGACCAGTTTGGTCTTCTCGGTGAGCTGTGTTTCGAGACCGCGCACTTTTGTTTCAAGCTCTGCAATCGCCTGTTCACGCTCTTCGACGGCTTGCTTGAGGTTTGCGACCATGCGTTGCAGACCGGCAAAACGTGAGCGATAGGAACTGACTTTCTTTTCCAATCCGGCGATTTGTTCCTCGTTACTCTTGAGGGTCGAATCAATGAGCGATATCTCTTTCAGGAGACGCTCCCGCACATCCCGACTGGTAAGTTTCTTTGCACCCTCCAGACCGGTCGTCTCGCGGAGGATTTTCTTCTCCTTGGAGTGAACCCCTTCGATAGTGTTATACACATCATTAATCGCCGTCATTACGCTTTCAACATATGCATCCCGCGACACCATTTCTTGATTGAGCTCATCGGCTTTCTTTTGCAATTCGGCGTTTCGCTTTTCGAGTTCCTCCGATTGGTAATTACAGCCTCCGACGATCAAAGACAGAACAACGGCAAAACCGCATACGACTCTCATTGATACGCTCCAGAAAAAATGATACATACTCACGAGTAATTGTAGCGCTACGATGCTTCATCACTGCCATTCCTGCGAGAAGACCTTCAACGCCACCTAAATTACACTGCCAATATACAAGAATTTTTGGCAGATGTGGAGGTCTGCGACAACCGACACCTCGACATAGAAAGTAACACATCTCGTCTCTCTCCTGCAATTCTCTCTTGCTATAGAACACACAATAAGATCCAATCTCGTCAGAAATTAGCGAGAACCATGGATTTTCCCTCATTGCTTCTCAGGCATTTTTCACGTATATTTAATACAGTTTATACCACCATTTTACAAAAGGTTACCGTCACCATGCCACTCATGACCAAAATCCGCGAGAGCCTTTCCACGTTTTTTTCTATTTTTGCCGGGGTTTTCGTGGTGTATATCGTTCTCGACTGGGGAATGGACATTACCGGTCGTAAGCATCGTTCACTCACGTCGGAATCCCAACAAATCGGAAAAATCAATGGCGAAGTGGTAAACTACCGGGAGTTCGAAGACCTCGTTCGCCAAGCCGTCGAGAATCAGAAGAATCAAACCGGAACGGATCCCGATGAAAACCAGTTGAGCATCATCCGGGATCAAGTCTGGAACCAATATGTCCAGGAGAAACTCTACGCGGAGGAAGCTAAGAAGCTGAATGTAAGCGTTACCGATCAGGAGATTGTCGACTGGGTGCGTGGTGATGCGCCGCCAGATTTTCTGCGTCAACAGTTTATCGATTCGACCGGCACATTTAACCGAGCTCGTTACGAAGCAACAATTCTTGATCCTCGAAACAAAAAAATCATGGTAACGGTGGAAGATTTCCTTCGCAAGCAGCGTCTACAGGAAAAACTGCAGAGTATTATCTACGCGAGCGTTCGGGTATCGGAAGAAGAAATGCTCCTACGTTTCAAGGACCAGAATATCAACTACGAAGCAGACTATATCCTCATCGATCCCAACATCCTTGTGCCCGATACTCTTATCAAGGTAGCTGATGACGATTTACGGCGATACTATAACGACCATGCAGAGGAATTCAAGGTTGAAGCAACGCGAAAGCTGAAATATGTTCTCTTCAAAGAAGAGCCCTCGAAAAGCGATACAGACGACGTAGCAAAAGAATTCCAGGATATCAAGAGCCGTGCACAGGCTGGCGCCGATTTTAGAGATCTCGCCAAGACATACAGCGAAGTACCGCCCGATACCACTGGCAGATATTACAAACACGGCGAGTTGAGTCCCGCCAGGGAGAAGGCCGTCTTCAACGCATCAGCCGGTGAGATGCTTGGGCCGATTCTTGAATCCGATGGCTATCACTTGACGAAAGTCGAAGACTTCCGACCAGGAACAGACGAATACCTCCACGCCAGCCATATCCTTATCCGCATCGATAACAATGACAGCGTCGCTGCGCTCCGGAAGGCGAAAGACGTTACCGCACGTGCACGGGGCGGTGAAGACTTTGCATCGCTCGCACGTCAGTTCTCAACCGACGGCAGCGCATCGAACGGTGGCGACCTCGGGTGGTTTGGAAAAGGAAAAATGGTAAAGCCATTTGAGGAGGCAGCGTTCAAGGCGAAGCCGGGTCAGATTGTCGGTCCGGTGCACACGCAGTTCGGATATCATGTTATTAAGGTTCTCGCAAAAGATAACCGCGAGGTAAAAGCAACCGATATCAAGATGTCTATCCGCATTGGGCCGCAGACAAAGAGCGACATTTCCCAGCGTGCAAAAGATTTCGCTTACCTGGCAAAGGAAGATGACTTCGCACGTGAAGCCGAACAGAGCAAGTACAATGTGCAGGAAACACAGCCGTTCCAGAAGAATGTACTTATCCCCGGAATTGGGATGAACAATGCCGTCAACAAATTTGCCTTCAACAACAAGGTCGGAACCGTCGGTGATGCAATTTCGTTGCAGAACGGGTACGGCGTCTTTATCGTCTCGGAAAGGAAGGATGCAGGGATCCGGCCCTTTGATGAGCTGAAAGCGTCGATTGAAACCCGTGTAAAGCATGATGTGAAAATGGAAAAAGCAAAGGTTATAGCTGCCGAGCTTCGACAATCACTTTCCCCAACCGACTCGCTGCAGAAAATCTCAGCCCAGCGTCAGAATCTTCCGGTTCAGCATCTTGCACCCTTCACACTGTCTCGATTCATTCCTGGTATCGGGCAAGATCTCAGCTTTATCGGTGCAATTTCCTCTTTGAAAGTAGGCGAAATATCGAAACCGATCGAGGGACAACGCGGCGTGTACCTGGTAAAGCTTACAAGCAAGGCACCCTTCGATTCAACAGGCTATGCCGCGCAGAAGGATGTGCTGCGAGGACAACTCTTAAGTGAGAAGCGCAGCAAGTATTTCAGTGAATGGTCGGATCAGTTGAAGAAGGCGGCTGAGATTGTCGACAACCGCGATTTATTCTACCGATAAAATTCTCGTTCCGAGGACATCGAATCGAGGCGTTTTTTTGTGTTGCGGTTCTGGTGCTATATATGGATACTCTGTATCATTAGTTCAAAAGAACTTCGGGCACAAGATCGTCCCTACGCGGTCGCCTTTTTCGGATCGATCAACACCTCCTCGAAGCTCTTTTATAATCCAAACGATCAAGACGAGTTCATCCGCAATCAATTCCTCCCGCTCGATAATGCCTTCAGCGAAGGTGTTGACGTGCGTCGCACGATTGAGCCGCTGCGCATTTCTGTCGGTTTCAGTATAGAATACCTTTCGAAGACTCAATCATTCATTCATCCACTCTCCCAGTCGACGCTCGTCCCTGTGAAGGATGGCTTCGTTGTTTATCCGATCGAGTTCTCGGCATATTTCCCCATTCCTATTGGCGGCGACCTCTTCCAGCTATACATGGGCGGTGGCGCGGGTGCATATCTCGGTGCACGACGATACGAGTATGCGGGCATTCAAGCATCGGCAGTCGACCGCAAGACCGGCTACGGCATTCATATCGTAAGCGGTCTGCAGTACTTCCTGCGCCCATCATTCTCGCTCCGGAGTGAGCTGAAGTTCAGGAACGTTCAGTTTGAGACCATCAATCAGTTTTCACAATCCACTGCCGTTTCCTCTTCCGGCACTATCATCCCTCTCGATCAAGAGCCGTTCGCATCGCGAGTGAACATCGATGGGATGACCGTCTCGCTTCAGCTCGTTTATCATTTTTAGCCGAATGGCTGCGCACAACAAGAAACTCATTTACCTCACGGGCTTCATGGGGAGCGGCAAGAGTACGATCGCTCCGATACTCGCCAACACTCTCGGGTACTTTTTTGTAGATATTGACGACGAGATCCAGAAAGCCACGGGAAAAAGAATCACCGACCTCTTCTCAGAGCTTGGTGAAAGCCGCTTTCGAGAAATCGAGCACCAGTTGCTGAGCAAAGCAAGTCAATCGGATGCATGCGTCGTCTCGCTTGGCGGAGGAACAATCGCGGATCAATCGAATCTCTTACTCGTGAAATCATCCGGCATCCTTGTTTATCTCAAGACAGGCGTCGATCATATCCTGCATCGATTGCGAAATAAGACGGACCGTCCCCTTCTGAAATCACTCAATGGGGAAAAGATGAATGAAGATGAATTACGCCGCCGCATTGTCGCCCTCCTTGCCATCCGCGAGCCATATTACAACCAGGCAGATATTACAATCCCAACGGATGAACGCACCATCGGTCGTACGGTTGACGAGATCGTTCGCTTGATTCGATCTGTTTCGAATGCGAAGTGACTCCACCAACGATGCGCACTTTTTCCGTTGAGCTTGACGAACGACGTTACCCTATTTACCTTGGGCATGGCATTCTCTCCATGTTCGCGGATGTGTACCGATCGCACGGGCTTTCGGACACAGTCGCAATCGTCTCAGACCAATCTGTTGCAAAACTCTATCTCCGGCACTTCTCAAATCTTCTCACACATCACGGACTCTCAGTTCACCATGTTTTGATGCCCCCTGGTGAGCGACAGAAATCGATTGTGCGAACGAATGCAATCATCACAAAATTTATTGAAGAGGGGCTTACGCGCTCGTCAACTGTCATCGCACTCGGAGGCGGTGTCGTCGGAGATGTTGCAGGGTTCGCAGCAGCGATTTACCGTCGAGGCATCCCGATCGTTCACGTACCAACGACACTCCTCGCACAAGTGGAAAGTGCAATTGGCGGAAAAGTGGGAGTCAATCATCCGGAAAGCAAAAATGCTTTTGGCGTTTTTCATCAGCCCGCTTTCGTTTTCTCAGACGTTGAACTCTTGAGAACACTTCCAGATCGGGAAATCACGTGCGGCCTGGGTGAGATGCTGAAGTATGCCTTGTTCGACGAGCAGCTGTTTTCATTCTTCGAGACTCATCTTGATGCTGTCCAATCGCGAGACATCGATATGATCGAAGAAAGCATCTATCACTGCAATGCCGTGAAGGTCCAATTAGTCGCAGAGGACGAGCGCGAGCTGAAACCTGATGGCGGGCGGGTGATCTTGAATCTTGGGCATACGATCGGGCATGCATTGGAAACATGCTCACACTATGAGCTTCACCATGGTGAGGCGGTGCTTGTCGGTCTCCGATGGGAACTTGCACTTGCATTGAAAATAGGTCTCCTCGGTCGCGAGGACTTTCAACGGATCAATGAGTTGTTCGATCGTGTAAACTATCGGCCTTCCCTCGAGACTATCACGGTCGAATCGATCATGCATGCAATGTACCATCGTAGCACGCGAGTACGTTTCATACTTCCAAAAACAATCGGTGATATTATTGCCGTTCATACCATACTCCCTGAAGAGGTACGTGCCGTTCTCGGGGATCAAAAATCGCGATGAGCGGATAATCTGTCCACCGTGTACCGAGGAATGTTACTGAGTCCGTTGGTGAACTCGCAGTCGAAGCGGATCTGATAAAGAAGAGAGAAAATAGGCGGTTTTGCCGGGCGCCATCGATCTGCGCTCAAATTTTTTCGCCGTGCACGCGATGAGTTAAACGATCCCGCGCAGGCGCTCGATCTCCTGAGCAAGCGCTGTTTGTCCGGCAACAGTTCCGACATCGGTATTGAACACGCTGTTGAGCTTCTGTACTTCAGTCAAACTCGCCGCATAGTCCGCAATTGCAAAATAATTCTCTGCGAGAAGAAGATGAAGATCCGAAGCACTGACTGTTAGATCACGGCTGAATGACCAGCTTGGACGTGATGCAACAACCTGGCTCGCGTATGATATCGACTGCGCGTAATTCCTCTGGGCGTTGTACACGATTGAAAGCCCCGCTTTGATTTCGAGATTCGCCGTGTCCTTCCCAAGTCCCGTAGTGAACTTGCTCACCGCATTCGCAAGCTGATTCAGTTTAGCGGATGCCCATCCGGCGCCATTGTACGCATCGACAAGATTGCCATCCATGCTGAGAGCCTGATTAAATTTGTCAATCGCTCCTTGATAATTCCCGGTGGTATAGTCCTGCCATCCTTTTGCAATGAGATCTTGTGGGTTTGGCGGGGCTTCATCATTCTTGCACGAGAAGAAGACAAGAGTAGACAAAAGCATCAGAAACAATATCACTGTCCGGGTCATAGGCATTTTCATCTCACAATAAGCATTTTTTTCGCTGCAATGTATTGTACTCCAGGTTCTCCCTTCGCAATCAATCGGTAGAAGTATACGCCGCTGGCAACCGCAGCACCGTTTTGATCTTTACTATCCCACGAGACGCTGTGCTCTCCAATATCCTGTATTTCATCCACGAGCGTTTTAACAAGCTGACCGGTGATACTGTAGATCGCCAGCATGATTCGGCCCTGGTCGCGCACATCGTACCTGATCGAGGTCGATGGATTGAAAGGATTCGGATAATTTTGTCCCAGTGTGAACGATGCCGGAGCGAGCTGTGAATGGATATCCTCACGATAGGCAAGGGCGAACGTTCCGAGTGACGGTGTTCGTGTTGTGACGGTCTGGCTGATATTATCGATGCGGCTCTTAACCACTTCCCACGATGATCCATTCCATCGAACGATCGACAAATGTTCCTCGCTTCCAGGCTCTACATCCGAACTCTTAAAGTGGAATGCGATCGTCAGCTCTCGTGCAAATTCCCGTTCCGGACCGAAGGTATAGGCCTGACTGATGAGCCTGAGGTTTCCATCATTCTTACCATCCGGGATAATCGTAACATAAAGGTCTTCCGAAACAGCTTCTGCGTCGAGATCGACCGATGTAATACCATCGTTACTTCTCACTGTTTGCGGGATTCCTTGTTTCAGGAATTGTACCTGGAAGGAACGCTGGGTGAACATTGGACTTCCACCAACATCGTCGACCGTGAAGGTGAGAGTGGCTGAACCGCTTGCCGTAAACTCATAACTTCCTTTATAAACTTGCGGGGATGACAACACCATCGGGAGAGAATCGTTGACACTATTGCCAATCCGGATTCGGGCGGACGGCAGGGTTGACGAGATGGCCGTATCGGAAATCAGATATACATCGACGTAGCGCGTGAGGACTGGATTCTGATGGATTGAAACCTGCAGGTGCGACGAGAGCGCGCTGCTGATGGGTGCCGTTGTCTTGAACATCCCGCGTCCGTGCGTCGAGGCAAAAAGGTACCCATCGGCGCGGAGGTCGAGATCGATGACACAGACATTGGCAAGGCCGCCATTTTGCTGCGCCCAGCTTGTACCTCCATCAAACGATTCAAAAATACCGATGTCGGTTCCGATGATCAAATGGCTCGTGTTGAGTGGATCGATCACCATCGTATTGACGGGAATATCAGGCAAATTCGAACTGACATCTGCCCACGACCCGCCGCGGTTTGTTGTGCGGAAGACATGCCCGGTTGCGTAACCGGAGTAACAGACGAACGCACGACTCGGGTTTGCCGGATCGACTGCTGTTGCTCGTACGTACCGATTGGGAAGCGTCCCGCTCGTAATGTTCGTCCACGATCCGCCGGTATTTGTTGTCACCCACACTCTCGATGAAGTTGGTCCGAATGCGCTCCCGAAAGCGCTGTTAGCATATCCTGTTCCAACGTAGATTGTTGATGACGCTGATTTGGCAATGGACATGGAGGTCACAACTGAGCCATCGGAACCCTGGCTTCCGGATCCATCTCCCGTCAGATCACTGCTGATCGCTGTCCACGAAGCTCCACCGTTGGTAGTACGATAGACTCGATACGTTCCAGCAAGAAGCACCTGTGAATTGGATGGATCCATCGCAAGAGGTGCGATGAAATCACACCGATCTGATGTACCGTCCGAGGTCCCTGTGCCCAGTTGTGGAATTCCATTCATCACTTTTATCCACGAGCCTTGCGCACCTGCATTCGTCGATTTAAGGATCGTCAGGAAGACGTACTCCGAGTACACGGTTGACGGCGTCGTGAAGTCGACAAGAGTCACCCCTCCATCGCCGGTAAATGGCACAGTCCACGCAGGTACAGTTGTGCTCTTCATGATGCCGATATCTTGCGATCCACCGTAGTATACTTCATCGGTTGGGTGAACGGCGCCGCTATAGAATTGCGTGATAGCCAGATTGTTGTTGATGTTAGTAACCGTATTCCCACCGTCAGTCGTCGTGTACATCCCGCCATCATTTCCGAAGTACATGATGGATGGATTGGTTGGGTGAAATGCCATTGCGTGCTGATCCACGTGCATGAAGGGTCGGGACGAGCCCGTGTAGCCAAAAGTCATCATCGACCATGACGCGCCGCCATCAGTCGACCTGAAGGTGTTGATGCCTCCTGCGTACAGGAGATTGGGGTCCGTTGGATGAACCGCGATGACGTTGTTGTACCATCCCTGTATTCCGAGATGCGTGGCGTGAAGCAGCGAATCGTACGGGGCGCGGCTTGCAACAGTGAACCACGATGTACCGCCATTGGTCGTCTTCTGGATACTGTGCGTTCCATCGTTTGAATCCGATACCGCGGCATAGAGAATCGACGAATTGCTTCGAGAGATCGTAAGACTGATGCGATGGTATTTTTCAGTCGCGGAAGGGAACCCATTCGTGAGTTTCGTCCAATTTGTTCCGCTGTTGGTCGTCTTGTACACACCATCAGTCAGCCGGAGACCGAACGAAGCGTAGAGAATGTTGGAATTCGAAGGATCCATGACCAGGTCGGTACAGCCGATCGACGTGGTCGCGATGGCGAGTTTCGTCCAACTGGTTCCGCTGTTGGTCGTTTTCCAGATTCCTCCAATCATGCTTGCGAAGAGCGTTGAAGGATTATCCGGACGAATGGCAAGCTTTGTAATATACAAACCATTTGCCGGTGGAGTTGAAAAATTGTTCTGGACAGTCCAGGTCACGCCACCATCGGTTGTCTTGAGCACACCGACTCCCCGCAACGCATCAATGTTTTGATATCCCTCACCCGTACCGGCGTAGATCGTGTTGGTGTCGGTCGGATCCATCACCATACATCCGATGACAAGGCTTGGTGCTATATCCGAGATTGGAAACCAGACAGCGCCGGCATTGGTGCTTTTCCATACTCCGCCACTGACGGATCCACAGTAGACCGTATTGGGATTGCTCGGATTGATGAGAATGGATCGGACGCGACCGCCGAGATTGTTCGGACCGACGGAGACCCATCCGAGTGCATTTACCGCAGATGATTTCTGAAAGTTATTTCGCTCAACATGCCGAAGCGCCTTTTCTCTCCAATCCTGTGGAATAATGCCGGTCGGGTAGGCACGCTGGTTATTAAACCAGCGCATCGCGTCCTGGGCATGGGTTGCTTCTGCATCATCCCGTCGAATGGAAACATTGTTACTCGATTCACAAAGTATTTTTCCGCTCTGCTCATGCAATGCAAAATACCATGAGGTTATAAAGGCCGCAAGGCAGAGAGCTATCCCAAGTGTATTTCTCATAATTCTTCCATAACGTTGATCAATTCTACTGTCAATCCACTTCGATCAAGAGCCACTGCCTTTGTGGATTCAACGCAATCGTTCCAGAGAAAGTATCACCCGGCTGTGCGCGGCGAAGCGAGAGGAGTCTCTTGTTCCGTGCGTGTGTTGCATCAATGGAGGAGTCGGCAGCACGAATAAACTGGGGCGTGAGCTCAAGCCGTTGATCTGACGCGGGAGCTTCCATCCCTTCATTGGATGTTGCGGACTTAAGGTGTACAATGAGACGGTAGCGTACGCTGTCAATAACAACGACGGATTCAACCGATGCAGTGATGGCAATGAAGTTTGGCTTCATCACGGTGAGTCGGTCGCCTTCCTCCTTCGCCGAGGAGAGCGTTTGTGATCTATCGGTTGAAGTCCCTTTTTGCACATGGTCGGTTGAATAACAACCAATAAAACGCACGGTTAAGAGAAACAGAAAGAGAACCATTGCCGGTAGTTTCATACGATTTGAACCAATATGCGGAGTATTCAGGTGAGAATCAAGGAAAATTCGAGTGGAAGAATCACCACGACTATTATTCTCTTTTCAACAAAAAGAGAAGTAGGGACATACGCGGTTGCACCATCCACAGCAGTGATTGTACCAAATTGTTCGCCGTAAGAATTGTCGTTTTTTCAAAGAAGTTCTTGACACTGATAGCGAGCTTTAGTACATTGTCACGTGTAGTCGGAGGAGAGGCCGCGGACGATACCGTGCCCGTCGATGCTGAATCAATGTTCTTAATCGACAAGGGGAGTTGGTATGAAATCGGTAAACAGTACGCTCAGTCTTTTCGGTGAGACAGGCTATCCAAGACCTTTCCCTCGCTTATCATTGCCTATCTGCTTTCGCTTACCAAAGATGTACCCCGGGTTATTTTTTGACTACAGAGAAGAATATTTTTCTGTATCGTCTTGTCCGGGCCGGAACAAAGATTCCATCATCATCGTTATAGAATACACTGGAGGTGGAAGGAGGAAAAAAACGGCACAACCTGACAATTGATCAGCGCAGGAAAACACGACAAGTTGTTGAAGTAAAAAACGTGAGAGGCGGTGAGCTACCACCGCCCCTCGGTGCAAGGGAAATGGATATGTCCGTCGCCGACCGGTTCAGAGTAGACGCCATGGCATGTCCGTCCCTGCACCTTTATTGTAGCAATAATCCGAAGCAATTTCAATATGCTGCTATATGAAAGGAATTACAAAATGAAAACTCTGCTAATTTTCGCAGTGTGCCTGCTCATGCTGATGCCGAGCATTATGAGCGGGCAGACGTGGACATTCCAAAAGGGTCCGTACTATGCAAACGACCCGAGGGACATTTCCATTGTTCATGATACAATCTACACAATCGGTGGTTCGAACCGTGAGGTTCTCCGATCGGTAGATCATGGCGCTACGTGGACAGCGCTCGGGGTCACCAGCGTTTATTGTGTCGGTGCAAAACCCGACAACGCAACCATTCTGCTTGTCGGCTTCGATGATGCAGGAGGGAAAGGAATCAAGCGAAGTACGAATGCAGGCAGTTCCTGGACGACGATCTTCAGTTCTGGCCTCGCGAATCGACCAAACCGCATCACGTGGTCTCCTGTTCATACGAGTACCGTCTATGTTGGAACAACGGAGGCTTCCACTGGTGAACATCTTGCCCGGAGCGACAACTCGGGGGCAGGCTTCAACCTTATGACAAACTTCAACTTCCAGACCACGATCACCGACATCGTGTTCGATTTTCAGAACGATGATACCATGTATATCACAGGAATAAAGCTGACAACGGCTACAGGGATTGACAGCGGGATGTGGCGGACGACTACTGGTATCAGCAATAGCAATCCCTCGTGGTCGACTCGGTCATTCGGCACAGGCAATAACAAAGCAATCGGGGCAGTTGTAGTTGATCCTTCAAACCATCTGATACTCTATGCTGCTACGTACAAGAACATGCTGATGTTTTACAAGTCCACCAATGCCGGCGGAACATGGACCAACACATCTCCGGTTGGGGGCGGCACACTGGGCATACGCGACATGAAGATCTTTAGTACGACGATCCTTGTTGCGACGGATTCCGGGATCTGGTATTCCAATAACGCCGGCGGACAGTACCAGGCCCTCGTGACCACCGGCTTGTACGACAAGTACTGCCAATCGCTCGCGCTGTCGTCCGCGGGTGGCGTCGATTATGTTTTTTGCGGATCATACGCGTCATTCTACCGAAGCACCAACGTCGGTACCGATTGGGTAGAAAGAGATTCGGGGATGGCGAAAGCTGGAATTTCCGCGTTGAGTCGCTCGGGGAGTTATATTTACACCGTATCAAGCCCTGGATCCGGTATCAACGCCTCACTCGCGAACCGGAGTACGGACGGAGGACTGACCTGGCAGGTTCTCTTCTCGACCAGCATTGCTGAGGCCTTAGGCGGTGGTTATCAGGTATCGAACGATGTTGCCGTCGATCCAGATGCAACTAATCACGCAGGCAGAGTACTCATTGCCGGCAAGATTTTGGGATCAGGCATCGGATACGTGATCTTGCGTAGTACCGATTATGGCGTCACGTGGAGACGAACGCTCTCACCTGCAGGTACGTCCGGAAGCGCTAACCAAATAGCATATAACATTTCGCCCCGCTCCGATACAGTCTACGTTGGCGGAGCTACGAATTCAGCCCCCGTCGGCAGGATCTTCTTCTCGACGGACAATGGATCCACATGGTCACTAAAGAGCACCAGCACAGTCGAGGTGCTTTGTGTTGCTGTAGATCCCGTGGCCACCAAGACCCTGTATGTGGGCACTGCTGGAGATGGTGTGAAGAAAAGTACCGACGCGGCTAGCTCGTTCTCTACGACAGGACTGACCACTGGAACTGTCAACCGGCTTCTTATCAATCCCAGTAGCACATCCACCGTCATTGCAGCAAAGGCAGATGGTCTCACAAAGACCGTCAACGGCGGTACTAACTGGACAAACATGACGAACCCGCCGGCAACCAATATCAAGCGTATTATCACTGACAGGCGGTTTCCACCGACTGCAACTGCGATTGATACGCTTCTCGTGGTTGCCTCTGGTACAGCCGATACGGTCTATCGCACGGAGACTGGCGGCACATCCTGGACGAATGTCAAGGGTAACCTTGGCTCCCCAATTAACGATCTGCGCAACGACCCAACCGATGTCAATCTCCTCTGGACAGGCATGCCCGACGGCGCCTGGGGCATTTCGACGGTGAATGAGCCGGCGCTGAATTCTCCAACCGACGGTCAGGGGGGGTATACGTGGTGTCCGCTAAGCGCAACATTTTCTTGGTACGCCCCCACGAAGGGAACGGCAACAGGTTACCGGATGCAACTCTCAGATAATTCTTCTTTCTCGTCGCTTGTGCTGGATATCAACGTAACCGGAACATCTGTCACGGTGAATCAAAACATCACTGTTACCTGCAACTCCCGCTACTGGAGAGTGTATGCAAAGGATGCATTTGGCGCAGGTCCCTGGTCTGCTGTACGCACGATTAAAACAGATCAAATATCAGTCCCGTCGCTCCTCGGGCCGTCGAACAATTCGACAAACGTCAACAACTGTGGGCTTGGCTTCTGGTGGTGGAGCGTCTGCAATGCAACTACTTACACAATGCAACTCTCGACTAATTCAGGCTTCCCGGCAGATGCACGCACGAAAACATATACAAACATTGCCAATTCTTACCCCGCTCTGACTGGGTTTACACCACCACAAGCGGATGTGAAGTGCGATAGCGTTTATTACTGGCGCGTACAATCGGTCAATTGTGCGGGTTCTGGTTCCTACGCAGGACCTTGGACATTCTCGACGGTTTCCTGTGCCACACCGTCTGCCCCTGTGCTCACCCATCCTGCTGACAATGCGAATGCCGTGACAAGTTGTGCACCAATAACTTTTAACTGGAATAGCGTCCTGAACGCATCCTCGTATCGCCTGCAGGTTGCCAGCGATAACCAATTCAATAATCTTCTGAAGGATACGACAGGAACGTTTGTTGGAGCACCATTCTTCACACCTTTGTGTATTCTGAGCCTCTCGCCCAATCCAAACACAAGCTATTATTGGCGTGTGAAGGATTCTAGCTGCAATGGTGCGAGTGCTTTCTCGTCCCCCTTCACCATTACCACCATCATCGCAAGTCCGCCCACCATGGCAGGGCCGCCAGCAACACTACACTCACCGATCCACGGCGCCGTGGACATCCCCTATTGCTTGACCACGTATAGCTTCAGTCCTATTACGTATGCAACCCAATACATGATCGAGCTAAGTAAGACGAGAACCTTCAGCGCCATTGATCATACTGTTTACCTCGGCAATTACACCAATGACACTCTCGTCACCGATGGAGGTTGTATCACTAGCAATACTTTCTACTATTGGAGGGTCCATGCGATCAGTTGTAAACCGGAGACTACGATTGCCTCAGCAATTGATTCGTTCAAAACAATGCTTCCGACGGCAACTTTGAGATCGTCAGATCCGATCGAGAAGGTAAACATCCAACCACCCGGAAGCTTCATACTCTACCAGAACTACCCGAATCCGTTCAACCCGACCACGCGGTTTGACTATGCCTTGCCCACGGACGAGCATGTGACACTCAAGGTGTACAATGTGCTCGGACAGGAAGTTGCCACACTGGTTGACGATTTCCAGACAACGGGTTACAAGACCGTGGAGTTTGACGCGAGCTCGCTTCCCAGCGGTCTCTACTTCTACCGCTTGCAAGCAGGTAAGTTCTCCGACATCAAGAAGATGATGCTCGTGAAGTAATTCCTCCTTCCTTTTCTTCGGCGGCGGTCATCGTTCCCAGCGGCGACCGCCGCTTTTTTTACGGTGTTTGCACAACTCGCCGATAAATCCTATCTTTGAAGTGACTTGCAAGCCTGATAGCAGGATTTCAAACCATATTATTCTAACCGAATCTCTTGAACGCTTTGCGCCTCCACAGAAGCTTCGCTCTCTTTTTCTTCCTTCTTTCGCTGCTCTATGCTTCCGGCTCAATGCTGCTCTTTTCGCAGGAGAACAAAGAGAATGCCGACTTCAAGCTTGCCGTCGGGTTGTACAACGACAATATGTACGATCTCGCCATCGAACAACTGAAGAATTTCATCAACACCTACCCGGGCACAGCACAAGGTGTTGAGGCTCGCTACTATCTCGGGCTTTCGCAGCTCAAGCTGAAGCGCTTCGATGACGCTCGCAGCACGTTCCAGAACTTCGCGCTGAGTTACTCCGATCATCCGAAAGCTCCGGAAGCGTGGATGAATGTCGGCGAAGCATTTCTCGCCTTGAAGAATGAACGGGAAGCTGCATCGGCATTCGAACGCATCCGGGTGTTCCATCCTAAAAGCCCGCTCGTACCGGAAGGATTGTTGCGCGCAGGCACGGTCTATCGCCGGCTCGGTGATCGGGAAGCGGCAAAGCGAATGTTCCGTGCAATCATACAGGAGTATCCGTCAAGCAAGCAGCTCATCGAGGCAAGACTCGCGATGGGAGAACTCTACGCAGAGGAAGGTCAGACGACTCTTGCCGAACAGGAAATCCGCCGTGTCCGCGAGAGCGAGGCACCTCCTGCAATAAAAAACAACGCTCTCCTCGTTCTCGGGAAGATACAAGTTGAGGAATGCCTGTTCGATCAGGCTGAATCCACCTTCACGCGTCTCGTCCAAGCACATCCGAAATCTTCAAGCACTCCTCTTGCTGCCTTTGAGCTTGGAAAGATTGCGCTGAGCGCGCAGGATTACGGTGCAGCGATCAACTACTTTACAAGCGTTGCGTCGGACACTGAAGCCGCCGACAGCCTTCGCGCCGAGGCGAGCTATCAAAGCGGATTATCCCGAATGCGATATCTCTATTCGGGTCGTGGATCGCACGACCAGAATCTTCAGCTTGGCGTCAAAGCACTAAAGTCGTTTGAGGAATTCCTCAGCCGGTTCCCCAACAATCGTCTTGCACATGAGGCACACCTCATGGCACTGCGCGCAGCACGTTTTACAAGCTCGACAGATGCCGCGATACAACACGCCAATACCCTTCTTGCTTCTGCAACTTTACCGCTGATCCGGGAGAAGGCGCTCTTCCTTGGAGCCTTGGCGTCAGAGGAAGGAAAGAAATTCGATCAAGCAATACGATATTATACTGCTTTCATAACCGAATATCCGGACGACCCCACCACGCCTTTCGTCTATAAACGTCTCGGGGAATTGTATTACTACCAGCTTAAAAACCCACGGCGCGCACTCGTCTACTTTGAAGACTACGGGCTGCAGTTTCCCAATGCACTGAAGGTTTCGCCGGTGTTCCTAATAATGGCAGAGTGCTATTCGGCCCTCGGCGAAGGCGCGGCGGCGGCGGATGCATACGAGAAGGTCCTTCAGTCTGAAGTAAATGCGTCGATACGCGCATCGTTGAGACAGGGATTGGAAAACTTGCTGGATTCTCATCGAGATCTCGCACTGGTTTTAGACAAACTTGCTCAATTGCTGCAGGGATCTGTCCTGCAACCGCACCCGTCCAAACCAGCGTTCCTGTACCGGCTTGGTAAACTTTATTTCGACGATCTCAGGGATTTCGAGGAGGCAGCCAAGGATTTCGACAGCTGCATTACCGCAGGAATCGGAGGAGACAGTCTGATCTATGCAAAGTGGTACCTTGCCCGCTCATACGACCGTCTCAGTTATAGAGATTCTACACTGACGCGTCGGGCGCTCGCGCTTTATGATGAATTGATAAATTCAGACATACACAATGGCCTCGAGTCTGCCATTATCTATGACAGCTATAAGTTACACACCCGGACAGGTGAGGCACGCATTCGTGCGTCACTTGGCAAAGAGTATCTCACCAAATATCCTCTGATGGGATATCAGGACGAAGTACTGTCCGATATTGCGAGATTTTCTTTGGAAGCAGGAGATAGTGTCAGTGCATCTGTTGCTCTCGATAAACTGATCGCCCGATTTCCCCATACCCCGGGATGGTACGATGCAATTCGGCTGCGTGGTGAGATGCTGTTGAAAAGCTCTTCTTCCGACTCCGCAATCGTTTGCTGGAAACGCGCTTTATCCACTCAAACTCCATCCTCGCTCTTACCGACGTTATGGATGCACATTGCCGACACGTACCATGAGAGGAAGGAGTTTTCAAAAGCGGCGGAGTTTTTCGAGATGCTCACCGACACGTTTCCCGATTTTCCCCTCGCTTCACTCGCCAGGATGAAGCTCGCAGAAGACTACATGCAGATCGGAAAATATCGCCGAGCCATCGCACTCTACGAGGACGACATTGACCGACCGCGAGTGAATGCCGAGGAGTTGGAACCAAGCACGTCCCTTTATGCGAAATTAGGAACCGCATACGAAAAAATGGGCAACTACCCGGAGGCGGTACGCCATTATTGCGAGTATCTTGCCCTTGAGCGAACCGGTCCGCTTGCCAGCAGCATCTTCTACGCGCTTGGCGGAATAGCGCGGATGCAGGGCAACACTTCCCTTGCTGCATCCTATCTTCGCCAGGCTGCGGCAGTGGGTGAACGATCGACGGTTTCCCGAGACATCGCAGACCTTCTCTTTCAGAGCGAACAATACACCGGAGCATTGAATCAGTACGAGCAACTCTCACACCTCTCAAGCAATCCCGATAGTATGCGATATTTTCAGGCGCGCGCAATCGTTGCGACACTCCGGATGGATAAACTTCCCGAAGCACAGAAGCGTATCGGCGAGTTCGAGGCGTCATTCAAGGACGCAAAACCGGAACGCGCTGAGATTGAATACGAAAAGGGATTATATTACTACCGCATGCAGGAGTACGCGAGCGCCAAGAAAACATTCGAAAAAATCTCGAACGATTACTCCGATACACGTTTTGCCCCGTGGAGTCGATACTATAATGGGAAGATCGCGGAGGTGACGAACAAGCTCGACGACGCGGCAAAAATTTATGAAGAGATAATCTCGAAGTCACCGGAATCGGATGTTCTGCCGCATGTTTTCCTCTCGCTCGGCAACATGCACTTCAACGCCGAGCGCTTCGAGCAAGCCATCAAGTATTATCAAGAGATTACAAAAGATCCGGAGCGTGCCGGCGACATTCTTCCCTATGCAATGAATAATCTCATCGAAGCATTCGAATCACTGAAGCTCTACGATGCGGCATTGAAGACCACGTGCGATTTCATCGAACATTATCCGAATGATGAGAGCATCATCGACAAAAAAATCAAGATCGGCGCACTGTATACGCATATCGGCTACTATGACCAGGCAGTGCAGCAATTCCAGATAGTGTTGAACGATGTGGGAAGCTCGATGGAAGCGGAACTCCGATATAATATCGGCGAAGCGTACTATTATAAAGGTGATTATCAGCAGGCAATTCTGGAATTCCTGAAAGTGCCGTACCTTGTCGCACAGCAAGGCAAAGTGAATTGGACCGCCACATCGCTCTACATGGCAGGCCAGGCGTACGAGAAGATGTCGAAGTTCGACGAAGCTATCGGGATGTACCGGCAGATCATCGAGCGATCGGAGATCGATGCAACATTCAAATCCGCAGCACGGAAAGAAATCGATCGCGTGAAGGGGCTGACGAAGAAAGGTTCGAAGTAAACATGTTCGAACAAGAAACCGAACATATCCTTGAGATCGCCCGCCAGCGGACGATCGGCAATGCAGAAGCAATTACGGTGAAAGACATCCTCGCAGCAGATGTGCCTTCGCCGGTCAAAACTTTTTTCCGGGCCGATATCGAAGCATTGCTGCTCGATGAATTTCAGCAGCACAGGAAGAAAAGCCGGTTCAATTTCCGGCATCCTGAGGTACAAAGCCTTCAAAACCAAATCAATTCCATCCTCGTTCTTAACTTTACATTCGAGCGGGTGGAATTCCTCAACCGCCTGAACGACACGGTGCACCTCGTGATCAATTACCTTGTGCGTCCGCAGTGGACATTAACGAGCGTTCTCTTCGAACACGAGCCTTCGACTTCTCCTCTCTCGCTCCTGAGACTGCTGCGCTATTTCGGGCCGTACGAGTATGTGAAGGATCTTCTCGTGCGCTACGTCCAAGAAAAAACGGCGGCTGAGTTTACGAAAGAGGAGTTCGCTTTCCTCCTGTGGCGCCTGGATGCTGAATACCTCCGCCGCAAATCGGGCGACGAGCTGGCCCGTATTCTCTTTCCTCTCTATGAGTTCTTTGACTATCCGAAGAGGAGTGGAAACAAGAGTCTTCCTATCAAGGCATTGGTACGATACTTTGAGGATAAAGGGCTGGCGTCTGTTCTCTCCATGCTCGAAGGAGCAACCGTGCAAGGGAAGGAAGAAATTTCTCACCGTGAGTTAGGGGAATTGTTGGAAAATGTTCGCCGGACGAATGGCGCCTTTGAAGCCGTGAAGCTTGATGTTGTGCCTCAACCTGACAACGCGGTGGAGGCTGTCGCATCGACGGTAAACCCCAATCCTCTTCCACCATCACCAGCGGAGTTTGCGCAACAGGTCCCGCGAGCGCCGGTCGCAGTGCAGGTACCTTCCACACGTGTCCTTGAAATCAACGACGGCGATCGGAAGCGATTCACTCGAAGAATCTTCAGGCAGGATGAAGCCGCATTCGCTTCCGCTATTGGTGCACTTGAACATACGCCATCATGGAAAGAAGCCTCGAAGGTCATCGATGAAATCTTCATCCAGAACGTCATTGATCCATATTCGTCTGATGCGCTGCGCTTTATCGAAACTCTCTTCAAACAATTTCAGAAAACACGGTGACTGATGATCGACAATGAATCGCAGGTGCTTTTCAGCATGAGAAATCCGGTGTAATGACATGTTCATCGATCAAGCGGCAATCTATGTGAAGGCCGGTAAGGGAGGCGACGGGGTTGTCAGTTTCCGCCGGGAGAAGTTCATTCCGAAAGGCGGCCCCGACGGCGGGAATGGCGGGAACGGCGGCAGCGTCATCATCCATGCCGACCGGCAGCTCGCGACGCTGCTCGACTTCCGATACAAGCGCAACTACATTGCTCCGAACGGCCAGCACGGAATGGGAGCCAGGAAGACCGGCAAATCGGGAGACGACCTTGTCATCCGCGTGCCAGCAGGCACAGTCATCAAGGATGCAGAATCAGGCAACGTGATTGCAGACCTGGTGGAACATACTGACGAGATTGTCATTACTCGCGGTGGTCGTGGCGGCAAAGGCAATTCCATGTTCGCTACGTCGACAAATCAGGCCCCGCGCAAGGCAACAAAAGGAAAGCTTGGCAAAGGGAAGACCATTCAACTCGAGCTGAAGCTTCTCGCCGATGTCGGGCTTGTCGGATTTCCGAACGCCGGCAAATCCACGCTGATCTCACGCATCTCGGCGGCAAAACCGAAGATCGCCGATTATCCGTTCACGACGCTTATCCCAAATCTCGGCATCGTACAGTATGGAGATTATCAGAGCTTTGTCGTTGCCGATATGCCGGGACTCATCGAAGGTGCGCACACAGGAAAAGGACTCGGCATCCAATTCCTCCGGCACATCGAGCGAACCAGCGTTCTTGTCTTCATGATCGAATCGACCGGCGGCAATTTGAAAGAACAATACGAGACACTTGCAGACGAGTTAGCGTCGTTCAATGAAACAATGTTGAAGAAGCCGCAGATCATCACCATCACGAAGATGGATCTTGCGGATGAAAAGCGCCGGAAGGAATTAGACAAATTAAAGTTCAAGCGAGGCATGACGGTCATCCGCATCTCTTCAGCGACTGGAGAGGGGTTGAAGGAGCTATTGGATGTGGTGTGGAAGAAACTTCGGTTCAAGAAACCACACAAAGCAAACAATTAACAAATAACCAATAACCATTAACGTTCTCATGGGCAGAGCATTTGAATTCAGACGTGCGCGGAAGGAAAAGCGATGGGGCAAGATGGCCGTTGCGTTCACGAAACTCAGCAAGGAAATCACTCTTGCCGTGAAGAAAGGCGGACCGGAACCGGATACGAATCTCCGACTTCGCGTGGCAATTGAAGCCTCAAGGGCCGTGAACATGCCGAAAGACAAGATCGAAGCCGCCATCAAGCGTGCGACGTCGAAGGAAGCGCAGCTCGAGGAAGTTGTGTACGAAGGCTACGGTCCTCACGGCATTGCCATCGTCGTCGAAACCGCGACCGACAATCCAACCCGAACGGTCGGCAATATCCGGAGTTGCTTCACACATGCGGGCGGGTCGCTTGGCACCAGCGGATCGCTCGATTTCCTCTTCGAGCGCAAAGGGGTGTTCCAATTCCCAGCATCGAACCGAAACCTCGAAGAACTCGAGCTGGAATTGATCGACTACGGCGCCGAGGAATTCGTTGTCGATGACGGTGAAGTGTTCGTCTACACTGGCTTCGGCGATTTCGTCACAATGCAGAAAGCATTTGAACAGAAGGGAATCCAGCCCACCAGTGCTGAGATTCAGCGCATCCCTACTTCCGTCGCCGAGCTTCCGGAAAACAAAGCTCAGGAAGTCAATGCACTGATCGAGAGACTTGAAGAGGATGAAGACGTGCAGACGGTGTATCACACCATGAAGTGATCGAAGTGATCTATTGAAGAAGCTTGATGATGTTTTCGGTAGGAGAGATTCCTTCCTTGCCTTCCAATCAGCTTTTGCGTACATTTCAAGTGTTTTTGTCCACGGCATCCACTACAGACTTCACCGTCGAGAATCATGGATATCTTCAAGGAAATAGAACGGCGAGAGCACGAACAGGTCGTGTTCTGTTCCGATAAGCAATCGAAATTCCGTGCAATCATTGCGATTCACAACACGACTCTTGGCCCCGCGCTCGGCGGCGCTCGCATGTGGATGTATGCTTCCGACCAGGATGCCTTGACCGATGCGCTCCGACTTTCGCGCGGCATGACCTACAAAGCTGCCGTTGCCGGATTAAATCTTGGCGGCGGAAAAGCAGTCATCATCGGCGATCCGAATAACGATAAGAACGAAGCGCTCTTCCGCACGTACGGACGTTTCGTTGAAGGGCTCGCCGGACGCTACATCACCGCTGAGGACGTCGGGACGAGCGTGCAGGACATGGAATGGGTCCGCATGGAGACGAAGTACGTCACGGGCATCGATCGTGCACTCGGGGGAAGCGGCGATCCTTCTCCCGTTACGGCATTCGGCGTCTACCAGGGAATGAAGGCATGTATGAAAGAGCTTACAGGGAGCGAATCGTTGAAAGCCAAGAAGATCGCAGTCCAGGGAGCCGGACATGTTGCCAGTTACCTCTGTGAACATCTTGCAAAAGAGGGAGCAAAACTTTTCATCACCGATATTTACGAAGAGAAGGCAAGCGCACTCGCCGCCCGGACGAAAGCCAAGTATATTCATCCCGATAAAATTTACGACGTCGATGCGGATGTTTTTTGTCCCTGCGCGCTCGGAGCCATCGTGAATGATGATACGCTCCCACGACTGAAAGCGCAGATCATCGCCGGCGGGGCAAACAACCAGCTCAAAGATGAAAAGAAGCATGGCCAGATGTTGATGAAGAAAAAAATCCTCTACGCGCCTGACTATGCCATCAATGCCGGCGGACTGATCAGCGTTGCGAATGAGCTCGAGGGGTATCCTCACGAGCGCGCACTCAAACAGGCCGAAGGCATCTACGATACAATCCGGAGGATCTTCGCAACAGCAAAGCAGGAGAACATTCCGACCTACGAAGCGTCAGACCGATTGGCAGAGCAGCGCATCGAAAGCATCGGCCACATCCGAAACCTCTACGCTGGAAAATCAGAGTTTGTAGGACGGCTCGGCGAACTCGACCATATGAAAGGATAAGGACATTGGTGAACGATCCAATAAGCGTATTGTTGTAGGAAAATATGGCCACCTATAAACGACGACTGGCACGGGAGAAAGTATTGCAAACGCTTTACGCTTATGAGATTTCGCGCGAGCCAATCATCGGCGTCATGGATCAGCTCCTCGCTGAATTGAAAGATGATAAAGAGAGCTTCGACTTTGCGAAGAAACTTATCCATGAAGTCATCCAACATCAAGACGAGATCGAGGGGCGTATTCGGCAGCGCGTCTCCCATTGGGAATTCGATCGCATTGCCGTTATCGACAGAATCCTGCTGCGCATGGGCATTTGCGAGCTGGAGTACTTTCCCGATATTCCACCCAAAGTGACGATCAACGAATTGATCGAAGTCGCGAAAACGTTCAGCACGGAAAACAGCGGCCGCTTCGTCAATGGCGTGCTTGATGCCATCCTGGAAGACTTGCGGAAGAGCAACACACTGAAGAAAACCGGTCGTGGTCTTATCGATCAAAATTTGACCACGGAAGAAAAGCGAACAGGCCGAGTAAAGCCCCCGAAAACTACTTGATGGTACAATCGTTACCCCTCGCACAGCGATCCCGGATTTTCGCCTGGACGCTTTTCGATTTTGCAAACACTGCATTCTCCGTTATCATTGTCACCGTCATTTACTCACGGTACTTTACCAACCATGTTGCCGGAGGACAACGCTGGTTGTGGGGCCTTGCGGTGAGTCTCTCGATGATTTGCGCTGCTCTCCTTTCGCCGCCGCTTGGCGCGGCTGCGGATTTCTCCAATCATAAAAAACTTTTTCTTTTCCTCTTCACCATCGTTTCGGTGATCTGCACGGGACTTCTGTTCTTCGTGCAGCAAGGAATGATCGCAGCAGGCATGTTCATATTTATCCTGGCAAACATCGGCTTTGAAGGCGGTCTCGTATTCTACGACGCATTTTTGCCGAGCCTTACCTCGGCACGCTCGTACGGACGTGTATCGGGATACGGATTCGCAATGGGCTATCTTGGCGCACTCGTGGTGTTGCTCATCGTCAACGTTCTTCTGCCGGAATCAACAAACCCCGATTACTTCTTCTTCATCCGACTGTCGTTCGTTGTTGCGGCAGGATTCTTTCTGGTCTTTTCCATTCCGATGTTCATTGCAGTACCTGAACCAATTTCCACTCCCGTTTCGGGACGCATCCCGTATGTTCGTGAAGGGATAAAACGGGCGAGAGCGACATTCCGCGCTTTGTTTATCAAGAAGGAATATCCGAACATCGCTCGTTTTCTCATTGCCTTCTTCATCTACAATGATGGTATTCTCACGGTCATTGCCTTCGCTGCAATTTTTGCCGATAACATTCTCCATATGAACGACAAGGATATTATTATTTTCTTTGCCATTGTCCAGACCAGCGCGGTTCTGGGATCCATCGTTTTTGGCATCATCACGGATAAAATCGGTCCGAAGAAAACGATTACAATCACGCTCGTCCTCTGGATATGTATTGCCATAGCAGCGTATTTCGTAACGACCGTAACTATCTTCTACGTTGTTGCCTGTGCAGCCGGCGCTGCTATCGGCTCGTCACAGTCGGCAAGCCGAAGCATGATGGCGCTGCTGACGCCTCGCGATCGTGAAGCGGAATTCTTCGGCTTCTACGACGGTCTGTGCGGAAAGGCATCTGCCGTGATCGGACCACTTATCTACGGTCTTACGGCGGATCTTACGAACGAGCGTGTTGCAGCACTCACAATCACGGTTTTTTTTGCCGTGGGACTTTTTGTTTTGCAAGGAATCCCGGAACCCGATCGAAAACTTACCGTCTCACCGTCCGGATAAACCACGGTCTCGATGAATTATTTCATCCTTTTCACTATATTGAAGAGAGGTTACTGTATGATCTCCGTCGTTCGTTCTGTGGTTCTTTCGCTCCTCGTGCTTCGCTTGGCGGTGTTCGCAAGTGGGAACGGGTCATCACTTCCGGCAGCCAACAAATACGTACAGTATAGCGCGAAGGTTCAACAGACTCCATGGAAGCCGGGAACCACCGGCACTCTTCTCCTCAAACTCACGCCGCAACAAGGCATTCACATCAACACTCAGCCGCCAATTGTAGTTATACTCGATGACTCTTCAAGCATTACGCTCGTTGGAAAACCCAAGTTTGGAACTGTGAAAGCCGATACAAGTGTCTACCTTGACGCGTCTAAGGCAATCAGGCAATCCTTTACGGTGGCACGATCGGCGGCACCGGGACCATTACTTCTCAAGGGCACGCTGACGTATTTTTACTGCTCGGATGCCGAAGGATGGTGCAGCAGATTCAAGCAGCCGATCTCGGTAACGGTTACTGTGGTGAAGTAAACCTCGCCGATGGCGAAAACGTATTTCATATCGGATGCTCACCTTGGGCTGGGAACAAAAGAGGAAGAGCGCGCGAAAGAGCGGCGGCTGATCGGATTTCTCGACCACATCTGTCTGGATGCCGAACAGCTCTTCATCGTCGGCGATCTGTTCGATGCGTGGTTCGAATACCGAACCGTTATACCAAAGGGTTTCCACCGTTTCTTCGCGAAGGTAAGTGATCTCACTGATCGTGGCATGACCATTCATTATCTCGCCGGTAATCATGATTATTGGATGCGGGACTTCTTTCGCGATGAGTTAGGAATGAAGACACACTACGAACCGTTCGAGGTACAGATCGATGGAAAGAAGGTTTATATTCACCATGGCGATGGATTGGCGGCAAACGACACGGGCTACAGAATTCTCAAAAAAGTGTTGCGGGGCAGGCTGAACGTCTGGCTCTATTCATGGCTTCATCCTGATATCGGTCTAACCCTCGCCAAATCGACATCGAAGCGTAGCCGACGTCACACCGGCGGCAAGAATTATGGCGAGAGTGATACCATGCAGGAATTTGCACGACAAAAGATGAACGAAGGGTACGATGTCATCGTGATGGGACACCGGCATAAACCGGTATTCCAACAGATTGGCCAGGGCATTTATATTAACCTCGGCGATTGGATCGAGCATAACACGTTCGCCGAAATGGACCGCGGCCGCATAGCACTGAAAACGTGGACACCGTAACACAATACATGACGTATGCCGAAGAATTTTTTGAAGGATAAAAAGAACCGTCGATTGCTTGGCTGGAGTGTATTCGCCAGCGTGATGTTCGTCTACATCTGGTATCTGATGTCGGGTCTGCCATCCCTCGAGCAGCTTGAAAATCCGAAACCGGAATTGGCAACGAAAGTCTATTCGATCGACGGTGAAGTACTCGACCAGTTCTATATCAAGAACCGAACGCGCGTTGGTTTGAACCAACTTCCGAAAGAGCTTGTCGATGCACTGATTGCAACTGAGGACAAGAATTTTTACGAGCACTGGGGAGTCGACATGCCTCGGTTCATTCGTGCCATGACAAAAAATATCCTGACGTTCCGGCTGCGAGAAGGCGCATCGACCATCACCCAGCAACTTGCGCGCAATTTATACGATCTCAAAGGAGCGAACGAGAATATCTTCGGAAAAATGACGCGCAAGATCCGGGAGTTCATCACGGCAGTGCAGATCGAGCGAAATTACACGAAGAAGGAAATTCTTGAAATGTACTTGAGTATTGCTTACTTCGGTCGGAGCGCGTACGGCATTGCATCAGCCTCACAAATTTACTTTGGCAAGAACCCATCGGATCTTACGCTCTCCGAAAGCGCATTGTTAATCGGGCTTTTGAAAGGACCTGGAACATACGATCCATTCCGGCATGCCCAGCGCTCTATCAATCGTCGCAACACCGTTCTCGACCAGATGGTAAAGTACGACTATATTTCGGAGGCGGTGAGCAAAGAAACGAAAGAAGACCAGCTGAAATTCCGTCCGGCCGATGAATCAACCACAGGAATTGCTCCACACTTCGTTGAGTGGATCCGGCAGCAACTAATCGCGAAGGCAGAAAAATACGGTTTTGATATTTACCGCGACGGGCTTTCAGTCTACACTTCACTTGACAGCCGGATGCAGCGGTATGCCAACCGCGCCGTTGAAGAACATCTCGCCGAAATACAGCCGGTTTTCAACAAACAATGGAACTGGAAGAATCAGAGTGATGAGTTGAGGCAAATGTTGATGGCAGCAATCCGCAACACGGATTCCTACCGTGAAGCAACGACCTCGCATCAGCGCGACAGCGTCACTCGTGCGTTCAAGAAAAATCATTTCTTTGTCGATTCGGTGAAGAAAGACGCGCAGCGGATCGAGGTGGGGTTCATTGCAATCGATCATCATAACGGCAATATCCTTGCAATGGTGGGAGGATCAAACTACAAGAGTTTCAAGTATGGACTCAATCACGTCACACAAATCAAACGCCAGCCGGGTTCAGCCTTCAAGCCATTCGTCTATACGGTTGCGATTGACAATGGATATCCGCCGTGCTTCGAGCTTCTCAACCAGCCAATCACACTTGTGATGGGAGACGGGAAGCGTTGGGCGCCCGAGAACTTCGATCACGAATTTGGCGGTAAGAAGACGCTTCGTGAAGGGATCAAGTGGTCAATCAACCTGGTGGCAATCCGCGCTATCATGGAGATTGCACCGGTGAAGCAGGTCATCACTTATGCACATAAGATGGGCATCAAATCAGATCTGCCTCCTTACGAGTCGCTCGCTATTGGAACCGGTGAAGTACAACCGTTGGAGATCACCGCCGCATACGGTATTTTCCCGAATGAAGGTGTGTATGTCGAGCCTATTTCCATTCTAAAAATCGAAGACAAAGACGGAAATGTCATTGAAGATAATCAACCAACGCGACGCGAAGTCTTGAGTCCGGAAACCGCATACATCATGACAGATATGTTGGAGGGCAACGTCAACGGTGGTACCGGTGGACGCGTACGGAGCTACTTCTGGGGACCTGCTGCCGGCAAGACGGGAACAACGCAGGATTACGGTGATGCGTGGTTCATCGGCTATACGCCCCATATTACTGCAGGTGTCTGGGTTGGGTTCGACAGCAAATTAATCCACTTTACTACCGCAGACGGCCAAGGAGGAAGAGCGGCTGCACCGATCTGGGGCCGCTTCATGAAATACGTTTACGATGACAAGAGCATCGGTTTGCCGCCCGGATACTTCGTGCAACCGGGTGGTGTAGAACGTGATACTATTTGCAATGAGACCAAAAAGATTGCCACTCAGTACTGCCCTGACCGAGTTGAGGAAGTCTTCAACAAGAAATATCTGCCGGGCACATGCCAGAAGCATACGAGCTGGCACTGGAAAGAAGCAGATGACCCGAAGAATACGATTAACTTCTAGGAGGAATCAATAGCAGCGTTGAACCGGGAATAGACGTGTAGTTTACTCTTCTAATTCTGATGCAAAGATGTTTGAGTCTTCGTCAGGAAAAGAGTTACTTGAGGTTTCAGGCTTGCGCTTTTTGAAGAAGATTGCGAGGGGAAGTGCGACGAGCGCAACAATTCCCACCCATTTGAGAAATTTGAGTACCCCCTTATTCTTGTCCATAAAGCCATTTTTCCCCTATGAGAGACATAATTGATTTCTGCAAAGAAAAGATAAGAGAATGTTTGGGTGTGTTGGTGACGAATATCACTCAACCCGCGTATCGTTGGCATGGGTAGAACTCAGAGACTTCCCAGGCAAATGCTCTACATTACGGAACAATCAAGCTGCGGACTCTTGCAATCAAGTACTCAAAGTCGAAGGGCTTCGTAATGTATTCTTTAACCCCCAACTTCTTCGCGTGCATCATCGCCTGTACGTTGTTGAAGGCGGTTAAAAATATCACCGGGATATCCTTCCATTCGTTTTTTGCCAGCACTTGAGTGAAAAAATCGAATCCATCGATGCCGGGAAGTTTGATGTCGGCGAGAATCAAGTCGGGGTGGTGGTCGATCATTTGATTAAGCGCATCTTCGGCACGGGGAACACTGATGACATGATAACCCTGGTCTCGAAATAGTTGAGAGATGGAATGGAGGAGCTCCTCTTCGTCTTCGATGAAAAGTATCGTCTTACTCTGCGTCACCGCTAAAGTCACCTGGAAAGGTTCGCTATCAGCCACATGAATTCAGTGGCTCTAATATAGTTTTTCATCAAGCGAAAGTCAATAATTGAAACTGCGTGCGGAATTTCGTATATTGATTTACTTTTCCGATAGTTCATTGCCCGGATGGCGGAATTGGCAGACGCGCTAGCTTCAGGAGCTAGTGGCCGCAAGGTCGTACAGGTTCAAGTCCTGCTCCGGGCACTTTCGTATTGCTAAATACTCTTCCTCTTGACTTACCGGTTTCTTCAAATTGATTATAATATCGTTCGATCTGGCTGTTTATGACCGGGAGCTTTCGCACATAAACTTGCACTTTCCTCGTTTCGGGATCAACTTCAATCTGACTGATACATCGTTGAACAAGAATTCTCTTGTCGGCTAAGGGCGCTTCAGCAATTTCTTTTTCGAAATTGGTCAAGAATGTGGAGATGGCTGTACTAATCTCCTCAGCGTGAAATGGTTTTTGGTCAGATCGTGAACCTATTTTCTCCTTTTTTTCAAGTAGTATTTTTCGCACGTTTTCAACTTCTTTCAAACGTGCTATGATTGAATCAAGCTGAACTCCTCTTTCAAGCACATGGGTCAAATTCTTGATTTTTTTCTCAACTTCAACGATTAGCCTATTCGTATCATCAATCTCGGACTGCCGAAAACCAGGCTCCTCTCGGATGAGGTTCATTAATTCCTCTTCAATTTTCTCGACAACATTCGTATCTGAGATGACGTCTTTGACACATTTAATAACAAACGACTCAACAAGATCGCGGTTAACCGCACATGATGGACACACCCTCTTTGAATTGTAGCCACCGCATACATATCGATAGTACCTCGTACCCCGGATCTCAGAAGACTGCCCTTGATAATTGAATCCGCAACGGTTACACCTCATGAGCCCAGTTAGCAGATATGATGCCGTATGGTGTGGCTTCGACTTATTGGATAACTTCCTTCTAATCCTGTTTGCTTCGTTCCATAGTTCCACACTCACGAGAGGTTTGTGTGCGTCCTCTCGGATAACCCAATCTTCCTTCTCGTTTCGCCATTGTGGGAATGGTACATTGCTTCGCACCTCTCTTCCCTTAAGTCGAGCTTGAATTTTGCTTGATGAGAGGCGGTTATAAACTCGGACACCATAATAGACGGGGTTCTCAATGGTTGCTTTGATGGTCACGCTACTCCATTTTTGATCAAGGTTCTTCCATTTTCCCCGGCCCGGACATGGAATGTTGCGCTCGTTCAATTCTTTGGCGATAAGGACGCATGCAACTCCCTGTGCTCGCCTTTCAAAAATGTACTGAACCGTCTGAATTTCGCATTCATCCCCAGGGATTAGTTTCACTTTTTCCTGTCCCCGGACACACCATTCGCCTTGAGTCAGTCGCCGCTCTGTCCCCGCCCTGAGATTTATGGCTAACCTCTCATAACCATATGGCGCCGTTCCACCACTTGAGTAAATGCCGTTGTTCTTCGCCCCCCGCAAGGTAAGTTCAGAGAGCTTCTTACTGTATTGAGAAGCTTGAATTCCTTCAAAGGCTGAAAGCATCGGCGCGAATTCATTGTTTAGATCGACCGATGTGTGAACCAGCATATATCGACCCTCCGTTGGCGAAAGTAGACACGCCAATACGTGTTCTCCTCCGAATCGATCGCTCGTCCCCAGCGAGATTCATCATAACAGATGACCGCTTGAAAATTTGGTTTGCAATCGATTGTGGTCTTCAGGCGTTGAAATTCTGGCCGCTGTTCAAAGGTAGTCCCCGACTTACCAAAGTCCACAAACCAATCGATTATCTGACAACCATGCTTCTCAGCATAAGCAACGATCTCTTTCTTCTGCTGCTCAGGACTATCTTCCTGCATCTCGGTCGAGCAGCGTACGTATGCAACGGCAGCTTTCATCACCATCCCTGCATCCATCCGGATCTTCGAATAGGTCGCGGCCATCGAGGCCGGTCGATAGGTTCTTGGTCCGGGACTTGAGTTCCACGCGCAGCCTGTTC
>JACOSY010000017.1 GCA_016178595.1 Ignavibacteria bacterium
CACCCTGATGCAGGGTGTGCAAGATGCAGGCTATCACACGATGGAGTGGAATAGTCATGACGGACAGGGCTTGAACGTCCCGACCGGCATGTACTTCATGCGCATGACGGCCACGTCAACTGATCAGCAGCAGCAGCAGCAGCAGTTCTCCGCTGTCCGCAAGATCATGCTCATGAAGTGAGTATTACCCTATACGAAGCACTCTGTGCATCGACTGCAAGGTGGTGACAGAGTGCTTCGACAAGGGTTCGCGGAAACGAGCATTATCTTCCTAAGCTAAGACTAAAAGACAATAACCACTAATTTCATCATCCACATCAAACAGTGAGGTTTCTATGAAGAAGCTTAACGGCTTTTCCCTCCTCTACCTCGGAGTATGTATCGTATTGCTGCTGGTGGTAGGGCAGAGTGGCTTGGCACAACAGATTCGGATCATTGCGACAGATGGCGTGGGTCAGGATACAGTCATTTTGGGTCTGAATGCTGCGGCGACAAACCATATCGATCCAGGACTCGGGGAAGAGGAACAGCCGCCATTATCGCCGACATTCGATTACCGGTCGGTGAGCAATGGCCACACGGTAGGACGAGACACCTGCCTCCAGGGTCTGAAGAAAAATTTTCATCGGTTGGTCACGGTCACGCAGACCGATCAGTGGAAGCTTCAATTCCAATCCGATGCAAATGGTAGTGCAGTCAATTTCTCATGGACGATTCTGAATTCGGGCGCAAACGGCTGGGAATTGGAAGATGGCCAGGCCGGGGCGGTATTTCCACCCGTCGACATGGTTGCAAACTCCTCTTTTGTGCACCCGGTCAACAGTACCGATCCGCAAGTTGCCTATGTGAACTATTACGATGGAACGAAACTGCGCACAGCAACCTCGCACGAGCTTGCCGATGCGCCTGATGCCAAAGGTCACAACGCAGGCAAGCCGATCAAGCAGAAGGCCGACAAGTACCTCCAGTGCTTCACCATCAGCGGTGGCGCAGTCCATACAACATTGCACCTGGTGTTTAGCAGTGTCGTAGTATATTTCCCGTCCCTCGGCGGTTTTGGGGGCGCGGCGAACGCTGATCTAAAGGGAAAGGACTGGGTCCTGAGTGGCGGTGCTCATGGAGACGCTGTGATTATCTGCGTATGGGTGAAGGGCGGCAAGGCCCCGAGTGTGGCCTACGGCTGGGATGCTGATCCTCCGAAGAATAAGACCGCAGTGCTGAAGCCCGGCGGGGTTGCACTCAATCCGATGCCCAACTGGTGGAACGTGATCATTGAGTTGTTCAACCAGGGTGTTTTCCCTGACTTGCTGCACAACGGCAAAGTTGCCGGCCTCCATGTCGGAATCGGTAATCCACCGGACGACAAGACAGGAAAACTTGTCTATCATCCGAAGTATGGCGACATTTATAAGACCCTTTTCAAGAAGGGGACGTATCAGGATAACTCGCCTGACTGCTTGAGCGGTTTCGATCCGGACCGAGTTGCGAAGATGATCACGAAGCCGCAGAAGAGCCTGCCGCCCGATAAGCACAACAACAAGCTGTTGGGCGATGCCGTTGCCTTCCGCGTTAACCTTGGGATCGATCAGGCGGCAAAGGTCTCTGGTGCTGCTGGAATTCTCGCCACGCTGAAGTACAAACATCCCGGCAATCCATTTGATGGAAAGACCGTCAGCGCGATCAATGATTCAATTGATGCTATCATGGCTTGCGGCGGCACGTTTACACCGGCGGAGCTTGATGTACCGCTTGCTGAAATCAATAATGCCTTCAGCGGCTCCTTTGACACCGTTGCATGGGCCGGGAAACTGATCTTGAAGGGCGTGAAAGCTATCGGCAAGAGCGGCGTTCTCTATCGTAACAGCCTTGAAGCTGTGCCGGTGATGGCGTTGCCGCCGTTCCGTGCCGAGACGCAGACGCCGTTGGCGTTCAAGCTCGAACAGAACTACCCGAACCCCTTCAACCCGACGACGACGATCGACTTTACGCTGCCGGCTGAAGGGATCGTGACGCTGAAAGTCTACAATCTCCTGGGACAGGAAGTGGCAACGCTTCTGAACCATGAGCAAATGGATGAGGGTGACCAGACGGTTGACTTCGACGCGTCCGCGCTCTCCTCGGGTGTCTACTACTACCGCCTCATCCTCAACGACGGCGAATTCACTGCCGTCAGGAAGATGATGCTGCTGAAGTAAGGTACTAATCTTATCAATCCTGGGATCTTACGGCGACAGCTTGAAGATCCCAGGTTGGTAAAGCCCGACGATGTAGTGTAACATCCTCATTTACACACGATCGTCTCTTGGTATTCGGTGAAAGGAGTGTGACGAACGTAAGGGGATAGTAATATTATCAAGTTTTTTCCGGTAGATTTTGTGTAAACGTTGTAATCTAAAACTCTCTAATCCACCATATTCACTAACAATTCATCAAAAGGAGTAAAAACATGAAAAGCTTCATGTTTGTTGCAACACTCGCTGTCGTTCTCAGCCTGAGCTTGAGCAGTTCTGCATTCGCAGGCGGTTATGCTTCAGCGTCGGCACTGCTCACCTTTACGGTAGATCATGCCTTGACAATCACAGGTCAGGAAGTTGACTACACGGGGTTAACGCAGGGCCAGTGCTACACCTTCACAACCGACGGATACATTCAGCCGGCGCCGGAAGGCTGGGACAATACCGCACCGATACCTCCGCTTCTTTATACGGTTGATGATGCCAACCCGAACGATGTCGTCGAGTTTGACTTCATTCTTCCCAACCAAGCGGTATCGGTCGGTACCCCCGGCATCGGTAGCATTGCCCTTTCTGACTGGGTGTTTGGGTACGATCCTGCGGCAGCGGGTGTGAGCTTCACCGTTCAGCAGGCGATTACCGGTCCGGTTACCGCGCAAGTCAATCCGGGCGGCGGTATTTTTCTAGGATGGAAGGCGTGCGTCGGTGCAGGAGTTGAAGGTGCTACCGATACATTCCAGGCGGACGTGATTCTCGAAGCACATTATGTCACAACGCCGTAATCGAGCGTAGCCCCTCTGCGGTGGTGTGTCTATCGTAAGGGTAGTGCTCAGATATACTCTACTAGTGCAAAGAGGAAGTCTGATTGTTTGAGACGCTATAATAAGTTGAGGGTCTCAGTGCAGGCTTCCTCTTTTTGCACTGTGTGTTGTGTAAGGAGGAATAAGAATTATCGGTGAAGAGTGATCATTGATTGGTATGCTCTGATAATCGTGCTACACTCATGTTTGTGAAAGGAGACCTCTGTACGGTATGGTTGCAGGCCTAAGTAAGAGAAGGTGGACGCGAAGTATATGGAGTGGTCTGTTCGTCGTCGTTTGTTCATTGACCACGGCGACAAGTGGGGTGAAAGTTTCACCTGTCCAACTCCTCGTCGTTGCGCCATCGCGAAGTGCGGCACTAAGAGTTCATAACCCTTCCGATAAGGAAGAACGGGAAATGTGGATGGAGGTGAAGTACGGGTACCAGACGACGGATGAGAAAGGCGCTCCGCACGTCGTGATCGTTCCGGCAGATTCCGGCGGAGCGAAATCAGCGGCACGATGGATTCGAGCATACCCTGAACGGTTCGTGTTGCAGCCGAATGCTACGCAAATTGTACGCGTCGTAGCGTCAGCGCCGCCAGATTTGCCCGACGGAGAATACTGGGCTCGAATCGTTGTCTCATCAAAGCCTCTCGGCGCACGGCGGATCAAGGATGCAGGCGCCTCACCGCTGCCGCGTGGGGGATTTATCACGATAGAAAAGGCAGATCTACCGTTTCATTATAGGAAAGGAAAGTTAACTTCAGGACTTGTTCTACGGAATGTCAATACGACGCCCGGAAAAGACAGTATGCGTGTTGCCGTCGATCTTCAGAGGATTGGAAATACATCATACTGGGGAACTTTGACCTGTCGATTACGGGATCATTCGGGGAATGTCGTGAGCGTGTACAAGAAAAATCTTGTTGTGTACCAGGACGAGACATACGTATACTCCCTCCGGACAGCGAATGTTCCCGCAGGGGAATATACGTTCGAATTGAATTTCAGCAACAAGGAAGGAAGCGACATGGTCAGACAATATGCCGCTGAGAGTGAGGCAGTGAATTATTCCACGAAGATTAATTTACAGTAGCTTCCGATGAAGAAGCATTCTTCTTTACTGGCGGTGTGTTCTCAAATCCTTCTCGGATCGTTGTTCTGCACCACGATCTGGGCACAGAGTGTGGCGAAAGGTCCGCGTCCTGGCGAGCAAACGATTCCTGTTGTACTCTCAGTTCGGGGAGCTGGCAGCGTAGAATTTGACGTCATTGCCCGAAACGAGAAATACTATCTTCCCCTTGTCACGATTTTCAAGTTCCTGCGCGTCAGCGCGGAATACGATGCACGTACCGGCGTTGTCGAAGGCTTTTTCCTGTCGCCCGACAACCGATATCGTATTGATGCAGGCAGCAATACATTTAGAATACGTGATACCAGCGGGGCTATTTCAACAGATGACTACGTGGTGCAGCCACAGGATTTTTATTTACGGGAAGACCTCTACCAGCAATTCTTCGGTATTGAGTTGAAGTATCGTCCGGTCAGACTCGACGTTTTACTGCGCACAAAATTACTGCTCCCCGTTTTCTTGGAACGGAAACGGGAGATGGCAAGAAATGAACAGCTCTTGCTGCAAGGGTATCAGCCAGAGGTAGGGTATTCCCTGCCGCATACGCATCCCTTGTTAGCAGGCGGTAGACTCGATTACCGATTTGTTACCTCGAGTTCGTCACGTATAGCGCCACAATATCGCTATTTCCTCGATCTCGGCAATCGGTTTCTCGGCGGCGATTTGAAGACAAATCTTCAGGGCGTTATTAATCGTCCCATTAAGTCCGAGGATTTCTTAATCAGTTGGCAATACGCGTTTCTCGATCAATCGTTCATCCGGCAAATTAATCTCGGTGATATGTTCTCAACGGGGCTTCGAGCGCAGAGGATATTTGGCGGTGAGATTACAAATCGGCCTGCGCCGCGGCGTTTGCTGTTTGCCGAAGACGAGTTTAGCGACTTCATTGGAGTCAATCATACCGTTGATTTCTACAAAGGAGCGTCCGTCATTCAGTCTGAATCTTCAGACCCTGCCGGACTGTACCGCTTCCAGAGCGTCTTACCGTACGGCATTTCGAACTACAGCGTCAAAGAATATGATCAATATGGCGCCGAACATGTCTCAGAATACCGGATTATTGTTCCTGTATCGATGTTGCCTCCCGGCGAGGTGGAGTACAGCCTCATGGGCGGAACAATACGTCCCGGCAGGCATGATTGGAACAGCACGTTCAACATGTCATGGGGAGTGAGTAATAGACTTACTATGGGCGGCGGCATCGATTATCTCGGGCAAAGCGGTATTCATACCAGATTCTTTCCATCGCTGACCTCTACCGCTCGTGTTACTGATATTGCCGTACTCGATGCAACGATCGCGCCGAGTGCATACTCCACTGTGGTGTTCTCTGTCTTCTACCCTTCGACGCTGGGTGGTTCGATTTCATATACGAGATACGGTACGAATTCTTTCTATAATTCTCTGAATGCACTTGATGATGCGATATTGACGTTCAATGTGCCTATTCGCCTGCCTTCACAGCCGTTGCTTTTTAGCTTTATTCTTCGGCAGACGAGTCTCACAGATCGGCGGATCCGAGGATTGCAGGCGACCTCAAGTTTTGGAACCGGTCTTTTCGGAGTTCGGTTGAACGAGATCTTCTCATGGGATCAGGATGCATTTTCTTCATCGAGACTGACTCAGCATAATAGCAGAGTGACTCTGACGACGGTTCTTCCGAGGGGTATTTTCCTGCGCGGCACTATGACCTATGACCATTTGCTAAATAATGTGCCCGATCTTCGAATTACCGCGTCGCTTCCGCTCAAGCAAAATGCACTTGTGAGCGCGTTCGTTGATCGAGACTATATTTCACACATTTCCACGTATGGTCTTCAACTGACCTACTATTTTCCGTTCTCCGTTTTCCGCGGCTCGGTTACTCGAGAAGGAGGCGACGGGACGTATGGCTTTACGGGAAGTATCGCAGGATCGGTCGCTTTCGTGGGTGAGAGAGGCCGGTTCGTCTTTGACAACTTGAATCAAGTCGGGTTTGGAAGCGTGTTTGTGAATCCTTTTGTAGATCTGAATGGAAACGGTGCACAAGACGCTGGTGAGGAGCAGATTGCAAAAGCACGGTTTGGCTCTCGGGTGGGCATTGAGGGAGGGTCTCAGGTGAAATATGAGTCTCCTCTCGGCTACCGGATGAAAAGAACTCTTCCCTATGAATGGTATACGGTTACGCTCGATTCTCTTTCGCTGGAGGATCCCAAGTGGGTGCCGAGGTTCCAGACGTTTGCAGTTTTTTCCGAGCCGGATCAAGTACGCGTTGTAGATCTACCGATAGTTGTTGGTGGAATTGTGCGCGGCACCGTACAGGAACAAACATCGACTGGACTGAAGCCGGTCGACGGGATGAATGTACGCATCGAATCGGAAGAGATAGAGAAAGGGTTCCCCAAATATAAGAAAGCCATGAGAACGTTCTCAACGGGGGAATTCGAGTTTCTCGGTGTACCACCCGGGCGTTATACGGTTACTGTTAATGAAGATCAGGCAGCGACTCTTGGCCGCGTTGTCGAGAAGCCCAGACTGTCAATAGAAGTTGCCGTAAAACCAGAAGGTGATGAAGTCAATGGCGTCAACTTCTTGCTCAAGTAATCAAGATATTTTTTTTCTGTTGTATGTTTCGCGGCAGTAGTTTTTGGATGAATGGAGTTGATATGTGCAGAGAGCAGACTGATAAAAAATGGATTTGGGGAGGACGTATCGTGAAATTTTTGATATTCTTTGTGTGCCTTGCTTGGTCATATCGGGCTGTTGCTCAGGATATCCTTCCTCCTTACCCCGACAGTCTCGATGATGAGCAACTGCTTACCGATCCCGATAGCGCAAGGAATATAGACTCTTTCGGTAGACTTGCAAACCAAACCGTTGCAAGTGAAACAAGCTGGCATTGGCAAAATCCTTATCCGACTGGCAATTCTCTCTGGGGTCTGGGACTCGTCTCAAAAGATACCATTATGGCGGTCGGGTTTAACCAAACAGTTCTTCAAACGTTCAATGGAGGATCGTCGTTTTATGTCTCGTATGCGAATGCTGGTCCGCCGAAACTACTCACGTCCATCAAAGTCATGGGTGCAGCAACAGCGTATGCTGCGGGGACATCCGGAACTGTCTTGAAGACCACAGACGGCGGGAATAGCTGGTCGAACCTGATCGTAGGTATCGCACAGGATCTTTACAGCATAGACTTCCTTCATCGGGATAGCGGGTGGGTTGCCGGTATTAATCACGATACAGGTTGGGTTGCCGGTAACTCAGGAGCCATACGCCGGACGACCAATGATGGTGCTACTTGGCAGTTTCAGTTTTCACATGTGTCACGGCGTCTCTTAGACGTTTATTTCGTGAACCGAGATTCCGGGTGGGCGGTGGGGGAACATGGAACCATTGTTGCTACTACAAACGGCGGCCAAACGTGGTTCACTCAAACATCTCCTGATACAGGTGCGCTTAGTGCCGTTCAGTTCTTCGATAACAAAATCGGTTGGGCAGTTGGGGGAAACGGTGTAGTACTCAATACGGTAAATGCGGGGGCGGTATGGTTTATTGCCTCACATGTCCCCTCAACGTGGGGCGCAAATGATGTTTTTTTTGTTACCAAGTCGAGAGGATGGATTGTCACGGGAGACGGTGGAATTTTCTCAACAACAACAGGTGGATCTTCCTGGACACAACAGTATACTGTAGATAATGCGCTAACTTCCGTCAAGTTTGCTAATGATTCCACAGGATGGGTTGTTGGATATCGAGGTGAGGTACTTAAGACAACGAACCGCGGCAATACCTGGATTAGTTTTCATGATGAAGCCGAAGGATCCTTTGCGTCCGTTTCATTTCCGGATTCGGATGTGGGTTGGGCCGTCGGTTACTCCGGTGTCATCGTTCATACTACTGATGGTGGATTTAGTTGGCAGCCGCAATCTTCCGGGGTAGACAAGCGATTGACAACTGTGCAGTTCGTGGATCCATTGCATGGCTGGGCGTGCGGCGCCAACAGTACCGTACTGAACACGACAGATGGGGGGAATACGTGGCATCCTATTGCGATGAACTTGACCAGCGCAAAATACCAGCTTGTCGCACTATACTTTTTGAACCAGGATACGGGTTACGTCTTAACGAATCGCGGTAGAGTGTATAAGACGACCGATGGCGGGGTCTTTTGGGTCGTTCAAAAGTTGCCTCTTAGCTGGAACGTTTACGCGGTACAATTTTATAATGCATCCGTCGGATGGATCGTCGGGTCGCATGGAACGGTCTTAATTACACATGACGGTGGTAATCACTGGACAGGGCAGGTGTCTGCGACTCTTGAGAGATTGTATTCTGTTGCTTTTGTCGACACCATGACCGGTTTTGCCGTGGGATCGAGGGGGACCATCGTCAAGACGGTTGATGGTGGAATGACCTGGTCTACGTTGGTTTCAGGAACGGCGCGGACACTACGGTCGGTCAGCGCTCTTGACTCACTCACTGCTTGGGTGGCGGGCGATTTCGGTACAATTCTTACTACCTCAGATGGCGGTGCTACGTGGCAAAAACAATTTTCCGGAACGTGGCGCCAGTTGAATGCGATAACGATCCATTCTGCTGGACTCGGATGGGCGGTTGGACAAAGTGGTACGATTCTTCAGTATGGTGACGTCTCCGTATTTGCGAATGCACCGAGGATTCTATCTCGACAGGAAATCCATGTTCAGAACTATCCGAATCCGTTCAACCCCTCGACGATGATTACGTTTACGCTGCCAAGCGCGGGTCTCGTCACGATTAAGATTTACAATATTTTGGGACAAGAAATCGCTACGTTAATTAGTGAACAACCGTTTGCCGCCGGCGTCCAGCGATTGGAATTTGACGCTTCTAATTCCGATCGAACAATGCTCGGGTCAGGTATCCTTTTCTACCGCGTCCTGATGGACAATGGAAAATATCAATCGACCGGTAAAATGATGCTCGTGAAATAACAGGAGTGGAGATCATCCGTGTGAGAATACTACTTCCACTGACGTACAAGATCGTCCGCCGGACGCTGCCCGTTTTGCTGCTCTGGTACTTTCCTGTACCGATGTTCTCGCAAAGTGGCTGGTTCTGGCAAAACCCTCTTCCTCAGGGTAACGATCTCTACGGTGTTCAAGCGTTTGCAACGGGAACGATTGTCGCTGTCGGTTCTGCCGGTACGGTAATGACTTCGACCAATTACGGCCTGAGTTGGGATGTGCAGCGCTATGTCGGCGGTGCCTTCGGAACATTTCGCTCGATATCATTTTTCTCTCCTGCGTCCGGAATTATTGTTGGCGACTCCGGTTCCATCTTCACATCGAGTGATGGTGGAGCGCGGTGGATACGACGATCGAGCCCGGTGAATCACATTGATCTCAACTACGTTACGTCCATCGATGCGAACCATGACGTTGCAGTGGGGGATAGCGGTACGATCCTGAGAACAACGAACGGCGGTTTGTCGTGGCTCAATGCTATTTCTGGAACTCGAAGTAACTTATGGTCAGCCTACTTCCCCGTTACAGGAGTTGGTTATACCGTCGGTGAAACCAATACGATTTTGAAGTCAATCGACTTTGGTACAAACTGGGTTCGGCTCGATAGTACGGCACCGAGGAATTACTTTTCGGTTTTCTTTACCACACAAGATTCCGGCTGGGTGGTTGGATCGCAAGGGATTATACGCCGCACAACCGATGGCGGCATGACATGGATCTCTCAAGCATCGCATTCGGCGTTTGCACTCTATGCTCTTACCTTTACGAACAAATCCAATGCCTTTGCAGTGGGAGATGCACGGATAATTTCATCACACAACGGAGGCGAGTTCTGGGACGCGGAGTCGCTTGATGCGACCAATGGTGCACGGGGTATTTTCTTTACCGATACATCCTCCGGTTGGATAGCCGGATTACACGGTGAGATCAAACGGACTGTCGACGGCGGTGCTACGTGGTCAAGCTTGACACGCGGTAGCCGGGTGAATCTTAATGCGATTAGCATTCCTGCGCAGGATCAAACTTATGCGATTGCCGTTGGTGATAAGGGAATCGTCATGCGCACCACGAATGCCGGCGCAGAGTGGACGACATCATCGACACCTACAACGAAAGCCCTTCGCTCCGTCTATTTTATCTCCTCGAACGCGGGAATTGTTGTCGGTGATAATGGCGTGATTCTGCAGACGATTGACGGTGGGCAAGCTTGGAATAGCATTCAATCTGATAGTTCTAATCTCACATCGGTCTATTTTGCCGATGGTTTGAACGGCTGGGCAGCCGGATTTGATGGGGCGGTTTTCCAGACGACAAATGCAGGTTCAGTATGGTCCCGACGATCAATTTCTGGAATCGATTCTTCCACGATCGTCACCAGTGTATTCTTTGTCGATCCAGAATATGGATGGATGTCGGCCAATTTTGGACCGACGCGGAGTTATACAAGGTTTCTGAAGACTACGGATGGAGGTGTTACATGGAATGTTGCTGATGCAGATTCCATGTTCCCAGTCCTTGCGATCTACTTCGCCAATAGGAACGTCGGATGGGCAGTAGGAAAATCGGCGAACCCTCTCAAAACCACAGACGGAGGACAGAGTTGGTTCACTCAATATCCGCCGTATCATCCCAAAACGAGCTATCAGAGCGTCCGTTTTATCGACGAAAATACAGGATGGGCAGTCGGTACGAATGGAAATGTTATTAAGACAACGAATGGAGGTAAGAACTGGTACAGTCAACTGAGCGGAACGAACAATCTTCTCTCTGATATTGCGATGTTTGATTCAGCGACAGGATGGATTGTTGGCGCGAATGGTGCAATATTGAAAACCACCGATGGCGGTGGACCGCTTCCGGCTCCGCCGCCGCCACCTCCTTCAAAACCACCCATTGGCCTCTCGCCAACTACGCCGAATCCTTTCATACCATCGAAGAATGAGTATGTGTATCTGCCGTTCAGTGTCGTTACGCCGGGCGATATTTCTCTGCGCATTTATGATATTCTTGGCAGGCTGATCCTCGCGCACGATCTGGGCTACTTCGGTGCTGGTACGTACGACGAAAGTGAGAATCCCGGTCTTACTCCAACATGGGATGGTAAGAACCAGGATGGCGTTCCAGTTGTGAGCGGGATCTATTTCTATAAGTATATCACAAGAGATTTTATCTCTACCGGCAAGTTGATACTCATTCGGTAGAGGGTTATTGCTGTGGTTTTCGTGGAGTCAACTTCATGCGTAGAGAATACCGATGATTCATTTGAGTACAAGAGATTATTCTAATTGCCCGACAGTCGCTGTAATCTGGCGACACCGGGCAGGAGGAACATAACTCACTAATCATTCACATTTATTGCGGGAGGGTTTATGGAGGCCGCGAGAAAAGGGAGCAGGAGGTATCTGTGCATTCGTTGGGCTGTCGTTCTGGTCGTCAATGCGTTCATTGCGCATACGACGGTCGCGCAGCTTGCAAGCCATGTCGTCATCAGTGAAATCTATGGTGGCGGCGGCAATTCAGGAGCGAAGTACAAAAATGATTACATCGAATTATACAATCCAACGGCGTCGGCGGTGACCATGACGAATTGGTCGGTTCAATACGCTGCAGCGGCTGGATCGTTTACTGCGAACAACCGGACGATCTTTTCGGGCACCATCGCTGCGCACGGTTTCTTCCTGATCCAGGAGGCGGCTGGTTCCAATGACACGACGTCCCTTCCAACACCGGATGCAATCGACAGTATCAAGATGAGCGCAACGAGTGGAAAGATTGCGCTTGTGAGAGACACAGTGACGATTGGCGGACCTGCCGATATCACCGTGGTTGATTTTGTTGGATATGGAAGCGCGAACGCGTACGAAGGGACGGGCGCCGTGCCGACGCTCAGCAGCACAACATGCGCGGAGCGCAAGGCGCGGGCAACTTCCACAATTGCATCGATGGCCCTTGGTGGAACAGATTCGCTGAAGGGAAATGGCTGGGATTCGCAGAGTAATGACTCGGACTTTGTCAAACGGAACGTGCAAGGTCCTCAGAATTCATCGTCAGCTCTGGAAGATACCGCAAGCGGTACACTCGTGACGACGCCATACACTGTCAAAGCAGGATGGAACATGATCTCTGTCCCGCTCGCCGTAGAAAATTTTAGTTCAGCGGCGCTCTATCCTTCTGCATCCTCACCCGCATTCAGCTACGAGGGCAGCTACTTCGTGAAGGATACCCTTGCGAATGCAACAGGATACTGGATGCGGTTTCCCGCCGACACGGCTATTACGCTAACGGGCTACACTCACGGATCCGGAATAGTACCTGTCGTCGATGGTTGGAACTTGATCGGGACACTCAGTTCCGATGTTGCAGTCGCGACGGTGACGTCGAATCCCCCGGGAATTATTGTTTCGAATTTTTTTGGATTCACGACAGCGTATGCCGTTACGGATGTGCTCGCTCCGTCAAAAGGGTATTGGGTGAAAGTCAACGGTGCGGGATCGCTCACCATGATTTCGAATGCCGGTGCCGAAATGGTTGCACAAGGCACTGCAACGTATTCTCATTTGCACTCGCTCACATTCATTGATGGTGCGCAGCATGAGCGGACACTCTATTTCGGTCGGCAACGCGCTGTACCCGCAGGCTCGATCACATCGGAATTGCCGCCACGACCGCCGGCAGGATTATTCGATGTTCGGTTCGCATCCCAACGATTCACCGAAACGTACGACGATCGTAATCATTCGCCCGTGCACTACAAGATTTTGCTGGAAGCGAGTGCATATCCGGTAACGTTGCGCTGGGATGTTGGAGAAAGCCGGGGTGAGAAATATTTCGTCAGTACCGGTTCCCAGAGCATCCAGGACATCAGTTCGGGGAGTGGTTTGATGACGATTTCAGATCGATCGGTAGAACATGTCAATCTGGATATCATAATAGAGACTAATGCACCGACGGAGCACTCGTTGAGTCCCTGTTACCCGAATCCATTCAATCCAACGACGCGGTTCACGATCTCCATCCCGCGCGATGAAGCCGTGCATGTCGAAATCTACGACCTGCTTGGGCGTCTTGTGAAGCGTATTCTCGATGGTCCGGTTCCCGCCGGCAGGCACGTGCTGGAATGGGACGGGCATGGAGAGGATGAACAAACGATGCCGGGTGGAATGTATTTTGTCCGTTTATCATCCGGGTCGTTCACGCAGATAGGGAAAGTTCTTTTCATGAAATAAGTATCTTTGCCGCCTCTCCCGACATTGCGGTTGGGAGAGGCGAGCGATATTGTGGTGCCGATGAGCTGTAAGTTATTCTAACTCCCGTGCAGTTGATCATTCTTCTTTGAAAGCGAGGGCGTATGAGTGTTGCGACCATGAGGGGATGGACCTTCCTATTCATTACTCCAATAATTTTGTTGATGACAGGCATGTCGACACCGGCATCCGGGCAGATTTCAATAACCGCTACCGGTGCATCGTATTCGGAAAATTTTGATGGGATGGGATCAGCGGGTACATCTTATCTTCCTGGTTGGACTGGGATTCGATACGCCGGTTCAGGCACAATTGGTGCAGTATTAAATCCTGTGGTTACTGCAGGGAGTGCTACTTCTGGCGGTGTGTACAATGTAGGTTCGTCTGGTTTGCCGGATAGAGCTTTAGGGACACTTGCATCAGGTACAACAGTTCCAAGGATTGGAGCGCAATTCGTCAATAATACCGGCGTGACGATTACAACCATTAATCTTGCCGGAGTTATGGAACAGTGGAGGTCGGGGAGTAACAACACCGTGAACGAAGTTAACGCGTTCGCATACAGTTTTGACGCGACAGATCTTTCAACCGGAAGCTGGACAAGTGTAACTGGAATGGATTTGGTGGAAAAGTTGACGACTACGACCACCGCTGCCGCAGTAGATGGTAACGCCGCTGCCAATAAAACGAATATAAGTGCAACGATAAACGGATTAAATTGGGCGAACGGATCGACGATGTGGATCCGCTGGAGCGATGTTGATAATACCGGCAGCGATGCAATATTGGCAATTGACGATTTAAGCATTTCGTTCAATATCGTCCTCCCTCCACCGGGAAGAGGGACGGCATCCATTACTCCGTCACTTGCTCAGGGAGCGGTCAGCCAAGCGCTCACTGTCATCGTACGCGGCCAATCGCCCTACACCCTTACCAACACTAACGTTGTTGTTCCTCCTATCTTTGCCTGGTCTCTTTCGACGGGCGATATTTCTCTGACGGGGGGTGGAAGCCCTTCAACATCTATCTCCGGTGATACCGTGAAGATCTCCGGCATGACGGTTGCCGGCACGGACAGTATCCAGATTACGATCAATAATATTACTCCAGCCGATTCAACCGATACATTCACTTTTTTTACGCAGACCGGTACGCAGCCCGATTCGATTCTTGATCTTCCGGTTCAACCGACTGTCCTTGTCTATGGCACGCCTCACGCGATCGGCGATATTAAAGCGAACGATGTCAATGGCGTCCCGATCTGGTCGGGGAAATATGTCACGATCCTCGGTGTTGTTACCGTTGGAGCAGAGTTTGGCAGTCCCTCCTATATTCAGGACGCGACCGGCGGTATTGCGGTATTCGGCGTGATAACTTCTTCAGAGGTTACGATCGGCGATGAAGTTGAATTGGTGGGAGCCGTCAGTCCGTTTAACGGTCTGACAGAACTTAATAGTCCCACGCTCATCAAAAAAGTCAGTTCCGGAAATGTCGTCGAACCGCTGGTATTGAACTGTGGTCAGGTTAATGGTGACGGTCAGGGAGGTGTCGAACAATATGAAGGAAGGCTCGTTCGTATCAATCAGGTTATTGTAACAAGCTTGTCAGGCGCCTCTATTCCGAACTGGACGGTCACCGGCTCCGGCACGAATTATCGGTTGCGCGATGCGGTCGATACGCTCGAAATCCGTGTCGATAATAATGTCAATTTCGCGAATACTCCCGCGCCGCAGAGTTCGTTCGATGTCATCGGTGTGGTGAGTCAATTTAAAAATACATCACCCTTCATCGGCGGTTACCAATTAATGCCCCGCTCGACCGCCGATATTGTCTCACAGGGTCCGATCTTTGCGACGTCACCGGTGGAAAGCAATCTCCAGCCAACGTCGATGCGAATCAGCTGGACAACTATCAACAACGGCACGACGCGCGTTCGCTACGGATTGACGACCGCCTACGAACTCGGCCTCGTCTCTCCCGACAATACGCTCGGATTGAGCCATGCGGTCGATCTGACCGGTCTCATGCCGGCGACGGTTTACCATGTGCAGGCATTCACCGACGGCGGCGCGAACGATACGAGTTTTGCCGGCGACCTTGTCGTCAGCACCTCTTCACCCCCCGCGTCGACCGGACAGATGAACGTCTATTTTAACAAGAGCGTCGATAATTCGGTTTCGCTTGGCGAGAACGCGCTTGGCAATCAGAACATGATCGGTCTGATCACGAACCGGATCGATAACGCGCACCGGTCGATCGATATCGCGCTCTACAGTCTCAGCGCCACGGCATACGGCGACGTGATCGCGACCCATCTCGTTTCGGCGAAAAACCGTGGCGTCTCGATCCGCGTCATCTGCGAAGCCGATAACCAGAATGCCGGCGGCAGTTCCTTCCCGACGCTCTCCGCGAACGGTATCCCGGTCATCAACGACAAGTTCGACGCGGTCTGGTTCGGCGCCGGGCTGATGCACAATAAGTTCTTCGTCTTTGACGGACGCGGCGGCGCGCCGGAAAGCGTCTGGGTCTGGGGCGGCTCGTGGAACCCGACCAATTCCGGTACCAGCCAGGACCGGCAGAACTCGATCGAAATTCAGGATCAGGCACTCGCCGGCGCCTATACAATGGAATTCGATCAGATGTGGGGGAGTTCCACCGAGACTCCGAACGCATCGACGTCCCGCTTTGGCGCGCGGAAGCTTGATATCACCCCACATAATTTTATGATCAACGGCGTTCCGGTCAGCTCCTATTTCAGCCCGTCCGATCATACGACCATGCACATTACCAATATGATCGCGAAAGCACAGCATTCGGTATCGACCTGCATCCTGACCTACACACGGAAGGATATCGCCGATACGATGATTGTCCGGAAGAATGCCGGCAGTAAAGTACGCGTTGTCGTCGATAATAATACCGATCAGGGCAATCAGTATTCCTATCTCCAGAGTAACGGGATCGACATCCACCTCAAAGGGGGTAGTGGCTTGCTGCATCATAAATATACGACAATCGACGCCGATCAACCGACTGGCCCGTCGTATATCGAAACCGGTTCACATAACTATTCAAGCAGTGCGGAAAACTCCAACGATGAAAACTCGCTCATTCTCCAGAGCAAGCGGATCGCGAACCTCTATCTGCAGGAATTCGCCGCCCGGTACTACGAAGCCGGTGGCACTGATTCGATCCATGTGTCGGTCGCTCCGGGTTTCTCGCTTTCAAAGTTGAGCATCGACTTCGGCACGGTTATCGTCAGCAACTCGAAGCCGGATAGCTTTGTCGTCAGGAACAACGGCACGGCTCCACTTACGATTTCCAGCGTGACTTCCACCAATCCGCGGTTTAGTGTAAGTCCAGGGAATGCAAATGTCTCTGCGTCGGATTCCCAAAAGTTCTACGTGACGTTTTCCCCAACAACGGGCACCCCGGAGAACGGAAGCATTGTCCTGATCAATGATGCGGCAGGCAGCCCGGACACGGTTGCCGTTCAAGGACTCGGCGATACCGGCTTGCATCCACAATTTTCCGTTACGCCATCAAACCTGAACTTTGGCACGCATCCGATCGGCAGCAGTTCGACGGATAGCTTCACTGTCTCGAATGCCGGAACCAGCACGCTCCATCTTTCCAGTATTACCTCCAGCAATTCACTGTTTACCGTCTCAACTGCAAATGATACTGTGGTTGCATCGGGATCGAAAGTTTTCACGGTAACATTTGCACCGACGGTTCCCGGAGCTCCTTCTGGAAATATCATCATGCTGCACGATGCGCCCGGTAGTCCGGATACGGTGACTGTGCAGGGGACGGCCATCGATACGCCGATTACGAAATCTCTTTCATTGCTCGGAGGATGGAATATGATTTCGCTTCCATCCTACGTCAGTAATGGAAAGCGAGATAGTGTCTTTCCGACTTCCATATCGCACGCGTTTGTGTATAATCATTCCTATATGCTGGCGCCGAACGATAGTCTCATTCCGGGCGTTGGAGAATGGCTCAAGTTTGATTCAGCTCAGAGCATCTCCGTGTTAGGGCTACGGATATCGGTATTAGACATTCCGGTAAGCAACAGTTGGAATCTGATCGGTTCCATCTCGTCTTCGGTAGATGTGAGTTCGATCTCTTCTATTCCGGCCGGCCTCGTCTCCGGAGCGACATTCTACGGCTACAGCGACACCGGCTATTTTTCCACAACGACCCTCGATCCTGGGAGAGCGTACTGGGTGAAGCCGAACGGTGCAGGCTCGCTCCATCTCTTTTCTGCTTCAACTGCTGCGCCGCTAAAGAGGGGGAACGAACCTACGATTCCTCACAACTTCAATACGATTACGGTAACAGACGCGAAGGGAAGGAGTCGGACGCTTTATATTGGTGAGAGCGGGAACTCGCCAATCAATCTCGATAAGTTCGAGATGCCTCCAACGCCACCGGAAGGTGCATTTGATGTCCGATTTGGATCGGGCCGAACTGTGGAAACGCATGCCCGACGGCTTGAAAAGCCCGTACAATTCCCTGTTCTGCTTCAGATGCAATATTACCCGATTATAATAGAATGGAGTATTGACACTAAGGACACAAAGTATTATACTTTAACAGTGGATGCAGGCGCGGGTTTCTCGAGTAAACGACTGATAGGGAAAGGGCAAACCACACTCAACGATCCACGCTCGACGAAGATGCTTCTAACGGTAGCGCAAGAAATGCCGTTGCCCGAGCGGTTTTCATTGGACCAGAACTATCCCAATCCCTTTAATCCGAGCACGGTTATTCCATTCGCTCTTCCGCATACGGCGAGAGTATCGATTGCAGTGTATAACGTGCTTGGCGAGATGGTCCAAGCGTTGGCCTCGGATATCGAGTATGAAGCGGGTAGCTACACCGTTTCGTTCGATGCCTCGCGGTTATCAACAGGAGTATACTATTACCGGCTCACTGCCGTCGAAGTGGGTAACGAGCATGTTCAGTTTCATGATGCCAAAAAACTTTTGCTAATCAAATAATAGAATTTCGCTCATAACGCGCGGGGAATACTCGGGCACATTCTACACGAGGGGTTTCGCATGAAAAACTTGTCACGACTTGCATCGACAATTGCTCTCCTCCTTTTTTCATTCTCGTTCGCATGGACCGGTGAATCGATGAGAGGCATCCCATCCGGCAAAACAGTCGTTCCCAAAGTTATCAGATCGATTGCCGATGTGCCGAAGCCGGATCCCAAGAGAGTTGCCGCTCAGGCAATCGATGGTGAGTATACGAGGCCGGAGGCGCTTGAGATGCCGGAAGAAGAAATGGAGCGCCTCAAAGAGGGTCCCCAGCCAACCTTCGACGGAAAAGGGACGCTCACGCTGGATCCGAACGCTCCATCTCCCAACGGTACGGCGGGCGTGACTGCAGGACCGAATCTCTCCGTGAACTTCGAAGGGAATTTGCAGGGTGCGAGTAGACCAGGCGATCTTATGGTTGCCACGGGCCCGGATCACGTCGTCTCCACGACAAACAGTTCGGTTCGCATCCGGAACAAGACCGGAGGGCTTCTTGCCACAATCAACGCCAACGACTTCTTCGGCTTTCCGTTCGCATCTGCATCCCAGTGGTACGATCCAAAAGTAGCGTATGACATTCGCGAACAAAGGTTTCTGGTTCTTTTCGATTATAACGGAAATACCGCCGGTGCTGCATATTGGCTTGCGATTTCCCAAACAAGTAACGCAATGGGCGGGTGGTACATATATTCATTCGACATGAGTCTCAACGGGAGTACTCCGACATCGAATTGGTCGGATTTTCCGGGTCTTGGATTCGACGACAATTCGGTGTACATGACTGCCAACATGTTTACGATCAACGCGACTCCGTCATTCCAGTACATAAAGACACGAGTCGTTTCGAAGTTCAACCTCTACAACGGACTCCCAACGTCGTACGTCGATATCCTCGACGCTCCGGGATCGGGCAGCCACTTCACACTCAAGCCGACAATGTCGCTGACGTCAACGACAACAGAGTATTTGATCATCTCTCCCAGTGGCGGAGGTTCCGCCGTTCAATTGTATAAAATTACGGGCGGGCCCTCTTCTCCCTTGCTCACGAAGATCGGACAACTTCCGGTTTCATTTTATGGCGTGCCCCCCGATGCTGCCCAAAAGGATTGTCCGCAAACTCCGATCGATGGAGGAGATTCGCGAATGGGTGATCCGGTCTGGCGCAATGGATATCTGTATGCCGTGCATTGTGTCGGTCTGAATCTCGGCGGTTCGGTTTCTGCGATCAAGTATTATAAAATCAATACGTCCACTATTTCTGTTGTCATTGATGAAGCTTATGGCGCTGCTTCAACATTCTACACGTACCCTGGAGTTGCAGTCGATGCAGTCGGATCTGTATACCTTGCCTTTACGCGCAGTTCGTCGAACGAATATCCGACCGCTTGCTTTACAGGCCGCAGAAGGTTTGATACCGCCTTGCAACCGAGCGCGATTCTCAGATCGGGGCTGAACCCGTATCGTTGCGGCGCGATCGATTCCGATGGACGCAACCGGTGGGGAGATTATGAAGGTGCTTCCATCGATCCCTCGGATACGAGCGACACGAAGAGTTCCGCTTGGGCTGATGGCAATTGGGCCAAGGCTCCGACGACGTGGGGATCATGGATCGGGAAAATCTCTTTCAACTACCATCGTATCCAGGGACACGTTTTCCATGACTGTGATAGCAACTCGGCAACGAGTAATGACAGACTTCCTCTTTCGCTCATTACCGTGTCGCTCCAGCGTGATTCGACAATCATTGCTACGACGACAACGGATAGTACCGGATTCTATAATTTTGGTTTCCTCGACGACAGCACGTACGAAGTTTTGGTGACCGTCCCACCCGGAAGCTGGTCCGTTGATGCAATCCCGGGGACGGGCGGATTCTCCCAAGCCAAACTCAGCTCGACGAAACTCCAAGTTGTTCTTTCCGATGCTGCGACTGCCTCGCAGACGTCAATCAATAATGATTTCCTGCTCCTTGTATCACATCCGGTTCCATCGACGACAAGCCTTTCACCCGCTACCTATTCGGCGGGCGAACCCGATTTCACTCTCGCGGTCTTCGGCTCCAACTTTATTCCCTGCAGCGTTGTTCGTGTCGATGGTGCAGATCGTGTCACGACGTACATTAGTCCCGGTGAGGTGCGCGCGACTGTTCTCGCGTCGGATATCGCTTCCGTAGGCACGCGCTCGATTACTGTGTTCAATCCTTCACCCGATGGCGGCGAATCGAATGCACAGACGCTCACAATTCATTCGCCTGCACCAGTCTTCGTGGTGCATCCTCCAAGCATTGACTTTGGCAATTCACTGGTCGGCATAACGCAAACGGATTGCGTGGTTGTAGCGAATACCGGCACTGCGGATCTGATGATCTCGGGAGTAACCTCAGACAACAGCGCGTTCAACGCAACGCCGACGAGTGCGACAATCCATCGGCAGGATAGCCTGAAGTTTGAGATTTCGTTCGATCCTTCGGCCGTCGGTTCAACGAGCGGGCATATTATTTTTGTTCATAATACCGACACGTCACCGGATTCTGTGGACGTGAGCGGAACCGGCCTGGATAGCACGAGATTCCGGACAGCAACAGCCGACGATTGGGCCAGTGCAATCGATGCCAAAGGGAAACACAAAGCGTATCCGAGGAAACCGGATAAAGTCTTCTTCAAACTTAGAATGGTCGCGCCAACGCCGTCTCCTTCTACGGCAAATCTCGATCTGTCATTTAACATCCCCATCGCTTCCCTGAAGGCATACACGTCCGACCTGAAAGGTGACACGCTTGCGTACGCGTCGCTGACGGCGGATGCCAAGAAGAAAATCTGGCGCTACACATTCAATCCTCCTCTTGCTGGAGGAACCTTCTTCCAAATCGATGGTGTCGGCCTTCAAGGAAAGCTAGTCAAGGTCAAGTATGTCTGGACCGACGCAGGGCTTTCGAATCCGGTCAAGGGAAGTATTCCGGATGGATTGAGTGGCTTCGGCGGCAATCAAGTAGGCCTGCCCCGTCCGAACCTTGTCAATATTTCTGATGAATTATTCCCGAAAGGGTTCGGTCAACCGACGCCGTATTTCTCAGATCTCAATCCCTTAATCCTCGGTATTCCGCAAGGGGCGAAGGGTGCAAAATCAGTCAAGCTGTTGAAGTCCGGCAATGTTGTAAAGTCGTTCGTCGACGAAAAAACGAATACGAAACATACGCAGGGACCGTCGTGTCTCGATACCTTTAATGACCCCAGCAAACCGATCAGCTCGCAGCAATCGGTTTTGTCCCCTCTGAAGAAAAACGATAACCTCTTCGCCGAGCTGCTCGCATTGAAGCTCAACCTTGCAGCGAGTGCAACCACGAAATTCCCACCCGGGTTGGACGCGTTGACATTTGACGATCCGAATGATCCGGCGAATCCATTCAACACTAAGCTTGTCAGGGATATTGCGAAATACATCGATTCACTCTTGTCGTGTCTTACGTTGCAAGACATTCCTGCGTCACGGCAGCAAGCGTTGGATGTTCTACAAAAAATCAATGGTGCATTTGCCGATGGAGGCAACCAGAAGGATACTATTTCCTTCCTGCCGAAAACACGCTTGCAAGGGGTCAAACCGATCGCACAAGTAGCATTCTTGCACAAGACTCCCGGCATTGTACCGGAGAGCTTTGCGGCGTACGATGTAAACAACACCGATATCCCGCTCATGTATGTACTGTATCAAAATTATCCGAACCCCTTCAACCCCACGACGATTATCCGGTTCGATCTTCCTGAGCCGTCGGTTGTGACATTGAAGGTCTTCAATGTTCTCGGACAACAAGTTGCCTTGCCAATCGAGTATCAAGTGATGGAGGATGGCGTTCATGAAGTTGAATTTGACGGGCAGGCACTTCCGTCCGGTGTGTACTTCTATCAAGTCATCGCATCCGGCAACGTGAACGACGATGGAGAAATCACTCCTCGTGATGCGGGAGCCGGACATCAGTTTACCGATATCAAAAAAATGCTTCTTATACGGTAGGAATGAATTATTCTCTAGGAGCGAATGAAGTTTCTCTGTTTTCTCTTTATCGTTGTCATTGTACAGACTGCTGAGACCCAGACGTGGGTAAAGAAAGTCCCCGCGAATCAGACGATCTTGGGTGATGCTCTTTGTTCCAATCCTCTGGATCCGAGCGTTGTGTACGGAGCTCCAGGCGGTCGGCAATTGTACATTAGCCGGAATCGTGGATACACATGGCAAAAGTATGGCGACACGATCCCATTTGTGGGGATGAGTCGAAATGTCGAGAATGTGATTAAGTCGATTGCTGTAAACCCGAATGACACACTTCAAATCCTCGTCGGCGTCGAGTCGAACAACGAAGCCTTCGATCGCGTGATGAAGACAACTAATGGTGGGCAAACATGGACGCAGACGTTGGGGGGAACGTTCTCCTACTACGGCAAGCCTGTCGAATTCAAGCCCGTTCATCCGGATACGGTTTACACGATGGGGAACGATACCCTGTGGCGAAGCACGAATTTTGGAACAACATGGGACACGGTACGGCGAACAACCGGCCTCTTCTCAAACTGGTGTGATGCGGAGATCCGTCCCGATAGTGCGAACATCATCTACCTCGGCGACTATCACAGTGGGATCTGGAAAACTACAGACCACGGTTTGACGTGGAGGCTCGTCTATTCGACAAGTGGCGAGATACCGAGCATTGCCATTGATCCTTTCAATCCGCAAGTTGCCTACGCAACAACTTTTGCAGGTGCGACGGCGTTCCTGAAAACGACAAACGGAGGTGAAAACTGGAACCCCGTTGTTACACCGGCCACTTGTACGGCAGGGTGGTGGGTTACGTGCTCGCAGACCAACCCGGGCTATGTCTATTTCGGTGTGTATGGCTGTAACCCAGGCGCAATCTTCCTCTCGGCCGATGGAGGGAGTACGTGGAGAACCCTTAATGCCGGCTTCGACGACATTGGAAAAATCAACTATGGCATGGTCGTGCATGATAGTCTCACCGTTCTCGCACTTCAGTACAATGGTATCTGGAGATTAAATTATCCGACATCGACTCATGTCCTCGATCCAAATGGTGGAGAACAATTTCCGGGAGGAACAGTCCACACCGTTTCCTGGTCGTCTGCGAATTTGTTCGGTGTGAAACTCGAGTACTCGACCAATGATGGCGCAACATGGACGAAGATTGTGGACAGCATCGACGTTTCACAGACATCGTATGATTGGACTCTGCCGGAGCTCATATCGGACAAGTGCCTCGTTCGGGTCAGTGATGCGTATTATACCAGTGCCGCCGATACCAGCGACACAACCTTCACGATCTTCGTTGATCCCCTTACGTTATTTGCACCTGAGGGTGGAGAGTCCTGGGATGCGAATTCCACCCACTTCATTACGTGGGCATCGCACTCGATTGATTCGCTCAGGCTCGAGTACTCAATAGATAGTGGTGCAACATGGATCGAGATTGGACAACTTTCGGCATCGGCAACACATGCCTACCCTTGGTCAATTCCGAATACGCCGTCGCAGCTTTGCAAAGTACGGATTAGTGACCTTGCGGACTCGACCGTCTTCCGGGTAAGTCCATCGGTGTTCTCTATCCATGCACCAGTATTCTTCACAGGAACAATCTTCTTGAGAGACAATGCTCTATTCGAAGATTCTCTTGTCTTTGGGACAAGGGAAGGCGCTACCGATAATCTTGATTCGTCCTTCGGAGAAAGCGCTCTGCCACCGAAGCCCGGTCAAGGAGTGTTCGACATTCGATGGATGCTGCCCGGAGGTGCCGAGACGAAAAAGGATTTCCGTGATACGCTGAATGAAAGTCACCGGACAAATCGCTACCTTCTCGAATTTCAGCCTGGTCCCGGCGGTTATCCGGTTACTCTTACCTGGAAGCCGGACAGCATGAGAGTTCAGGTCTACATTTTGAGGGATACACTTACGCACGGTGCAAAGCTCAACATCGACCTGCGGCACGATAGTACTGTGACGATCGGCGATACATCGATCACGGCGCTCGAAATAATTCAGTGTCTCGGCCGAAAAATTACGTATCAATCTTCCATCGACGAGTGGACACTCATATCGCTCCCGCTCAATGTTGGTGATCGAAGGCAATCATTTCTTTTCCCGCTGAGCGGCTCAAGAGCTTTCACGTATGCCGGCTCATACATCGGGAAGGATTCCCTGGAGCGGGGATACGGCTACTGGATGAAAATCCCGAAGACGGAAATTCTTGGATGCGATTGTTCACTCGACACAATCCCGATCAAAACTGGCTGGAACCTGGTCGGGTCGATCATGACATCCGTAGCAGTCTCTTCGGTTATTGCAAGTCCGGAATCGCTCTTCGCTTCTCCATTTTTTGGATACGACGGAGCGTACTTCGTTGCAGATTCCATCAAACCTGGATCCGGGTATTGGCTGAAATCAAATACATCCGGTTGGATTGTTTTATCGAGTGCGCCGTCAACATCGAAAACAGCGGGTGGTGGAACATCCCTCCTGAATCACCTTCATTCCCTAAGAGTGGCTGATTCCCGTGGTCATGAACAAACGTTGTATTTTGGGGAGGAGCTACCGGGCGTTGCTTCTGGCTATTTCAATTTGCCACCCACAACGCCTCATCCCCTTTTTGATGCTCGGTTTGCACCCGGCTGTTTGGTCGCTTTACATCCCCATAACGTTCAAAACTTACATGAGTATCCTCTCCAGACCCAAACTCCTGATCAGGATATATTTTTTTCGTGGAGTGTAGATAATGAAGAGAATTTCACTTATATTCTTATCACGAAGGATGGAAATCATGTGGTGAGTGAGGTACCGATGACCGGTCATGGAAACTGCCGCCTCATTCGCAGGAGTGGTACCATCTTCTCGGTCGAAGTCCAACACAAACTCGGAAACACGGAGACCCCTCATAGTTTTTCGTTGGGTCAAATGTATCCCAATCCGTTTAACCCTATGACACACGTGCGGTATAGCGTGCCTTCCGATGCATACGTAACGGTTAGAGTCTTTTCAATTCTTGGCGAAGAAATCACACGACTGGTAGACAATGTTCGACATGCCGGTGAGTATGATATCGAATGGAATGGTACGAGTCACAATGGTACGACGGTCGGAAGCGGTGTGTACTTCATTCGGATGCATGCCGTCGAACTTGGGGAAAAATTGCAGGCCTCCGAATATGATGCTGTGCGAAGTGTTCTCTTGTTGAAGTGAGACGGTAACCGTCACAGAGATGTAAGCTAAACAATCTCTCTCATGCTCAAAAACGTACATACTGAATTGATCGCATGAAAAAATTGTATACGCTGTTGTTCGTGGTCCTTTCATACCTTCTCCAGTATCCAGTGCTTGCCGATTGGCCATGCAGAACAGATAGTGCCGTGCCGGTTTGCACAAGTTCAGGGAATCAGTGGAACGTGCATCTTGTCCCAGATGGTGCGAACGGCGCAATTCTGATTTGGCAAGATCGTCGCAACAGCACGGAAGATAAGGTGTACTGTCAGCGAGTTGACGGTTCCGGCAATTCTCTATGGACCCCCGGCGGGCTGCCACTTGCTACGACAACCGGCTATCAATACTATCCGCAAGCGATCTCCGATGGTGCCGGTGGACTATACTGTGTGTGGCAGGATAATCGATACGGTGTCGATTATGATATTTTTATCCAGCATACTTCTTCCGCGGGTGTTCCACTCTGGTTTTCCAATGGCACATTAGTCTGCAATGCGTCCGGACATCAATATAATCCGCAACTCATCGCAGATGGACTCGGCGGTGTGATCGTTGTATGGCAAGACAAGCGTAACGGCAACTTCGATATTTATGCTCAACGCTATAATGCCGCTGGCCAGGCTTTGTGGCCAGGGAATGGGCAACCGGTTTGCGCCGGGGTTGGAGATCAGGTCGAACCAAAGCTGGTTACTGACACGCAGGGCGGCGCCATCATCACATGGACCGACTACCGGGCGGGCACGGGCTTCGCGGATATCTATGCACAGCGGATGCTTGTGAATGGACAACGCGCGTGGAAAGTGGACGGTGTCCCCGTTTGCTTGGCAACAAACACACAATGGAACGTGCAACTCGTTGCCGACGGTCTTGGTGGCGTTATTGTTGTTTGGCAAGATCGACGCGCCGGGACCTACGACAACATCTACGCCCAGAGACTTGATAATATCGGTCAGCCAAAATGGGCAGAGGATGGTCTCCCGCTTGGCGCAGTTCAAGGTGTGCAATACTACCCGCAAGTTGTACCCGTTGCGGGCGGCGACGCGATTGTCATCTGGCAAGATAATCGACGCGGATCAGACTATGACATCTATGGCCAGCACGTGACAAGGAATGGACAGTTGCTTTGGTTATCGACTGGTCAGCCCATTTGTACGGCGAGTGGCCACCAATACAATCCTCAAATTGTAGGTCAGGATGGCTTCATTATCGTTACCTGGCAGGATCGTCGGACTCCGGACTACAATATTTATGCGCAGCGTTTGAACCTGGCCGGTGTGAATCAGTGGGACGCGAATGGTGCTCCGGTTTCCACAACGAGCTATGATCAGTTCGCCCCGCAATTGGCATCCGATGGCATACTTGGTGCCATTATTGCGTGGCCCGACTATCATCTCAGTATCAATACGACAGACATCTATTCCCTCAGGATTGGGTCAAACGGCAAACCTGCCGGCGGTTGCTACCGATCCTTCACACAGGCAGGATTCAGTCTGAAATCGGTGAAAGTGTATAACCACTTCACGGGTGAGAAGAAGATGCCCACCGAGGGCAATGTTCGTGATTCCATTTTTGGTCGGGGCGCGTACACGAATGGGATTGTTCTCGGAGTCGAACGACTGGACGCACCCAGGTCGTATGCATGGGAGTATTTCACGAGACCGTACTACATCAGAAAAGCACTCCCGCAGAACGGTACACCGAGACCGCTGAATCGTATCTTCGAACGCCCGCTCTATGGAATAATCAAGAACCCCAGCCTCTACCGCTACAATAATCGCTTGAGCGGTGAGTTACTAACGCTGAAACTCAACATTGCGGCAAGCGACGTCGGGATTACGGATCCAGCTCTCGGCGAAATTGTTTTCAAAGACACGTTCAACACGTCGAACCCTCTCAACGGCAAGTCGCTGAGAGGAATCGCTTCCTTCGTCGATTCCACACTGACGTATTGGAAGCCATACATCGCCGATGCGACATTCTATCCCCTGATCAGCTACTGGTTGAGTAGAATTAATGCCGCGTTTGCCGCATCAATCGATACTATCAGTACCAACCCGTTGAAGCTGACAAATACGCGGGCACTCTTCTCCGTCCCGTTCCTGCTGACGAACTCCGCACCGCCGCCGTTCATCCCGTCATTCCAACCGGCCCCGGAAGTGGAGGAGCTTCCGTCGAAACTTGAACTTCTACAGAATTATCCAAACCCGTTCAATCCGGTGACGACGATCGAGTTTACGCTGCCGGAGCCATCGAGGGTGACGCTAAAAGTCTTCAACATATTGGGGCAGGAAGTGGCTGTCCTTCTTGATGACGCGATAATGGATGATGGACGCCAGCTGGTCGACTTCGATGCTTCCAGATTATCGTCTGGCGTGTACTTTTATCAACTCTACGCCGAGGGCGTGTCGGGCAACAGCAAACCGAACTCCCTCGCAAAGAAAATGATACTCGTGAAGTAGTTCTCTACAACTGTACTTATCCCATCAGGAGGGAATATGATTATTGCAAGAAGGTTTATACTCGTAGTGTTCGGTATCCTATCCATGCACAGTTTCCTCAGTGCACAACTCACGCGCCAGTGGGTGGCCCGCTTCAATGGCGGTATCAAGAATTCCAACAACGTCGCGACAGCTATGGCTGTGGATGGGTCGGGCAACATCATCGTGACCGGCTGGGTCACGAGGAAAACGACCGGCATTGATTTCGCCACCGTGAAGTATTCTCCAGACGGCGAGAAACTCCATGAAGCATTCTACGACAGCATGAAAGGCGTTGATAAAGCCTACGCGATTGCCGTTGATAGTGGGAAAAATGTTTACGTCACCGGCTCAAGTTTCGGTGGTGCCTCTGGTTTGGATTACGTAACAATCAAGTACGACAGCAACCTAACAACTCCACCACTCTGGGTCCGGAGATACAATGGAGCCGGAAATGGTGAGGACCAACCGTCTGCCATCGCTGTGAATGACTCGTTAAACGTGTACGTAACAGGATGGAGCATGGGTTCCGGCACTAACTTCGACTATGCCACGCTCAAGTATGATTCGGCGGGCAATTTTATGTGGGAACGACGGTATAACGGTCCGGCGAACGGTGTCGATAGTGCACTCGCCATGGCATTACGAGGCACAAGCGATCTCTACGTCACTGGCGCGAGCGTCGATACAGGGTACGATTTTCTCACGATCAAATATGGTGCTGCTGCCGGCGACACGCAGTGGATCAGACGTTACAATGGACCAGGAAATGGCAGCGATATTGCGCGTGCGATTGTATTGCGGAGTTCAACGGATGTATTCGTGACGGGGGGAAGCCAGGATTCAGCTAATGGTCTTCCTGCCGATTACGATTACGCGACCATCCGGTACGATGCCCCCACAGGCGATACGTTGTGGGTCTCGCGATACAACGGCACAGCGAATGGCGATGATCAGGCATATGCGATTGCGATTCAGAGCAATACCCGGGTCTATGTAACGGGCCGCAGTCTTCAGGTAGGTAGCTTCAACGATATTGTAACGGTCCGATATAACTTTGGTACCGGTAATGAAAACTGGGTATCGGCATACAATGGAACCGCAAACGATAACGACGGAGGAGTGGCGCTGTCCGGAGGCGGAAGCCCTTACGTGCTCGGACCGAGCGCAGGTGCGGGTGTTGGGGTGGACTACGCACTGATTCAATACAACGGATCGAACGGAAACGAAAACTTCAACGTCCGCTACAATGGTCCGGGTAACAGTGATGACATACCACATGCTGTTATTTCGTCTGGAGGCGGAGTCTACGTTACCGGCAGCAGTAAGGCAAGCGACAAAGGCTCGGATTTTCTTACCATTAAGTACGTTGATCCCGACAAAATGAAATACCGCACACTCATCCAGGACAGTCTCATTGGCAAGGGTGTTAACCTGAAGTCATTGACGACAGTGCCGAACAGTGCAAATGTACGTGATGAGGCATTTGCGAAAGCCTATCCGAAGATCAAGAAAGGCTTTGCCGGATACCCCGGCGGATTGGTACTTGGCAACGCACGCCCCGATAGTGCGCTGAGCTACGGCTGGATACGTTTCGACAAAGGAAAGGCAATTGCGAATTTCGTGCCGCATACCGGTGCGTCGCGCGGTTTCGATACAACTCTGGATGGAAAACAATTTGTCGGTGAGAAAAAAAATCCCAAACTTGATAAATACAACAACCATCTCGTCGGCGAGCTGCTCGCACTTCGCGTGAACATCGGCGCGAGCGATGCGGAAATTACGCCTCCGACTTTTGGTGATCTTACCTACAATCTCGATGATACCGTCAATGGCATTCCGCTCAAGGGAATGTCGCTTCGTACTATCGCGAGCCTCGCCGATAATTTCCTCACGTATTGGAAGAAATATCAGCCGGTGAACTGGGCACTGCTCGATTCGATCTTCAGCCGTGTCAATCGCTCGTTCACGGGTCCGCTGCGCGTCGTCAGCAAGCAGCCGTTTGTGGTGACTGGCGCCGTTCACATCGATAGCGTTTCGTTTCTCCAGCCAGCCACTGTCCCGCTTCAGGAGCCTCTGGCATTCGAACCTGGTTCGATCCTGGAGGACAAGCCGAGCGAGTATGCTCTGTTCCAGAATTACCCCAATCCCTTCAACCCGACGACAACGATTGAGTTTGAATTGCCCGAAGCCGCTCCTGTTTCCCTGATAGTGTATGACATGCTTGGAAGGCAAGTGGCCGCCATCCTCGACAATGACATGCTCGATGAGGGAGCGCAGGAGATAACCTTCAACGCGAATGGACTTGCATCTGGCGTGTATTTTTATAGATTATTGGTGAACAACGGACAGTTCTCCGATATTCGTAAAATGGTGCTCTTGAAATGAGCGCTTCTACCGTCTCGGCGGAAGGAGGAACAGAACGGATAACCGGAGTGTTACAGAATGTCTTTCATGGTTTCAATTCGTGTGGGTTCGGTCCCCACGTCGGTGTCAAGTCGCCTCCCCTTGATCCGACAATCCGGACCCACACTTTTTTTCCATCCGTAGCACTGGGTCATGGCTCTTTCCCTTACTCTGCTCCCGGCCCGACAGACACCATTTCCGGTTGCATCACGCCATGAGGTTGTTGCCGCAGTCTTTGACCTTTAGACGCAAAAATTTTTGCTCTCAAGAATTAATGGTTTTTTAACAAAATAATGTTGATAATTATGAGGGCATTTTGTACATTTCGATGGTAGCGTAGTATCGCCACGCCACTACCGAATCTGCAGTATCTGTGCACGGGATGTAACGACATCCCTCACCCGTCAGCACAATCGATGTTCAAGCGACTCAATCTCTTTCAACACAGTTACATGGGTTTGATGCGTACCATCTACTATCATATCAAGGAGTCCTCATGAAACGCTTGATCCTTCTTTCTCTCCTCTGTATGTTTGTCAACTCCCTGTATGCCGGAGAACCAAAGATGGTTCGTGTGTACAACACCATCACAAAGGCATGGGCAACGTATCCGTCGGTGAGCATCCACGATATCCAGTTCGTCTCGCAAAGCAATCTTAACTCGGCTGACAATTTCCAGAATTGCGTCTGCGCGCAGTCGAGTCTCCAAATGTCACCGTACCTTGGCGACACAGTTGTGGTGCAAGGACTCGTGATTACACCACCCGCCAACCACGATAACAACTACAACGGCATCTCATACACGGCGTACGGTTGGACACTACTGCTGCACGATCCTGCGCTGGTGAACACGAACGAATGGGCAGGCGTTCTTCTGCGTGTCAATACGCCTGATTCCTCGGATGCGAAGAACCAGGGGTTCAACAGCATCGAAATCGGCGACATTGTTCAGGTTGTGGCGGTGGTTCAAGAGTTCCCGGGAGCCTCTGATGCAGGAGGTCCTGCGATGAATAGCCTCACGCAATTGAGGCCAGTTGTTGGGTACCACTTCGATATTCAGAGCAACGGTAACGCTCTTCCTGTCCCGACGCCCGTGAGTGTCACCGACTTCTACGTTGGCGGCTATCCCGGAGGTCAGGTGAAGTATTCGACCGGCGAGAAATACGAGGGCGGCCTCGTGAAGTTTACCGACCTTGTTGTGAACAACTACGTGATCCCGGCACGCGGGACATTCAACATGCTGGATGGATCCGGTAATTCAATTTCCGACTACGATGGCTCCCATTATTTTACACTGGGAGATGGACAGGGTATTGCGGGCGATCCGTCGTACGCGTTGCCGCCGCTCAATTCCGTGGTCAATGTCATCAAAGGAGCGATCTGGACTTCATCCGGACAGGAGAACCCTCGCGGCTATCGTATCGTTCCTATCTATCCTGCAGGAATCGGTTACAACAACCCTGGCGGTGCAAGTGATCTCCAGCTCGGTACTGCGCTCCCCACACTCAATACAGCTCGTCGCGTTCCTGTTGTTCCTACGCCAACCGATACGGTGTATGTAACAGCGCGCGTACGTCTGACGACGGGCGGCTACCCGATCTCTCGTGCAATATTACTAAGGAGCATCAATTATGGCCCGTGGGCCGGTGATACGATGGTCATGATCACGCCCGACTCGATCTACCAGTCGCTCATTCTGGATAACGAAGGTCAGCCGCTCACAGGCGGAACAAACGTCCGTTATTTCTACAAGGCGATTGACGACCATGGCAACGTAAACGTCCTTGCGAACGGCACGTCGGCGTATGGCCGCGATACGAGCAAAGGTTTCTTCTTCTACAATGTCCTGGACCATCCGATGACGATCCACGACGTGCAGTACACTCCGTACGTGAATGGACGTTCTGCCTACGTTGGAGCGAGAGGAGTTACCATCTCCGGAGTTGTGACTGCCAGTGCAAACGATCTGCGGATCGATTCGATCAGCGGCGGTGCTCGCGCCTGGTTTATCCAGGATGGCAACGCACCCTGGAGCGGCATCTGGCTCCGGAAGAAATCGGCCGATACATCCCATGCTTTGAACGCACTCCTGCGCGGGGATAGCGTCACCGTCACCGGTGAGGTCGATGAAGAATTTGATGTCACGATTTTCCTCGATTCGCTACTGACCGTCAATGCGCATGACCGGCCGGTGCCGGAGCCTATTGTGCTCAAGACGAGATATTTCAAATTAGGAATTGCAAACGGCGATTCAATCGCCGAGCCGTATGAGGACATGCTTGTGCGATTTGAGAATGCATCGATTACAGACTCTGTCCCCAACTTCAATGACCACCGTGAATACGCGATTACCGATACGTCCGGACAGTCGATGAAGGTTCGGTATGACGGCCTGAATGATTATTCCATTTTTCCTTCGGATACCACACTCGGTAAGACGATTGTCTTCGTCGGGGATAGTATCCCGTCGCTTACCGGCATCCTCTACAATGCGTTCAGCCGTTGGATCGTTGACCCGCGCCTGAACGACGATATCGTGCTTGGCGAGTTACACACATATAACGCAGGCTGGCAGATGGTCTCCGTCGCGCAGAAGCAGGTGCCGATCGCCAATTACGACGTCACCTATCTCTTTCCGGGCATGACCGCCTTCAGTTATAGCGGCGCGTACAACGTTGCGTCCTCAATGTATCCGCGCAGCGGGTACTGGATCCAATTCCCGGTCCCGAGCGGCAGCAGAACGTTCCGCCAGCACGGGTTGAAGGTTACGAACGATACCATCCCGCTCGACATCGGATGGAATCTCGTCGGTTCGCTCGCCAATCCCCTCTCGACCGGCAGCATCACGCTGTACCCTGCGGGGAATCATCTCTCCAACTTCTTCGGATTCTCCGGCGGGTACTCTCCGACGACCACACTCCAGCCGCGCCAGGGATACTGGGTGAAGTCCGACTCGGTCGGTTATTACGTTGCCTCCGCGCCGTCCGCAGTCCCGAAAGCGCCTGAGCTCAATCCTCACGATGCATTCAACTGGATTGCAATCACCGATAAAGATGGCAACACGCAGTCGCTCTTCTTCGTGGAAGATAAGGAAGGAAGGATTGCGCTGCGCGACTACGAGATGCCGCCGATGTTCCCACAGCAGGGATTCGTCGTACGGTACAGCTCCGGCAGAGTCCTTGAGATCTACGGTGCGAATGTTGGCGAGGGGAAAGAGTATGCGATCGACGTGAACGTGGTGAAGGGTCCCTTCACGGTAAGCTGGGCGATCAATAACAAGGAAGCGAAACGGTACACACTCGTTGACGCCGCATCCGGCAGGACGATCAACCTCGTCGGCACGGGGAGCGCGAGCGGACTGAAATCCGGTGCGCGCAAGATGTCGCTCCAGGTTAACCAGGGCGTTGCGTTGCCGCGCGAGTTCTCGCTCAGCCAGAATTATCCGAACCCGTTCAACCCCTCGACGCGTGTCGAGGTCGGGTTGCCCGATCAGGCGCGCTTGCAGGTTGCGGTCTATAATATTCTCGGACAGAAAGTCGCCACGCTTGTCGACGAGGTGCGCGACGCAGGTTTCCACACGCTGGTGTGGAACGGCACGACCGATAACGGCCTTGCCGTCAGCAGCGGCGTGTATTTCATCCGCATGAATGCCCAGCAGGTCGATGGGTCGTCGAAAGGCACCTTTACCGGCATCCGCAAGATGCTGTTGATGAAATAACGGTTAAGTGCGACGCACGTTACGAAGTTACAGTTAAGACACGTGCGTCGCACGTAGTCGCGCTCGGGGAGAGGATTGCAAAAGTTTCTTAACGGAAAAATAACTTGACACTTGATTCAACTTTTCATACTTTGGGGCAGTTTCCGCGCCGCGCCGTACCACACAGAACGCAGGTAGTATCCTCATCTGTCGACTCCGGTCACGATATCGGCGGCGCGCCTCATCGGAACATCACTGCAGGCCCTGTCGTTATCTTGAGCGATGAAGGATGCGGCAAGATTAAATCGGGAAACTACTCGAACACCCTCATTCGTTCCACCTGGAAAGAAACGTTTTGAAGCGATGAACTGCCACGCACTTTCAAAGTGCGTGGCAGCTATTAGTGAGTAACACGTAAGAGTTTGAAAGGGAGGCAGCAAACATGGCACCAAGAAAGACACGCTCAAGTACCACGCAACAACGAACAATGTTTCTCAAAGAACTCTCGGCATTTGAACAGCGGCTCGATACGAAGATCGGGAAACTCGACGCGAAGATCGGCGGAGTCGAGCAACGACTTGATGCCAAGATCGATCAACTCGATGGGAAGATCGGCGGAGTCGAGCAGCGGCTCGATGTCAAGATCGATCAACTCGATGGGAAGATCGGCGGAGTCGAGCAGCGGCTCGATGCGAAGATCGATCAACTCGATGCGAAGATCGGCGGGCTCGACGGGAAGATTGATGGGACCGAGCAGCGGCTCAATGCGAGGATAGATGGAGTCAATGCAAAGATTGTCGGAGTCGAGCTCGTTCTCAACGCGAGAAGTTATGCCGTTGAACAGCGACTCGAATCCAGGATTGATTTTGCGGCCCAATCGACGAAAGAGTACATCGACAGCCGGATCTCTCAGGTCAATGGAAAGATTGACGGACTCGATGCCAGATTCGCTCACGTGGACGTCAGGTTCGACAAGCTCGACAAGAACTTCGAATCGAACACGGCGGGCCTCGTCGAGTTGATCGAGCACAGGGCAGGCGAGATAGCGTCGATGGGAAACCGTCTCGCTGCGCTCGAAGGGGCACGATGAGTTGCATCGTTGTTCTTGAAGCCAGAGCATGAGCACATGGAAGCTGCCACGCACTTTCGAAGTGCGTGGCAGTTACTTGAGAGCGTTTCGTGAGTGTCGGGTCGGATGACCCGACACCACCAGAATTTTGAATACGTAAGAGCACGTTGAGTATCCAATAACGAAACACGGGGAGGCAACAATGGTGCAGCGTAAACAGAAAAAACCGAGTGTGGTAACACAACATTTTGTCAAACAAGAACTGAATGCCTTGGAAATTCGCTTGAATAATCGGTTGGATTTCAAGGAACAATCATTCAAAGAGTATGTCGTCAGCAGGTTATCGCCTGTTACGGATAGATTGAAAAATTTGGAATCGACGACGAATGATTTGACGACCGGCATTCAAGATGTACGCGGGGATATTGCTGCGTTAGGTGACAAACTCGATATGTCTGCTAAAGGCATTGTCCAGATGGTTGAACGCTTGATAGGAATGCACAGCCGGATCGAAGAGAAAGTGGATAACCACGAGCAGCGCATCACAACGCTGGAAGCAAGAGCATAATACAGATTTCACTAACCAACAGTACACATTGCGGAGGCAATAGCGATATGGCAAAAAAAACAACGGCGAAACATGAAATACTAACACACGATCTCTTGGTCAGAGAGCTTGTAGTGCTTGAGCAACGGCTTGATGCAAAGATCGATTCTGCAACGCAATCGTTCAAAGAGTATGTCGATAGCCGATGGACGCAGCTCGATACAAAATTTACGCCGAGATTAGATACGATGGATTCACGTTTTGATACGATGGATTCGCGTTTTGATAAGATGGATTCGCGTTTCGAGAAGATGGATCGACATTTTGAAGAACTTGTCGGCATGTTTGTTCAGCAGGGTAAAAAGATTGACGCTTCGTTTGCGACACTCAACAACCATGAACAGCGCATCACCACGCTGGAAGCACGATCTTAAATCCGAAATCTACAATCTCGACGAGTCGAGTCGTCGACCAAAATCCGAAATTATATAATATGGGAGGCAACAAAGAATATGGCAAAGAGAACAACACCGCAGACGCAGGTTTTGACGCTGGATATCCTGAGAGTCGAGCTTGGCGGTCTAAAGAAGGATCTTGAAGAAAAGATTGATGGCGTCGAGAAGCGGCTGGATGCGAAGATTGAGGTCAAAATTGACGATGCGACCCAATCGTTTAAGGAGTATGTCGATAGCCACATGAAGCGAATCGACATGCGGTTTGAGCGGGTTGACCGGCGGTTCGACAAAATTGAGAAGCAAGCAAAGACCAACAGGGACGGGTTGGTGGACATGATTCAGCGCCAAGCCGGTGAATATCGGAAACGTATTGACAATCATGAACAGCGGATCACAACGCTTGAAGCACGATCTTAAATCTGAAATCCAAAATCCAAAGTTGATTCTTTTGCATCTTTTAAAATCCAAAAATCCAAAAATCCGAAATTATATAAACATTCACCACTATCACAAAACTAAATTCATGGGAGGTAGTTAAGCTATGGCAAAAGGCACGACACCAAAATCTGAAGCCCTTACAAAGGAAGTTTTGATCGAAGAACTTTCAGCTTTTGAGAAACGCGTTGATGCGAAATTTGATGACGCGGCAAAACTTTTTGACAGGAAGATTGATTCCAAGATCGATGAGGCAACTTTTTCATTCAAGGAATATGTCGATGTTCGCATGAAGCAAGTCCAGGTATCGATGGGCGAGATGCGGCAGGTTATTAAGCGACAAGGCGACAAAATGGACCGGTATTTCAACGGCATCGTTACAATGATCGAAGGTCTCACCGGCAAAATAGCAGTGGTTGGAGAGACTTCAAAGAACCACGAGCGCCGCATTCGTGTGTTGGAAGCAGGAAGAGGGTTACCTTCTGCAAAACCATAAACCTGTGCTGGGCGAAGTCGAAGCATCGGAAATCCAAAATCAGTAACCAGTAATCTAAAATCTAAAATCATAAATCATAAATCAGAAACATGAGTTCTACAAGGAAGTGCAACACTCCAGGAGAGAATTTGTTATTCTTGGAGTATGGCACCTATACCACAGTATCATCAACTGTCTCTTGATGAAAGAGATCATATTGCCGTCTATCGGGCTCAGGGGTTGTCG
>JACOSY010000001.1 GCA_016178595.1 Ignavibacteria bacterium
ACAAACTTCGACGCTGTCTCCAATGCTGATGTGAAACGTTTAGAACGACGCATGAACAACAGACCAAGAAAAATATTACATTATCAAACACCACGCGAAGTCTTTAACCGGCGTGTTGCACTTGCTCATTGAATCCAGCTGGATGGTTAATTACGACTATAATCGAAAGTGAGAGACGCATCATGAACGTAAAAAATATCATCTCGAAATGGATAGCTTGGACACCCTATCTACAGAGCCTGCTGCGCATCGTGGCCTCGATCATGTTCATTTTTGTCGGCACGATGAAGCTTTTCGCCTTCCCGGCTGGAATGCCACCAGACGGGAGTACCGCCCGGTTCATGTCCGAAATTTGGATCGGAGGTGTCCTCGAAGTATTCGGCGGTGCGTTGCTTCTCCTCGGCCTCTTCACTCGCCCTGTTGCATTTATTCTGGCCGGCGAGATGGCTGTGGCGTATTTCCAGTTCCACTTCCCTCAAGGTTTCTGGCCCACCATGAATGGTGGCGTAACCGCCGTGCTGTACTGCTTCGTCTGGCTCTACTTCTCTGCCGTCGGTGCGGGACCGTGGAGCCTGGATGCGAAACGGGGGAAATGAAAATTAGCAACTCAACAAACCAAATGTAAATTAATGAACATGAGAAGAGTAATTTTTCAAATGATGGTAACACTGGCTTCTTTGAAGGACCAAGCAGAGAAATAGATTGGCATAACGTCGATGACGAGTTTAATGACTATGCCATCGATCTGCTGAATAATGTGGATGTTCTTTTATTCGGACGAGTGACGTATGAACTCATGGCAAGTTACTGGCCAACCTCTGCTGCGACTGCAAACGATCCAATCGTTGCTGATAAAATGAACAATTTATCCAAAATTGTTTTGCTACATCCAACGATTCAGAACATTTTCCAGAACGAATTTTTCTTGAATCCTTTCACCTTTTTCAACAGCCTACTAGTGCCATGCTTAGAATTTTGGAAATTTTGATCTAGTTTCCAAGAAGGGTATCCGGTCGTGCAATTTCTTGTCCCTCTGGAATGTAGAACGCGGCGCGGCGCTATCCGTTTTTTGGGGAGCGGCAAAGGTGCATTGCGCATCCATTTCGCCAATAGGTTCCAACGAAAATCTTTCTTCGTTAATTCAATCCTTGAACGATGCATTACTAACGCAATCAATCAATTAACGAGAGGAAAAACATCATGAATAAATTCAGGTTTGTCGCTCACGTGTTGTGTGCTATACTTGCTTTCGGCATTGGCAACGCCCAGGAAAAGAATACCCCATCGAAGGAGAATGGGGGGAATCCTTCTGCGATGCAAACGGAAACTGTCATTGCTACTTATAACGTTATACCCGGTACAGAGGATCAATTCTGGAAAGTTTTTCAGAGTCACTGGACCACCTGCCGTCGTTTGAACCTTGTTCTGCAGAAGCCGCACATGATTCTTCGCGGAAAGGATGATTTCGGGAAGGCATTCTTCGTCGAGATTCTGACGTGGAAAAACCCCGACGCGCCCGATCACGCGCCGGCTGAGGTTCGTTCGATTTGGAAGCAACTGAATACGATGACCGAACCCCGCGATGGTCACCCCAAGATATATTATCCCGAGGTTGAGGTTCTTGTAGGCGGAAAATAATTGTACGGTCGGATAGGACGAGAGAAGAAATTGGCAGGCATCAACGGAATAGAGGGTAAACTTAATCTGAAACTTCTAAGAACAAAAACATTTGGTTCTGGTGTCGTTATACTATAGTATCAGCCGGATGGGAAAGTGAGGGACGCATCATGATCGCACTCTGGCGGCGCTTGCCGGTCATTGTACGGGCCGTTCTCATTGGGGGCATGATTGGCGGCGCGGGAACCCTGCCATGGGGCCTCCTCGTCTCGGCAAATCAGAAGTTCTTGCCGAGCGTGCCTTGGGCGGTGCCTCCGACCGCTCTCTATCTGTGGCTCTTCTGGCGATATGTTCGGGGAGAGGGATGGCCCCGGTCGACTGCGGAGGCACGACGCACGAATGTTCGCGCCAACCGCCTCCCGGACGATGTGTGGGGATCTGCGCTGCTCGCAGGCACACTTGGCCTGGTGACAGTTGTACTCCTTCAGCGCGTGATGAACCGGTTGGTCAGTTTGCCCCAACAGCAGCTTCCCGACCTATCGCACATCCCAGCCGTGACCTTGTTCTGTTTTCTCCTGACAGGCTCCGCGGTCGCCGGCATCGCCGAGGAAACGTCGTTCCGCGGCTACATGCAAGGACCCATCGAACGGCGTCACGGACCGGTGGTTGCGATCCTGGTGACGGGGTCGCTGTTTGGATTCGCGCATTTCACGCATCCGGAAGTCGGACTGATCCTGATGCCGTACTATCTGGCCGTCGCCGCCGTCTATGGCGCACTCGCCTACCTGACTAACTCGATCTTGCCGAGTATGGTGCTTCACGCAGGCGGGAACGTCCTGGGCGGCATTGACCTGTTTGCTCGGGGTCAGGCGGAGTGGCAAGCACCGTCGAGCCCGTCGCCGCTGATCTGGGAAACGGGTGCCGATGCGTCGTTCCAGATCTCTTGCGTGTTAGTTCTCCTCGTGGGAGCCGCCGCGGTATGGGCGTACGCCGCGCTTGCCAGCGTCGTGCGAAAAGCACTGACGATGGACCACACATGAGCGCTCCTTAGGGACGTGCTTGAAGAATTGATGGGGATTAGGGATGATTTCCGCAACGAAGGCAACCTAAGGAGGCCCCGCCATGTCGATGGATATGTCCCTGATGGGGGCCTTCTAGAGGTAAGAATTCTATTGGTTATCCTCGTACCGCAACTGATCATCCTTGGATTTTTTTGGCGGCGCTCCAAAGTGGTACGTGAAGCCGAGAAATACGATTCTGGAATCACGCGTATTGACGACAATCTGGTTTAGCCCCGGCGTATTCAATTCAAGTTGTCTCTTCAATGTCTTAAAGATATCTGAGGCCGTCAGAAGCAATGAAACTTTCCCGTCCAGTAGTTCTTGCCGAAATCCCATATTGACCACGTAACTTGGACTATTCTCCCCTTGCGGTGTCAAGCGGGATGAATTGTAGTTTGAATTTATCTGGACCCGCGATGCTTTGGCGAGGTTGACGTTGAACGTTAGGGCACTACTCCACGTGGTTATCGATTTTTTATCGCTATAGCCAAGGTTAGAAGCGTCAATCTGATTATGAAAGCCGCTGGCGCTCCAATGTGCTGTAATGATTTCACCGAGGTTTGCAGAAACAATCACCTCCAAACCTCCGGACTGATCGTTTGCGAGATTGTACCGCGTCGTCAACAGGGTAGAATCATTGATCGCCTGTGTTAGTGAAGTGAATCTATTGTACGTGTAGCGGTAATAGACTGCCGGCAGAACGGAGATCAGGTCATTCTGGAATTGACAACCCAGTTCAATCGAATGAATGTATTCCGGTAAAAGAGTCGGATTGCCGGCTGAGACGTTTCTCGGATCACGATATTCGGGAAACGGATTCAGGTCTTCTCCACGAGGACGATTTGTGCGTAGGCTGTAACTAAGCTGCAACTCAGCGGTGCCGCTCAACTTGTACGAAAGGTGCATAGTTGGGAAAATAGTAAAATAGCGGTCAGAAAAGATGTAATCCTTTGTCACCAAGTCGGATTTTCGGGAAGCTTGCTCGGTCCTGAGTCCTCCTAAAAATCCGAATGCACCAAACGACTGTTTGTACGTGACATATAATGCATTGATCGATTCGTCAAAGAGAAATCGATTTGTCTTTGTAACATCCTTCACAAAGTGCCGCAGGATTGTATCGAAGTATTCGGCGTAAAAGTCGAAATTATTGCTCTTGAATTCACCTGCATATCCGGCTTCTACTGTAGAATTCTCGGTCAGTGGGTTCGAATAGTCAAGAGAAAGCTGGTTTCTGCTGTCGCCTTGTGTAATCAGTGTATTATCGTAGCTCGTGGAATTTGCAGGCAGCGAATACATGTTCGTGAAGTGATTATCTTCCTGTTCCGGGGACTGCGTAGTAGTAAATTCAAGCCTCAGTGTATGTTCCTCCTTGGGAAAATTACGCTGGAGATACGTCGTGAAACCGTATTCCTTTTCATATTCAGGATCGAAGCGATTGCGGCTATATTGCTCCGTTGTTGCTCCGGCGTCATTTTGTAAGACGGTATTCAAATTATCTGTTCTTGTAAAAGTATTGATAAAGTAATTTCCAGAGATACCGAATTGATTCCGCGCATCGATGTGATAGTCCAATCCGAGTGCAACCATATTTGAAAGCGGACTGGCGTAGGAAACAAGATTTCCATTGTAGTAGGTTAACACCGACGCCGCATCTCCTTGTGCCCTTACGTCTGTGTTCGTGCGGTTGCGGTTATCTTTTCGCAAACTATAGTTCACATACATGTTATAATTGCCCGGATTATAATTAAGCCTGATATTGCCGTTGTAACGACCCTGATTGCCTGCATTCGCCGTGAGATTGCCATTGATTCCAAGAGTTGTATTTTTCTTTTGGACAATGTTGATAATTCCCGAAGTGCCATCGGGTTTGTATTTCGCAGATGGGTTCGTGATCACTTCTATTTTTTCGATTGAGCTTGCAGGCATTTGCTGCAATGCCTCCGCACTGTTTTTATCCATCAGCGGAGACGACTTGCCATTAATCATGATCAAGACGTTCGATGAACCTCGTAAACTCACGTTCCCGTCAATATCGACTTGCACAGAAGGAACGTTCTGAAGTAACTCGCTTGCCGATCCTGCCTTGCTCATTAAGTCCTGATCGATGTTGTATACCTTCCGGTCAATCGAATTGTTAAACATGGATTTTTCCGCAGTCACCAGCACTTCATCCAAGTCCACCGTCGTTGCAAGTAATGTAACTTCGCCAAGATTCAAATGCTGATGTTGAGAATCAATCGTGAAGACAGGCGTTGTTTTCTCTTTATATCCGATCAAACTGAATTTGAGAAAATACTCACCGGCCGGTGCATCAATAAAATCAAACGTACCTGTCTTATCGGTCGTTTTTCCAGTGACGATAGCGTTGTCAACCTTCTGATGGAGAACGACATTCACAAACTCAACGGGACGATTTGTTGTCTCGTCTATGACTGATCCTTTGATCGTTCCTGTTTTGGTATCCTGCGCTAAAAGGCGTGTCGTGATAAGCAGGATAATACCCAATATCGCGCGAAGTGTTCTTACCTGCATATGGCTCATCGTCGTGAGGTATGGTCCGTTAATCGTTTTGCCTTGCGTTCGATTGCAGTTCCTCATACATTCGCCGAACTTTCTCGGCTCGTAGTTTGCCGATATGATTCATATAGATGTCGTATACCTTGTCGTGCCGTTCTTCTTCTGAAGCGCAGAGCTCGTCGCAGGTTCTTACCTTTACCAGATCCTTTTTGAGATAATCGTTCACATCAAATCCGATCGCTGCGGCCTCTTGCTCATCGACAAGCTTTGCATCCCGAGCAAACTTCACAGCTTTCTCAGCCAATAGTCCGGCTTCTTCCAGACTGAGCTTATCCACATCGACACCTTTGTACCATTTTCCCTCAGCACGGAAATCGGACATGAGTTCTTCTCGACGATTCTTATCTACGACATATATTGCTTCGACGTCGTACTTTTTGAAAACGGATTCGACGAAGGCCGCGAGTTCCTTTCCATCGGTCATTGAAGATCCACCGACCACGGCGATGACCGTACCGGCGCGGTTAAGCCAGGCTTCCTTGATATTTTCGTGGTTCTCCAGTTCAAGGAACACCGGTTTCGCCCGACTACCGCAGCCGATATCGGGCGCTGCGCCACACGCGAGCGGCACTTCATAAAAACTCACGAGTTCTTTGCCTGCGACTTCATGTTTATTACAGGCACTGCCGAAGGTCATTGCCAGAACGCTGATGGTGATGACCGTAAGGAAAAACTCCATACGCTGCTTCATTGTGCGTTCTCCTTGTGGACTGATTTTAAGCTCAACGCTTACCATACAATCTTTAGCTTCAACCTTCGTTGCTTTCTCCCCTTCCTTCTTCAATGTATGATGGTTGCACCATAAATATAACAATATTAATTGATGAGGCAATGCTGAAAGGTGCTCAAGGTTTTGCCGATCCTTTTTGACCGCAACTTATGGAAGGCGCTTGTACTCACCCTCCTCGAATTCACTCTCTGTTTCAGACTTCCTTCTTGAATTCGGTTGAAAAAATTCGTATACTATGCGCAGAAAGAAGTTAATTGTGCATCGAACTCTCGGATGCTGCCGCAAATATCAACACTCGAAAATCAAATTGTATTTATTCAAGCACGTTATTTCACAACCACTTAGGAGAAACAGTATGTTTGCTTCGCGCGGCTTCGCCGTTGTCGTTCTTCTTCTCATTCTGACCTTCGTTGCTTCAAGTCTCAAAGCTGGAAACATCACAGGCAAGATTAATTTCACCGGCGCGAAGCCTGCGCTTTCAATGATCAAGATGAATGCCGATCCAAAGTGCATGAAGATGCACGGCGGCAAAGATGTTCCATCGGAGCAAGCGGTCGTCAATTCTAACAAGACGTTGCAGTATGTATTCGTCTATGTGAAGAAAGGACTTGAAGGAAAGAAATTCCCCACGTCGAATACAAAGTTGAGCCTTAATCAGCAAGGATGTATGTATCATCCGCACGTGTTCGGCATGATGACCAAGCAGCCGCTTGAGGTCGTCAATAGCGATCAAACCCTCCACAACATCCACGCGCTCCCCAAGAACAGCACGCAGTTTAACATCGCACAACCAATCAAAGGCATGAAACTGACGAAGACATTTGATAAGCCCGAAGTCATGGTGAAAGTAAAGTGCGAAGTCCATAACTGGATGGCCGCATACATTGGTGTGCTCGATCATCCTTTCTTTGCCGTTTCGGATGATCAGGGAAAATTTGAGATTAAGAATCTCCCTCCGGGTGAGTATGAGCTCGAAGCCTGGCACGAGAAGTTTGGGACGAAGACGATGAAGGTCTCCGTCGGCGCGTCCGATACGAAAACTGCCGACTTCACGTATTGATTATCCGGTTTCATCTCGCCGACACAAGAGATACCAGTCTAGCACACAATAGGCACACGGGAATCTATGAGTACAAACCACTCAAGTCACACACTTGAAGCGGTTCCCCATGTGGATCTTCACCCCCATGAGGAACTACCTTTCTGGCGGAAATATATTTTTTCCACCGATCACAAGGTCATCGGCATCCAGTACGGCATCACAAGCCTGATCTTTCTTTTCTTCGGCTTCAGCTTGATGATGCTGATGCGGTGGCAGCTTGCGTATCCGGGAGAAGCGCTTCCTATCCTCGGGAAACTTTTTGGGGATGAACGGATGCCCGATGGCATCATGCTTCCGGAGTTTTACAATCAGCTCGGAGCAATGCACGGCACGATCATGGTTTTTCTCGGAGTCGTACCGCTCGCCGTCGGCGCATTTGGGAACTACGTGGTGCCGCTTCAGATCGGCGCGCCCGACATGGCTTTCCCAAAGTTGAACATGGCAAGCTACTGGGCATACTTCACCGGTGGAATCGTCATGCTTGCGAGTTTCTTCATACCGGGCGGTTCAGCACAATCCGGCTGGACATCGTACCCACCGCTCTCCGATGTCACTGTCCCGGGCCTTTGGGGCGGTCAAACCTGGTGGCTTATTGGCATGGTCTTCTTGATCTCGTCCTCGCTCCTCGGTTCCATGAATTTCATAGTTACAATCATACAGTTGCGGACAAAAGGCCTGACCTTCATGCGCCTTCCGTTCTTTGTATGGGCACAGTTCGTGACCTCCTTCTTGCTTCTGCTTGCGTTTCCTCCGCTTGAAGCGGCGGGCGTTCTTCAGTTAATGGATCGTGTCGCCGGAACAAGTTTCTTCCTCCCATCCGGACTCATGGTGAGCGGACAGATACTTCCCAATACTGGCGGCGGTAATCCCCTGTTGTGGCAGCATTTGTTCTGGTTTCTCGCTCATCCCGAAGTGTACGTCTTGATCCTGCCTGCTCTTGGCATCGTTGCCGAGATTATTGCGAACAATACACGCAAACCACTCTGGGGATACAAGTCGTTGGTCTTCGCAGTGATCTTCCTCGGCTTCATGTCGTTCATCGTATGGGCACACCACATGTTCTTGACCGGCATGGGCACGGCAATCAGCGCGTTCTTTCAGACGACGACGATGATCATTTCGATTCCATCGGTCATCATTCTTTCAGCGCTGTTTATTTCTCTGCATGGCGGATCGATTCGCTTCAACACGCCGATGCTTTTCGCGCTGGCATTCCTCCCAATGTTCGGTATCGGTGGATTGACGGGTCTTCCGCTTGGTCTCGCCGCATCGGACATTCCTTTACACGATACGTATTACGTCATCGGCCATTTCCATTATGTCGTCGCACCGGGAACCATTTTTGGACTCTTTGCTGGCATTTATTACTGGTTTCCAAAGATCACCGGTCGAAGAATGAACGAGAAGCTCGGCAAGATTCATTTCTGGGGATCGTTCGTCTGCATGAACCTCATCTTCTTTCCGATGCTCATACAAGGTTTGGCAGGAGTATCGCGCCGGTTATATGATGGCGGTCAGCAGTACGCACATGCTCAGAGCGTTCTCTACCTGAATGAAGTCATGTCGATTGCCGCGTGGGTCATGGCAATCTTCCAACTCTTCTTCATCGTGAACTTCTTCTGGAGCAGACGGAAAGGTGAAAAGGTTTCCGCAAACGTATGGGAAGCGACAACGCTCGAGTGGGCCGCGACCACTTCCCCGCCGCTTGCTCACGGTAACTTCTCCAAGATTCCGGAAGTCCATCACGGTCCATACGAGTACAGTGTTCCCGGACAGGTGAAAGACTATCTACCACAAAACGAATTAGCAAAGGCGTAAACAACGATGGAAATTCCCTATACCATTACCGCACGACCCGATACGGGCCTCTTCAATGCGAAGCTCGGGGTGTGGCTCTTCCTTACATCGGAGGTCATGTTGTTCGGAGCGTTGTTCACTACGTACATCCTTCTGCGGGTCGGTGCCCCAACATGGCCGCACGGCGAACTTGACGTGCCTCTGGCAACATTAAACACTGCAGTTCTCATCACTTCCAGCATCACAATGGTGATGGCGTGGGCTTCGCTCGTGTTGAAGGAATGGAAGAAGCACAAATTATATCTCGCCGCGACAATTCTCCTTGGTGTGGCTTTCCTTGTCATCAAAGCGTTCGAGTACGGCCATCACTTCGCGGAAGGTGAGTTGCCCAACAAGAGCACGTTCCTGGCGATTTACTTCACGCTCACGGGCCTTCACGGACTCCACGTTATCGGCGGCATGATCGTGAACTCGTACCTTTTCTTTATGGGCGGCAAGATGTGGAAGACACAGCCTGAACGATTCACGAATCGGATCGAAGTCGCCGGCCTCTACTGGCACTTCGTTGACCTGGTATGGATTTTCTTATTCCCAGTCCTCTATCTCTTATAGGAATAGACTATGGACACAGCACATACACAAGAGTTTAAGAAACATATCCGTACGTACATCTTGGTGTTCGTGGCGCTGCTCGCGCTTACGATCATCACGGTCACAATATCGACCCTCCACTTAAGTGTGCCGGCAGCAATCACCGTAGCGTTGATCATCGCAACCATTAAAAGCTCGCTGGTTGCAAGCTACTTCATGCACCTGATCTCCGAGAAGAAGCTTATCTTCCTGGCGTTGCTCATCACAGTTGTTTTCTTCGTGGCGCTTATGTGGCTGCCGATTTTTGCACATTCAGATCCGATAATTTACAAGAATGTCCCTTAAAGCATTTCATATTTTCTTTATTAGCGTTTCGATCCTGCTCGCGCTCGGCTTCGCCGGATGGATGATCCAGGAATATGCACATGATGGAAAGATTCTCACTCTGGCTGGTGCTCTTACCTCAGTTGTCGTCGGTGTTGCTTTGGCGATCTACGGATTTCGCTTCCTACGAAAACTGCGGCACGTGAGTTATCTATGAAGATAACAAGGATACCTTTCATACTCAGCGTTCTTGTTGCACTTCAGGGCACAATAGTGGCCTGCCCGAACTGCTACGGCGCGCCGGGTTCTCCGTTGACTGATGGGATGAACACAGCCATCCTGATCATGCTGGGTATTACAGGCTTCGTGTTCGGTTTGTTCATCGTCTTCTTCGTGATGTTACGAAAGCGATCTCGGCTCTTCAGCGGTCACCCATCGGATAAAGCATTCGTGAACGAAAAAGGAGTTCTTCAATGGAACATTTTTTAAACCTTCCCCCCGACGGTTCAGCACACGGTCCTGCGATCGATCATCTGATCGGTATTGTACACTGGTTGATGATTGTGCTCTTCGTCGGCTGGGGAACGTTCTACCTTTTTACACTTGTCCGGTTCCGACGATCCAGGAACCCGAAGGCAAACTATGCCGGCGTAAAGAGCCATGTCTCCAGCTATCTCGAGGTTGCTGTTCTAGTAATCGAGATCGTCTTGCTCGCCTTTTTCTCTGTCCCGCTCTGGTCGAAGCGTGTTGATGCATTTCCTGCAGAGAAAGATGCGACTGTTGTCAGAGTCGTTGCCGAACAGTTCTCCTGGAATGTTCATTATCCCGGACCTGACGGGAAATTTGGAAAGACAGCTCTCGGCCTGGTCGATGCCGATAATCCCCTCGGCCTGGACCGAAGCGATCCGGATGCAAAGGACGACATTACAACAATCAACCAGCTCTATCTGCCCGTTGGAAAATCTGTCATCGTCCACCTATCGTCAAAGGACGTCATTCACAGTTTTGGCATCCCCCCCTATCGTGTAAAACAGGATGTGATACCCGGAATGAGCATTCCGCTTTGGTTCACACCAACAAAAACGACCGATGAAATTCGCGAAGAGCTCCGGATGACCTATTCAGTAGCTGATGTCATGAAAAAGGTCAAGAAAGTTGCGCTTCCCTCGATGTCGACGATGCCGATTAAAAAGGGAATGGACATGAGCAATATGATGGCGATGCAGGATTACACCGACCAATCGGGTGGAACACTTGTTTCGAAAAATGATAAGCTCACTTCAGAAAATATCGACAAAATTTTTGATGCAGGCAGGTCGAGCGTTGCCGCACGTCCCACAGCCGGACTCGATAAATATGTTTCCCTAGAAGAGGTAAAAGACAGCAGCGGAAATTCGATCGTTGCGAAGAACGATGTACTCACAGAGGATGTCGTGACGAAACTTGTAGAGACCGGCATGAAGGAAGTGAATGTGCGCAAGATTTCCAACATGGACCTCTTCGTCGTGATGCAGGACTACGCCGATAAGTCCGGCAGCCAGCTTGCGGCAAAGGGCGACGCGGTTTCTGAAGAGCTGCTGACAAAGTTTGCAGATGCGGCAATCAACGAAATCGTTCTTGCTCCTGCAACTCCGACTGAAATCGCCTGTGCACAACTCTGCGGGCTTGGGCACTACCGCATGCGTGGCTACGTGAGCGTTGTAACGCCAGACAAATTTAAGGAATGGTACGATCAGCAAGAGGCGTCTCTCGCACCGCAACAAGCAGCGCCGGATTCCACAGCATCGGCAGCAGCACCACAAGACACCGTTGCCGCTCAGGGAAGTCAGGAGATTCATCATTGAAAGGCTACAACAAAGGCCTTCATCGTTTCGCTTTCTTCACTGCCTGCTGCACGTTCCTTCTCATCATTGCGGGTGGATTGGTAACGAGCACGCAGTCGGGGCTCTCCGTTCCTGACTGGCCGACAACGTACGGTCATTTCATGTTCGCTTACCCTCTCGATCAAATGGTCGGGGGAATCTTTTATGAACACAGCCATCGTATGATTGCATCCGTCGTGGGATTTCTCACCGTCATTCTTGCGATGTGGATGTGGCGGAAGGAAGATCGGAGATGGGTTCGCAATCTATCATACGTCGCTCTCGGCACAGTGATACTGCAAGGCGTGCTTGGTGGGTTGACCGTTCTCTTGATGCTTCCGACCGCTATCTCTGTCAGTCACGCGACACTCGCACAGACATTCTTCGCAATTGTCGTCACGCTGGCTTTGATCACGTCAAAGTGGTGGCGTTCCGATCAGCCGCTCCTTCAACGGGAAGGAAAAAAAAATTCGCTGCCACAACTCATTCTCATCACGGCGTTTGCCGTCTACATCCAATTGATCCTCGGCGCACTGATGCGGCACACCCATTCCGGCTTGGTCGTCCCTGATTTCCCTCTTGCATACGGACAGTTGTTCCCTTCGCTTTCTCCGGAAGCGATGGATCAGTATAACCAACAACTCATTCAATCCGATATTCGGATAGCCGCCGATGGAGCCGTTACGCAAGGTCAAATCATCATTCATATGCTTCACCGTTTCTGGGCAGTTATTACTGCAATCTTCATCGCATGGACCGCAGTACGCCTGCTCAAGCTCTCGTCACAGTCAAAGCGCTTAGCCCGGTTGGGTTACGTCCTGTTCGGCCTGATCGTTCTGCAAATAGCACTTGGAGCGCTTACAGTGTTATCACTCAAGGCAGTGGATGTCACGACGGCACATGTTGCAACTGGCGCTCTCCTCCTTGTCACATGTGTGCTGGCATCGTTCCACTCAATCAAATTATCCGGCAAATTATCCGGCAAATTATTCGGCATCCGTACACAACATCAGACGGCAGTATCTTTCTCACCAGGTGAGGTTTCTGCATGAATAGTGACGTTGAAGTGCTGGGGAATGCCGATGCGCGATCTCGTGGAAAAGTTCTTGACTACATCGAACTGATGAAGCCTGAGTTGACGGGACTGTCAGTCTTGACAACTTTGTGTGGTTTCTATTTAGCTACTGTTGGCTCACTCAACTATTGGCTCTTCTTCCATACGGCGCTTGGCACACTGCTCGTTGGCGGAGGAGCCGGAACACTCAATCAATATGCCGAGCGAAAGTATGATGCGATGATGAAACGGACTGAGCGTCGTCCCCTGCCTGCCGGACGCCTTGACCCCTCGGAAGTTCTCATCTTCGGAATTGTCATATCAGTCCTTGGTATCATTGAGCTTTCCGTCTGGACGAATTTTCTCACCGGATTCCTCGGTGCGATTACGTGGACAACGTATTTGTTCCTGTACACGCCGTTGAAGCGTGTGACACATCTGTCGACACTGATTGGCGGAATTCCCGGAGCCATCCCGCCGATGATGGGTTGGGCCGCGGTCCGCAATGATCTTACTGTTGAAGCCTGGATACTTTTTGCGATCCTCTTCTGCTGGCAGATGCCTCATTTCTTCTCACTCGCATGGATGTACCGGAAGGATTATGCACGAGCCGGCTTCAAAATTCTCACCGTGATGGATGAACACGGCAGGCGAACGAGCCGCCAGATTCTTTTATACTGTATCGTTTTGATTCCTGCAAGCCTCGCTCCTGCATACTTCGGGATGACGGGGATGTTTTCCATCGTTACAGCTCTTGTGCTCGGATCGGGTTTTCTCGTTTATGGTTCATTGCTCTCCAGATTTTCACGTCGTCTCGAGCAGGAAGCACTCGGAAAAATTAACGTCTATTCTCGCCGCATGTTCTTCGCTTCGCTGGTGTACCTTCCAACACTGATGATTGTTCTCTCACTTGATAAGATGTAAGGCACTGTACGGTCGGAACGCTTCATCATACGGTAACATCACACCCTGCTCATCTTTCAACATCCACAGGGAATTTACCTGACAAGCATTGTATTATCGTCGATCGGGTAAGTCACTCGTATCCGCCAACGCGGAAACAGAAGGAACCGCGACAAGCCCTTCAGAATATCAGCTTCACTGTAGGGCGCGGTGACATCTTTGCACTCCTTGGACCGAATGGCAGCGGCAAGAGTACGCTCTTTCGCATCCTCTCCACGATCATAGGGCAGACATCCGGTCAAGTTTCCGTTCTTGGCTTGGACTTACGGAAACAACAAGAGGCAATCCGGCGTCTTATCGGCATCGTCTTCCAACATCCGAGCCTGGATAAGAAGCTCACCGCACAAGAGAATCTCCGCCATCAAGGCCATCTCTATGGACTGCGCGGCCATGAACTCACTCAACGAATCCATGATGCACTTGAGAAGGTAGGGATCATTGATCGCGCGAACGATCTCGTCGAAAATCTCTCCGGTGGAATGCAGCGCCGCGTCGAACTTGCAAAGTGTCTGTTGCACAAGCCGCAGCTTCTCATTCTCGACGAACCAAGCACGGGGCTCGACCCCGGAGCGCGTCGTGAGTTTACAGAGTACTTGCATCAACTCCGCGATACAGAAGGAGTTACAGTCCTCCTCACAACACACATTCTCGATGAAGCCGAACACTGTGATCACATTGCGATCGTGGACCGCGGACAACTTGTCGCTATGGGTTCACCTGCCGATCTCAAAAACGAAATTGGCGGCGAAATTATTTCGGTAACATCCCGGGATCCGGCGGCACTACGTGAATTGATCGTGAAGAAGTTTGGCGGTGATCCGAAGCTGGTCGATCGTACAATCCGCATTGAACGCACGCACGGCCACGAGTTTATACCACAGCTCGTGCAGGCATTCCCCGGCCAGATCGACGCCGTCACACTTGCAAAGCCGACACTCGAGGACGTCTTCATCCAGAAAACCGGTCACCGATTCTGGAACAATAGAGAGGAAACCGATTGATGAGCGGCAACGCTTCGACATTTCTTGGAGCCTTTTCACTCTGCCAGCGCGAGCTCGTACGTTTCTACAGACAACGTAGCCGCATCATTGGGGTCATCGGCTCGCCACTTCTGTTCTGGTTTTTGATCGGTTCGGGATTGGGGACTTCCTTCCGTCATCCCACAGATCAATCCGGCATGAACTATCTCGAATTTTTTTTTCCCGGTACGATCGTCCTCATTATTCTGTTCACCTCGATCTTTTCCACCATTTCGATCATCGAGGATCGCCGTGAGGGATTCCTCCAATCGGTGATCGTCTCACCGATTTCTCGCTCAGGGATTGCGCTCGGCAAGATACTCGGCGGAACAACGCTCGCAGTTCTCCAAGCGATCCTCATGCTGTTGGTGAGTCCGTTCATCGGAATTACCTGGACCTTTGTCTCGGCTTTCGTCGTGCTGCTGGTAATTTTTATTATTGCTTTCGGCCTTACGGGCTTGGGCTTTCTCATTGCCTGGAGGATGGATTCAACACAGGGCTTCCACGCTATCATGAATTTGTTTCTGATTCCCCTTTGGCTACTCTCCGGAGCGATTTTTCCGGCTTCGGGAGCGGCGGGTTGGTTGAGCAAAGTCATGATGATCAATCCCCTCTCCTATGGGATGGCAGCTTTGCGGGAAGGTTTGTATCTTACCAGGAATCCGGCCGGAACCGAGTTTGCATCGTTGCCCGTGGCAATCGTGGTGACGACCCTGTTCGCCATTCTCACGTTCATTCTTTCGACCGTGATCGTTCACAAATCCACGACCGCATAACCGATGGCAATTCGTAAGACATTGTTTCTCACCATCATCCTTTTCATTCCTTTTTTCCTCGGCGTTGGAATTGTCGGCTACTGGTACTGGACATCGCGCATTGAGAAGAAAGCTCTCCTCCCCAATTTTGGCGTAGTACCCGGGTTCTCGCTGACATCAGAACGGAATCAAACTATCACCCGAAACAACCTGCTCGGCAAGGTGAGCATTATCGACTTCATCTTCACGGACTGCGCCGGCGCGTGCCCCGTGATGAGCATGAAGATGAAGGATCTTCAGAAGGTTGTTCGAGCCGAGCCTGCAATCCAGCTTGTCTCGGTCTCCGTCGATCCCGAAACGGACACGCCGGAAGTGCTCAAGAAATACGCCGAGCAGCACGATGCACTCTCGGGAAAGTGGATTTTTCTCACCGGAAGAAAGGATAGCATCTATACGCTCACGAAGGATGGATTCCATCTCGGACTCGATATCGAAGGCGAAGGGGCAATCATTCACAGCCAGAAGTTTGTGCTCGTCGATAGCCGGGGTGAAATTCGCGGATACTACGATAGCGAAGATGAAGAAGCGATGAAGAATCTCATCCGCGATGCGCTTGCTCTCTCCAGGAGGATATCGGCATGATAGAATCCCTGCCAACCATCAACGCGCTTCTGAATAGCACGAGCGCAATCCTTCTTCTTACCGGCTACTTCTTCATCAGGAAAGGAAACCGCGAGGCTCACAAGCGGTGCATGATCGGAACGTTCTCAGTCTCTATTCTGTTTCTTATCTCATACCTCACATATCACGCGTACCATGGCACGACGAGGTTTCCGGGAGAAGGATGGATCAGGCCGGTCTATTTCACGATCCTCGGAACTCACACCATACTTGCAGCCGCCATTGTGCCGCTTGCGATCATCACTCTTCGCCGGGGACTGAAGAACGCCATCCCCAAACACAAAGCAATCGCGCGCTGGACGTTTCCGATCTGGCTGTATGTTTCGGTGACGGGCGTTGTGGTGTATTTCATGCTGTATCACCTCTATCCCCAACACTAATTCAAATACAAATGCCGGATCGCATCGACCCGGCATCTCAATCGTGAAGCGATCTCAGTTGGGATTGCCGTCAACGCACTGTGAGGACGTCCATCCGGCACATGTGGCGAGGCACATGTTGACGTAGCGGCACTTTTGCTTTCCACAGATGACCGGTGCAAAGGCAGTAGTGCAACCGCAACCCGAGCCGGTCGGACACGACGCCGCGTAGGCGACTTCCGTGTTCATTTGCACGATGCCGACGATCGCAACGATCAGCACGACCGCGAGAAGAACGATACGAAGCGCAACCATAATGCGACTCCCTTCGTTGTTATGAATGATTGAGCGTACTCGAGATGATCGGTGTCATCCCGCCATAACATACGCAAATTCCTGGATAGCTTCAACGCTCCACAAATGACGCGAGAACACACACTCTGCATTCAATTTGCTTGAAATAAACATTCCCATCGCAATTCTCCTCTACGTCACCAAATCTTCACTCTCACGTTATCCGCACGCCACATTGCATCACCTTCCTTGATTCCGAATGCCGCATAAAATTCCGGCATATCGGATAACGGTCCGATGACGCGGAACTTGACGGGTGAATGCTCGTTGCTTCGAACCTGATTGGCAACAGCTTCTGGACGTTCGTTCACCATCCATGCCAATGCATAGCCGAGGAAGAAGCGTTGCGGGGGACGTAAATCGCCAACGACTTCCTGGCTCTTGTACTGATTGGTTTTCTTGAACGCTTCATATCCCATCATGATGCCACCCAGGTCGGCGATATTTTCGCCTTGCGTCAATTCACCGTTGATGTGCAGGGTGTCGACGGCAACGTACTCGTTAAATTGTTTCACGATCATTTTTGTCTTGGCGTAAAACTTTGCGCTATCGTCAGGATCCCACCAGTTGTTCAGGTTGCCTTGTTCATCGTACTTGCTTCCCTGGTCGTCAAAGCCGTGAGTGATTTCATGTCCGAACGTCGAGCCGCCGATAATGGAGTACAGCAGCGCATCGTCAGCCAGTTTCCGTTCATACCCCGGTACGATGATGTTGCAACCCGGCACTACGATTTCATTGTTTGAAGGATTGTAATATGCATTGTAGGTTTGAGGCTCCATGCCCCATTCCGTGCGATCAACCGGCTTCCCATATTTTGCAATCATGTAATCGAACCTCCACCGGTTGGCGCTCTTTCCGTTCTGCACATAGGAGGAACGATCGACGTGCATACTGCTCATGTCTTTCCACTTATCGGGATAGCCCACCTTCATGATAATCGTGCCGAGTTTCTTCAGCGCTTTCACCTTCGTGGCATCACTCATCCAATCCAATGTCTTAATCCGTTCGGCGTAAACATCTTTGATGGCATTCCCAATTTCCAGGAGTTTTTCTTTGGTTCCTTTGGGCAAGTAGTCGGCAACATACACCTGGCCGATCAATTCGCCGAGAGAGCCGTCGGTTTGTTCAACGACGCGCTTCCATCGAGGCTTTGGCTCCGGCACTCCGCGAAGTGTCGTGGAATAAAAGCTGAACGTTTCAAGAAATGTTTTATCATCGAGGTAGCGCGCAAGACCGCGCACGAGATGGTACTTGAGATAATTTTTCCAATCGTCAAGCGAAAATGTTTTGAGCTCATCGTTCAGTGCAGTCAAGAATTCAGGTTGACCGACGACCACCGTATCCGGATCGTGCAATCCCACACCTTCAGCAAAGATACTCCAGTCGAGGTTGGGGGTGGATTCCGTCAATTGCTTGAACGAAATCTTATTGTAATTCTTCAGCGGGTCGCGCGTGTCTTCCCGTTTGCGGCACGATTGGGCGATCGCGGTTTCCAATTTCATCATACGCTCGGCAGCCTGCCCCGCGCCGGCATCATCGTATCCCATAATGACAAACATGCGATGAAGATGCTCGACAAATTTCTGGCGGATCATGACGGCATGTGCGTCGCCATCGAAATAATATCTGCGGTCAGGGAGACTCAATCCGCCCTGCGAAATAAAAATGGCATTCTTGCTGCTGATCTTATCATCCTGCCCGACGCCAAAGCCGAACAGAGGCGAACCGGAAACGCCATGAATATATGCCGCCGAGCGCGCGAGGCCTTTCAGATCCGTAATGCCGTCGATCATTGCGAGGTCGCTTTTGAGACCGGCGATGCCGTTGTTATTCAACGCAACGCTGTCCATGCCGGTAAAAAAGAAATCACCGATCTTTTGTTTGTTGCTTCCTTTTTCGGCGGTGGTTAATGACGAAGACGATTCGCAGATGTCGCGAACCTGCGCATTGATCGTATCCTGGATCAACTGCCAGAGTCCGTTACTTTGCTCGCTGGGAGGAATGGGATTGTCTTTGAACCACTTCCCATTGGCAAAGAGGAAAAAATCATCGCCGGGTTTCACAGTCGGATCGATGTGTGACACAAGAGGATCGAGCGCCTGCGTTGTGCCGCCGGTCTGACTGACTGCAACAGACGCAGAGAATGCCATGACGGCAACAAGCGCGAAGGAAAGGATGTGCGTTTTCATGTCGGTCTTTCTAGTAGTTGTATGATATGAGAAAACGTTTTGCATTCGAGATAGTTTCAATATCGGCAATAAGTTTTTTGCTCCTTCCCCGGCGCTCTCTCACAAGGGAGCACCGGCGAATATTTCACCCTCCGAGGAGAGACCGTTGGAGTGACTTAATCTGCAACATACGCAAAATTCTTATCAGCTTCAACGTTTGATCATAATACTCGTCAGCAAATTCGAGTACATTTTTCACTTGACAATCACCGAGAATCTTCGTATCCTTGCTATATCTATGAACGCAACCATCAAGCATACGGCATTAAGATTTTGGTACGCTTACTATTGGTGGAGTGTATCCTCCTCGCTTGGTGGTCAAAGAACGGCGTAACACTGATGATGAGAATTTGAAAGCCCTTCTTGGTGCCACCAGGAAGGGTTTCGTGTTTTATAGGGACGCTATGCGACGTAAAGAGAAACAATGACATTCGAAGAATTCTTAACGCTGGCTGAATCGTACAACGTGATACCGGTGAGCGAAACGCTGCTCGCCGATACGCTCACGCCTGTTTCCTCCTATCTCCGTCTTCGCGAAGGAAGCTCAAGTTCTTTTCTCTTCGAGAGCGTCGAAGGTGGAGAGCGAGTTGCACGATACTCCTTCATCGGCCGCGATCCAATAACGATGTTGAAGTGCCGGGATCGGATGACAACCATTACTGAGAACGGAAGGACAGAGACATCCGGTGAAAATTTCTTCGGCCTTGTCAATCGGCTCGTGAACAAATACCGCCAGCCATCTCTTCCATCGCTGCCGCGGTTCACAGGAGGACTTGTCGGCTTCGTCGGCTATGACGCGATTCGTCACATTGAAAACATTCCGTGCAAGGTCAACGACCCGATCGGATTACACGATAGCATCCTCGGTCTCTTCACTTCCATTATTGCATTCGACCACCTTAAACATCAGGTAACGTTGATCGTTCATGTCTTGCTGGATTCCAAGCAAGATCTTCGCCGGCAGTATGATCGAGCGATGCTCGACATCGTAAATCTCAAAGCGAAACTCTGGAATACACATCCCCCGGCCCAGGAATTTCATGCGTGCCCTGACCGACTCCAGCATGAAACTACGGCAGAGGAATTCAAAGCAAGCGTCGTCAAAGCGAAACAGTACATCCATGATGGAGATATTTTCCAGGTCGTTCTCTCCCAACGTTTCTCGACTGAATTCCATGGAGACACTTTTAACGCATACCGCGCTTTACGTGTGATCAATCCTTCTCCCTACCTGTATTATCTTGATCTGGATGGATTCAAAGTGATCGGGTCGTCACCTGAAATACTTGTCCGGATGGAACATGGCGTCGGCGAAGTCTACCCGATTGCAGGAACGCGGCCTCGCGGAAAAACCGATGACGAAGATATCGCGCTTGAACATGAGCTGCTTGCAGATGAAAAGGAACGGGCAGAGCACGTCATGCTCGTCGATCTTGGCCGCAACGACTTGGGACGAATCTGCGAAGCCGGAACCGTCACTGTCGATCAATTGATGGTGATCGTCCGATACTCACACGTCATGCACATAGCGTCGCGCGTGATTGGAAAAGTCCAGCCTGATAGATCGTGTGTGGATGTGTTAAAGGCAACGTTCCCCGCAGGAACAGTTTCCGGTGCACCGAAGATCCGCGCAATGGAAATCATTGACGAGTTAGAGGAAACGCGCAGGGGCATATACGCCGGCGGCGTCGGCTACTTTGATTTTTCCGGCAATATGGATATGTGCATCGCTATCCGCACGATGTTCGCGACGAACGGACGGATTTATTTTCAAGCGGGCGCGGGTATCGTCGCAGACTCTGATCCCGAACGAGAGTACCAGGAAACTATGAACAAGGCGCGGGCGCTTGTTGAAGCTCTCCGCATGGCGGAAGGAGTGATGCGATGATACTCGTCATCGATAATTACGATTCCTTCACGTACAACCTCGTGCAGCTCGTTGCCCAGCATACAAAGGATTTTCGTGTTGTTCGAAACGATACACTGAGCGTTGCCGAAGTTGAAGCCATCAAACCAAATCGTATTCTCATTTCACCCGGGCCGGGCCGGCCTGAGAATGCAGGTATCTGCGTCGATCTCATTCGAACGCTCGGGATTTACATTCCGGTGCTCGGCGTCTGTCTTGGTCACCAGGCAATCGGATATGCGTTCGGTGGGAAGATTATTCACGCACCACAATTGATGCACGGAAAAACTTCCTACATCCAGCATGGAGGCGAGGGCATCTTCGAGAAACTTCCGAATCCATTCGAGGCAACCCGATACCATTCTCTGGTCATATCATCTGAAGGATTCCCGAAAGAGTTGAACATCACGGCGAGAACCGCCGACAACGTCATCATGGGAGTGCGTCACGCATCGTATCCGATAGAAGGAATTCAATTCCATCCGGAATCAGTTCTGACCAAACCCGGATATCAACTTATTGCGAATTGGATTCACGCTTCCCACGAGGCACACGTATGAAGCAGTTCATCCAGAAAATTGCGGAAGGACAGCACCTCACACGCGAAGAAGCGGCGGCAGCGATGCGAACGATCATGGAAGGAAATGCGACCGCGGCACAGATCGCGGCCCTTCTCATTGGCATGAAGCTGAAGGAGGAGCAACCGGATGAGCTTCTGGGATTCGTGGAAGTCATGCGAGAGAAGGCTATACGGGTTTCTATCGATGATCCTGATGCTATTGATATGTGTGGAACGGGCGGCGATGGAGCCGGAACGTTTAACATCTCGACTGTTGCATCGTTCGTCGTTGCCGGTGCTGGCGTGACTGTGGCAAAGCATGGCAACCGGTCTATCTCCAGCAACTGCGGAAGCGCAGACGTGTTGAAGGCGCTTGGTGTGAATATTGAGCTACCGCCGGAGAAAGTCGAAGAGTGTATTAACGCCGTTGGCATTGGATTCCTCTTTGCTCCTCTGTTCCATCCTGCGATGAAGTATGCGGCGAAACCGCGCTCGGAGCTTGGCGTCAAAACGTGCTTCAACATGCTCGGGCCGATGACCAATCCTGCAGGCGTACGTCGCCAACTGGTGGGTGCGTTCAGTCAGAAGGCCGCGGAGAAGATGGCTGCTGTTTTCGATCGATTGGGTGTCGACAAGGTTTTCGTCATCTGCTCGCATGATGGAATGGACGAAATCTCACTTCACGCGCGCACAACAGTTCATGATGTCGATGGCCATCGAAAACCTCAAACCTATGAACTTGATCCATCGTCGTTTCCGCTCCCAAGAGTCGAACGTTCCTCAATCCTTGGCGGCACAGCGGAGACAAATGCAAACCTCGCCATCGACGTACTCAAGGGCACGAAAGGCCCACATCGCGATATCGTGCTGGCAAATGCTTCTTCCGGACTTCTTGTTGCCGGAAAGGCACACGATATCAATGAGGGAATTCAGCTCGCCGCCGAGTCGATTGATTCCGGCAAGGCGCTCGATAAACTCAATAAGCTGAGGAATTTCACGAACGGATGAACATCCTCCAGCAAATCGTCGAACATAAGCGCGAGGAGATCGCTGCACGCAAACAGCACATAACGATCTCGGACTTGGCAGGCTCGGAATATTTTGAAAGAGAAACGTTTTCACTTCGCCGCGCACTCAACGATCAACCGGTCTTTGGAATCATTGCGGAAATCAAGCGTGCATCCCCTTCAGGCGGATCGCTCAATAATAATGTCGATCCCAGGAACCTTGCGCGTGAATACGAAGAGCACGGCGCTGCAGGAATCTCCGTCTTGACCGACGAGCGGTTCTTTTCAGGTTCACTCGACGATGTGAAGAAAGCCCGCAGCGCTGTCAGCTTGCCCATCCTGCGGAAAGATTTCATATTAGATGAATACCAACTTTTCGAAGCGAAGTCCGCCGGCGCAGACGCTGTACTTCTCATTTCAGCGATACTTGAGAAATCACAGTTACGAGATCTTCATGCAGCGGCGAAAGAATTGGGGCTCGAAGCACTCGTGGAATTGTATGAAACGGATGAGATCGATAAGCTTGACTTCGATCGGATGAAACTCATCGGCGTCAACAATCGCGACCTGCGAACATTCACCATCGACGTGAACCATTCGATTGAACTGGCGAAGCTGATGCCGTCGGACATTACCTTCGTGAGTGAAAGCGGTATTTATAGTTCGGACGATCTCAAGAAACTCTCGGACCACGGGATCCGTGCAGCGCTCATCGGCGAATATTTTATGAAATCCGATGGGCCGGGCAAAGTACTTGCAGAGTTGTTGGAAGGATTGAAGCGTGAAACCACGAGTTAAAATTTGCGGCATCACAAATAGCGAAGATGCGGCGCTTGCTGTTCGAGCAGGAGCCGATGCTCTTGGCTTCATCTTCTATGAGAAAAGTCCGCGATACATCACGCCACAAGTAGCAGCATCCATTATTCAGCACCTTCCGCCATTCATAACGCCTGTGGGTGTCTTCGTCAATGCGGCCCGCGAATTCATCGAGGAAGTGATTCGAACGACCACCATCCGTGCGATCCAGCTCAGCGGTGAAGAAACACCCGACGATTGCACCGGCTATTCGGTCAGCGTCATAAAATCCTTCCGGATACGGAAATGGGAAGAGGTTGAGAGCGTGAAACGTTTCACCATTGCCGCTGCCATGCTCGATGGCGCGAAGGATGGTCAGTATGGCGGTTCCGGCGACGTTGCAGACTTTACTATTGGAAAAGAAATTCGGAAATTCCATCCATTGATACTTGCAGGCGGATTGAATCCGGATAATGTCATAGAAGCCGTTCGCGCAGTTCAACCGTATGCCATTGATGTAAACAGTGGAGTCGAGAGTACACCGGGAACAAAAGATCCGGCAAAACTACAAATGCTTTTTGAACGCTTGCGATCCTCATTTCCTTAAAAATTATAGAGAACAGACGAACATAATCTGAAGAATATCACATGCTGATTGTTATGAAGCTCGATGCCCCACGCGCGGATATCGAGAGAGTAAAAGAAAAGATTCGCTCGCTGGGTTATACTCCACACGAAATTCCCGGCGACCACCGGACGGCGATCGGAATTACCGGAAACAAGAGCAGACCCGACGCGGAACAATTCCTCACGCTCGCGAGCGTGCTCGAAGCGATTCCCGTCACCAAGCCCTTCAAGCTCGTCAGTCGGGACGCAAAGCCGGAGGATTCGCTCGTTCATGTCGGTGAAGAAGTTGTAGGCGGCAAAGAACTGACGATGATCGCCGGCCCGTGTTCGGTCGAAGGACGACAGCAGATCATCGACATCGCTTTCACGCTGAAGGAGATGGGTGTTCGATTCCTCCGGGGCGGTGCATATAAACCCCGGACTTCCCCCTATTCCTTCCAGGGATACAAGACGGAAGCTCTCCACTATTTGAAAGATGCGAGGGATGCGACAGGATTGAAGATCGTTACAGAGGTCAAAGATACGGAAACGCTGCCGCTTGTCGCCGAAGTTGCCGATGTCCTGCAGGTCGGCGCGCGCAACATGCAGAACTATTCTTTGCTCGAAGCTATCGGCGATCTCCGGAAGCCTGTGCTGCTCAAGCGCGGGCTTTCCGCAACGATCGAAGAATTATTGATGGCGGCAGAATACATTTTACATGGCGGAAACTACAATGTTATTTTATGCGAGCGAGGAATACGAACCTTTGAAACGGCGACTCGAAACACACTCGACCTGAATGCCATTCCGATCATCAAGAAGTTGTCTCATCTCCCCATCATTGTCGATCCAAGTCACGGCATCGGCGTGTGGGATGGAGTGGCTTCGATGGCATTGGCTGCAATAGCTGCCGGCGCTGATGGATTGATTATTGAGGTACATCCCGATCCTACGATGGCGCTCTCAGACGGTTACCAGTCGTTGAAGGTCAATAAGTTCAAGCAACTATTGGAAAAGCTTGAGCAGCTTGCGCCAATCATGGATCGAACATTCACAAGAACGGCCATCAACGCCGAGGCAGTCGAATGACGCTCAATGAGTATCACCAGCCCGATGATCTCGGGCATTTCGGAAAGTTCGGCGGGCGCTTCGTCCCTGAAACGCTGATCACCGCACTCCAGGATCTTGAACACGCGTATGCCGTAACAAGGCGCGATCCGGTTTTTCAAAAAGAGTTGCAATCGCTCCTTCGAGATTACGTCGGGCGACCGACTCCACTCTACTTTGCGCGTCAACTGACGAAGAAGTACGGCAAAGGGAAAATTTATCTGAAGCGTGAAGACCTATGCCACACCGGCGCTCACAAGATCAACAATACTGTCGGACAAATCCTGCTCGCGAAGTACCTCGGCAAGCCTCGCATCATCGCGGAGACCGGCGCCGGTCAGCATGGCGTTGCCACGGCAACTGTTGCGACGATGATGGGCCTCGAATGTGCCGTCTACATGGGTACGGAGGATATGGCTCGCCAGGAGATCAATGTCACGCGGATGAAATTACTCGGCGCAGAAGTTATTCCCGTCTCATCAGGCACCCGCACGTTGAAAGACGCGACAAACGAAGCCCTGCGTGACTGGGTCACCAATGTCCGCAATACGTTTTATGTCATCGGCTCGGTCGTCGGTCCTCATCCGTACCCGATGATCGTCCGCGACTTTCAGTCGGTCATTGGCCGGGAAACGAAAGAACAAATGCACGCACTTCACGGTCGATTGCCGGACTACCTCGTTGCGTGTGTGGGCGGCGGCAGCAACTCGTTGGGCTTGTTCTACGATTTCCTCAGCGATCACGATGTAAAGATGATCGGCGTCGAGGCGGCGGGATTGGGAGTTGAGTCCGGTCATCATGCCGCGACACTTACCGCAGGCACACCCGGAGTTCTTCATGGCTCGTACAGTTACGTATTACAGGATGCCGACGGTCAGATCAAATCGGCTCATTCCATCTCCGCCGGCTTGGATTACCCGGGCGTCGGTCCTGAGCACAGCCATTTGAAAGATACGGGACGAGTAGCGTATGTTTCCGTTACCGATGATGAAGCCCTCGCCGCCGGACTTGAATTAACGCGACTCGAAGGAATCCTTCCGGCACTTGAATCATCTCATGCACTTGCCTATCTCGATACGTTGTCGCCGCAAACATCAGTTGACGACCTCATTGTCGTCAATCTCTCCGGCCGAGGTGAGAAAGATCTCCCAACGATTACGCGAGCCTTCGTGAAGGGTGAGGCGGAGAAGGCGAGCTCATGAATAGATTGAGCAAACGACTAGAATCGCTTCGCCGTGACAATCGAAAGGCACTATCACTTTTTGTTACGGCAGGATTCCCTTCTGCCGATAGCACGGTTCCTCTCGTGATTCAACTCGCCGATGCCGGTGCCGATCTCATTGAGCTCGGCATCCCATTCTCCGATCCCATCGCGGATGGCCCGACAATCCAGAACAGCTCCGAGGTTGCTCTTCGCAATGGGATGAGTCTTCCAAAAACATTGGAGATAGCAAGAGAGATTCGAAAACAAAGCGATGTGCCGCTTGTTCTTATGGGATATGCAAATCCAATTTATGCGTACGGTCTTATGAAGTTTCTCGGCTCCTGCAAAGAAACCGGCATCGATGGAACAATCATCCCGGATATGCCGTTGGAGGAGAGCGAAGAATATAGAACGATGGCTCAGCAATGCGATATTGCCACAATCTTCCTTGCCGCGCCGACGACACCACCGGAGCGGCTCGTTCAGCTCGATCAAGCATCATCGGGATTTCTGTACTGTGTCTCAATCACCGGAGTCACCGGCGAGCGACAAGCACTCGCAGCACAAGCGGAAAGTTTTCTCAGGCGAGCACGAGCATCCGTAAAAAAGAATCCTCTCCTCGTCGGCTTCGGCATTTCGACGCCTGAGGATGCACGACGGGTTGCCGCATTAAGCGATGGCATCATTGTCGGCAGCGCGCTTGTGAAAATCTTGCAGAATGCGAATGCTCACCACGCCATCGATCATGCCGTGGAATATGCCCGATCACTCCGCGAGGCACTCGACTCATAAATCTTTTCAAGCCACTCCATGCGAATTCATCTCAAACGAATCATCGACAACTCGTACGATATCCGGTTCGTCAACAATATTTCAGAAGCGGGAGCTGATATCCGCTCGACCTACCCCGATGCCCGCGTCTTCATCATCACGGATGTGAACGTCGGGAAACACTACGCAGGTCCCTTTGCTCGTTGCGTCTCCGGAAGAACAGCTCCGGCATACGTGCTACGGATTCCCGCCGGCGAGGCGAGCAAGAACCGCACGATGAAAGAGTCCCTTGAGGATCAACTCATCTCGCTCGGAGCAACACGCAACTCGGTCATCGTCGCTCTTGGCGGAGGAATGATCGGTGACCTTGCAGGATTTGTTGCCGCGACACTTCATCGTGGTGTATCGTTTATCCAGATTCCGACGTCCCTCCTCGCACAAGTCGATAGCAGTATCGGAGGTAAAGTCGCTGTCGATCATCCGCAAGGGAAAAACTTGATCGGCGCTTTCTTCCAGCCAAAGAAAGTCTATATCGATGTTTCGACGTTGAAAACACTTCCTGACGGTGAATTCCGTAACGGAATGGCAGAGGTCATCAAGTATGGCGCAATCCTCGACGGCAAGCTTTTCACATTTCTGGAGAAGAACCGCGCGGCGATTCTGCGGAAGAATCCGAACATCATGCACGCCATCATCGAACGCTGCTGCGAGCTCAAGCGAGCCGTTGTCGAAAAAGATGAGCGAGAAGTCGACTACCGACGCATTCTGAATTTCGGCCACACGATTGGGCATGCCGTCGAGCAGGTATCGAACTATCGCATTGCACATGGTAAGGCAGTTGCGATTGGCATGGCTGCAGAAGCAAAGGTATCGACTGCGTTGGGAATTCTTTCCAGCAACGACGCTGCTCGACTCGAAGATGCGCTCAAGGCTTTTGGACTAGCGACATCCTTTCCAGCGAAAATGAGAACAACTGCAATCTTCGACATGACGTTGCGGGATAAGAAGACACAACAGGGGAAAGTCCATTATACTCTTCTTGAAAAGATCGGCAAAGCACGAGTCGGGGTTCCGATGAGCCGTGTTCGGGCACAGGAGTTGTTTGAGCGATGAGAGTGTGTATCTCCATTGCACCTTCTTCCACAAAGGACGCAGTCGCAAAACTCAAACAAGCAGCGCGACAGACCGATCTCGTCGAACTACGGATCGATGGAGCCAATGATCTTGACATCGAACGATTGTTGCGGCGACCGAGGCCCGAAGTAATCGTGACCAACCGTCGGCGTTCGGAAGGCGGACGTTTTGACGGCAATGGAAAGGATCAGCTTGAAATTCTTACGACTGCATTGCGGCTGGGCGCAGAGTACGTTGACGTCGAGGCAAGTTGGGGTACACCCGTTGTTCGTCAGCTTGTCAAAAATAAAGGCCGAGGTCGGGTAATCGTTTCCTACCATAACTTTGAAAACACTCCGAGGAATATTCACTCCATCTACACGAAGCTGAGCAAGCATGGTGCGGACATCATCAAAATCGCTACAACAGCAAGCGATATTAACGATAACCGCCTTCTCTTCGATATTCTTCAACGTTCTCGTGCGGAAAAGCAAAAGACTGCGGCTTTTTGTATGGCCGAACGAGGACAAATCAGCAGGATTCTCGGCGGCATCTTTGGCTGTCATCTAATGTACGCTGCGTTCACATCCACCGAATGCACTGCGCCGGGCCAGTTGACCGCAGCGGACTTGAAAAAGATTTACCAAGTTCATACTTTAGATCGACGGACACGGATATTCGGTCTCGTCGGAAATCCAGTCTCCCACAGTCGCGGGATTCATTATCACAATGCATTCTTTCACCGGAGATCGATCAACGCCGTCTATGTCAATTTCTTGGTAGATGATGTTCGGAAATTCTTCACGGCATTCCGCGCTACTCTCTCGGGCGCGAGTGTCACCATGCCGTTCAAGCAAGATGTTATCCCGCTGCTTGATCGTCTTGAAGACGACGCCCGTCGTATTTCCTCCGTCAATACCATCATCATGAGAAGAGGAAAAGCGATTGGTTATAACACCGACCTACCGGCCATTATTTCCGTGATAAGGAAAAGAACATCCCTCCGAGGAAAACGAGCGCTCGTTCTTGGAACTGGAGCAACGGCAAAAACAATGCTCTACGCGATGGCTGCGAACGGTGCACACGTTACTGTAGCCGGGCGGTCCCCGCGGAAAGCAAAGGCACTCGCTTCCGAATTCAATTGCGAGTGGGCATTGCTCAATGATCTTTCCTCGCTGACGACAGATATCGTTATGAATGCAACTCCGGTTGGGATGTCATCGATACCCGACGGGGAGATTGTTCCCAGAAAAATTCTTCGTAAAGGAACGATTGTTTTCGATGCGGTCTATTCACCGCCCACAACTCCTCTTCTCCGATCGGCACGGTTGGCAGGTTGCACAACGATTTCAGGCATGGAACTATTTGAAGAACAAGCCAATTTCCAATCTCGTCTCTTTCAGGAATCAATTCGATGACACCTGATACGGTTCGAATGATTCGACCCACTACTCGTATCAATGCCAGCGTGGAAGTGCCGCCATCGAAGAGCTACACGAACCGTGCGCTCATTGTGTCAGCTCTTGCCGATGGTGCATCGACTCTCATCAATCCATCACCGAGCGAAGACTCGGAGTACTTAATCGCAGCGCTCAAGGAATTTGGCGTTGGCGTCAAAAAAGAAAACCACCGCGTTCACATCCAGGGAACGGGAGGTTCCCTCACGGTTCCATCGAAGGAAATTTTCATTGGCAATGCCGGAACTGCTATGCGCTTTCTCTCAACCTTTGCGTGCCTCGCACAGGGTGATACGACGATTACAGGAGATGAGCGCATGCAGCTGCGGCCCATCAACGACCTTCTCGACGCCCTGCGGATGTCCGGCATACGGTGCAGCAGCAAGAACGGTTGCCCACCCGTAACAATTCATGGCGGAACGTTCAATGGGAATCGGATCGATGTTCACTCAACGATCAGCAGTCAGTTCCTCTCATCGTTATTATTGTCAGCACCGTACACGAAGAGACCGGCCTCCATCCATGTGAAGGGACAGCTCAGCTCGCTTCCCTACATCAACATTTCGCTGCACGTCATGCGTTCCTTCGGGGCGGAGATCGATTTCAGCGACTTCTCCATATTTCATGTGAGCAACAAGGAACGATATATCGGCCGTGAGTTTCACATCGAATCGGATGCCTCTGCAGCGACATATTTTCTCGCCGCTGCGGCAATCACCGGCGGCCGCATCGTCGTCAAGAAACTCTCGCCGGAATCGCTTCAAGGAGATGTGAAATTTATTGACGTGCTTTCCGATATGGGCTGTATCGTGACAAAGCACGAAGAGAGCCTTGAAGTGCGCGGAGGAAAACTCCGCGGTATCGATGTCGACATGAACCATTTACCCGACTGCGTCCCGACACTTGCTGTCGTTGCGGCTTTCGCAGACGGGCCCACGACAATCTCGAATATCGGACAACTGCAGTTTAAGGAATCGAATCGGCTCCATGCAATCGCAACTGAGCTGATGAGGATTGGGGCCAAGGTGGAAGTACTTGACGATGGGCTGGTCATTATTCCACAGCCGCTGCATGGAGCTACAATTGAAACGTACAACGACCACCGTATTGCGATGAGCTTTGCTATCGCCGGCTTGCGCGTCAATGCAATCGGAATTAAGAATCCAACGTGTGTCTCGAAATCCTTTCCAAATTTCTGGGAAGAATTCAAAAAGATTGAAGCAAAGGAGTAATCATGGCTGGAAATGCGCTCGGAAGTTTCTTTCGAATCACGACCTTTGGCGAAAGCCACGGTAAAGCTGTGGGCGTTCTGATCGATGGTGTCAAACCGAACATGATCGTTTCCGAAGCGGAGATTCAGAAGGAACTCGACCGGCGGCGTCCCGGACAAAGCAGCGTCACGACATCGAGAAATGAAGCGGATCAAGTACACATTCTCAGCGGTGTCTTCGAAGGGAAAACGCTTGGCACACCACTCTGTCTTCTTATTTGGAATAAGGATCAGAATTCGAAAGCGTATGATGCGATCAAAGACCTCTTTCGCCCCGGCCATGCCGGCTATACCTACTTATCGAAGTACGGAATCCAAGATTACCGCGGCGGCGGACGATCATCCGCGCGGGAGACCGCGGGACGTGTTGCCGCAGGTGCACTGGCAAAGCACATTCTTGCACGGCGGGGAATTCGCATCATCGCTTACACGAAGGAGGTCGGCGGGATCGTTGCAAAAAAAATCGACTATGATCAGATCGAAAAAAATCCTGTCCGCTGTCCGGATCGTGAAGCTGCCGATCGGATGGCAAAAAAAATCCTCAGGGTCAAGAACGAAGGAGATTCGCTCGGCGGCATTGTTGAGGCGATCATTCAGAATTGTCCGTCAGGACTAGGCGATCCCGTCTTCGATAAGCTCGAAGCCGATCTTGCCAAGGCGCTGATGTCTATTCCGGCGATCAAGGGATTTGAGATTGGATCCGGCTTCGCTGCAGCCCGCATGCGCGGAAGTGAGCACAACGACGAGTTTATAAAAGACAGAAAGACGGGAAAGATCCATACGAAGACGAACTATGCAGGCGGTATTCTTGGAGGAATTTCCAACGGTGAAGACATCGTCGTCCGCGTTGTTGTCAAGCCGCCTTCTTCTATCCCGAAAGCACAACACACCGTCGATGTCAAAGGACGAGCCCGCACCATCAAAGTTGAAGGTCGTCACGATCCCTGTCTTTGCCCGCGCGCAGTGCCGGTTGTGGAATCAATGATTGCACTCGTCATAGCCGATCATCTGATGCGACAGCAAATGTTGAAGAACAATGGCAACCCGCTCTCTCGACTCCGAAAAGAAATCGACTTCACTGACGATATGATTATGATGCTCCTCAGCGAACGACAGGAACTTGTCCGTGAAGTCGGACGACGAAAGAAAAAACATCGCCTTCCGATCCCGAACCGAAAACGCGAAGAGGATATCCTCACCAAACGACTTGCCCTTGCCGGGGAAGCCAATCTCGATGATAAGCTCGTGGAAGTCATTTACCGGGCAATCTTTGACAATGCTCGCCGTATTCAGAAAGTTGTATGAGTAAAGAAATCGCCCTCATCGGATACGGCAGGTTTGGTCGTCTCGCTGCTGCACATCTCCGCAAAGATTTCCAGGTGTGCGTTGTAGAACCTCGTAAATCCGTACAACTTGCTCGTGGCATGCGCCGTGTGTCTCTTGAGGAAGCGGCATCCAAGCCGGTTGTTCTTCTTTCCGTTCCAATCAATCGACTTTGTGATGTCCTTACCACAATTGCCCCCAAGCTTCGAATCGGGGCGCTCGTTATCGATGTCTGCTCGGTAAAAGAACAGCCGGTTCGCTGGATGAAATCTCTTCTACCCAAAGATGTTTTAATTCTGGGAACTCATCCTCTTTTCGGACCAGATAGCGCAGCAAAAAGTCTGATGGGACATACAATTGTTCTCTGCCCCGTGCGAATTCGGAAAAGACAACTTCAACGCCTCTCGACTTATCTTCGAGCACGCGGATTGAATGTACAACTATTGACGCCTCTTCGTCACGACAAACTTATGGCATCGACACTTTTCCTGACACAATTCGTTGGCCACGGCCTTCGTAAACTTTCGCTGCCAAATCCTACATCTTCAACTCACAATTTCAGATCTCTTCATCACATTGCAACAATCACGGGAAACGATACGATGGAACTGTTCCGTGACATGTTCGAATACAACCGCTTTGCCAAACGTCTCCCTGAAGAGCTTCTCCGATCGTTCAGCGAACTTCATAAAACGCTGAAGTCACCTCGCAGTTATTAACACAAATATCCCGTCATGACTGCATAATTTTCCACAATAATGCTTCATTTCCATAAATAAGGGTTGAGTAAAATCCCATCTTCCTCTGTTGACATTCTAACGAAAAAATACGATAATAGATCATACACAATCATAGAACAGGGAGGGCAATTTTCGTCCTATTGAAAGGATAATTATGAAGAAGTTGCCGTTACCGTCTCTGTTATTCTTTGCCATCCTCTTCACTCAGCCTGCTTCCGCCCAAAAACGACTCCTCGTCAATCAGTTTGGTGATGCGATTACATTGACGAAAGGTAGCAGCGCGATTTCTATCATCAAAGAGGCTACTTCTCTCTCTGCCGCTCAAGACTGCGGCATAGCCACCTTTGGATTCGAACCTCTCAAGTATCCCCCTGCAAGTGGTGGCCAGTATGCTTTGCATAAAGACATCATGGGCATGTGGTTCGAAGCACCTGCGAGCGGGAGAATTGACACCGTGTATTGGATCATGAACGGTGTTTGCCGCGACGAGTCCACTCTATCGCTGCGAATATTCAATTCGAACATCTACACCGGTCATGGACCGGGATATGACGGTTATCCCGCTCCTTCATTGAGTACCTGCTGGGGATACTACCTCAGTACAGCCGATCAGGAAGATGGTATCGCTGCATTTCCTGAGGATGCTGCCGGTCCCGATACGACGTGGCAATCTACGGTGACCAGTGGACCCGGTCCATCATATCCGCCCATAGCTAAGGGAATTTGGGGTCTCTCCGGTGTACCGGTCAACGTTCACGCGAATAAGATCAACAAATTTGACCTCAATCTTGTTACCGAACTCAACGTAACAGAGGGAGATCGGTTCTTCATAACTCTAAGATTGGGTGGACATGCAGGTGATGCCTGTACTCCAAGTACGGCTGACGTTTTTACACGGAGTCTCGAGCCAGATCCTCTCCTAACGCACGACTGGAAATTTTATGAAAACGTGGCAGTCTTTCCCGGAGCAGTTTGTAAGGGATGGGTCGCACGCGGAGAATGGAACTTGCTCTTTTGGTATAGTATGACTCCCACGAGTAATACTCCACCGAACATCATTAGCGAACCACTTCATAATACGACCTCGACAGATGTCCGAGATTTCACAGCCGTCATCACGGATTGTGATGCATTCGATACTTTGCGCGCAGGTGTACAATCGGCCTTCATACGATACACGGCCAACGGCGGCGCATCGCAGGTTTCTCCAATGCTTTACCTGACCGCCGATCAGTGGGAAGCAACCATCCCCGGACAGTCTGTGGGATCGACAGTCTCATATCGCATTATTGCAGTCGATTCCCTAGGCCTGGCCGATTCCAGCGGATTGAATACATACCGTATAATTAGCCCGAATAGTTTATATTATCGTGCTGACACAACGACGACCTGCACACCGGCATCAATTCACTCGGCACCCGCCATCGGCGCCTCAGACTGGTTCGTCGATTCTGCGAGAGCGGGAACCGGTTCTCACCGCGGCGATGACGGCACCGCAGGCCCCTTCTCGCTTGGCGGCCCGTTCGTGTACTATGGTGATACCGTCAACTATGCCTGGATCGGTGTGAATGGCGCCATGGCACTGACCAAGAGTGCAACTGATACTGATGATGTGAACTTGAATGGTTTTGCAACGGGCGGATGGGATCTTCCGAACCGCCAGCATTAGCGATGCACAGAGCGACATCGCAGTCTTCCGTGTTGTTCTGAATCGTAATACCGGCGTCATCGAATTCCAGTACGATAACATTGGCGTTGGCGGCGAGGAGACGACCGATGGAACGCTTGTCGGCATCCAGTGCGATTCACTCACTCATCATGCGACTGTGCCTGATGTGCCGCCCTTCAACCATTTCAACCGGAGCGGATATCCGGTTGAGACGCGGCTGCATGACGGGTTGTGTATCCACTACTATCCGGTGGTCTACACGTTTACGTCGTT
>JACOSY010000023.1 GCA_016178595.1 Ignavibacteria bacterium
AATGAACAAACTCTACACGTAACGACATGGCAGACACTGCTTTCCAGGGCATGAGCAACCTCCGTTTGATTGTTGATCATGTCCAAATAAGTGTTTACCATGTCTCCGAACAAGTGTTACCCATGTCCCCGGTCTGTACAATATACAGAGGGTGCTTAGCAATGTCAGGCCACAATAAATGGGCGAAGATTAAGAGAAAGAAAGGCGTGAACGATGCCAAACGTGGGCGGATTTTCACGCGTTTCATCAAAGAAATGACCATCGCTGCCCGCAATGGCGGCGGCAATCCGACAGGCAATCCGCGCCTACGACTTGCAATCGAGAAGGCACAGGCAGCAAACATGCCCGCAGAGAATATCAAGCGCGCCATCCAGCGTGGGACGGGCGAACTCCCCGGTATTAGTTACGAGGAGGTGACCTACGAAGGTTTTGGACCCGGGGGCGTTGCAATCATGATCGAATCGGTCACTGACAACACGAATCGCACCGTCGCAGAAGTGCGCCATCTCCTTGAGAAGTACGGCGGAAAACTCGGCGCCGCGAACTCGGTCTCCCGTTTGTTCCATCGCAAAGGCATGATGACGATCGCTCGTGAGAGCTTCAACGAGGACGATGTGATGGGAATTGCTCTCGAAGCCGGCGCTGACGATATGCGGACAGATGAAGACTCGTATCAAATAATCACCTCACCGGAGAGCTTTGAAGCTGTCCGTAAGGCGCTCGATACCAAGGGGATTAAGCCGGAAGAAGCAGAAGTCCAGCTGCTCCCTGAGAACACTATTCATCTTGAAGGGAAAGAGGCTGAACAAATCCTGAAATTGATGGAGTCCCTCGAAGATCATGACGACATCCAGCATGTGTATGCAAACTTCGACATCGATGAAAGGATCATGGCGACGTTCAACGCTGAGTAAGCTGCGAGCATTGAGCGCTGAGCAAAGAATCATTTGTTGTTGCTTATTCGCACCTTCCTGCTACTTGTGTGGACTTTTTCATTCTTAATTCTGAATTTTACCTGCACTCATGGTCATTCTCGGCGTTGATCCCGGCACTCTCATCACAGGCTACGGAGTTATTGAAACTCGCGGAACCGGTATTCGTGTCATCATATGTGATGCGATCACAAACGATAGCGCCACAGCAATGCCGGAACGCCTGAAACTCATTCATGACATTCTCAGCAGCGTCATTGATCGGTTCCATCCCGATGAACTTGCTCTTGAGACTGCGTTCTATGGGAAGAATGCTCAATCGGCGCTCAAGCTCGGACATGCGCGTGGCGTCGCAATGCTTGCAGCCGTTAACCATGGTATCCCGACATACGAATACTCTCCGCGCGAAGTGAAAAAAGCGATCGTGGGAACCGGAACGGCGTCGAAACAGCAAGTGCAATACATGATAAAATCCCTTCTGCACATGAAAGAATCTCCCAAGCGCTATGATGTTACCGATGCACTGGCCGTTGCCGTCTGCCACATGCATCGGCGGCTTGTCAAACGCTCCAACGGCACATTCAAAAGCTGGAAGACGTTCCTCTCCGCGCATCCCGAGAAAGTTCTGTCCCCCTTCCGGTCATGATCTCCCACCTCCGCGGCAAGATCGTTCATAGGTCGCCTACTGAAATCGTCGTCGATGTCAATGGCGTGGGCTACCGTGTCAACGTTTCCATCACGACATCCGAAAAACTGCATGAATCCGACAGCGCCATCACCATCCTCACGCATCTCCACGTGCGCGAAGATTTGATGCAACTCTACGGCTTCGCGACGGAAGCAGAGCGCGATTTGTTTCGCTTACTTATATCTGTCTCAGGCATCGGTCCTAAGATGGCACAAGGAATTCTTTCCGGAATGAGTCCGGCGGAATTGCGCGAGGCGATCGTGAGCGGTAATATTCTTGTACTCACATCAATTTCCGGTGTAGGAAAGAAAACTGCCGAACGGATCGTTCTCGAGTTACGAAACAAAATGGGCAAGTTAGACATCGTCGACATGACCGGAACAACCCCAACAAGCGCGCAGTTGAAGTCGCGATCAGAGGCTCTCGTCGCCCTGATGTCGTTAGGATATCCACGAAGCATTGCAGAGAAAGCAATACGAACAGTCCTCAACGAATTGCACGGAAGAGAATTGACTGTGGAGGAACTGATCAAGCGGGCACTGAAACACACTTCGAAGTAATTCTGATCCATCGGGAAGGTACTGTTGCTATTCTTCTCCTTTCTCCTTAATTTTGTTCCATGACCAAACGATCCGACCAGGCAACTCCGGAACCGATTGAGAACGAAGTCGAGCTTGATCGAACTCTTCGTCCTCTGCGTTTCGAAGACTTCGTCGGGCAAAGAAAGATTGTCGACAATCTTGGGGTCTTCATCACCGCAGCAAAAATGCGCGGTGAAAGTCTCGATCATGTTCTTTTGACCGGCCCTCCCGGCCTCGGCAAGACCACGCTCGCCTACATCATCGCCAACGAGATGTGTGCAGGTATCAAGACGACATCCGGCCCGGCGCTCGAAAAACCCGGCGACCTGGCAGGAATCCTTACATCACTCAAACCACGGGAAGTTCTCTTCATCGATGAAATCCATCGCCTCCCTGTAAATCTCGAAGAGTACCTCTACTCTGCGATGGAAGATCGCCGCGTGGACATTGTGATTGACAGCGGACCGGGCGCCAAAACAATTCAGTTAGGACTCGAACCGTTCACGCTCGTCGGTGCAACGACGCGTGCGGGATTGCTGAGCTCTCCTCTCCGCTCCCGGTTCGGCATCATGAACCGCCTCGACTACTACACAACCGACCAGCTTGAGAAGATCATCCAACGATCGGCAAACATTCTCCACATTCAGTGTGAAGATACTGCTGCACGCGAAATAGCAAAACGCTCACGAGGCACGCCGCGCATCGCCAATCGATTGCTCAAACGTTGCAGGGATTTCGCACAAGGCGAGCAAACACTTGCACTGCACAAAGGCGTCATAGTAAAAGAGGTCGCTGAGCATTCGCTCAATAGACTGGAGGTCGATGAGTTTGGTTTGGATGAGATGGATAAACGCATTCTTACCACAATCGTCGAGAAGTACAAGGGGGGACCGGTTGGCGTGAACACGCTCGCTGTTGCAGTCGGAGAAGAACCTGGCACGATCGAGGAAGTGTATGAGCCATACCTGATCCAGGAAGGATTTCTCGTGCGCACACCGCGCGGCAGGGAAGTAACGGAGATGACGTACACGCACCTGCATCTCCCGAAACGCCCTTCGCCCTCCTCACAGCAAGGCCTCGACTTTGCCAACCTCCGGCCAATCACGAATGACCAATGACGAATTACAAAGTCAAACGAACACTCATGGGTCAGCTTCCATACGGATCCGATTTGTATGATGGGCTGACACAGATTATCCTGCGAGAGAACATCTGCCTCGGTCGCATCCACGGACTCGGAGCAACCACGTTCGCGCGCGTTGCTTACTACGACCAAAGCACGAAGACGTACAATCCGTTGGAATTCACCGGCGGAATGGAGATCCTGAATCTCTTCGGCAATGTTAGCATGCGAGATGGGAAACCCTTCGTACACGCTCATATTGTTCTCGGCGATCCGCAAGGCAGAGTCTTCGGCGGACACTTGATGCCGGGAACGAAACTCTTCGCGTGTGAAGTGTTTATAGAAGAGTTTGATGGCGCGGAACTTGTTCGTGCGCGGGAAGAGCGAACGGGGCTTCACCTCTGGACATCGGGGGATTTGCTCTAAGCGTACATGGATTCTTGATTCTCTTTTCTGTATATTCTTTCCGTTCACATTTGAAGTCGTCGTACTGATAGAGAATTCCATTTGCTCTACCTTTAGGAGTTGCCAATGCCCCTCGACAAAGACCTCCAGTCCATACAAGAAATGCGCGACCTTGTGCAGAAAGCCAAGCAAGCGCAGATCGAATTCCGTGCATACGACCAGGCACGCGTCGACCGGATCGTGAAAGCGATGGCCGACGCCGGGTACGAAGCCGCCGAGCGCCTCGGCCGCATGGCGCACGAAGAGACAGGCTTCGGCAAGCCGGACGACAAGAAAAAGAAGAACGAGTTTGCGACGCGGCGCGTATGGGAATCCATCAAGGACCTCCGCACGGTCGGAGTGATTCGTGAGGATCGTGAGAAGCGCATCATCGAAATCGCCGAGCCGATGGGCGTTGTCTGTGCTCTTATTCCCTCGACGAATCCAACGTCGACCGTCATGTTCAAGGCAATCATCTCGGTAAAAGGACGCAACGGTATCGTTGCAAGTCCGCATCCGCGCGCTGCGAAGTGTACCGCAGAAGCAATGAATGTGATTGCACAGGCTGCGGAGGCTGCCGGCGCGCCGCAAGGGTTGATGGGCTGCATCAACGAGCCGACGCTCGAAGCGACGAACCAGCTTATGAAGCACAAACTTATCTCGGTGATCCTTGCCACCGGCAGCAATCCGATGGTGAAGAGCGCGTATAGTTCGGGCAAACCGTGTTACGGCGTCGGTTCCGGTAACGTTCCTGCCTACATCGAAAAAAGCGCCAACATCCGGAAAGCCGTGGCGGACATCGTGTCAGGAAAAATATTTGATCTCGGCGTGTTGTGTTCGACGGAAGCATCGGTTGTGGTCGACGCTGCCGTCAAGACTGTTGTGGTGGAAGAATTCAAGCGGCGTAATTGCTACTTCGTTGAAGGTGACGACAATGAAAAATTAAGTCGACTGATGTTCGATCAGCGCGGCGCGATCAATCCGAACATGGTTGGAAAGCCTGCCGCGTACATCGCCAAGAACGCCGGCATCAACGTTCCTGCAGAAACTCAAGTTCTCGTCGCCGAGTTGAGCGCTGTCGGGCGAGAATACCCGTTGTCTCGCGAGAAACTTTCGCCCGTACTCTCCTTTTACACCGTCGACAATTGGCGAGAAGGGTGCGAGCGCTGCATCGAGCTGCTGGAGTTCGGCGGGATCGGTCACACGCTCGTCATCCACTCGATGGACGAAGACATCATCATGAAGTTCGCGCTCGAGAAGCCGGCATTCAGAATTCTTGTCAACACCCAAGCTGCGCTCGGCGCTGTCGGATATACGAACGAACTTCTCCCATCGATGACACTGGGACCGGGTACGTTCGGCGGATCGATCATTTCAGAAAACGTTTCGGCGAAACACATGATCAACGTTAAGCGGCTCGCGTTCGAGACTCGCCCGATCAATCCTCCCGAAGGAGAGACGAAAACCCTGCCCGCTTCGAAGCCGGAAATCCAACCGACCACGAGTCATAACATTCCTCCGGTTATGCCCAAACCCTCTCCTTCCAAATCGTGGATGGAAGAAATCGACGAGCGCATCCGCATGAAGGCAGGCAATGCGCCCGTACACAAGAAGGAGGAACAGCTCTCGCATTCTGAATCAAAAGACGACGGCCGCACGCTCGGCTCCGGCATTTCTGAAGAAGATGTGGAGCGAATCATCAAAGACTTCTCGAAGCGATGATCCCGTCAGACCTTACCTCTACGAGTCTACCGACTCCCTACGGGATCGTAGATCGAAGAGTCGCAGACCGTAGCCCTTTCCTAAGAGAAGAAGGCCGTAGGCCTGTTTTTTTCCGAAGCCAAAGCATCCTCTCCTCGTAGGAGAGGATTATAGGTGAGGTCTCCTTGGCTCGACTCAAGAAACTCCCCCGCTCATTCTACCGTCGTCCAACTCTCACGGTCGCAAAGGATCTGCTTGGCAAACACCTCGTTCGGAAACTAGGACGATCCACACTCATCGGCAAGATTATCGAAGTAGAAGCTTATCTTGGCGAGAAAGATCCCGCCAGTCACGCTTACCGAGGTCTCACCAAGCGCAATGAAGTCATGTTCAAGGAAGGCGGGCATCTTTATGTCTACTTCACCTATGGCATGCACTACTGCTGCAATGTGGTAACGGAGAAAGAGGGAATCGGACACGCTGTTTTGTTGAGAGCCATTGAACCGATTGAAGGCATTGAGATGATGTGGAAGAACAGAAAATTCACAACGAATTTAACGGATGAAACGGATTATCGGATGCTGACGAACGGGCCGGCGAAACTGTGCCAGGCGTTTGGGATCAGAAAGAATGAGAATGGAATCAATCTTCGCGGCAACCTTATTTTCCTTACGGAAGGCGAGAACATTTCACGCTCTTCGACCAGAGCGACGACACGCATCGGCATCACGGTGGGACGTGAGTTGCGATGGCGATTCTACATCAAGAGGAACCCATTCGTCTCGCGGAAGTAAAGGCGACGACGTGCTAAGGAAGCTCTGCCTCTTCAAGTAACCGCTTCCAAATATCTGCAACGTGCAAGGTAGTCACCCATTCCCCGAGATAGTTTTTGTCGAGCGCGTCGTGCTGAACCTCATAAACCCGAAGTGCATCTGTAAAGTGCTTTTCGCTCCCTCCAGACTTTTTCACCCATGCCAGTTTTGCCAGGATCGTATCTTCGGGTGCTGACACGTGCAGAACACTTCCGAACAGCTTCTCCGTCACACGCCGGGCAAATCGAGATCGATCGAAGGGCGTGTCCATCAATGTCCAAAAATCAACTTTATCCCCTTCGTCACTATCGATGAGATTGAACATACTTCTCGACTCGATCGCGGAGACGATGCTTGCCTCGTCGAGATGGAATCTGGGTGGTGGGAACGCTTCAGCCAACTGTCTTGCCGCTGACTTCGAAATTGCGACGACGATGTCGATATCGTGCGTTGACCGCGGCTCACCCTGCATGCTAGAGACCATTGATCCGGTGATCATGTATTGAATGTCATTCTCAACGAGAACCTGAACGACGTTTCTCAATAGTTCCTGTTGTGGCATTTATCGAGGCGTTTGAGAAGCAGTGTGTGAAATTCGGACGGCGATGCGTCGGGATGACGTTTACGCAGACCGTGGATGAAGAGTTGGTTGACAAAATCCGACAGCTCGAAAGACTTGAGCAATCGTTGCTCCGGTGACAATCGACGAAGGATCTGAATGTAGATTCGGTGATTTGGTCGAGGCTTGGCGTTCATACGCATCCTGAATCCAGTATACTTCATTGATCGAAGAAAAGCAAGCTGGAGATTTTTTTGCCAGATGGCAAAAAAGTTCCTTCAACACAAATCGTTTCAACGACGAGGATTGGGATCAAGAATGGAAGGGAAAAGAGGTGGAGGTTTTACATAAAAGAAAATCCATTTGTCTCTATGTAAGGCTAAGCTCCTGTTTGAGAAATTGCCCCGTGTAAGAAACCTTCACCTTCGCCACCTCCTCCGGCGTCCCTTCTGCAATAATCTTTCCTCCCTCTTCTCCTCCCTCCGGACCGAGATCGATAACCCAATCTGCAGTTTTAATGACATCGAGGTTATGCTCGATGACGATGACGGTATTTCCTTTGTCCACCAGTTTGTTCAGCACGGCAAGCAGCATGCGGATGTCTTCGAAGTGAAGACCGGTTGTCGGCTCGTCGAGGATGTAGAGCGTTTGTCCCGTTCCCACTTTTGATAATTCTGTCGAAAGTTTCACGCGCTGCGCTTCGCCGCCGGAAAGTGTTGTCGCTTGCTGCCCAAGACGAATGTATCCCAATCCGACATCATGCAGTGTCCGGAGCTTTCGCTGAAGCCGGGGGATCTCACTGAAGAACCCTACGGCCTCTTCGACCGTCATATTCAATACATCGGCAATCGACTTCCCCTTATACACGATTTCAAGTGTCTCGCGATTATAGCGTTTTCCTTTACAAACATCGCACAACACGTACACATCCGGCAAAAAGTTCATCTCGATCTTCCGGACGCCGTCGCCTTCGCACTCATCGCAACGTCCTCCTTTCACGTTGAAGCTGAAACGACCTGCCTTGTAGCCCCGGATCTTCGCTTCCGGAAGCTGTGTGTAGAGATCGCGGATAAAGGTGAAGAGCCCCGTATAGGTTGCCGGATTCGAGCGCGGCGTCCGCCCAATGGGCGATTGATCGATATCGATCACTTTATCGATATGGGCAAGTCCTTCGATGGATTTGTAGGAAAGCGGAACCTCTTTCGATTTGTAGAATTTCCGAGCGAGGATGCGGTAAAGTGTTTCCGAAATCAGGCTCGATTTCCCCGAGCCACTCACCCCGGTGATGACAACAAACTTGGCAAGTGGAATGTGGAGATCGACCGACTGTAAATTATTTCCCGAAGCGCCAAGGAGTGAGAGACGCTTACCGTTTCCATCCCGGCGACGAAGAGGAACTTCGATCCTTTTCTTACCAATCAAATACAATGCTGTTGATGATTTGCCATCGAACCCATTTCCATTTTTGACTTTTTCATTTTTCATTTTTAATTGGTTCGGCTTTCCCGTTGTCACCACATGTCCGCCATGCTCGCCCGCGCCCGGCCCAAGGTCGACCACAAAGTCGGCGCTCTGGATCATTTCCTTGTCGTGCTCAACCACGATCACCGTATTCCCGAGGTCGCGGAGTTCTTTCAAGCTATCGATGAGTTTCAGATTGTCGCGCTGGTGGAGACCGATGCTCGGCTCATCGAGGATGTAGAGCACGCCGACAAGCTGCGATCCGATCTGCGTGGCAAGCCGGATGCGCTGCGCCTCGCCGCCGGACAAGGTTCGAGTGGGGCGGTCGAGCGTAAGATAATCCAAGCCGACGTTGAGAAGAAATTGGAGACGCTGCGTAATTTCTTTCACGATCTGGTGTGCAATTTCTTGCTGCCGCTCAGTGAACGCGAAGCCGGCAAAGAATGCCTCTGCTTTCCGGAGCGACAGTTGGACAACATCATGGATGTTAACGCTCTCTCTTGTCTTTGCATGATTGAGCCGAACGGCAAGGCTCTCTGTTCGCAGCCGTCCACCGTTGCACGCCGGGCACGGCGTCGTGTTCATGAACGACTCGACCCATTGCCGGATTCCTTCAGAGGATGTTTCATCGAAATAGTGCTTGAGCGTTTCGATCAAGCCATTGAACCGCTGACGATAGGTTACGATCCTTCCCGTCTGATAGCGGTACTGAATCTCAAATTTATCGTCGCCGCCACCGTACAGAAAGATATCGATGACCTTCTTCGGAAGTTTCTTGATCGGTGTATCGAGATCGACCTCGAATCGAGCGGCAACTGCGTGTACCTGGCTCCAAAGCCATGTTTCGCGAGGCTTGCCGAGAGGAGCTAATCCTTCTTGATTGACGCTGCGATTGTCATCAGGAATGATCAATCGTGTATCGAATTCTTTCGTCTCCCCAAGGCCATGGCACGTCGGACACGAGCCATACGGTGAGTTGAAGGAAAAGGAATTCGGCGCAGGCTCATCATAACTGATGCCACAGTCGAGACATGCAAGGTGCCGGCTGAAGAGCTGGTCGGTATTATCTTTCTTTCCCCTTATCTTCCCGGTACGTGAACCACGTTCGTTCAGCGAATTGACGATCACGAGTCCGGAACCCATCCGCAACGCCGTCTCGACAGAATCGGCAAGGCGGGAGCGCATATCGTGACGAACGGCAAGACGATCCACAACTATTTCGATGTTGTGGACTTTGTACCGATCCACTTGCGTCCCCTTCCCGATCTCCTGTACCTCGCCATCGACGCGGATCCGGAGAAATCCATCCTTGAGAATCTGTTCGAACAACTCGCGGTAGTGCCCTTTGCGTCCACGAATCACCGGCGCGAGAATTTGAATCTTCGTGCCATGCGGATACGCCATGACGGCATCGATAATCTGATCGACAGATTGTTTCTGAACTACACGCCCGCAGTTGAAACAGTGCTGAATACCAACCCGCGCAAAGAGAAGACGGAGGTAGTCGTAGATCTCCGTGACCGTACCGACGGTGGAGCGGGGATTGTGGGAGACGGTCTTCTGCTCGATGGATATCGCAGGACTGAGTCCTTCGATGTTATCGACATCGGGTCGTTCCATCAACCCGAGGAACTGTCGCGCATATGCGCTGAGGCTTTCGACGTACCGTCGCTGTCCTTCTGCGTAGATCGTATCGAAGGCAAGGCTGGATTTGCCCGAACCGGAGAGACCGGTTATGACGATAAGTTCGTCGCGCGGCATCTCCACATCGATGTTCTTGAGATTGTGGACGCGAGCGCCCTTGACGATGAGTTTGTCTTGTTCCATACCTAACCGAATGTTATCATTGACATTAAAAGGAAGGCGACGTCACGTGACGTCGCCTGCAGGAAAAACTGCTTCGTACAAAATATCAAATCAAGAGGAGAATTGCAATGGATCGCTGTGATATAAATAGATGGAGATTACTCAGCTGTCGTGAAATGGAGAACAAACGGGACTGCCATGTTCTTCCCTGTGGCCGATCGAAGAGATGAATCAACTGTAACGGTGTAGAGTGAGAACGGCAACCACGAAGATGCGGGCGAAACGTAGACTACAGATCGCGCGGAGGAATACCCGATGATGATGTCGGTCGACGGTATAACCGTAATCGCCTGATGAAGAGTCTGTATATCCACCGCCGCGGTGAAATTCAGCCTCAGCATACTTGTGCGTGAAACTGCCGTCGCACCGTCCCATGGAGATGAGGACGACACCCGGAATGGAATCGTCGTGAAACGTGAGGAGAAGTCTGAAACAAGAACATTTCCGTATTGATCATGCGCCGATGAAGGCAATGCCACGACATAGGTTGTCCCAATATCAAAACCGCGGCGAGTTATCCCTAATGGCTTAAACGACAGCATCAGGGCGTTACTCGAAAGACTCCAGTTTCCGGAGATTGCCGGAGTGATCGTAACAAAGGACAGGATCGTGTCAGAAACCGGCGAATTGAAGGTAATCCGTACGACAGTGTTGAGCTTTGCGTTTGTCGTGCCATTTTTTGGCGTGACGCTGAGAATTCGAAAGACCGGCTCCGGCATGAACGTCATCAAAAAAGTCTCGTGGAGATGGTTTCCATTGACATCCGATGCGCTACCGGCAATGGTCAGCGTATAACTCGTACCGATCTTCCATCGAAATGAAGCAATCCGCACCGAATCTCTCGCACTGATGGTGACGATGTCTCCTTCTTCTGTCGCAATGCTCGTGGTATCGAGAAAGACGCTCTCTCCATCTGCGCTGAACGAGATTGCGCGCTTCAAGGAGTTGACATCCATAATCTTGTTAAACCGAATCTGAATCCTGTTGTACACATCGAACGGTCCGATACTTTGGTCAGTTGGATCGGTGAAGATTACCCGCGGTTGAATAATGGAATCGGCCAAGGCAGAGTAATCCTCACCGCCGACTCCCGCGGGGCCCATGGATCCTTCAGGTCCTCGACACGCGCAACAGATGCACACGAGAACGATCAACGCGTAGCGGTATGCCATGACAATCGTCATTCGTCTCAATTCCCCGTCGTGAAGGAAAATGTGTATGGCGACCTCAGATGCTTTCCTGAGGATGAACGAAGCGCGGTCGAGACCACCACCGTGTACTGGGTTTGCGACAGAAGGCTATCGGCAGGCTGGAATTCAAACACGAGTCCATTCTTATCAAACGTCAATCGACCGGCCGTTGCGGGTGTGATGGAATATGCAGCGGGAACTGAGCTCGTATCGCACTCGGCGTTCATGACTATGTCGATGGCCCAGTTCCGGCCGACAACTGTGGCCCCGTTGCCCGGAGATGTATACGAAACCTGAAGTGGAATCGTCCGGAATGTCGAGTAGAACGGCGTAGGCAAGCGATGAGCCTCGCGATCATGTGCCGTCGTATCGACCGTGATCGTGTACACCGAATCGACTTCCAACAACGAATTGAGGGTAAACGTTAACCGTGAAGAATCGCTGTAGTAATCGAAGCGCCAATATCCGGCGCTCGGAGGATCGATGTGTATCGAAGAGGCGATTCCGGAATCGACAGGTGCGTTGAATTGAAAGGCGATAGGCGACCCGAGCCAAACATCGGTAGCTCCATCGGAAGGAGTAATCGTTCGCACGCGAAAGAACGGCTCAGGAGAGAACGTCATCGCGTACGACGGTCGGAGATGGTTGCCGTTAATGTCGATGGCGCTGTCAGAGACACTCAGCGTGTACACAAGCCCGACTTTCCATCGATTCAAGGATGAACGACCGGTGGTATCGAACGCAGTAAAGGTAAAGACATCACCCCCGGTAGTGCGCACGCTGGTCGTATCGATAACGATGTTTCCCGCGGGCGCGGAAATCCTCAACGCGCGTTTGACAGAGAGGGGATTCATAATCTTATTGAATCGAACCGTCATCTGATATGTGAACTCCTGATACGGACCAAGGCTATTCGCCGCCGGCACTGTGAAAATGACTTTCGGCTGTATGGCCGGATCGGTGAGCGATTCTGTTGCATTATCTCCCGCAGGACCAACCGAACCTTCGGGTCCTCGACAACCGAGGATGACAATGCCGACTGTAGCTATCGTGAAAGCCAATTGTTTAAGCATAGACTTTGCCTGCGCTAATGTTCTGATGAATGCCGTAGAACGGAGAGACTTTACGAAGGACACCACCGTGATGAAAGAAAGTAAGAGAATCCAACGCAAATAGCAATAACACCAATGGGCTTTCCACTATAGCAAAATGCAACTTGAAGCTATCGTCTCAGTTCCCGGTCGTGAACGTTACGACTTGCGGTGAAGTCGGAGTCGCTCCGCCGCGAGAGCGGAGAGACTGCCCGATCGTCACCGTGTACGTCGTGCTCGGCGCGAGCGTGCTATCCGGGTGGAAGACGAATGATGTCGATGCATCTCCGTACGAGAGGCTGCCGGGAACAGGAGGAGCAATGGCAAATGAAGAAGGAATTGTATTTGGATCAAGCACGGCATTGAAACCAAAGTACAACGTCGGTGTTCGCGAAACGCCGATACTGCCATTCATCGGACTGGAGATGACCAGATGAAACTCATCCGTCCGGAAAGAGAACGTGTATGGAGCAGCGAGTGGTACACCACCGAGTGCATGGAGAGTCGTTGAAACGGTGATCGTGTAGGTCGTCGATGGCGCGAACTCGACAAGCGGCTCGAAGCGAATCAACGTGTTTCCCTGGAAGGTTTCGAGGTTCCCTTCCACCGCAGGCGTGATCGCGAAAGCCTGATGAATGCCGGAGGTATCGAGCGGGGCATTCAACAATATAAAGAGGAGCGTGTTCAACGGTTGTTTGGTGCTTCCATCTTGTGGCTGTACGCGAATAATCTCAAATGGAGCAGTTGAGAATGTAAACGTGTAAGGCTCTGACAAAGAAGAGCCGCTCTTCGAACGCAGGCTTGTCGAAAGAGTGACGGTGTATGTCGTTCCCGGCGAAAACGCCACAGTCGGAACAAAATCGAACCACGAGCCACCGTCCATTGCTACGATGCTGCCATCGACCGAAGGTACGATGGAAAAAGCTGAACGGATCGTGCCCGTATCAATGGAGGCATTGCACGTGATATCGATAGATCGGAGGAAAACAGGCTGAACATTGGTACTGCCGTTTCTCGGAGAAGTTTGCAGCACCTGGAACGGTCCTGTCCGGAAGCTGAACGTGTACGGCGAGGTCAGCGTATCGCCGCGCTTCGAACGCAGGCTTGTCGAAAGAGTAATGGTGTATGTCATTTCCGGCGATAACGCCGCTGTCGGAACAAAATCGAATCCCGAGGCACCATCCACCGCCACGATGCTGCCATCGACCGGAGGTACAATGGAAAAAGCTGAACGAATCGTGCCAGTATCTACGAAGGCATTGCACGTGATACCGATAGATCGGAGGAAAGAAGGCTGACTAATGGTGCTGCCGTCTCTCGGAAAAGTTTGTAATACCTGGAACGGTCCTGTCCGGAAGCTGAAGGTGTACGGCGAGGTCAGCGTATCGCCGCTCTTCGATCGGAGCGATTGCGCAATCGTCACTGCGTACTCGGTGTTTGCAATCAGGCCATCCGTGGGCTTAAAGCTGAATCCACGAGAACCATCCTGCAGAGAAAATGTACCGGTCAGACTCGGATTGACCGTGAATGCATTCCGTACAGAACCGGTATCAATCGGTATGCTGCACCCAACCGAAATGTTCGTGTTGAGCTGAACGTTGTTGCTGCCATTAAGCGGACTACTCCCGACAAGCGCGAACGATTGAGTCGTGAAGGAAGATGAAAAAGATCCGACAAGTCGATTGCCAAACTTATCGTGCCCTCCGGCATCGACGGTAATCGTGTAGGTCGAATCGACGCCGGCATTCGAATAGAAAAAGCTCAGCATGGTCGAATCGGGATACGGAAAGCGAGGCTCATAATTCCAACTTCCGAGAAGCGGGGGTTCTACGTGAATGAACGAAAGGATGGATGTATCGACCGTGCTATTGAAATAGAGATACATGCTGCCTGAAAGAGACGAACGTGTTGCGCCATTCGGCGGGGAGATCGACGTAACCCGAAAGTACGGCTCAGGCTTGAATGTCATGATGAATGGCGCATCGAGAAGATTGCCGTTGATATCGCGCGCCATCGAATCGATCCGCAGTGTGTACATCTGGCCAATCTTCCATGGAGTTCGTGACGACGCAACACCTTTTTGACTAAGGGGGATAACGATAGGACCGCCGGCACCTGTAGTAATACCGTAGCTGAAGTTTTCCGAACTCTGATTTGAAACAGAGTTTGTATCGAAGTGAACGTCGTCAAGCGACGAGAAAATGCTGACGGATCGCTTCATCGTTGGCCCATCCATCAGCTTGTTGAACCGAACAGAAACACGGTTGCTGAAATTAGCGTAGGGGCCTATGCTGTTGATGGTGGGATAGGTGTAGATGACTCTTGGCTTGATCGCAGGATCGGTGAGCGACTCCACACCTTCTCCCGGCGGACCCATCACTCCTTCGGGTCCTCTGCAACTCAGTCCTAGGAGACAGAAAAGTATTGCAAATGTTCGGTTGTGCCGATTCATAACTCTTCCCCCAATTCTTTATAACGTGATACTATCCTATCCTCTGCCGCTTATGGAGATATTCAAAAAGTGCCACATCGAAAGGCGTTGCCGTGTCGAGCAAGACGTAGTCGATATTATGCTCACGGCACTCTTTCTTATACGAAGCAAGGAATTTCTGCATTTCTTCCTGATAAGCTTTCTGGATATGCCAGGGCTGCGTCGTCAGCTCTTCCGCCGTCTCGAGGTCTTTGAAGATCGCATCGTGGCCGAACGCAAAACTCCGTTCCATCGGATCGAGGATTTGCATGACGATCACTTCATTTTTCTTGTGGCGGAAGTGCCGCAGCGCCGCCATGATCTCGGCGGGCTTATCGAACAAATCACTCAGGATAATGACGAGCCCGCGCCGCTTGATTCGCTCGGCAATCGTGTGAAGCGAATTTGCCGTTCCCGTCTTGTTGCCTGCAGTCGTTAATTCTAATTGACGAAAAATTTCTTTGAGGTAGGACTTCGTCGCGTGCGGCGGCATGTAGGTGCGGATGTTTTCGTCGTAGATCGTCAGTCCGACTGCGTCGCGCTGCTGCACCATTAATTGCGCAAGTGCCGCACAGACGAACGCCGCGTATTCCAGCTTGGTCATCCGGCCATCGGACGAGAACGCCATCGACCGGCTTGCATCGACAACAAGGTACGACTTCAGGTTCGTCTCTTCCTCAAACTGCTTGATGTAGTAGCGATCCGTTTTTCCGTAAATCTTCCAGTCGATGTGGCGAATCTCGTCTCCCGGCATATACTGCCTGTGTTCGGCAAACTCAACGCTGAATCCATGGTATGGGCTTTTGTGCAAGCCGGTGATAAATCCCTCCACCACGAGTCGCGCAACAAGCTCCATGTTGGCAAGCTTCGCAACAACATCGGGCTTCAGATACTTCCGGTAGTCCTGAAGAGTTTCAGCCGTCATTTTGAAACCTCGCCGCTTTTCTTGTCGGAAGATTGTTCCGTTGACGTGACGTGACCCGGCATGAGTTCACTGGGGTCCTTGCCAATATTGGAAAGCTCGTACCGTGCCGATGCCGCAAGCTGGTGATTGGGATATTGTTGGAGGAAAAGCTCGTAGGCAGTTCTTGCGCTATCGAAGTTGTGCAGCTCGTTGTTGTAGAGGAATGCCGAGAGGAACAATGCTGTACCTGCTCGACCGCTTTGTGGGAAGAGTTCATGAAAGCGCTGGTATGTGTGAACTGCTTTACGCGTATCGTGAAGCTCATTCTGGTAGATCATCGCCACGCGGAACTGCGAACTGTCTGCCCTGGCATCCGTTGGAAATCTGGCGACAAGTTCTCCGTATCGCTCGACGGCAAGGGCGAAATTTTTCTGGCTTTCCTGTGCCTGTGCTTCGCCGTACAGCTCAACGGCGCTCTTTCGAGAGCATGATGAGAAAACAAGCAGTGAGAGGATGAATACGGCGGCAATCGGTCTCTTCATGGGGAATCCTTCAAAGGTAAACGCTTGTAATCTACGAATTGTGTGCAGAAGATGCAAAGAAAGATTCACAACGGATTAATCGGATAAGACAGTTAACAGTTAACGGTTAACTGTTATCCCCTCTCCATCATCGCAATGAAAAAGCCATCGGTCCCGTGCCGGTGAGGATAGAGTCGAACAAAATCTCCCTCGACCGATATGCCGATTGTCGCCATTCGATCTTGCTGCGGCATGAGACGAAAGCCTGGATGCCCCGCAAGGAATTCCTGAATAACGTCCTCATTTTCCCGCCGCAGCATCGAACACGTTGCATAGACTAACCGACCGCCGGGTTTTACAAACTGTGCGTTGAAGGCGAGTATCTCGCATTGACGTTCCGAGAAATGTTGCACGAGCGATTCCGTTACGCGCCACTTGAACATTGGGTTACGCCTGATCGTACCGACGCCGGTGCACGGGGCATCGACGAGCACGACATCTCCCTTGCCAAGGAAATTTTCAGGGATGATGTTTTCTCTCAACTGCGTCCGGATATTCCGCACGCCTGCTCGCACCGTACGGCTCTCTAACTCTTTCAATCTCTTCGCATCAAGATCAATGGCAACCAACTCCCCATCGTTCCCCATCATCTCCGCCATGTGCAGAGCTTTACCTCCGGCGCCGGCGCATCCATCGATGACAACCTGACCGGGTTGCGGATCGGCAATGAGAGCAACGAGCTGGCTGCCTTCGTCTTGCACTTCGAACCATCCCTCTTTGAACGCGGAGGATGTTTGGATGTTGAAACGCTTTGTTGCAATGAGACCGACCGGTGAGTATCGGGCAAGTTCCGTTTCAATTCCTTCCATCTGAAGTCGTTTCTGTAATTCCTCACGACTCGCTTTGAGCGTGTTGACTCGCAGCGATACCGGCGCCTGTTGATTGAGTGAAGCAAGCAGTTGCTCGGTTTCGCTTCCAAGCTGTTCCATCCATTCCTGCACCATCCAATCCTGAAACGAGTAGCGAACTCCAAGGCGAACAACCTCGTCCGTATTCAAAAAGTCCAGCGATGAATGCTCTTGGATCCACGCAAGAAAAGAATCGAGATCGATACTTGGAAAATATGTCTTCCAATACAATGCGGAAATATTCGAGCGAGACTGGCTGCTTAATTCCGGAAGATGTGCATAGATGACCGCGAGCGGCAGATAGCGGACATGTACTTTGTCCAACTCGGAATGGGCGGGATGAGAGGCAACGTACTGCTCGAGAAGTGTTTCGAGGAAACGACGGTAACGAACTATCCCGTAAAGCGTTTCGGCGACAAACCGTCGATCGTGCGAGCCGAGATATCTTCGCGTCCGAAAAAATTCTGCAACGAGACGATCGAGAGGCCGGGTGCTTCGATCACTCTCCTCGACAAGCTCGAGGACGTGACCGACCAGCGAGACGATGTTCATATCTGGACAACAGGTGCATCCATCGCGGAGCTGCGGTAGGCGCGCGCCATGCGGGGAGTATTGTAGGAAATCCCGAACTGACCGCGTGTATTCAGCACAATCACGCCGCCATGACCATCGACTTTTCGTTTGAGATGCTCGATCCCTTTTTCCGCAGCAGAGCGCGGATCGCCGCCATTCATTTCCATCAAGTCAATGACTGTCTTCGCCATGACGACTTTGATCATCCCCTCGCCCCATCCTGTCGTCGAGATGCCGCCAACGGCGCTATCGGCGAACGTGCCGCAGCCGATGAGCGGCGAGTCGCCGACGCGGCCCGGATGCTTGTTCAGCGTTCCGCCTGTCGATGTACCGACACAAATTTTCCCGGTCCGATCGAGCGCTACCGCACCAACCGTGTCGGAGGGTTGGTTTTGAAACGGCTGCTTCGTCTGGAAATCCTCTTTCATCCGGATGGAATTCCATAAGTCTATCTCGCGCGAGCAGCGCAGCTCCGCCGGATTGCAGAGTTGTACGCCATGTTCATGTGCGAAGCGCTCCGCTCCCTCTCCGACTAACAAGATGTGTTCGCTATCGTCCATAATTTTGCGAGAAAGAGAGATCGGATTCTTGATGCGATGGACGGCTCCGACGGCGCCGCAGCGAAATGTCGTCCCGTCCATGATCGAGGCATCAAGCTCAACATCACCATTGGCATTGAGATGCGAGCCACGCCCGGCATCGAAGGTTCCATCATCTTCCATCGATTTGACTGCATGTTCAACGGCATCCACGGCGCTTCCACCGGAAGAAAGGATGTTCCAGCCGATCTCCAGCGCTCGTGCAACGCCTGCACGGTGACCTTCGAGAAGAATGTCGGGGATGTTCCATGCACCACCATGAATGATAAGAGCAATCATACCGTTGTTGAGTTGTTCGATGTCAGAGGAAATAATTGACAAGAAGGTACAAAAAATGAAAGGGAATTACAAAGAGCGAACAATGACACTGCAAAACCGCGAAGGCGACGTTGCGTCTACGACCCTTCGGGTCGATAGACCCGTAGGGTAACGTCGCCTTCAACAAACGAGAGCTAATGCATTTCTTCCGTCAGAGCTCGCTTCGAAAAATGAATGAGTCCCTGGCGATCGAGTCCAACCTCAACCGTATCGCCTTCAGCGAGTTCACCTGCAAGCAGCTTCTCAGAAAGTGTGTTGATGATGTGCCGCTGGATGACGCGCTTCAACGGACGCGCGCCAAGCGTCGGATCCCAGCCAAGCTTGCCGAGCCAGTCTTTCGCATCGTCCGTGAATTCGAGATGAATGTCTTTCTTTCCAAGCATTTCCCGGACACGTCGTAATTGTAATTCGACAATCTTTCGGAGATCTTCCCGGCTCAGCATCTTGAAGAGGATAATCTCGTCGATGCGGTTGAGAAACTCCGGGCGTAGCGACTGGCGAAGCATGGTATGAAGGTCGACGCGCAGCTCATCGTAGACGCGATCGACGTCGCCGTTCGTGCCGGTCAACTGCGATAGCCGTTCCTGGATGACGTGCGAGCCGAGGTTCGACGTCATGATGATGATCGTATTCCGGAAATTCACCGTGCGTCCCTTGCCATCCGTCAGCCGACCGTCATCTAACATTTGCAAAAGAATATTGAAAACTTCCGGATGCGCCTTCTCGATCTCATCCAATAAGATGACGGAGTACGGCTTGCGGCGAACGGCTTCGGTGAGTTGTCCGCCCTCCTCGTATCCGACATAACCCGGCGGCGCACCGATGAGTCGAGAGACGGAGAATTTCTCCATGTACTCGCTCATGTCGATACGTATGAGCGCGTTCTCGTCATTGAAGAGAAACTCTGCCAGTGCGCGCGCAAGCTCCGTCTTGCCGACGCCTGTGCTGCCGAGAAAGATGAACGAACCGATCGGACGTCGATCATCCTGCAATCCCGCCCGACTTCTGCGAATGGCATCGCTGATGGCATGAACCGCTTCCTCCTGATCGACGACACGTTCGTGGAGCCGGTCTTCGAGGTGAAGAAGTTTCGCCCGTTCGCTTTCGAGCATTCGCGTCACCGGAATGCCGGTCCAGCGCGAGACGATCTCGGCAATGTCCTCGGCGTCCACTTCCTCTTTCAACATTTTTTTATTTTTCTGGACAACCGCAAGCTTCGCGGTTGCTTCTTTAATCTGCTTCTCGAGCGTCGTCATGCGGCCATACCGCAGCTCGGCGACTTTCGCAAGATCGCCTTCGCGCTCGTACCGCTCGGCATCGGCACGCGCCTTCTCGATGTCTTCCTTCATCTTCCGGATCGATTGAATGAGGTTTTTCTCGTTCTGCCAGTGCGCGCGAAGCCCAGACCGCTCCTGATTGAGATCGGCAAGTTCTCGTTCAATTTGTTGGAGTCGGTTCTCAATCTGATTTTTATCCGTTTCATCCGCATAATCCGCTGTGAACTCGCGCTTCACCGCCTCGCGCTCGATCTCCAGTTGCTTAATGCGCCGCTCGACTTCATCCAGTTCTTCCGGCATCGAATCGATTTCGATGCGAAGCTTGGATGCAGCTTCGTCGACGAGATCGATTGCCTTGTCCGGCAGGAAGCGATCGCTAATATACCGATAACTCAACTGCGCAGCAGCGATGATTGCCGCATCGGTGATGCGAACACCATGATGCACCTCGTAACGCTCTTTGAGTCCGCGAAGAATAGAAATAGTATCCTCGACACTCGGCTCGTCGATGAGCACAGGCTGGAAGCGGCGCTCAAGTGCCGGATCTTTCTCAATGTACTTGCGATACTCGTCGATGGTCGTCGCGCCGATGGCACGCAGCTCGCCTTTGGCGAGCGCGGGCTTGAGCATGTTTGCTGCGTCGACAGCTCCTTGCGCAGCGCCGGCGCCGACGAGTGTGTGCAGCTCATCGATGAAGAGGATGATTTCTCCTTCGGATTCCGTTACTTCCTTCAAGAGTGCCTTGAGCCGTTCTTCGAATTGTCCGCGGAAGCTCGTGCCCGCAACGAGTGAGCCCATATCGAGCGCGATGATGCGTTTCGTTTTCAGGGTCTCCGGCACGTCCCCATGAATGATGCGGTGAGCAAGACCCTCGGCGATCGCAGTCTTACCAACACCCGGCTCGCCAATGAGAACGGGATTGTTTTTTGTCCGGCGAGAGAGCACCTGCAGCACGCGGCGGATCTCTTCATCGCGGCCGATGACCGGATCGAGCTTTCCCTTGCGGGCAAGCTCGTTGAGATCGCGGCCGAAACGCTGAAGCGACTGGTATTTTTCTTCCGGCGTCTGGTCGGTGACGCGCTGCGTGCCTCGAACATCCTTCAGCGCCTTGTAGATTTGATCTTTGGTGACGCCTTGATCGGCAAGCAGTTGTCCGGCGGAGGACTTTGTTGCAACGAGTGCGAGCAAAAGATGCTCGGTGCTGACGTATTCATCTTTGAGCGCTTGCGTTTCTTTGAACGCGGCGTCGAATAATTGCACGAGCGCCGGACCGATGTGCTGGTTGCCAACGCCCGCGCCGGTTACTTTCGGCAACCGCTCGATCAGCTCGTTGATTTTGATCTTGATGTAGTCGGCATTTGCTCCGATTTTTTGTAAAATGGGAACGACGATGCCGTCGCTGTCCTGCACGAGCGCAGCAAGGAGATGCTCTGGCTCGATCGATTGATTCGAGTAGCTCGCCGCAATCTCCTGCGCATTCTGCACGGCTTCCTGTGATTTGATTGTGAATTTTTGAAAGTTCATGATTACTCCTTACTACAAAATTGTCGCCCACATTTTTTATCCTTGCCAGAGCATCCTCCCCTCGTAGGGGAGGATTATAGGTGGGGTGGGTCCATCGTGTGTTGAATATGCTCAAAGATTCTCTGCAAAACTCCATCAGTATTTACTAAAACATCTCGATCGGAGAAACGAAGAACATCAAAGCCTTTTTCATGTAAGTACGAGTCTCTCTGCTCATCATGCTTCTTCCCCTTTGCAGTGTAATGCTGACTGCCATCTACCTCGACAATAAGCTTGGCACTCACACAAAGGAAATCACAGACGTATGGACCTTGAGGAACTTCGCGACGAAAGTGAACGCCGAGTTGATTGTTGCGAAGCCTTACCCAAAGTTTCCGTCCTGCATCGGTCATCGCGCGACGAATGACTCTGGCTTTCTTCGTTCCCGATTTTGGATATTGCAAACGGTAAACGGTCATTGCGTTTCCTTTGGCTCACCTCACCCTAACCCTCTCCTACGAGGAGAGGGGACGCCGGCTTCGCGATGAAAAGCCGAGCTCTAACATCCTCCCCTGGTAGGGGAGGATTACAGGCGGGGTGAGTTCGAGCCTTCGGTAAACTCTCTTTGCTTTTTCGACAGCTTCTTGTGATTTGATCGTGAATTTTTGAAAGTTCATAGTTTTGCTCCTTCGAACTCATCCCCTCAGCCCCTTCTCTAACTTTAGAGAAGGGGAGCCATTTCGTCCCTCTCTAAAATTTAGAGAGGGACTACAGGGTGAGTTCCTAATTTGATTGTGAAGTTGGGGAAGTTCATGAGCACAATAATTCATTAGTTGGGACTAATCTCGCCTTCGACCAATGGTGACTCTGGTTTCAGTAATTGCAGAATATTCGAAGATCCTTCCTGTACTGCGACTCTCTTAGTGCGCTGAATTCGATTTAGGTCTCTCAGCATTCTTACCAGGTCAGTGGAACCGGAAGTACATTGTGGGTTTGCAAGTAATGTTTGCAGTATCATCCTCCAACTGTGAAGGTACCAGTCCGCCCGATTGTTGAAATCTACATCTACGAGGTATTTTACGACCTCTTCTTCCATTACTCTATGAGCCTCTCCATTTGCGAATTGTGCGGCCTGCTCCAGTGAACGGCGAATAGGATCACTTCCAATACGATCTCCAATCTCACGCTCGAAACCCCATTCGATCGCGGGAGCTACGATCTCCCTATAGTCGTCGGCTGGAAGCAGTATTCCTTTCATTAGCATCAACTCAAGAAATCGCGTACCCGCATAAATCAATCGGATGTCACTTGAGTTCACAACATCATTCACCTTGGCCAGGATTAGAACTCGCTGACCAGCAGGTAGATTCAACATATCCCGCGGAGAGAAATCATCGAGTGCAGCCTGAAGTTCATGGAGCTTGCCATGGGATAGCACTTCCGAGAGTGGCTTTGCGGGGGCCATAGCGGTAACCAAACGCTGCCCGAAAAGCTTCGCGGTCAAAAGTCGCTTCTCTTTAGGTAACAGGCACTCGAGAATGAGAGAATCCATCTGCGGAGGAATTGTCTCGTTGAGCGCTGAGATTGCTTCATATTGCGCGAAAGGAACCGACTTTCCAGCAAGCGTTTCGTACAACGTGACAGCGAAGGAGAATATATCTAACCGGTAGTCAAGTTCTTCGCCAACTCGTTGCTCAGGTGACATATATGCGGGTGTTCCAATCACATATCCTGATTCGGTAAGTTTCTTTCCATCCTCCACAGTCAATGCAATACCAAAATCCACAAGATAGGCCGTTGCCCTGTCGGGGCTGATTATTATGTTGGATGGCTTGACATCCCGATGGACTACACCGAGCGAATGGGCGTGCTCGAGCGCAGAAGCAATCTGATTGAACCATAATTTCACCTCGTTCAACTGGCATTGCTTTTCGAGATCGAGAATCTCTCTAAGTGTCTTACCCTCGATGAACTGAAATGCGATGAGGAAGTGCCCCTTTGAGAAGTCGACATCGTAGATCGAGGGAATGTTCGGATGCGATAGCTTTGCCAATATCCGTGCCTCGCGTCGAAATCGTTCTTGATCACTCTCCGGGAATTTCGTCGCGAGTGAGTCGAGTACTTTCACCGCAATATCTCGTTCAAGAATGTTGTCACGTCCCCTAATTACTTTCGCAAACCCTCCAGTGCCGTGGACGGTCATTTCGAATGTAAATCTGTCATTCATTTCTTTACTCTCCTATCATAGTGAGTTATCGATACGGTGGATTTAATGAACTAAATATGCCGAAGCCGCACATCGATTGGCTTTCTCTCACCAATCAACGGCGGCTCAAGTCTGTTGACCCTCTCCCCTGTCACTTCGTGACATCCCCTCTCCCAATTTTGGGAGAGGGGATTATAGGGGTGAGGGTCACTTCTTATCCTTATCGTCCACGACTTCGAACGATGCATCCTCGACAACATTGCCATCCTTCTGTTGTCGTCCAGCATCGGTCTGGCCGCCCGGTTGCTCGCCCGGCTGCGGCCCGGCTTGCGGTCCGCCTGTGCCCGGCGCCCCGGCTGTCGTTTGCTGGTACATCGCGCTGGAGGCTTCGTTCCATGCTGCGTTGAGAACTTCCATCTTCGCTTTGACGTCGGCGATGGTGCCGCTCTTGTTCGCCTGGTCAAGTCCATCAGCCGCCGTTTCGACTTTGCTCTTCAAATCCGCAGGCATCTTGTCGCCGAAGTCTTTGATCTGCTTGCGCGTCTGGAAGACCAGCGTGTCCGCCTGGTTTTTCAAATCGACTTCCTCGCGGCGGCGCTTGTCTTCCTGCGAGTGCGACTGCGCATCCTGCTTCATCTTCTCGATCTCTTCCTTCGTCAAGCCGCTCGAGGATGTGATGCGGATGCTCTGCTCCTTATTCGTTGCCTTATCCTTGGCTGCCACATGGAGGAGTCCGTTCGCATCGATATCGAACGTCACCTCGACCTGCGGAACGCCGCGCGGCGCCGGCGGAATGCCATCGAGATGGAATCTGCCGAGCGTGCGATTGTCGATCGCCATCGGACGCTCGCCCTGAAGAATATGAATCTCCACCGACGGCTGGCTATCGGATGCCGTCGAAAATATCTCGCTCTTGCGTGTCGGGATCGTCGTATTCGCGGTGATCATCGGCGTCATGACGCCGCCAAGCGTCTCAATGCCAAGCGACAGCGGAGTCACGTCGAGCAAGAGAACGTCGGAGACGTCGCCCGCAAGAACACCGCCCTGAATTGCGGCACCCACTGCAACGACTTCATCCGGGTTCACGCCCTTGTGCCCTTCCTTGCCGAAAATATCCTTGACGAGCTGCTGCACACGGGGCATGCGCGTCATACCTCCAACCATAATGACTTCATCGATCTGGTTTGGATTCAAGCCTGAATCGCGCAGCGCTTTCTCAACGGGAGGAACACAGCGTTGAATGAGATCTTCCACAAGCTGCTCGAACTTTGCGCGCGTAATCGTCATGTTGAGATGGCGCGGTCCTTCGGCAGTCGCAGTAATGAACGGCAGGTTCACTTCCGTCTGCATCAGCTGTGACAATTCCATCTTCGCCTTCTCGGCAGCTTCGCGCAATCGCTGAAGCGCCATCGGATCTTTCCGAAGTTCGACGCCTTCCTGCTTCTTGAACTCCTCGGCAATGTAATCCAGCACGCGCTGATCGAAGTTATCGCCGCCGAGGTGCGTATCGCCGTTCGTCGATTTCACTTCAAAGACGCCTTCGCCAAGCTCGAGGACGGAAATATCGAACGTACCGCCGCCGAGATCGAAGACGGCGACCTTGCTGTCCTTGTGTTTCTTGTCCAACCCGTATGCCAATGCTGCCGCAGTCGGCTCGTTGATGATCCGGCGGACATTCAATCCCGCAATGTCGCCGGCTTCCTTCGTTGCCTGTCGCTGCGCATCGTTGAAGTACGCAGGCACGGTGATGACCGCGTCGGTGATTTTCGTGCCGAGGTAATCCTCGGCCGTCTGCTTCATCTTCTGCAAGATCATCGCGCTGATTTCCGGCGGCGAATAGACACGATCGCCGATTTGCACGCGCGCCGTATTGTTTTCACCCTGGACAACCTTGTAGGGAATCAGCTTCATCTCTTCGGTCACTTCGTTGTGGAAGCGTCCCATGAAACGCTTGATGGAGAAGACCGTGTTCTGAGAGTTCGTTACCGCCTGGCGCTTCGCCGCCTGACCGACCAGGCGCTCGCCGGCTTTCGTAAATGCGACGACGGAGGGCGTCGTTCGTGCGCCTTCCGCGTTCGCGATGACGACGGGATCATTCCCCTCCATCACTGCGACGACGGAGTTGGTTGTCCCTAAATCGATTCCAATAATTTTTCCAGCCATTCTATAACCCTCCTAATAAAAGAAGAATAATCCTCTGAGAGAATCTCTCGCGAGAATAGTATGTTTATGTTATCTGCTTTTGTTTGTACAAGCATTATGCCAAGCCAATGGAATTTTCCTGTTGGAAAAGAGCATACATACGACGATTATTCGGCATCGAAGAGATGTCGATTCATCGTGTTCACACTTATCGCTGACACGGTGTCAGCCGAATTGACTAAAATGACAAGTTTCTCTTATTCTCTGTCAGAACTGCATGTTTGACTTTTGCGATCAATTTCGCTACCATCGAACACCAACTCAGTGAAGAAACGAATGGTTGAAATTGCAGAGCGGCTTACCACACGAACGTTCGGTCGGCGAATCTTTTCCTTCGATTCAATCGATTCCACAAATTCATTTGCAAAGAACATCGCACACGAAGTTGAGGAAGGAACTCTCGTCATCGCTGAAGAGCAAACCGCCGGGCGAGGACGCCTTGGGAGATCGTGGCAATCCGAACGAGAGAATAATCTTACCTTCTCCATCATCATCAAGCCCGATATTCTTGCAGAACATCTCGGCGTGCTCTCGCTGTATGCGGGCCTTGCCGTCACTGAAGCGCTTCAAGCGCAGACACAACTCGTACCGCACTGCAAGTGGCCGAACGATGTCCTGATTGGCGGAAAGAAGTGTTGCGGCATCCTTTCCGAATCCACGCTTGCCCGCGAAAAAGCGACATCGGTCGTTATCGGCATCGGCATCAACGTTAACCAGAGCAGCTTCCCGGACGATATCCTTGCCACATCCCTTTCGCTCGAAGCAGGAAGAGTGTTCGATCGAGTGAACGTTCTCGCTGCGGTCCTTGCAAAATTGGAGGAATGGTATCGGTGTATTCGTATGCAGGAGTACACGCGAATTATCGATGCATGGAAATCGCATGCGCCGATGCTCGGCAGGCATATGAGAATCAAACACAACGATGATGTGCTGGAAGGAATTGCCCGACGCATCGAAACTGATGGCAGCCTCATCCTGCAATCGAATGGCCGCGAGCTGAAACTCACAGCAGGAGACGTATCCATTCTGAACAAGTAAATCCTATGATTCTGACAATCGATATCGGAAATACAGACACGGTTCTTGGCGTCTTCCGCGGCGAGAAACTCCTGGATGAATGGCGCATCACCAGTTCGTTGAAGCGAACAGACGATGAAGTATGGCCTCATGTCAAACTCTTCTCTCAAGAATCAAAAATCAATCTGGATAAGATCACCGGAGTGGCGATCGCGTCCGTCGTACCGGCACTGACAGACGTCTTTATGGTCATGACGGAGAAATACTTGCACGTAGAGCCCGTGATCATCTCCGGCGATATGCCGGAACTCGGCATGACAATTCGTTATGACGATCCGAAAAAGCTCGGCGCGGACCGAATTTGCAACGCGGTTGCAGCATACGCAAAGTACGGCGGCCCGGCTATCGTGGTAGACTTCGGCACCGCAACGACATACGATATTGTTTCAAAGAAGGGTGAATTTCTCGGCGGGATGATCGCGCCCGGAATCGAGACCGCTGCGTCAAGTTTGAATCGTCGAACCGCAAAACTTCCCAACGCTGCTCTCCAGTTTCCTCCCTCTGTCATCGGGACGAACACGGTTGCGTGTATTCAGTCGGGAATCATGTACGGCGCTCTCGATGCAATGGAGGGAATGATTCGACGATTGAGAGACATCCTCGGAAAAAATACCATCGTGATTACGACCGGAGGCTTCTCCCGCATCATTGCTGCCAAGAGTACTCTCGTTACACATGTCGAGCCGGCGTTGGTGTTACAGGGGGCGAGATTAATCTACGAACGGGCGACTCAGGCAAAACCCTAAGCCGGTCAGAGTGCGGGAGGAAGAACAACACACGAGAACTCCGTGCGTCACACTGTACCGGCAAGAGAAACGTCTATGCTGATGAACCATCAAGAGGCAACATCACGCAGAATTCTGTTCCCGCATTCATCGCGCTTTTTACCGTGATGCTTCCACCGTGTGCTTGCACGATCCATTTCGCAATGGCAAGACCGAGTCCCACGCCGCCAAGCTCGCGCGACCTTGCCCGATCGACACGGTAGAATCGATCGAAAATACGTGGGATCTCCTGCTCGGAAATGCCGATGCCGGTATCAGCAACCGTAATCTTTGCAACTCCATTTCCCTTTCCGAGAGCCAGCGAAATTTTCCCGCGCACACGATTGTACTTGATGGCATTGTCAATCAGGTTGAGCAGCATCTGGCGAAGGCGTTGTTCATCACCGATGATCGTTGCTGGAGCGGGGTCTTTCAGCGTGACCGTGATCTGCTTTGAGGACGAGATCAACACGCTTTCGTCGTACATCTGGTGCATAAGTGCCTTAAGGTCGACCGGTTCCCGGCGCAGAATATTTTGTCCCGCATCGCCTTTGGCAAGCAGGAGCAAGTTCTCGATGATTGAACTCATGTGAAGCGCTTCATCGAGACAGTTCGCGATAATTTCCTTCATTTCCGCCTGGCTGATACCGCTGTTGAGCGCCATCTCCAGCTGCGTTCGTATGACCGAAAGCGGCGTGCGAAGCTCGTGGGATGCGTCGGCGGAAAATTGTTTCATCTGGCCGAACGACACATCCAGCCGGGAAATCATTTCGTTGAAGGTTGAAATGATGCGTCCGATTTCATCTTTCGTATCGTGTTCAGGAATGCGATCGTGCAGCCTGTCTGCCGTGATGCGCTCGGCGGTTCTGATCACCTGATTGATCTTCGCAAACGATTGCTTTGCGAGGTACATTCCCCCCGCCGCCGCGACGACGATGACGATAGGCCCGATCCAGATAAAGATGCGCAGAAGCTGTGAGATGGGAGTTGTCACGCTCTCCATCGGCATCGAGAGTAAGATTGTTGCGTGCATCGACTGTTGTACGACAAGCCTGATATGATGATCGCGAAACTTTGTTATGGTAACAATCTGGGATGGGGGATGAGCGATATCGATGTATGTTGAAAGCGTATCACCCGCAAGATTCGGAGAGCCGTAGAAGCGCTGTCCCGTGTTATCCCAGATTTCAACATACTCCTTGATGGGATAGAACGAGGCATGCTCGAAGATGTCGTCGCGGACTGCTTGGTCGCTTTCCGTTCGCGTGAATTGCTTTTCGTACCGTGCAGCAACCCACCGAATTTCATTCATGATGGATTCATCCAGCCGATCGGAGAGTGTTCGGCTGACGTACTCGTAGATCACCCCGGAGATGAGAGCGAAGGTAAGCGCAAATGCGGTTGTGTACCAGAAGGCAAGCCGAAAACGAATCGAGCGAAACATCACTCTTCCTTCAGAATGAACCCGACGCCGCGAATGGTATGAATCAGGCGCTTGGGGAATCCTTCATCGATCGCTTTCCGGAGGTAATTGATATAGACATCGACGACATTCGTACCCGTATCGAAGTTGTATCCCCAAACTTGTTCGGCGATGGTGCGGCGCGTCATGATACGATTCTTATTCCGCATGAGCAGCTCAAGGAGAAGAAACTCTTTTTGCGTGAGGTGGATGTTTTTGCTTGCACGCCTGACTGCACGCGTTTCGATATCGAGCTCAAGATCCGCAACGTGCAGTACGGGGCTCTGTTCAACACCGTGCCGGCGAAGCAACGACTCAACGCGCGCTATCAACTCTGCGAACGCGAATGGCTTCGAAAGATAATCGTCGGCGCCGGTTCTCAAGCCTTCCACTCTGTCCTCGATCGTACTCTTCGCCGTCAGTACGAGAATCATGCTTTGAACCTTGTTGCGCCGGAGTTCTTTCAGAACAGAGAGACCGTCTTTTTTCGGAAGCAAGAGATCGAGAACGATGAGATGGTACTTCTTCGAGCACGCGAGTTGAAATCCCTCTTCCCCGTCATGGGCAATATCGACAAGGTATCCTTCTTCTTGTAGCCGGCGTGCGACAGAATCGGCTAGGTGACGCTCATCCTCGACAACGAGTATGTGGATATTGCGGATACCCGGTGGAATAGCACCAGCGCGTTCTTGTGGCAGTTTTTTTGGCATGGGAACGTTTCCTGGATGGAAAGCTACAAATATTTCAGGCGAACCTCAAGCGTTCTGGTGAGCACGATAATGCCCATGCAGAAATGACCTGACACGTCCTGCGCGAATCAATGTACACCAAACATGGTCACTGATGCCTGGGCATATTCAACCAAAGGGCCGAAGTAGATGCCGAGCAGGATCACCGGGGCGAGGAGAGCCAGGAGTAACACTATCTGTGGTATTGAGAGGCTGATGGGCATCGTTGACCGACCTGCATCGCGCAAGAACATGTTTCGCAAAACGCGGACATAGTAATAGAGCGATACGACGCTGTTCAACGCGCCGACTACGGCGAGCCAAATCATTTTCGCATTGATGAGTGCCGCGAAGAGATATAACTTTCCGACAAACCCTGCCGTTGGAGGAATACCGGTGAGTGAAAGGAGGAAGATCGTCATTGCTACACTGATGAGTGGCGAACGGTAGCCGAGGCCGCGGTACTCATCAATCTCCTCGCTTCCCGTTTTGTTGGCGACAAGCATCACGAGATAAAAGGCGCCAAGATTCATGAAGAAATAGACGACGAAGTAAATGAGAACAGCAGCCAATCCTTGATTACTTAAAACGACGACGCCAAGCAGCATATAGCCTGCATGAGCGATGCTGGAATATGCCAAGAGTCGCTTGAGATTCCTCTGGCCAAGTGCGGCGAGATTGCCGAGCGTCATTGTGAGGACCGAGAGGATCGCAAGCAGCCGGTTCCATTCGAATCCCTGGAAGATCGCCCATGAGCCGACAAGCTCCCGGCTGACATTCACATCCAGGAACGAGACCGTGAAGAAACGTATCATCATGGCAAAGCCGGCAGCCTTCGACGCAACGGAAAGGAACGCCGTAATCGTGATCGGCGCGCCCTCGTACACGTCCGGTGTCCAGAAGTGAAACGGTGCGGCAGAAATCTTGTACCCAAATCCTGCAACAATCAGGATTCCCGCAATGATGAGGGCGAGTGTGTTGACATCCTGAAGCATCAAGGCATGTTGGACGCCGTAAATATCGACTGCACCCGTGAGGCCATAGAGGATGGAAATGCCATAGAGCATCATGCCGGAGGAAACGGCGCCGTAGATGATGTACTTCAACGATGCTTCGCTCGAATCCTCAGCATCTTTTGTGTATCCGGCGAGGATATACGAGCTGAGACTTGTCAGCTCGAGCGACAGGTACATCATCAAGAGATTGCTTGCGCCTGTCATCAAGAACATGCCGAGCGTCAGTGAGATAAGCAGCGCGTAGTATTCGCCAAGTCGCCTCGTTCCGAGCTGCAGCTCATTGGATTGGAGCGAGAAGAGCACGATGACGCCGCTCGCGGCAAGGATCACGACTTTGAAAAAGATGGAGAAGGCGTCCACTGCAAACATGTTCGTGAAGATGGAGATCGGAGCCCCCATCATTGCAGCCTGTTGCGCAACGAAGAAACCCGTTACGCTCAGACCTACCAATGCAAGCCATGCTGTTGCATTACTCTTCCGTCGGATGAAAAGATCGGCAAGGAGGAGCAGGCAGAATGTCGTTGCCAGCGCCGTCTCAGGCCGTAAGAGTTTTGCGCTATCGATTATATGTTGAAGCATGAGATCAATTCAAAAGTCAAAAGTCAAAAAATAGTCACTATCGAATATTTTCTTCACTGACCGATCATCGCCATGCCGCCGCCCTTATTGACAACGTCGACGAGAGTATTGACGGCGGAGGTCATCAGGTCGATCGCCGGTGACGGATAAATGCCGAGGAAGATCACGATGATGGCAAGCGGTACCAGTGTGAAAAGCTCGCGTCCGTTGATGTCGGTAAGTTCTTTCCACTTCTCCGGCAACGTTCCAAGAAATACGCGCTGCAAGGTCCAGAGCATGTACGCTGCAGTGAGGACGATACCGACAGTCGAAACGATAGTGATGACGCGAATTTGCGGCACTTGGAATGCACCGAGGAATGAGAATGCTTCGCTAATAAAACCGCTCAGGCCCGGTAAGCCGAGTGCTGCAAAAAACGCGATTGTCATAATACCGGCATACTTCGGCATCTGGTTCATCAAGCCGCCGAAGTCATTCAATCCACGTGTATGGGTGCGATCATAAATCACTCCAACGATCAAGAAGAGCATTGCAGTGATTGTGCCGTGGTTGAACATTTGCATCACCGCGCCGGTGATGCCCTGTGTATTGAGCGCAGCCATGCCGAGAATGACAATTCCCATGTGGCTGACCGACGAATATGCAATGAGTTTTTTGAAATCTTCCTGTGCCATCGCGCAGAGCGCTCCGTAAACGATGTTGATGAAACCAAGTATCGCCAGCGGCACTTGATAGTATGATGTGGCGTCCGGGAAAATCGGGAAGCTAATGCGGAGGATGCCGTACGTGCCCATCTTCAGCAAGACACCTGCAAGAATAACACTGATGGCAGTCGGCGCCTCGACGTGCGCATCCGGCAGCCACGTGTGAAACGGAAAGATCGGCACTTTAATCGCGAAGCCGATGAAGAGCGCAATGAACGCGAGATAACGCCACCACGTATGCATGCCGGCCAGGAGCGAGCCTGCATCGAAGTTTGCCGGGTTCATCATCGCAAGCATGTTGAATGTGTGGATCTTCTCCCCCGTTGCAGGATCGGCAACCGACACGCTGAAGTAGAGCGCAATCATGGCCAGCAGCATCAGCACGCTGCCGAAAAGTGTATAGAGGAAAAATTTGATCGCTGCATATTCCCGTCGTGGACCACCCCAGACGCCGATGAGAAAGTACATCGGAAGAAGCATCACTTCCCAGAAGACGTAGAAGAGGAAGAAGTCGAGCGAGACAAAGACGCCCATCATGCCGGTCACGAGCAGAAGGAGTAGCGCGAAATAACCCTTGACCGATTTCTCGATCCCCCACGACGCGAAGACGGCAATAAAGGAGATGATGGCCGTCAGGATGACCATCAAAACGCTCAAGCCATCGATGCCCATGAAATAATCGATGTGCACGCGGCCAAACCAGGCTGCCGATTTAATATCGATCCAGGTCGCCTTCTCGATAAATTGGAAGCCTTCCTGCGTGTTGATTCCTGCCATTCCCCGATTGAAGTTCATGTAGATGAAGACAGCAAGGACAAGCTGGAGGCCGGTGACGATTGCCGAGGTCCACCGAATTGCATTCTTGTTGTCTTTCGGGAGAAGAAGGACAATGAGCATTCCCACCATCGGCAGGAACGTGATCCAACTGAGTACTCCTAATCCAAGAAAGCCCATAGACGATTAATCCTCTGATAAACCATTGAAGTATTCATTCACAACCGACAAAAAGATGACCGGATTGTCTTGTATCCATTCATCTGTTGTGAATTATTATCGAAACATATAGAACAATACCATCACGCCAAAGATGACGAACGCGATGTACGTCTGTACGCGTCCGGTTTGCAGCTTCTGAAAGAGAATACCGAAGAAGCTGGAGAAATATCCGACGCCATTCACCAGACCATCGACCACATTCCGATCGAATCCACCCGCGCCCGACCAGAAGAAATACAATGTGAGCGCAAAGCTGACAAGCGCCATGACGATTGCCGACGTTACTTCGCCGCGTCCCCAGAACCATTGGCCGATCCAATACGCCACAAGGAGCGATACGATTGTGCCGACAAACAAGAATGCTGCCGCGCTTAATCGCTTTTCTTTGGCGTGATCGCTGTAGCCGAAGACTACCGCCTTCGTCCAGCTTGCCGTGCCATTCACAATGCCATCGACAATGGTATTATCAAACCACCGCAGGAATCGCGTGAATGCAAGCGTACCGCCGATGACGACCGCGTCGTACAATTCATCGAAATACCACTTGTTCAGCAAAAAGTTATACACTCCGCTGAAGCGAGCCGCCCATGCATCGGCGCTGATTTTTTTCCATTGGTACGTCGCAAAGGCGAGAAGAATGCCCGTTCCGGCAACAAGAAGCGAGAGCACCATCGCCGGCATGTGCGCGTGGTGATGAGCCGCTTCAAAGACTTCGTTCGTTGCTGCCTGCACGGAGGCCGGAACAACTGAAACGGGACGTTCGATTGCGTGCGTGAACCATCCCTCCGATGCATCGATCGGGTTGAATGAGTAGAAGATAAAGAAACTCAGGATCGCAAAGACGATGAGCGGTATCGTCATCACCTTCGGCGACTCGTGGATGTGTTCGTAGCGATGATGCTCGACATGCTCGCCGAAGAATGTAAGAATCACCAGACGGAACATATAAAATGCGGTTAAGCCCGCAACAAAAAATCCGACGATGGGAATAAGCCAGTGGCCTGTCAGATCACCGAAGGCAAGCGTCCCGGCAAGAATTGAATCTTTACTTAAAAAACCCGAAGTGAATGGAACGCCGCTGATCGCGAGTGTGTAGACGAGGAACGCAAGAAACGTGATCGGCATTTTGCCTCTCAGTCCACCCATGTTCCGAATGTCTTGCGGATCTGTGGTGTGATCGTGCTGGTGGTGCAGCGCATGGTGCATCGCATGGATCACCGAGCCCGAACCGAGAAAGAGTCCGGCCTTGAACATCGCATGTGTGACGAGATGGAAGAATCCGGCAGTATACGCACCGACGCCCAACCCCATGATCATGTAACCGAGCTGCGAGATCGTCGAGTACGCCAGGACTTTCTTGATGTCGTTTTGCGCGATAGCAATCGTCGCGGAGATGAATGCCGTGATCGCACCGATATAGGCGATGACGACGAGCGCATCGGCGGTCATCATCGGGAAGGTGCGGGCAACAAGGTAAACACCGGCGGCAACCATTGTCGCTGCATGAATCAATGCGCTGACCGGCGTGGGACCTTCCATCGCATCCGGCAGCCATACATGGAGTGGGAATTGCGCCGACTTGCCGATTGCCCCGCAGAAAATCAAGATGCCGGCCGCTGTGAGCCAGGCTTCGCTGCCCAAAGGAATTTGTCCGGCAGCCATGGATCCGAAGATCTCGGCAAAACCAAAGGTGCGAAACGTTGCATAGAGAATCATGATGCCGGTGAACATGCCGATGTCGCCGACACGGTTGACGACAAACGCTTTCTTCGATGCATCCGCCGCCGATTTCTTCTCATACCAATGACCGATCAACAAGTAGGAGCTTAAACCGACAAGCTCCCATCCCACGTACATCGTAAAAAAATTATTCGTGAGAACGATGACAAGCATCGAGAACGTGAACACGCCGAGGTATGCAAAGTAGCGCGAATAACGGATGTCTCCTTTCATGTATCCGATCGAGAACAAATGCACGAGCGAACTCACCAAACAGACCACCACGAGCATTATTGCAGAAAGGTTATCGATCGTAATCCCGAGGTACACCTGGAGCGAGCCGAGAACCGGCACAGCGCCGAAATCGATCCACCGGAAACTCAAGACGATTGCCTGCTCGATGACCGTCAACTTCTGGACCATCACAACTGCAGACAGTGCAAGGCAGACAAAAAGGATCGACGTGCCGAGCCAGTCACCGCCGCGGGAGAGCCGCTTTCCGAAAAAGATCAACGCAAGAAAGCTGAGGAGCGGAAGAATGAGTACCGCGATAGCTGTTCGTATAAGTAAATCCTGAGACATTGCCCTCATCTTCTATGAGATTTGTTGCATCGGTTATACTTCGAGACTTACTCTTTCAGACTGCTCACTTCGTCGACGTTTACCGTGTTGAAGCGCTGATAAATATTCAACACGATGGCCAACGCTATTGCGGCTTCAGCGGCGGCCAGAACGATCACGAAGACGGCGATTGCCTGTCCATCCATGTGCATGCCGCCATAACGGGCAAATGCAACGAAGTTGATGTTTGCCGCATTGAGAATCAGCTCGATTCCCATTAACACCATGATGGCATTGCGGCGCGTAATGACGCCATAGATGCCGAGCGAAAAGAGAATCGCACTGATGATGAGGAAGTGCGTTAGAGTTATGTTCATGTCAATTCAAAATTCAAAATTAAAAAGTAAAAAACTGTTGGTTACATTTTTACTTTTGACATTTTAATTTTTAATTGGCGTCTCTTTGCGCGCAATCAATGCCGCCCCGACCAACGCAACCAACAACACGATGGAAATGACTTCGAACGGCAAGATATAGGTAGTCATGAACATTTCACCGAGGATGTTGGCCGTGTTGGGGACGTCGGCGACACTGCTGACGATTTTCCAATCGGTCACATAGAAAACCGCGCAGAGTGCGCCGGCAGTCACTGCGACGAGGATCGATGCCGGGAAAGTTTGCAGCGTTCCCGTTTTCATTTCAACATTGACGACCTTATTCGTCAGCATTACGCCGAAGAGCAATAACACCAGGATGCCGCCAACGTAAATCAAGAGCTGCGAGACCGCAATAAAGTCCGCATTCAAGAGAACATAAATGCCGGCAACACCGAAGAATGTAAAGAGGAGCGAGAACGCAGAGTAAATAATATTTCGCGAGAAGACGACGATGCCGGCGGAAACGAGCGTAATGATGGCGAAGAAGTAGAAAAGTGTATCGTAAAAATTCATAGACTCGGTTCGGTCGGCGATGTTGGAGGTGGTGCTTCTTTCGGCGCACCCGGAGCGACTGTTGCCGTTGCCTGAGCAGTTGCGGGCGGAGCCATTGCAGGTTTTGCAGCCGCCGGCGCTGTACCTGGAGCGGCGGCGCTTGCGGCTTTCGCCTGTGCTGCCGCGGTCGCGGCGGCCGCTTTCTTCACAGCCTGTTCTTTCTCGTACTCTCCTGTACGCACTTTGACATCAGCGATCTCCGCTGGCGTCAGCGTCGCGTAATTATAGATCAATTGGTGACGATCAAATTCCGAGAACTCGTAGACATCCGTCATCTTGATACACTCGGTCGGACATGGATAAACACACAGGCCGCAGTAGCAGCACTTCGCAATGTCGATGTCGAACTTCGTGACCCACAACTTCTTTTTCTGTCCCGTGGACGTAGTTCCGAGATCCTCTGTCGGCAAGGCTTTTGCCGTCTCGATTGCAAAGCAATCAACCGGACATGCTATATCGCATTGGAAACAGCCGATGCAATCATCCATATTGACATAGAGACGGTTTCGTGCGCGTTCGGGAAGTTTCAGCTTGACGTCAGGGTATTGGATCGTGACTGCCGGCGTGAAGAGGTGAAGGAACGTCACCTTCATGCCAATCAGTACCGACCAGATCCCCTGAAATATGTCGCGAAAATATTTTTTCATATCGTATCGTTCATTCCTACATCATCATCCAGAACCCAACGCCAAGGATGCACACAAACGCCCAGGGCGTCAACACTTTCCAGGAGACATACATAAGCTGATCGACGCGCAGGCGTGGCAGCGTCCAGCGAAGCCACATTTGCACGACAACGAAGAACATTCCCTTCGACAGGAACCAGAAAACGCCCCAGATCGGTCCGCCCAAAAAGTCGCCGAACGGGCTATTCCATCCGCCCAAAAAGAGTGTCGCGCCGATCGCAGACACTGCGAACATGTTTGCGTACTCGGCAAGGAAAAAGAGCGCGAATTTCATCCCGCTGTATTCCGTATGGTAGCCGGCGACAAGCTCTGATTCCGCTTCGGGAAGATCGAACGGCGTACGATTCGTTTCCGCAAGCGATGCAACGAAATAAATAATGAATGCCACGAACACGAATGGGAATTTTTTGAAGATGTACCAATGCCAGAACCAGCCCGTCTGCTGCTGATTGATTTCCTGCAAGTTCAGCGTTCCGGCAATCATCACGACGGCAAGCAGCGCGAGCGCCGTGGGAATTTCGTAACTCACAATTTGCGCCGCCGAGCGCATTGCACCGAAGAGCGACCACTTATTGTTGGACGACCATCCCGCCATCAGAATTCCCACGACAACGAGCGTTGAGACGGCGATGACGTAGAATAGTCCGAGATTGATGTTACTCCCGACGTATGCGCTGCTGAACGGTATTGCCGCGAATGCAGCGTACGATCCGATAAAGACGACCCATGGCGAAAGGAAATGGAGTTTCTTGTCGGCAGCGGAAGGGACGATGTCTTCTTTCTGGACGAGCTTCAAGATGTCGGCAATGGTTTGTGCCCACCCGTGCCAGCCGCCGACGCGCATCGGGCCGAGGCGATCCTGCATGTGGGCGGAAACTTTGCGTTCCAGCCACACTGCAAAGAGTGCGTATGGCACGATCCATAAGAGTGGGATGAATGCCATGATAACGTACGCAAGCACGTCGTTGGACAAGAGATCTTTCAGTGGTTGTTCCATTCGAATTTACCTGTCGACTTCTCCGAGAACAATATCCGTGCTTCCGGTGATTGCAACAACATCCGCGATCATCGACCCGCGGCAAATCTCCGGCAGCACGCTGAGATTCACAAACGACGGCGAGCGAGCTTTGACGCGATACGGCGTCGCCGAGCCATCGCTCACAACATAGAAGCCTAACTCGCCGCGCGCCGATTCGGTTCGCACATACACTTCACCGGCATTCGGACGGATACGCCTGGGAATAGCCGATGCGATGTCTCCTTCGGGAATTTGTGCAAGCGCTTGTTCGATGATGTTAAGACTTTGCTCCATCTCGCGGATGCGAACCATGTACCGATCCCAGCAATCACCGGCGGTTCCTACTTCGCCTTTGCCGATTTGAACTTCCCAGCTGAAGCGGTCGTAGATCGAGTATGGATCGTCACGACGCAGATCCCAGTCGACACCCGAGCCTCTCAGCATCGGGCCGGAGCAACCATACGCAATCGCGACATCGGCAGGAAGAACGCCGACATTCGCCGTCCGTTTGATGAAGATTTCGTTGAAGGTGAGAAGATCGTTGTACTCTTTGATCTTCGGACGGAAGTAGTTGCAGAAGGCTTTTGCTTTGTCGATGAATCCCGGAGGAAGATCGTGTGAGAGTCCGCCAACCCAGATATAGTTATAGAGAAGGCGCGCACCGCACGTTGTCTCGAAGAGATCGAGAATTCTCTCGCGATCGCGGAACATGTAGAGGAACGGCGTAAACGCGCCGACATCGAGGCCGTACGTGCCGGCAGCGATTAAGTGCGAGGCGATGCGCTGAAGCTCGTTCATAATGACGCGGATATACTCAACACGTTCCGGCACCTGGATGCCGAGAAGTTTTTCCACGGCAACAACGTACCCCATTTCCATGTTCATCGCGGCAACATAATCCATCCTGTCGCAGTACGGAATGACCTGCTGGTAGTTGGTCATGTGCTCGGAATGCTTTTCGAAGCAACGATGGAGATAGCCGATGTGGGGAATGACGTCGACAACGATCTCACCGTCGACAACAAGCTCAAGCCGCAACACACCGTGCGTGGACGGGTGCTGAGGACCCATATTGATAATCATCTCCTCCGAACGAAGCGATCGACCGGTGGAGGTTTTGACTGGGGCTGTGAGAAGATCGGACATTGAAATAATAAAACTAATACGGCACCTTCATGCCCTGGTAAAACTCCGGCACTTTGAAATCCTTCCGGAGCGGATGACCGGGATAATCGTCAGGCAACAGCATCCGTCGAAGATCGGGATGGCCTGTAAAAACGATCCCGTACATATCATATGCTTCGCGCTCGTGCCAGTTCGCCGTCGGCCATACATCGGCGACCGATGGAACTTCCGCCTTCTCCACGGGCACGTCGGTCTTTACTGTAATTTTGTGGCGCTTCGTCATCGAGGAGAGATGATACACAACGCCAAGAACATTCTTGCCGTAGTCGATACCACTGAGGCACATCAAGTAATCGAACTGCATGTCTGCATCGTCGCGAAGAAACAGTGCGAGATCATTCACATTTACTGACGCAACCTTTATGTACGGCTGAATGATTCCTTCGATCTTCGCCTCGAGGATCGCGGCGCCAAACTGTGACTGTAATTTCTCGGAAATCTCTTGTGGGCTCATAGAGTGTTATGCGGTTTTCTTCACCAAACTCTCGTGACGAATTTTTTCCTGCAGCTTGATGAGTCCTTCCATTAACGCTTCAGGGCGCGGCGGACAGCCCGGAACGTAGACATCGACGGGGATAACGCGATCGACGCCTTTCAAGACATGGTAGCCATGTTCCCAGTAGGGACCGCCGCAATTCGAGCAGCTTCCCATCGAGATCACGTAGCGCGGTTCCGACATCTGATCGTAGAGCCGCTTGATGCGGCTCGCCATCTTGAGCGTGACGGTTCCCGCGACGATCATCACGTCGGATTGGCGAGGTGTCGCGCGCGGGATGACGCCGAAACGATCGAAATCGTAATGGGATGCGGCAGCGGCCATCATTTCAATAGCACAACAGGCCAGACCGAACTGCATCTGCCACAGCGATGAGAGCCTCGCCCAGTTGAGCAGATTATCGAGCGAGGTGATGATGACGTTGCTGTTGTTGAATTGTTTATCGAGAAGACCCATAAGAACTCACTATTGTGCAACTCAGGCTATGACTTCTTCTTTCGCATACTCAGGCGAGACAGGAGCGGGGGTCTTCATGATGTGCGGAATGGTTGGCTGTGGTTTGTCCCAATCCAGATCGCCTTTGACCCACACATAGGCATAGCCAACGCCGAGAATCGCGAGGAAAATCAACATCTCGATGAAGGCAAAGGCGCCAAGTTTCTGGTACACGAGCGCCCACGGAAAGAGAAAGACAACTTCAACATCGAAGATTAGGAAAATGAGGGCAACAACATAGAATCGAATATTGAACTTTACCCAGGAATCTCCGACAGGCTCTTCACCGCATTCATAAGAAGTCAGTTTATTGGGATACCAACGATGGGGACGGATAAGCCAGGCAGTAATCAGGCCGCCGGCGACGAATATTGCACCAACCAGGAAGAAGATGAAGACGCGTCCAAACTCTGTAAGCATGTATCTGTTGTGATGGAATACTGTGAGCGTATTCTTTTAGGCATGAGAATATAGAAAAAAGTTGTACGAAAGTCAAAAGAACGAAAAACAAAAACATTTTGCGAAAAGACCATGCCGAAGCGGGACGAAATCAGCGATGCGCGTTAATCAGAAGAATGTCTTGCCGAGATAAAAATATTTCACCAAAAAGAAATTTCCTTGACTTTTCAGCATTCTCTTATTATCTTACGTGTGCATGAGGGCAGGACCCACGGTTTCCGACTTCGCCTCCCAAGTTGGAATACCACACCTGCCCCATGCATTTTTTATGCCTTTCCTCTGTGGTCATATCATTCCACATGCGCTACGAAAAAACCCGTGATCGTTGCAGGGCTTTCTCCCAGTTATTGATCAGGATTCCATTTTGTTTCTGGAGTGTTGCTCACGGCATTGACCCAGCGCGCAAGCACGAACAAAAGATCCGAGAGACGATTGAGGTATTTGACCGGCATCTCCCCGATATCCTCGTCATGAGCGAGGCGGACAACCAGGCGCTCGGCCCGTCGACAGACCGTTCGCGTAAAATGGAGCATCGCCGCCGAGCGGTTTCCCCCGGGGAGGATGAAGTTCCTGAGCGGCTCAAGAGTAGTATCAATCCTGTCGATATGGCTTTCAAGACGTATCACTTCTCTTTCCCTCATTCGAATCACCGTTCTTTTTTCCTCTGATCGCGGTGTTGCGAGATCGGCGCCCAGCCTGAAAAGGTCATGTTGGATTTCATCCAGGATGCGGTCCAACTCTTGCGTCGTGTTCATTGATCGACAGATGCCGATGACACTGTTGATCTCGTCAACCGTGCCGTATGCTTCAATCCGGAGGACATCTTTTGAAACTCGCGTTCCCCCGAAGAGCGACGTCTCACCTTTGTCGCCTGCCTTCGTATAGATTTTCATCAGTCTCTCTGCGGCAACAATATCTCCATCGTTAGCGGAAGGTCAGGTCCGTGAACTATATCAGTCGGATTGTCCGGATTACCGGCTGTTCGCAGCGCACTACTCCTCACTAGGCCATCAACATCGACCTCATTTAGTAGAAGTCGCATGGGAAGCCGCGCACGATGGTTCCTCTCAGTCCAACCGCGACGAACCCTCTCGCGCTTCCTGCCGATTGAACGGCCATTAGAAAAGATCGTGTTACCAAGGTTGAATGCGTCCACGTCACACCGCCATCTTTCGTTTGATAGAAAATTCCCGCTGAGCCAACGGCAACGCCAGACATAGTATCGAGAAAGCCGACACCGTTAAGTTGTGACTCGCTGCTCGCAACAGGCGTCCATGTCTTTCCACCATCGCTGGTGTGAAGGATAACATCCGCACCAACGACAGCCCCATTCATCGAGTCGCTGAAAGCAAGACCGTAAAAGGACGTGCTAGTCGCAGTGATTTCCCTCGCCCACGACAAACCTCCGTCTGTTGTCTGGACGATCGTACCCCCTGTGCCAACAGCAATCCCTCTTTGCGCGTCGACAAATGCGAGAGCGGAGAGTTCTGCGGTAACTCCGGCATAAAAGCGCACCCAGTGGGTTCCATCGTCGAAGGTACGCAAAACGATCCCATGTTCGCCGACAATCACCCAGGTTGATCCTCCGAGAGAGACAACCGCCCTCAATCCGTTCGTGATCGCTGTCTGCAGCACAGTTGAAACTTGTCCGTCGTGAAGATAAAGAACGGTTGCATGATCTCCCACCATCATACAGTCTCCTGCCAAATTGAATGCGACACCGTGCAGGTCATAGGTAGTCGGACTTTCGATACTCTGCCATGTTGAGGCTCCGTCTGAGGTTCCAAGAATTGTACCATTTGCTCCGACCGCGATTCCGAGGTCAATTCCGCTGAAAGCCACACCATACAAATTGTCACTGGATTGGCGGGCAAGGAATATCAAGGAATCCGCCTCCGTGGTCGTCTGGGCAGGGTTGGATTCCGTTGATTGACCGAACTGGTTGTAAGCATATATTTGGTACACATAGGTCGTTTGACATTGTAGTCCGGCATCGCGGTATAACCGAGCGAATCGAGGAAGAGAATCAATCGTTTGCCATTCTGTAGAATTTTGCTCTTTGCTAAGAAGCACATAGCCGCGAGCAAGGTGTGTGGTGTCCGACCATCTGAGGTCGATCTCGTGCGGCGAGATCGCAGTCGCAACAAAATTATTCGGCGGCAGCGGTAGTCGGGATGAAACACCTCCCCCGTTGTCGCCATTCTCTGTGGGAGCTTCTTGTTTACATGAAAGGGAAAGAAGAACGCCCAACAGGCAAACTAAAACTGCAAAGAAAGAGGATCGTGTCTTCATAGTTGTTACAATACACCTTTCGGCGAACTTTCGATTTTTGGCGCGGAGATTCGCTCTGCACAGCGTCGCCCTGTGCTGGTAACATGACTGCGGGGTATGGGAATACGAACTACTCATTAGAAGCCTGGAAGCAATGAGAATCCGGCTTACTTTTTTCTTCTCATTTTCATATAGTGTGGCAGCTCATTATAGAAATGCGTGATCGTGCGAATTCCTCCGAAGAAATTCTTCAGATTGAGGAATTCATCGGGTGCGTGTGCGTTTTCGTCCGGTAAGCCGAATCCGAGAAGAACGGTATCGAGACCGAGAAGCTGTTTGAATTGTACCACAATCGGGATCGATCCACCTTCACGCTGAAAAAGGGGCTTCCTTCCGAATCCTTTCTCCAGTGCAGCGACCGCAGCTTGCACCCCCGGGCTTTCAAGAGGAGTAATAGCAGCTTCACCGCCGTGCACATACTTCACGTTGACTTGCACGGACTTCGGCGCAATTTTCTTGATGTGTTTCTCGAAGAGCTTTGCAATCCTCTCCGATTTCTGATCCGGCACAAGCCGCATAGAGATTTTGGCAAATGCTTTCGCCGGCAGTACTGTCTTTGCTCCTTCGCCGGTGAATCCACCCCAAATGCCGTTGCACTCGAGCGTCGGGCGAGCCCATACTTGTTCGAGAGCGGTGAATCCTTTTTCACCGTAGAGCTTCCGAACACCGAGATCGTTCGCATACCGTGAGTTGCTCCAGGGAAGTTTTTTAAAAGCCGCACGCTCTTTCTTCGTCAACGGGCGAACATGATCGTAAAAACCGGGAATCGTGACACGTCTGTTCTTGTCATGCAGTTGCGCAACAATCTCGCACAGGGCATGGACGGGATTGTGGATCGAACCGCCGAATGATCCCGAGTGCAAATCTCGATTCGGCCCGACCACTTCGACCTGCATGTAGGCAAGACCCCGCAAACCGTAGCATACCGACGGTACATTTTTCGCGAACATCGATGTGTCGGAGATGAGCACAAGATCAGCCTGTAAAAGATTCCTATGCTTTCGAACAAAACTATCCAAATGCATGCTGCCAATCTCCTCTTCTCCCTCAATGATCACCTTGAGATTGATTGGGAGTCGTCCTGTATTTTTCATGTATGCTTCGACGCTCTTGAGGTGGATGAAAACTTGTCCCTTGTCGTCAGCAGAACCACGAGCGTAGAGATTCTCGCCACGAATCGTTGCTTCGAAGGGGGATGACGTCCACAATTCGACGGGATCGACAGGCTGGACGTCATAGTGTCCATATAACAGAATGGTCGGCATACCTCGTGCGTGCAACCAATCAGCATAGACAATCGGATGGCCCGGCGTTGGAAAGATCTTCACATTTTCCAACCCAACGCTACGCATATGATCTCCAATCCATTGTGCACAACGCTCTAAGTCCGGCTTATTCTCAGGATTGGTACTAATACTCGGGATGGAGAGAAGGTCTCGTAACTCATCGAGGTAACGTGATTTATTACCTTCGATGTACTCTAAAATTTGGTCCATTGGTACTTTCACTAAGTCACTGATGTCGGATGAGGTTACTGATGGTGCAGCAGTTCTAATATACTAAAGGCGGTCTGGAGTTGCAACAGACTTCTTTGGTATAGAGATTGTCTTCTTATAATCGGGACTCTTGAATATTACGAGGGTTTTGAGTATCTTGGCTCCAGCAATTGTCATTATTGATATGCGCTTCCTGGTCAATCTCCTGGAAATACTCCTCCCTTTCTTCTACTTCTGCACCATTTGGGCATACGCAAAGGCATTTTTCAGTAATCTCAAAGTTGCAGAACGCTGGAGCGGCAGGTTTCTCCTCTCTACTCTGCTCGTACACACAATGTATATCGTTCTCCGGTCTGTCGAATTCCAACATCCTCCCATCACTTCCATATTCGAGATCCTCTCGTTGATCGCATTTACCGTTCTCGTCGTGTATACATACATCGAACTGAGAACGAAGAACCTCTCGACGGGCTATTTCATCCTGATGCTTCCATTTTTCTTCCAGTTAGTTTCTTCGCTCTTCATCAAGGAAGTACCAGAAATTCCACCGATGCTGCGCAGCAACCTCCTCGGCTTCCATGTACTGAGTGCGCTCCTTGGTTATGGCGCCCTCACTATTTCTGCTGTGTACGGATTTCTCTATATGATGTTATACCATGATATCAAGTCGAAGGAGTTCAGCGTTATCTACAAGCGGCTGCCGAACCTTGAAGTACTTGAGCGCATGAGTTTTACCGCGACTGTTTTCGGTTTCGTCTTACTGACAATCGCGATTGTGGTGGGGACTATCTGGCTTCCACGCGTTTTGGACACACGCTCCTTTGCCGACCCCAAGCTCCTCGGCACATTTATCATCTGGCTAATTTATGCAGGAGGACTTGTTGGAAAAAAACTTGCGGGCTTGCACGGCCGACGCATGGTCGTGCTTTCGATGTTCGGTTTTGCGCTGGCAATGTTCTCATTGACGATTGTGAACATGTTCTTCAGCGGATTCCATAAATTCTATTGACGCATTTCACGTGAAGCCTGCATCGCACATAGTCCGTCTTGATTGCCGACAGTTACAATGAATATCTTCTGTCTCGGCATCAATCATCGTACGGCTCCCATCGAAATCCGAGAACGGATGTGGTTCTCAGACGATGAAATTCGCGCAATCATGCCTCTCTTGCATGAGAAGCAACTCATGGAGGCCGTGCTTGTTTCCACGTGCAATCGTACGGAGCTCTATTACGTCCCGGGCGAGCAGATCACGAACGGAGAGTCTCTCTGGCAAATGCTCGTACGCTTCAAGCATGCCGAAGAAACTGTTCAAGAAAAATATTTTTATTCGCACTCCGCCTCTGAGGCGGTTGAGCAGGCCTTACGTGTGGCATCCGGCATCGATTCAATGGTCGTGGGTGATGTCCAGATTCTTAATCAGATGAAAGAGGCATTCGGCATCGCACAGGAGTCGCGGTGCACCGGCATCATGTTGAATCGATTATTCCATACCGCATTCCATGTCGGTAAGCGGGCACGGACGGAAACCGAAATCGGTGAAGGCGCTGTATCGATCAGCTATGCCGCGGCGGAGCTTGCAACAAAGATTTTTGAAGACCTCTCGAAGCGGACTGCGCTCCTCGTCGGTGCGGGGGAAACAGGGAAACTCACTGCCAAACACCTCATGAGCCGGAATCTTGGCACACTCCTTTTGGCGAATCGCACTCGGCAACGCGCGGATGATCTTGTCGTGCAGCTTGGCGGACGCGCCGTCGACTACGAAAAAATCGTATCGGAACTGGCGAATGTCGACATCGCCATCAGCGCGGTTGAAGCGCCAACGTATATTCTTTCTGTACAAGAAATTCAGCAAATAATGAAGGCCCGATCCAACAGACCGCTCTTCATCATCGACATCGGCGTACCGAGGAACATCGATCCCCGCGCAAATTCGATCGACAACGTCTTCCTCCACGACATCGATGCCCTCAATCATGTCATCGATCAAAGTCTGGCGCACCGACGCGCGGAAATTCCTAAGATTCACACAATCATCCAGGAGGAACTCGGAGTGTTCATGCAGTGGCATGACTCACTGCAAGTGACACCTACCATCCAGCAATTACGAGAACAGTTCGAGGCAATCCGCACGACAGAGCTTGAAAAATTTATCCACCACTTCCCGAGTGACAAAAAGGAAGCGCTTGAGATGCTCACGAAACGCATCGTCAACAAAATCCTTCACGCACCAATGGTCAATTTGAAGAACGGTACGAACGGCTCCCTCGACAGCGAGACTCGAAACAAGATCGACCTCATCCGGCGTCTTTTCGGACTCACTACCAAACATCATTCATAATTCTGCCGTGAAGAACATCATGATCGGAAGCCGCGGCAGCCGGCTCGCACTGTGGCAGGCTGAATGGGTTCGCTCCGAACTGCAAAAGCATCATCAACACCTTCCCATCGACATTGAAATCATCAAGACAACGGGCGATACAGTTCTCGACTCTCCACTCTCCCTCATCGGTGACAAAGGACTTTTCACAAAAGAAATTGAAGCTGCACTTGTAAAGAAGCGCATCGATCTCGCCGTTCACAGCCTCAAAGATTTGCCCACGACCTTACCGGACGGCCTCATGATCGGGGCAATCACTAAACGCGAAGACGTGCACGATGTTTTCATCGCGCATCCGAAGAAGTTGTATCGACAGCTCAATGATGTGCCAAAAGGTGGAATAATCGCCACGGGAAGTTTGCGGCGAACGAGCCAGCTCAAGAACTGGCGGCCCGACATTGAGATAGTCGATCTTCGCGGCAATCTGAACACACGCTTTGCCAAGCTCGATGCTTCCGATTGGGATGGAATGATTCTCGCGCGCGCCGGTGTGATTCGACTCGGATGGGAAAACCGCATCACCGAAATTGTACCGTTCAAAAGAATCCTTCCTGCAGTCGGGCAGGGTGCATTGGGGATTGAAATCCGCGAAGAGGATGAGGAGATCGAACGACTGCTCGCTCCCATCGTTAGCCGCGCAACGACGCTTGCAACACTCGGTGAACGCGCGTTCCTCCGGTTCCTTGAAGGCGGCTGCCAGGTTCCAATCGGATCGTACGGACGGATCGAAGAAAATGAATTTGTGTTAGACGGAATGATCGGGAGTCTCGACGGCAAAAAGATTCTACGCGGAAAGACTCACGGCAGACCGGAAGAATCGGAAAAACTCGGCCGCATGCTCGCGAAGACATTGTATGAGAGCGGAGGGAAAAAAATCCTTGAATCCATTCGTTCACCGAAGACGTCGGAGTGTCCGCTCGTATAGTCATCGGTGCTTGGTGCTTTTTGATTTTTTATTTTTGAATTTTGGATTACTGTGAGCCTTCAGGGAAAAACCGTTCTCATCACGCGAGCTGCAGATCAGGCAGATTCCTTCGCGCACCTCGTTGAAGAGCGAGGCGGAATCCCTATTGTCTTTCCGACAATCGAAATCGTCCCGGCCGAATCCTGGGAGAACGCTGATCGTGCAATCGATGGTCTTTACATGTACGATGGTCTGATCTTCACGAGCATTAATGGTGTGAGGCATTTTTTCCTGCGATTGAGCGGGCGCGAAGTGCCGCTGGACGGGTTGAAACAGAAAAAAATGTTTGTCGTTGGAGAGAAAACAAGAGAAGCCGTCGAAAATCATGGGCTTACTGTAACAACCATGCCGGAAAAATTCACGGCGGCAGACCTTGCAAAAACAATCGAGCATGAAGACCTGCACGACCGGGCGTTCCTCTTTCCATGCGGAAGCCTTACTCCCGATACGCTTGCCGATAATTTGAAGCTGCTCGGTGCAAGCGTCGATCCGATCATCGTGTACCAGACGAAGAAGCCTTCACGCGAAGATATTTTTCGCATCCGCACAATGCTCTTCAACGATGAGATCAATGCCGTAACGTTTACAAGTCCATCAACGTTCAAGAATTTTGCTGCGCTTTTCTCCAAGATTGATTTACGCAAGCTCCAAGACCACACACGGATTGCCGTCATCGGTCCCGTAACAGCGCACGCCGTGAACGAAAGCGGACTGGAGGTCGACATCACGGCTGAAAAATCCACCATCGAATCGCTCGTCGACGCAATCGCGGGCGCTTTCAAATCTGAAATCGAAAATTCAAAATCAAAAATCACTTGATGATCAACGACCTGTTCCTGAAAGCCTGCCTCCGTCAACCCACTCCTCGCACTCCCGTATGGATGATGCGACAAGCCGGTCGTTATCTTGCCGAGTACCGTGCAATCCGTGCAAAGACAGATTTTCTCATGCTTTGCAAAACACCGGAACTTGCTGCAGAAGTTACGATTCAACCTGTCGATATCGTCGCTGTGGATGCGGCGATCATCTTCTCCGATATTCTTGTCGTTCCGGAGGCGATGGGCATGGAGCTTATTGTGGAAGAAGGAAAAGGCGGGCCGCGTTTTTCTTCGCCTGTTCGAACATCATCTGAAATTGCAAAGCTTTCGGTCCCCGACCCGAACGACAAACTCAAGTACGTGATGGATGCATTGAGTCTCGTCCGGAAGCAGCTCAATGGACGAGTGCCGCTGATTGGTTTTTCCGGCTCGCCATGGACGCTCGCAGCGTATATGGTTGAAGGACGCGGTTCGAAGAATTTTCGCTACATCAAAGAAATGATCTACAACGATTCCCATCTCGCACATAAACTTCTGGAGAAGCTCGCGCAATCAGTTGCCGCTTACTTGAGCGCGCAGATTGAAGCCGGTGCGCAAGCGGTACAAATCTTCGATACCTGGGGAGGGATTCTCACGCCGGATGCTTTTCAAGAATTTTCCCTCCAATACATCCGGCAAGTCGTTTCTGAATTGAAGACGAATGGCGCGCCGGTGATTATCTTCTGCAAAGACTGCAGCCACTCATTGGAGAAGATTGCGGCAACAGGTTGCCAGGTGGTGGGGCTCGATTGGACGGTCGACATCGGCGATGCTCGCACGCTGGTTGGAGATACTGTTGCACTGCAGGGAAACATGGATCCCACAATTCTGTACGCCAAGCCGGAACAAATCCGGGAGGAAGTGCGTGCAATACTCAGCAAGTACGGCAAAGGGCCGGGCCACATCTTCAATCTCGGACACGGAATTCTTCCCGATATTCCGGTTGAGCATGCGAAGGAGTTCGTACAAGCCGTGAAAGAGGAGAGCGTGGCGTTTCATTGATCTCTCTCAATCGACAAGACAGAATGCACTTTCGCTGGCGGAATCTCGCTCTTGTATTTTTTATCCTTCAGCATGGACCCACAATAGAATCGATTGCTCAGTCTTCAATACCGAAAGGCTACCCGCCCACGGCGCTATCTACACCCGTAGAACGCGAGAGGAAACTTCTCCTGTGGAAGCATTTCGTTGAACGATACAAGATCGACCAGCAAGAACCTGTATTCGATAGCTTGCTTTTAGTGCCGATGGATGGAGCAATCCATGACATCAATATCCGACAGAAAAAATACAGGAGCTTTGGTGCCCAGCAAGGAAGACGTGAGAAGCTGGATCGAGAGAAAAGAAATTTCCGCGACCTCCTCAGCTTCATCGACGAATGGAAGGATATGTTCAATGTTTCCTCGTCCGAATTGAAACTTCAGTCCACCTCGAAGAGCACACGACCAACGACCGATTACATTTTCATCCTCAAGAAGGAATTCCCGTATGGGCACGATGTTGTGGGAACGGGATTTGGGACAAGCTCACCAAATGAGATTTGGGCTTCTGTGGGAGAAAACGGAATTCTGCGAAGGATATCCTCAACCTGTGCACCAACCCTGCAATTTTCACCCTTCGATCCGATTGTCTCTCGCGATAGCGCAGAACGACGACTTGAAGGCAAAGAATACATCCGACCGAAAGGATTGACTCCGGACACTTCGGTGGAACGCGAACATATCAAGACGGGCAACATTCAGTCGGCAACTCTGATGATCGTGATCGTACCGACTCATGATACTCAGGATAAAGGCCGTCCGTTTGGTCTAGAATATCGAACCGCTTGGAAATTGAATCTCGATCCCAATTGTCTCTCAGACTTCGTCGATGCGATTACGGGCGAAGACTTGGGATTTTACGATCCGTGTATTTATTAGACATCTGTGAAATTCTAAAATTGCTTAAGACATCATCATTCCGTACTTTCTATCTACTCACTAACCATTCTACAGTATTCTTAAAAAGGAACACCCTAATGGCAAATAAGAAAACACTCATCGACGGATTGAACGAAGACCTCGCCAACGAGCTTGGCGCATCAATCCTCTATCTCTATCAAACCTCCGTTGCAACCGGATGGGACGGCGAAGAACTCCGCGAGTTTCTCTCGGCGGAAGTGACCGGCGAAATGCAGCACGCCATTTTTCTCGCCGAAAAGATTGCGTCGCTCGGCGGCAAGCCGACCACCATGCCAAAGCAGCACAAGTGCCCCAAGGACGTCAAAGGCATGATGAAGTACGATCTCAAGCTCGAGCTCGAAGCGATCGAAAGCTACAAACAGCGCGCCATGCAAGCCGAAGAGGCAGGCGAAATCGGACTGAAGATCAAGCTTGAAGAACTGATCGTCGATGAGACCGCACACGCAGAGCAGATTCAGCGCATCTTGAGAGGAATGTAATGCAATGACAATCCGTCGGGACTAAACCCTCCCGGCGGATTTTTCCTACCACCACCCAACAACGTACCATTAATGCCGGTTATTCAATCTCATACAGCCATGAAGACGCGCGTGATCAAATACTTCGCCGGGTTGCAGGATCGCATCTGCTCGAAGCTCGAAGAGATCGATCGATCGTCGCGATTCCTCAAGGAGGATTGGTCGCTTGATGGCGGGGCGGGCGGTGGAGCAACGCGTGTCATAGAACATGGAGGGATCTTTGAAAAAGCCGGCGTCAATTTCTCGGCGGTCACGACACAACTTTCAGAAATGCTGGCAGTGCGTCTCAAGGTTCAACCGCAATCGGCGTTCGCGACCGGCATCTCGCTCGTTCTTCATCCCGAAAGCCCGATGATCCCGACCGTACACATGAACCTCCGCTACTTCGAGCTTGCGAACGGCGACGCATGGTTCGGCGGCGGCGCAGACTTGACTCCGTACTATTTGTTCAACGAAGATGCACACCACTTCCACAACGTTTTGAGAGAGATGTGTAATCTGCATAATCCGTTGTGGTACCCCCAGTTCAAGAAATGGTGCGACGAATACTTTTTCCTCAAGCATCGCAATGAAGCGCGCGGTGTGGGCGGAATCTTCTTCGATTACGAGCGAGAGAATCCCGAACAATTCTTTGCGTTCGTGCAGGATGCCGGCAACGCTTTCCTTGAGGCGTACGCTCCCATCGTGGAAAAGAGAAGGAACGAGCCGTGGGGTGAGCGCGAGAAGGGGTGGCAGAAGATTCGGCGCGGGCGATATGTGGAATTCAATCTCGTTTACGATCGGGGCACGTTGTTCGGATTGGAGACTGGCGGCCGGACAGAGTCAATACTGATCTCGCTACCGCCCGAAGCGCGATGGACATACAACTATGAGCCGGAGGCCGGAAGCCGCGAGGCCGCACTGCTCGAAGTCCTCCAGAAACCGAGAGAGTGGGCATGAACGCCAACGAACGCATCGGCATTGTACTCTTCCAGCTCGGCGGACCCGATTCTCTCGAAGCCATAGAGCCGTTCCTTTACAATCTCTTCCGCGATCCGGACATTATCAACTTCCCGGGCGCGTTCCTCGCACGGCGGCCGTTGGCAAAGTTCATATCCTCCCGACGCTCGAAGAAAGTCGCCGAGCACTACAAGGAAATCGGCGGCAAATCTCCGATTGTCGATCTCACGAATGCACAGGCAGCCGCGCTTCAACGCGAACTCGACGAACAGATGAGGGCGAAGGTGTTCGTCGCGATGCGTTATTGGCATCCGATGACGCAAGCGGTCATTCAAGAAATGAAGAAGGAGCGTTTCACCAAGATCGTCCTCCTCCCGTTGTATCCGCAGTTCTCGAAAGCGACAACGATTTCCAGCATGAAGGAGTGGACGCGACAGTGCAACATCAACAACTTCAACCACATCCCTTCGCTCCCGATCTGCTGTTATTACAACCATCCGTTGTACATCGATGCAATTGTCGACAAGATTAACGCGGCATACAAAAAGTTCTCACATCTCAGTCCGGCGGATGTCGATCTCGTCTTCAGTGCGCACGGAGTTCCAGTAAGCCTTGTGAAGGAAGGCGATCCGTACAAGGTGCAGATCGAAGAGACGGTGAGACTCGTTGTTGAGAAAGGACAATGGAAGTCGCCGCACTTCTTATGTTACCAGAGTAAGGTCGGACCGGCGGAATGGCTGAAGCCGTCTATCGACAACACGGTGCACGCATTGGCAGCACAGGGGCGCAAACACTTGCTCGTCATTCCCGTCGCGTTCGTTACCGAACATATTGAGACGCTTCACGAAATCAACATCGAAACTCGAGAAGAAGCAAAACACCTTGGCATCGAGCAGTTCGAAATGATGCCTGCGCTGAACGATCATCCGAAATTCATTCAATGTCTTGCCGATCTTGTTCTACAAAAAGTCACAACAGGAAAAAATTGGCTGCCAATGTGCCGCACGCTATCTCAAGAAAGAGCTGGGGTGATTCCACCAGCGCTCTGCCCTTACTGGACTCGTCCGGAGAAATAATCTTTTTACCCTCACCCCTCGTTCCCCTCTCCCAGTTTGGGAGAGGGGATGTCACGACGAAGTCGTGACAGAGGAGAGGGTCGCCATAATACCCGAATTATGAATTTTCATCAGTCAGAACACAACTCTGTCGTCATCATCGGCGCGGGAATATCGGGACTTTGTGTAGCGCACTGGCTCAAGCAAAAAGGCATCAATGTCACAGTTCTTGAGAAAGATTCCGAGCCGGGCGGAACGATGAAGACTGTCCTGGACGATGGATGGCTGATCGAAACCGGACCTAACAGCGCGCTCGAAACGACGCCGCTCTTCAGTCAGCTCTTCGATGAGTTGGGAATTGCAGGAAAGAGGCTCTACGCCAATCCCGCAAGCTCGAAGCGCTACATCGTCAAGCGCGGAAAACTTCTCCCTCTTCCCACGAATGCCGGGACGTTCCTTACATCGTCATTGTGGTCGATTGGAGGAAAGCTCCGACTCTTGAAGGAACCCTTTACCGGTCGAGCGCGGGCGGAAGAGAGTGTTGCCGATTTCGTGCGCCGGCGGTTAGGCCGGGAGATTCTCGATTACGCTATCAACCCGTTCGTTGCCGGGGTGCATGCCGGAAACCCCGATGAGCTTTCCGTGCAAGCGGCGTTTCCGAAGCTGTACGCACTCGAAGAAAAGTATGGCGGACTTATCAAAGGCGCAATCAAATCACGAAAGGAACGAAAGCAGCGAAACGAGGTGGCAAAGGATCGTGCGAAGCTCTTTTCATTTGCAGATGGAATGCAAACATTGCCGCGGACGCTGGCAACGTCGTTGGGAAATTCGATCAAGCTCGATGCGACAGTCAGCCATATCGTGCCGATGCGAGCAGGGAAATTCCCCATCTACACCGTCTCCTATTCTCAGAGCGGGATGGATCTCACGATGGAGGCAAATGCGGTTGTCCTCTCGACTCCTGCGTATGCCACTTCGCAAATCATTCAACGAATCGATCCCGCAATGGCGAAGACGCTCGACTCGATCTACTATCCGCCGGTGGCAGAAATCTTTTTGGGATTCGAGGAGGATCAAGTCGGCCGACCATTGGATGGATTCGGTTTCCTTGTGCCGGAGGTGGAGAGGCGGCGGATACTCGGAACAATCTGGTCATCCACCCTTTTCCCGAACCGTGCGCCCGAAGGACTTGTTGCACTCACGTCATTTGTCGGCGGTGCGCGCCAGCCCGAGCTTCTTGCCCTCGATGACGAACAGCTCCTCGACATGGTCTTGAGCGAATTGCATTCGCTCATGGGCGTCACGGGACTGCCGGCCTACACGCGCATTACCCGCTGGGATCGTGCGATCCCACAATACAATCTTGGCTATCACAATACTCTGAATGCGCTCGATCGGTTCGAGCAGAACTTTCAAGGTGCGTTCATCTGCAGCAACTACCGAGGCGGGATTGCCGTGGGCGATTGCGTGATGAGCGCGGAGAAAACCATCGAACGAGTAATTGCTCACCTTTCTCTCATCTAGTCATTCTTCGGGAACATTTTCCCTCCCCACGTAGTAGTATTCGTATCCGCCACCACCTCCATCCCGAAAAAAGTCATTCAAACCTTTTCGCATCGAGCGTCGTCCTTTTAGTAGAGGATAGATGATCACACAGCACCTCATAACGGAGCTCACCATGGATAAAGAAACCAACGTTGTCGACGTGAGCGATTTCGATGTGATTCAACGGGCGCGATCCGGAGACACATCGGCGTTCGTCCGGCTGTACCGGGAACACGCCGGGCATCTCTATGCTACCTGCCTCCGCATGCTCGCCAATGCCGTTCAAGCGCAGGAGCTTGCCCAGATGTCGATCGTTAAGGCGTGGCAGATGCTTGCAAGTTTCCGCGGCGAAAGCCCATTCTCCGCATGGCTTCATCGCATCGCCGTCAACACGGTCCTCGACCATCTTCGTGCGGAAAAGCGACTCGTTGAACGAGTCGAGTTCACCGATGCGATGGAAGACTACGATGTGGATGAAGGCTCGGTGCCCATCGAGGAGATGCTCGATCTCGAAGCAGCGATCGCATCGCTTCCTGTCCGGGCACGTACGGTTCTTGTTCTTCATGATATTGAAGGATACCGGCACGAAGAGATTGCCGCGATGGCTGGCATTGCGGTCGGAACATCCAAGGCGCAGCTTCACCGTGCACGAACATTATTGAAAGAGAGGTTAGAGCGATGAACACACAGCATGTGTACGACCGGCTCAGCGAGTACATTGACGGATCGCTGAATTCTGGAGAACGGAAAACTGTCGAGGCACATCTTTTCTCCTGCGAGGCGTGTAGGAAGGAATACGAATCGCTGCGAAAGTTGGTGGAAGAGCTTCACGAGCTTCCGAAGAAGTTCCAGCTTCCCGCGACGTTCTTCTTGAATGTTGAAGATCGTGTGAACGAACATCCACAGCGTGATGGAGAGGAGATATTTATGAAGCGAAAGAATGGCGCGGCAGATGAGTTAAACCGGAAGTCTTTGACACAGAACTTTTCACAACACATCTCCTTTTATCGTTCGTGGATCGTGCGGATTGCTGCGGTGCTCGTCGTACTCGCGGCAACGGGCATCGTCTGGTTCATCGTGAAGAACTCCGGCAATGGGGTGCCGGTTGTTGCGGATCGAGTAGACGTTCCTTCCAAACAGCAATCCACGGATGGATCGATCCCTGCTGAAATCGGGAAGACACAAACGGCCATCGCTCCAAACTCTTCAAGAAAGCTTGCCGGAGAACGACAGCCGGCCGCGTCAACATTCTCACGATCGGATGCAATGAAATCCGAAGCCCGGGAGTCGAATTCCAAGTCGATCGCAATTCACCCGGTTGAATCCCAAAAACTTATTGCAAACGCGGAAGAAACTCCGGAGCCCGTTTCCGTGCAGGCAACCGGGATGCAGCAAACGAATGCCAAGGCTGCGGCGCCGATGCTCGAGGAATCGGCTGCGCTCGTGGGGAAAATTTCAGGCCGCGTCATGGATAAGACCACGAACGATCCTCTCGTCGGTGCAGCGGTGCTCGTTGTGGGAAAAACCCTCGGCGCTGCTACCGACATCCATGGGAAGTACACGATCCTTAACGTGCCGCCGGGTGAATGCACAGTGCGTGTGAACTACGTGGGATATACACAGCTCGAACAGACGAGTGTCAAGGTTGTGGAGGGAAAGACTACGACGCTCGACTTTCAGCTTGCGCCAGCGAAGATCGAACTGCAGCCCGTTACCGTGACCGCTGACGCCCAATTGATAAACAAGATGGCAACATCCTCATCACAGACGGTGAACTCAAGGTCGATTGAGAACATCCCGAACGTCAAGAGCACCCAAGATGTTCTCCGATTGCAAGCGGGATCTGCAAAGGAGAAGGGCGTCAGTTATTCTGCCCTCCGACCCCCGGCAAACGAAGGTCGTGCAACTGAATTCCAGCGCGTCGACAAAGACGACGAAGGCAATACGTACTTTCACACCGAAGAGTACGGTCGAATTTACGAAAACGAATTCCTTGACGCACTCAAGAACCCGTTATCGACGTTCTCCATCGACGTCGATGCGGCATCGTACAGCAACATCCGGCGCTTCATCAATGGCGGACAGCTTCCGCCGAAGGACGCTGTGCGCATCGAGGAGATGATCAACTACTTTACGTACGATTATCCGCAACCGAGAAATGAGCATCCATTTTCAATCACAACAGAAGTTGCCGCCTGTCCCTGGAACGACGATCATCAGCTCGTGCTCATCGGATTGCAGGGAAAAAAGATTGCCACCGAGAGTCTCCCGTCGAGCAATCTCGTGTTCCTGATCGACGTCTCCGGCTCGATGGATGAACCAAACAAGCTGCCGCTCGTGAAGTCGGCATTCAGACTCCTTGTTAATCAGTTACGAGCGAACGATCGTGTGTCGATTGTCGTCTACGCGAGCAACACAGGACTTGTCCTTCCCTCCACATCGGGAAACGAGAAGGAGAAGATTCTCGACGCGATCGATCGTCTCGAAGCCGGCGGCTCGACGGCCGGAGGCGCCGGGATTCAGCTTGCGTACAAAATTGCCGAAGAAAATTTTCTTCCGAACGGCAACAACCGCGTCATCCTTGCAACCGACGGCGACTTCAATGTCGGCGTCTCCAGCACGAGCGAGCTTGTCAGGGTCGTCGAGGAAAAGCGGGAGAAAGGAGTCTTCCTTTCCGTGCTCGGTTTCGGAACGGACAATTACAAAGACGAGCGGATGGAACAGCTTGCCGACAAAGGAAACGGCAATCATTTCTACATCGATAATATCCAGGAGGCAAAGAAAGTATTCATCGGACAGATGGCGGGAACGCTGTTCACGATCGCGAAGGACGTGAAAATCCAGATCGAATTCAACCCTGCGAAAGTGAAAGCCTACCGGCTCATCGGTTACGAGAACCGTATGCTGAAGAAGGAAGATTTCAATGACGACAAGAAAGACGCCGGCGAACTTGGCGCGGGACACACCGTGACGGCACTGTATGAAGTAGTTCCGGCCGACGCGAACATCGATCTCCCCAGCGTCGATTCCCTCAAGTACCAGAACGTGCAGGTCGGCCGTGATGAACGTGCGATGAAGGAGCTGCTCACCGTCAAATTCCGTTACAAGGAACCGACCGCATTGACGAGCAAGTTGATTGTGAAGACGTTGGAATCGGACCACGACACGTTCGAGCGTGCATCGAATAATCTTCAGTTCGCCGCTTCGGTGGCGGAATTCGGCATGCTGCTGAGGGACTCGAAGTACAAAACCCACGCATCATTCGATCAAGTCCTTGAGCAATCACGCCGCTCCAAAGGAGATGACGTGGAAGGCTACCGTGCCGAGTTCATCCGGTTGGTTGAAAGCTGCAGGATGCTGGCGAAGTAATCGTCCTTTTACTGGAAAGCGTCTTTTGAAAGTCCCCTCGCGCAGGGGACTTTTTGTTTTGGGCTGTTTTTTCTTTCGGAGTAACCGAGATAGGGTCGTGTTGGGTGATTGCGTGATGGGTGCGGAGGGGGCGGTGGAGCGAGTGATGCACCATTTGCGCAGTTAGAAAATGCAAAGCCGAGTCCGTTACTTTTGGACCCGGCTTGCACCACTCAACGCAGCAAGGTCACCGACTACTTCAGCAGAATCATTTTCTTGATTTCCGTAAAGTGACCAGCCTCTAAACGGTAGAAATACATTCCACTGGAAAGGCTTGAGGCGTCAAAGGTGGCAGATTTGAATCCGGCTTGCTGCATTTCATCAACGAGTCGCATAACTTCCTGTCCGAGTACGTTGTAGATTCTCAACCTCACATGTGAATCTTCCGGGAGGTCATAATGAATTTCCGTAGTGGGATTGAACGGATTCGGGTAGTTCTGGTGTAAAGCGAAGTTGTGCGGCAGTAGCTTTTCAATGCCTTTGTCCGATTGTCTCTCCGTAAGTTGTGCCGGTGGGCAGGGCTGAGTAGCTTGTGCCTGAACGAGCAAAGTTCCATTGTCAGAACTTGCAATTGTCATTGAGCCTGTGCCGGTCATCTCCGTTCGTCCCGATCCGCCAGGTGCGATGAACCAGTACCGAGTCCCGTTGTTACGCTTGACATCCCACCTCAAGGTAAGCGGGTACGGTGCCGACTTTACGGAGATGGGAAGATTGACAAATGCCTGTGTAGGAGGTACTGCCTCCATAAATTTACCTGACTGGAAGCGTGCGTTGAAAGCACCAGCGACAGGTTCAGGCGGCATTTCGTCATCGCTACTTAAGCCCGGCGCGATCGCGCGGCCACCGTTACGAACATAGAGTGCTTGACTCCGACTGGTTGCATCGGTAACAGTCAAAACATCCATGGAACTGTAGACGGAATAGCTTCCGCCGCAGGGATCCGGTGGAGGCGCACTTGTCGTTCCGAAATTCCACACATCCGACCATAAGCTTGTCCCTGCAGCGTTCTTTGCGTTGAGGCGCCAGTAGTATGTTGTGCTGTTTGCAAGTCCTGACACTTGACGAGACGTTGCTGTAATAGTCGAGTCATCCAGAGTCAGTATCCCGAAGCTTGAACTCGTCGATACTTGGAGTCTGTACCATGCCGCGCCAGACGAAGGGTTCCAACTAAGCGTGAGCGTTACCGGCTGATTAGTTGCTCCATTGGAAGGCGCAAGAAGTGTCGGAGCAGGAGGCGGAGGATTTTGCGTATTTGTCGATCCCCCACCCGACGATGAAGTATCGAGCTTCAACATTCCAGAGTTGCTCACTTTCACCCAATAGCCTTTGCCAGGTCTGAGCGTATCGGTGGGAACGTAGCTGCTTCCGGAATACTCGAAGAAATTGGAAATTACGCTTGTGTTCAGTGGCGTCACTTTAAGTTTTGACAGATTGTAAGAAATCGATCCTACTATATTCCATCCTGCGTCGACGTTGACCGTGACCGATCCTCTGCGCTCACCGGCATAGTTCACAGTCTTGTTTGTGGCAAACTTCAACCAATAACCATAACCAACCGCTACTGTGTCCTTAGTAACGTACGTACCGTTTCGAAATCCAAAAGCAGACGATTGAGCGTCAGGCCACAGCGTCACTTTCGCTGAGTCGAGAACTGCTTCGGGCAAACTTACCAAGTTCCATCCGCCCGCGACGGACGAGCTCATGGGATAGATGGGAAATCGTGCAATAAATGTCTGATAAGTTCCTCTTCGTGGATCCCACCAGTTCGGTATCACGTAATCTCCCGTGGTGGTCAGACCCATGTAATCACCAAAGTAACCATATGTACCGGGCACGTATGTTGTGACGAAGGCTGTATCGCTGATCGGATAGTTCTTGAATGTTTGACCGCCATCGACTGAATGTGCGAGTGTAACTCTGGTCAACAAATTGTTTGTCGGGTCGATTCGACTATCATAGAATGCTACATTCACTCCGCCGTAAGTGTCTACCTTTAGCCAGGGAAGAAATTGATCGGTCTGTGGACTCGAAACATCATCGTTTACTCGGATCGGCGAACTCCAAGTCGTACCTCCATCAGTCGACTTCACAAGAAGTATATCAGGATAGAGACGTCGGACCGTATCAGAGGCATTGGCCCACACAATGTAAATCGTCCCACGATAGGAACCATTGCTACGATCTACGTCCATCACAGGAAAACTATTTCTGCGTATGAACGAGGTACTATCCGTACCTCTCTTGAAAAATCCCCGAATTGATGAAAAGTGTGGAATCGAAATCCTTTTTGGGCCAACCCAATTGTTACCCCCCATCAAGTGATTTATTAAACCCCAATGAATCATCCACTGGATTTAGGCTATAATGCCCTACATATACCCAAGTCGCATAGAGTTCTCCAGATGGTCCAGTTGATAAACACACACCTTGTGCAACGTAGTAACCTGAGGTACCGCTAATATTCTTCCAAGGGTAGGGAAAACTCGCGGCACCATCAACAGATTTGGCAAAGCGAACTGGATTTATTCTCACCGTGTCACTCGCATCAGCATAGGTGAAATCCGTCCATCCCACGTAGATACTGTCTCGGTACGGGCTCGTTGAGTTGACATCAACGATTAAGTGCTCTTTGTCGGCATGGATGGCATCTGCCATGAACGGGTTCTCTCCCCACGTCTGTCCATGATCAGTAGATTTACGCACAGATAGGTAGCCCCAACCAGAAATATAAAGACTACTGAAATAAGGGTTGCCGTTGTGGTCATACGCAACGGACGGATCGCTATCACCTCCAGAATATTCGCTCCTCAACGAATCCCCGCCTGTCCAATTCAGGCCCTGGTTGAGTGAGTAATAATAGCCTTCTCTTCCTATGGTTGGAAATGGATAGCTTCTGGGTCGGATGGCATTTGCACCGCTCAACAGATTGTTGCTATTGGAGGGGTCGGCCTCAATAGAAATTTCTGTTTGATGAGTGACGGGATTCGGACTGGGAAACAGAATGATGTTTTTGAATGGTGTCGGAGAAGGCACTAACACTGGCGGTGAAAAGACTTGAACCACCCTTCCGGTATCAATGCCAGGTGGTATGTAGTCTGTGGTCTTAAGCCAGCCTCCCTGGAACTGCCACGCGAATGCGCTTCCGGAACAGAGCAGAATAAGAGACACGATGATAACGAGACAACAGGTATAGCGAGGCATGATCATATGCCCTCCCAATTAGTTGTGAAATGATGGTGGATTAGTAAACGAACAAGCTACAACAGTGATCGCCTGCATATCTAAAGTCAGCGCAGAAGCAGCATCTTGCGAATAAAAACCTGGTGGCCTAAGCTCTCCATAGTCGCACTGCTTTCGTGGTCATAAGCTATCGTGAGTCGACAGAAGTAGATTCCGCTCGCAGAGTTATTTGCATTCCACTCCTGGCGATATCTTCCCGCCATTCTCCTATCTTCATTTACCAGCATGGCAATACGCTTACCAAGCACGCCGAATACCTCAAGTGTCACCGTACTTTGCTGCGAGAGATCGAATTCAATTGATGTCGTCGGGTTGAACGGGTTGGGGAAATTTTGGTAGAGCATGAAGCCTCGTGGGAGTTGCTCCGCTTCATTTGCAACCCCGGTCACAAGCGTATCCAAAATGTAGATGCCTACAGCCCCAGCGTACATTCTGTTGTTCAGTGTATCAATCACAAGCGATGTACAAACTCCGGCCGTTGGCAAGAAGCCGTTGCTCAGTTCACTCCAATGATCGCCACCATCTGCAGAATGGAGAACGACCTTACCGGAGGAATTTTTCACTCCGATGTACACGTTATCGGGATACTTGGGGTGGATGAGAATAGTTCGAATTTGTTTATCCTCTGCGCTTAACCCGGTGTTTCTTTCTACCCACGTCAATCCTCCATCAGTCGTCTTGAAGACTCCGCTTGGTATTGTCGTATCGATGTTGTAGACGGTTGCGTACACAATGTTTGGATTACGCGGATCCACAGCGAGGGACGGCCCGGCCTGCATAAAGAAGCCCAGTGAAAGAGTTGTCCAGCTATTTCCCATATCGGTTGATTTAAAGAGTCCGTCAACAAAGCCAGCGTAGATAATACTGTCATTACTGGGTGCAATTGCTAAGGCGGTAAGGTACTGAGCATTAACTGGTGTAAGAGTGTCCCACGTTAGACCCTGATTTGCAGTACGGTAGACTCGGTTCGACCCTACTCCAACATAGACAGTCTTTGAATCTTTAGGATCAATTTCTATGACCGCAACTGGATAGCCTATCCCTGTAAAAAGAAGGCGCCAATACGCCCCGCCATCCGTTGACATTAAAATGTCATTACTTTCGAGTCTCAAACCCATGTGCGAAACATACACAATTTGTGAATTGGTGGGATCGATTCTGAGTGCGCCGATATCGGTTCCCCACGATGCCACGGTATCCCAGTGGCCGCCGCCATCAGGACTTCTGATAATACTCTCGAGGTTGATAGCATAGAGCGTATCAGGGTCTTTTCGATAAAGATCAAGTGCAGCAGTCAAGCCGTATGTTCCTGAAGAGCGCCGCCATGGAGCTTGTTGAGAGAAGCTCGAAGAAGTCACGAGTGACATCAATAGGCTAACTTGAATAAGGAGTTTCATGTCAGCAAATATGTAAGGAACCACTCATACGTCAACGATAGCTTGGAAATACGTAAGATCAGCGGAGTAGCAGCATTTTTCTCGCGTAAATTTGCCGGATAGTGCGCTCCTCATTTTTCCCGTTGGTTTGAATACTTGCAATTGTGAGTCGATAAAAGTAGATTCCACTCGGAAAGTTGTCCGCATTCCATTCCTCGTGATATCTTCCTGCCGTTCTCCTATCTCCATTTACCAGCATGGCAATCCGCTTACCAAGCACGTCGAATACCTCAAGTGTCACCGTACTTTGCTGCGAGAGATCGAACTCGATCGATGTTGTCGGGTTAAACGGATTGGGATAATTTTGGTAGAGCGCAAACGCTTGTGGGGTTTCAAGAGTCCCCCTATGCACATCTGTTAAGAGCGTGTCCAAAATATAGATGCCAGCAGTGCCGGCATACATACGGTTGTGTAATGTATCGATTGCAAATGCTGTCACTGTGTAGTTTCCAGACGAAGGCAACCCGTTACTAAAATTTGTCCAGTGTTCACCCCCATCGCTTGACCGAAACACTAATCTTCCGGAATCACTTGATACCCCTAAAAAAAGATTGTCCGGATGCCGAGGATGGATAAGAAATGAGTAAATGTGTTGGTCGGTTTTTGCAAGACCGTTGTTTTTCTCTGTCCATGTCACACCGCCATCGGTGGATTTGTATACCCCCCTTGCTGTGTTGTATCATTCGTATAGATTGCAGCATACACAATCTCGGAGTTGCGGCTATCAACTGCGAGCGCTGGTCCTGTCTGCATCGGAAAACCAAGCGACAACCGAGTCCAACTCGCCCCTTTATCTGTTGACTTGAAGATTCCATTGGAATATCCAGCGTAAATAATGCTGTCGTTAGTCTGCGCAATTGCCACTGAGACAAGGAAGGATGCCCCCACTGGCGCATCCAAGGTGTCCCAATGTTCACCTTGATTGGAAGTGCGGTATATTTTTTCCGGCCCTCCGCGTCCAGCATACACAGTTTTTGAATCTTCTGGGTCAACTTCTATAACAGCCACCGGATAGCTGTACCCAAGGAATAGAAGTCGCCAATGTAGGCCGCCATCCGTTGACATGAGTACGTCATTCCCTTGGATAGTGAAGCCGAAGCGCGATAGGTACACGACCCGAGAATTATTCGGATCAATGCGAATAGCTCCCACGTCTGTGTTGTACCAGTACACCGTGTCCCAATGCTCACCGCGATCTGTGCTCCTGATTGTATTGTTTCCGATTGCATACAGTGTATCCGGATTCTTCTTGTAGATATCAAGTGCAACGATTGGATTTGAGCCCAGTCCGGGAGAGCGCCGCCATGGAGCTTGTTGAGAGAAGCTCGAAGAAGTCACGAGTGACACCAAAAGACTAACTTGAATAAGGAGTTTCATGTCAGCTAATATGTAAGGAACCACTCATACGTCAACGAGTGATCGTGCTCGGGAGGTAAGGCAATCTAATATCTATTTCTGACATTGTCAAGAAATAATTGGCAAACGATTTCTAAGAATTAAACTGACATGTTCCGAAGCGCACTCTCAAAGAAAAAACCTTTGCTTTGCTTCAGATGATCCCATCTCGATTCACCCACATCTGTTTCGAATTCAAAGAAGTTTATCAGATTGCACGAGTAAACATTTCAGACTTCTCGACTCGAAAATCCTTTATTTATATCATCATCTGTCGAGATGATCTCAAATAAAAAACCTACTTATCTTGTGTACCTCAGAATGATTACTTCAACCAACGAATCTTTGTATGCGAGTACAACTGGCTATCAAGAACGAGTATCTTCATGTTTACGATCCTTTCGCTGTTCTTCTGCCAGAGCTTTCGTTGCTTTGCCTTTCACAGGAAGAATGCCGGCAAACTGCTCGAAATACTTTTTGTCGAGCGGGCGAACGAAAAAACCGTGCTGGTCCTCAATGATCGTCACCCTCGTTCCCTTTTTAATGCCGAACTTTTTTCGAATCCTTGCGGAGACAACAATTTGCCCTTTGGAAGTTACGACGGCTGTTTCCATACATAATAGTACTCCTTTCTGAGTAAAGGTACAAAACTTTATTGAGTATATCGAGAATTACTTTTCAAACAATCCCCTTTTCATCTAATCCGAACTTGTTCCTATCATTACCAAACAGGTTGGATTCCACCTACATACATCTCGGACTTCCTGGTCTGAATATTCATTATCATCGGAAGTGACTCAGAACAATTCCGGATGCATCTCTCCCGGAAAATTCGTACATTCTTATCAAACAATATCTTGTCGGCAAACTTCTACGTATTTCGAATTTCAGGAAACTGATCATGCCAAACGCAAAAGCACCCCAAGCAATCGAGACCAACGATCAGGCCTCAACGTTCTTGAATGGCAAGAATTCACTCACGATCACCGACAACAGGACCGGCAAGCAGTACGATATGCGCATCGAGAACGATACTATCCGCGCTATGGACCTGCGGCAAATCAAGGTCAAGGATGACGACTTCGGGATGATGACCTACGATCCGGCATTCATGAATACGGCAGCGTGTAAGAGTACCATCACCTACATCGACGGCGACAAGGGAATTCTTCGCTACCGGGGTTACCCGATCGAGCAGCTCGCCGAGAAGAGCAATTTCCTCGAGACGGCCTACTTGATCATTTACGGCGAACTGCCGACCAAGACAGAGAATGAAGAGTGGGTTTATAATATCATGACGCATACGCTCGTTCACGAGAACATGAAGAAGTTCGTAGATGGCTTCCATTACGATGCGCACCCGATGGGTATGCTCATCTGCAGCGTCGCAGCGCTCTCGACATTCTACACCGACGCGAAGAACATCATGGATCCCTCCTGCCGCAAGCTGCAAATTTTCCGCTTGATCGGCAAAATGCCCACGCTCGCGGCGTTCGCATACCGTCACAGCGTCGGACGGCCGTATGTGTATCCGGACAACGACATGAGCTACGCCGGCAATTTCCTCAACATGCTTTTGAAGACGACCGAGCTAAAATATAAGCCGAACCCCGTGCTCGAGCGCGCGCTGGATGTTCTCTTCATCCTCCACGCCGACCACGAACAGAATTGCAGCACGAGCGCGATGCGCAACGTCGGCAGCTCGCACGTCGATCCTTTCTCGGCAGCCGCAGCGGCGACGGCGGCGCTCTACGGTCCGCTCCACGGCGGCGCAAATGAAGCCGTGCTGAATATGCTCGACGAAATCAGACACAAGAACAACGTTCCCGCGTTCATCAAAGAGGTCAAAGAGGGCAGAGGCAGGCTCATGGGATTCGGCCATCGCGTCTACAAGAACTACGATCCCCGCGCCAAGGTGATTAAACATCTTGCTGATGAGGTCTTTGAGGTGACGGGCCGAAACCCGAAGCTCGATATCGCACTTGAGCTGGAAAGGATCGCCCTTGAAGATGAGTACTTCATCAAGCGAAAACTCTATCCGAACGTGGACTTCTATTCGGGCCTGATCTACCAGGCGATGGGTTTCCCGGTCGAAATGTTTCCCGTGCTCTTTGCAATCGGCCGGACGCCCGGTTGGGTCGCACAATGGGAAGAGATGTTGTTGGATACCGAGCAAAAGATCGCTCGTCCCCGGCAGATCTATCTCGGCCATGATACTCGCGATTACACCATGATGGGCAAGCGCACACAGAAAGCATAGTCCGAGGCGCAAGCTGGAAACTGCACTCCGTCCATCGGCGGAATGCGCTGAGAGTTTTGGTCGCCCATACGAAAGCATCACGTGAGCGAATCTTTTCTTCTCATCGTTTTCAACGCCTTCATCCTTGTGATGCTCGCAGTCGATCTGGGCTTGGCCCAGCGCCGGGCACACTTTCCGACGATGAAGGAGGCGCTTGCATGGACGCTCGTCTGGGTCTCGCTCGCAATGCTCTTCGGCGCGTTCATCTGGCACGAATTGGGCGGCACCAAGGCGCTCGAGTATCTCACGGGCTATGTCGTTGAAGAAGCGCTCTCGGTCGATAACGTCTTCGTCTTCATCGTCATCTTCACCTACTTCGCCGTCCCGAAGAACGTCCAACACAAGGTCCTGTTCTGGGGAGTGCTGAGCGCCATCGTCTTCCGCGCGATATTCATCGTGCTCGGTGCGGTGCTCGTCGCGAAATTCTACTGGATACTCTATCTCCTCGGCGGGTTTCTCGTCGTCACGGCAGTCAAGCTTGCAGTTCAGGACGACGTCGAAGTTGCACCGGAGAGGAATCCTTTTGTCCGTCTTGCACGGAGGCTGTTTCCGATGACGTCCGGTTATGTTGGAGACAAATTCTTCATCAGAGAACATGGCAAGCGTCTCATGACGCCGCTGTTCCTTGTTCTCGTCATGATCGAAACGACAGACATCGCCTTTGCAACCGATTCCATTCCCGCCATTTTTGCGATCACACGCGATACGACGATCATCTACACCTCCAACATTTTTGCCGTTCTCGGTTTGCGGGCGTTGTATTTCGTTGTCGCGGGATTCATGAAGCAGTTTCATTTCCTCAAGTACGGCCTCTCGATTGTTCTTGCATTTATCGGCATCAAGATGCTTATTGAACATTGGGTGAATATTCCGATACTGCTTTCGCTGCTCATAATTTTCGCGATCATCACTGCATCGATTCTCGTATCGATCGTATACGAACGAGTACGACCAGGACAAAACCGATGAAACGACACGATAGCTTCATTCCTCTCTCACGAGAGCATCACGATGGACTCTTGCTGGCAACGAGACTTCAACAAGGCCGCAACGCGCTCCTCCGGCTCTGGTCTCATGATCTGAGCCGGCAGGCAGAATACGTCGTACGATTTTTCGATGAGCACCTCGACAATCATTTCCAAACTGAAGAGACTTTTATCTTCCCGCTTGCCCAGAAATTCTTCCACGAAGAGCAACAGCCGATCATCCAACAACTACTCGATGAGCACAACGAGCTGCGGGAGCTTGCCGATTTCCTGCGGAATCCCGACGAGAAAAAGCTCGAATGCACGCTTACCCGTTTCGGGGAGATTCTCGAGAGGCACATTCGGGCTGAAGAGCGTCAGCTCTTTCCCATCTGCGAAGAAACTTTTCCCGCAGAAGATCTCGGTACGCTGGGGATGAACATTATACACCGACACCGGCAACGGGTGACATGATGCGATTCACCGCCAATGGTATCGGCATCGAGTACGAGGTGAACGGACCGCGCACAGGAATCCCGGTCGTGTTGATCCACGGCTTCCCGTTCAGCAAGGAAATGTGGAAGCCGCAGGTGGAGGTATTGAAAAATCGGTATTATACTATTACGTATGACATTCGTGGACATGGCCGCAGCGATGTCGGCGACGGCCAGTACACCGTCGAACTTTTCGTGGACGACTTTATCGCTTTGCTCGATCATTTGAAAATCAGCCGTGCTGTTGTCGCCGGACTTTCGATGGGCGGATATATTGCGTTACGGGCAATCGAGCGCCATCCTGAACGATTCCGCGGACTTGTTCTGTGCGATACGAGAAGCGAAGCGGACAACAACGAAGGAAAGATCCGCCGCGCAACACAGGCAAAGAGCGTGAAGCTCGACGGCATGAAGAAATTTGCCGAGACGTTCGTCGCCGGACTTTTCTACGAGGGAACTTTCCAACGAAATCCGGAGATCGTCGAGCTGATCAAGTCGATCATCGGAAAAACTTCGCCGCTCGCTGTTGCCGGAACGTTTATCGCGCTCGCCGCTCGCACCGATACGACTGCCTCCCTCTACGGAATTAAAGTGCCCACGCTCATTCTCGTCGGCAGGCACGACAGCCTCACGCCGCCGTCGGCATCGAGCGCGATGAAGGAAAAGATTCCGAACGCCGAGATGTTCGTTCTTCCCAAAGCTGCGCACATGAGCAACCTCGAGTGTACCGATGAATTCAATGAACGCCTTGCAGATTTTCTTTCCAGAATACCATAGAAACTCATGGCGCTTCTGAAGAAGAAGAAATCTCTCCTCGTCCTTTCTGCAACCGCAGGCGCCGGACACGTTCGCGCAGCCGAAGCGCTTGTTGCAACGGCGGAATCTCTCTCGATGCCGGTGACGATCCGGCACGAAGACATCCTCGATTTCACTTTTCCACTCTTCAAGAAAGTCTATGCCGATATCCAATTCACAATCATCAATCGATCGCCTGAGCTGTGGGGCTTCCTCTATCGTCGGACGGAATCGAAAGGTGTAAGGAAAAAGAAGTCGCCGTTGCTGAAACTCTTCGACCAGTTCAATTACAAAAAGTACCTGCGAACACTTAACGAATGGAAACCGGACGCCGTTATTTGCACGCACTTTCTTCCCTACGCGGCAATCTCCGAACAATTGAAGAAGCCCGAATGGACGATTCCTTTTTTCGGCGTTGTCACCGATTATTATGTCCACTCGCTCTGGCTGAATGAATCTGTGAGACGTTACTATGTCCCATCGGACGAAGCGGCGTGGGGCATGTACGCGCAGGGAATTCAGCACAAAAAACTTCTCGTGAGCGGAATTCCCGTCATGCCACAATTTGCAGAACGATCAGAAAAACGGAAAGCACGGACTTCGCTCGGACTTTCTCCCACGCCTTTCACCATTCTTGTCCTTTCCGGTGGATATGGTGTTGGAGTGATCGATGAGCTTGTCCCCTCTGTGGCGGAATTCCTCTCGTCGTACGAGCACCGGCAAGTTCAAATGATCGTCGTATGCGGAAAGAATCGGAAACTGCACGAGACATTGAGAAGGAAGCGGTTTCCACCAAACGTCGATGTGAAGCTTTACCAGTTCATCGACTTTGTCGATCAGTTGATGGATGCCTCGGATGTCTTGATCACCAAAGCCGGCGGACTGACGATCACCGAAGCGCTCGTGAAACATCTCCCGATGATCATCTTCGATCCGATCCCGGGACAGGAAGGACATAATACGAACTACATTCTCGAACACGGCGCGGCACTCACCGCGACAAACTTCTCTATCCTTCACTACAAGCTCAAAATAATCCTTGAACAACCGGAACTGCTCTCATCCATGCGAATCAAAGCCGAAGTGATTGCACGGTCGGATGCGACCAAGAAAATATTGGAGGATGTGTTGAATTGCATTCGGTAGGACAGGTCTCCTGACCTGTCCACTTTGCAGACAGAACGGGAGTTCTGTCCTACCAACACAACTTGGGAGGCAACATGAAAAAACGGATACGAGAATTTTCCATCCATCAGAGACATCTTCCTCATTGGCAGTTACCTGGGGCGGTTTATCATGTTGTTTTTACTTTGAAAGATTCGTCTATCTGTAACCTTTGTTATGATGAGATAGCGCCTATCATCCTCAAGGCACTCTCTCATTATGCAAACCACCGGTACATTTTGTACGATCATACTGTCATGCCGGATCATGTTCATGTGATTCTGCAGCCGTACGAGAAAGATTTTTCTGTCGAGCCGCTGGGCGATATCGTTGGAGATATAAAGAGTTACACTGCCCGGTCAATTAACGCGACTCTTAACCGTAAAGGTGCGCTTTGGTTGGATGAATCATACGATAGGATTATCCGCGACGATGCAGAGTACAAAAGAATTGCACAATATATTTTTGAAAATCCCGTTCGCGTCGGACTTGTACATTCAGGCGAACAATGGAAGTGGTGGAGACCTACACAATGGCGGTAGGGCAGTGCTCCTGCACTGTCCGCCAGGCAGACAAAAAGCAGTTTTCGATTACTTCTGGTAGGACAGGTCTCCCGACCTGTCCACCTAGCGGACAGAACAGGAGTTCTGTCCTACCGCTCTTTCCTTGTATGTTGAACTTAAAACTGAAGTTTAGTACATTTGAGAAGACTTTCATATCGTTCTGGAGACAACATGCACAATTCCGATAAACTCATCCTCAGCAATATCAAGACTGAAACCCATCCCTTCCGCCGTCTCCGCCGCACGCGTATGACCGCGACACTGCGTTCGATGGTGCGCGAGACGGAGCTTTCCAAAAACGATTTCATCTATCCTCTCTTCGTCGTTCCGGGAACGAACGTCAAGAAAGAAGTTTCATCCATGCCCGGCGTCTATCAAATGTCGGTGGACAACATCGTGCGCGAGTGTGCAGGCGTGAAGTCGCTTGGTATTCCCGCCGTCATCCTCTTCGGCATCCCCGAGCATAAAGACGAAGTCGGGAGCGAGGCGTACGACGAGCTTGGTATTGTGCAGCGCGCGATCCACGCCATCAAGAAAGAAGTGCCGGAGCTTTTCGTCATTACGGACGTGTGTCTCTGCGAGTACACCTCGCACGGACACTGCGGCATCGTCCGCGGCGATGAGATCGTGAACGACGAATCGATCGAGTTACTTGCGCGTGAAGCGCTCACCCATGCGCAGGCCGGAGCCGATATGGTTGCGCCATCGGATATGTTCGATGGCCGCGTGCAAGCGATTCGTGCGATCCTTGACGAGAACAATTTCCAGAACATTCCCATCATGTCGTACGCCGCGAAGTACGCGTCGGGATTTTATGGGCCGTTCCGTGAAGCCGCCGAAAGCACGCCAAAGTTCGGCGACCGCCGCTCGCACCAGATGGATCCGGCAAATTCCAACGAAGCCCTGCGCGAAGTTCAAGCCGACATCGACGAAGGCGCCGACATCGTCATGGTGAAGCCGGCTCTTCCCTATCTCGATATCATTCGGCGGGTGAAGGATGTTTTCCAGATGCCGACAGCCGCCTATAACGTCAGCGGCGAGTATTCGATGGTCAAAGCCGCCGGACGATTGGGATGGATAGACGAACAGCGCGTGATGATGGAAATGCTCACAGGGATCAAGCGCGCCGGAGCGGACTTGATCCTCACGTACTTCGCAAAAGAAGCGGCAAAGCTGTTGTAAGCATTCAAACCACAACAGTGAAAAATATCCTCGTCACCGGCGCAACCGGCTGCGTCGGCTCGAATCTTATCGCAGCATTGCTTGAACGCGGCTACACCGTTCGTGCCTTCCACCGCGAACATTCCAATCTTCTCGCTCTTCAGGGACTCGACGTCGAACATCGAACCGGCGACGTGCGCGATAAAGATTCTCTTCGCCGGGCGATGGAAGGATGTGATACCGTCTTTCATGCTGCTGCACTTGTATCCTTCTGGAAGAAAAAATATCAGGAGCAATATGACGTCAATGTTATTGGAACAAGGAATATTATCAATGTCTCTTTGAAAGTAGGAATTGAAAAGCTTATTCATACAAGCTCCGTCGCTGCGCTTGGATACCGGTTGGATGGAAAACTTATCGACGAGATGACACCCTACAATTGGGGACCGAATATCGGCTACCGCTATACAAAACACCTTGCCGAGCTTGAAGTGCTGAATGGAGTTTCCAAAGGACTCCATGCCGTTATTCTTAATCCTTCCGTCATTATTGGTCCGAGGGATGTGTATGTACACGGCGGACAAATCGTTCGAGACATCAAGCGCGGTCGGATTCCGATCTATGTTCGTGGCGGAATGAATATCGTGAGCGTGCACGATGTCGTTACCGGGCATCTTGCTGCTGTGGAACATGGTCGATCGGGCGAGCGCTACATTCTTGCCGGGATGAACTTCACCCACAAAGAAGTGTTCGATGTAGCCGCGAAGGTCGTAGGCGGGCGGGCACCGAGAATTCGCATTCCGGTCCGGTCGGCACAATTCGCTGCGCGGATGTTTGATTTCATCGGGGAGGTAACGAACAAACAGCCGTGGGTAACGTCCGATCTCATCTCAGGCGCCGGCAAGTGCAACTGGTATACGGCGGAGAAAGCGGAGCGCGAATTGGGTTATCATCCATCCTCGGTCGAAGACGCAATGAGAGAAACATACGAATGGTACGTGGAGAAGAAAATGATATGAGATTTGTGATGTGGGATGTGCGATGTGGAATTCGAGATGCAGGATGCGAGAAATGAACTTTTTTGAATTGGAAAGGATGAGTTGTATATTGCGACGTTTCTTCTCTCCATAACCTCACCACAAGAGTAGTCATCATGAAAACCAAAAAGTCTGATAAATTATTTGCGCGAGCAAAGAACGTTATTCCTGGCGGAGTCAATTCGCCCGTTCGTGCGTTCAAGTCCGTGGGTTTATCGCCACGCTTCATCGAGAAAGCGAAGGGCGCGTACTTGTGGGATGTCGATGGCAACAAGTACGTCGACTACATCGGCTCGTGGGGACCGATGATCCTCGGTCAGGCGCATCCTCAAATCGTGAACGCCGTGAAGGAAGCAACGAAACATGGTATGAGCTTCGGTGCACCGACGCAACTTGAAGTGAACATGGCAGAATTGATCACGACGATCATGCCGTCGGTCGAGATGGTTCGCATGGTCAACTCCGGCACGGAGGCGACGATGAGTGCAGTTCGTCTCGCTCGCGCGTATACCAAACGGGAAAAAGTCATCAAGTTCGAAGGATGCTATCACGGACACAGTGACTCGTTCCTGATCAAAGCCGGCTCCGGTGCATTGACATTCGGTGTTCCCGATAGTCCCGGCGTCACGAAGGGAACTGCGGCAGATACGTTAAATGCCCGCTACAACGACAGTGAATCCGTTCACGAATTGATCAATCAATATCCTTCAGAGATCGCAGCAATTATTATCGAACCGATCGTGGGAAACATGGGTTGTGTTCCGCCAAAGCCGGGATTTCTCCAGGAGCTGCGTGATCTCTGTACGAAGGAGGGAATCGTCTTCATCATGGATGAAGTCATGACCGGTTTCCGTGTTGCACTCGGCGGAGCGCAGAAACTCTACAACATCACACCCGATCTCACAACACTTGGAAAAATTATCGGCGGCGGGCTGCCTGTCGGCGCGTACGGCGGGAAGAAAGAGATCATGGAAATGGTAGCGCCGAATGGTCCGATGTATCAGGCAGGAACACTCTCGGGCAATCCCCTTGCCATGGCGGCAGGGTACGAGATGCTCTCGATTCTCTCGAAGCGGAAATCGATCTACAAGTCATTGGAGAAGCGTTCGAAACAATTAGAAGAGGGAATGCAGGATAAAATGAAACGACTCGGCGTAAACTACCAGCTCAACCGAGTCGGATCGATGTTTACTCTTTTTTTTACGGAACAAGCGGTCGTCGATTACGATACCGCGAAGACCTCAGATACGAACCGCTTCGCCATCTACTTCAGGGAGATGCTCGAACGAGGAATCTTCTTTCCACCCTCGCAATTCGAAGCGGCCTTCGTATCGGAGGCGCACTCAAGTGATGATATTACAAGAACACTGAAAGCTCATAATATCGCGCTTGAGCGCGCCATCCAATAAGTTCAATGCATCCTACCTCGACGTCCCAGTGAACTGTTGATTTGCAGTTCCGTTCGGACCCGTTACTGAGATAGTGGCTGTAAAATTACCCGTCACAAACGGGATCGCCGCAAGGTCTTCAGAGAGCGTCGCGGTGAACTCGGTGTAGTAGGGCGACTGCGTATCAGGCAGTGTTGCTGCCGGCTGTACCGGAGAAGCCACAACGGAGGCACCCTGTACCGTGATGACGATGTTCGTGCCCGCGGCCAGCGGGTTATGGTTCACGTCGTAGACCCGGAATCGCACTGTGACGACCGTCGAATCCGTCAAGTCTCCGCTAGGAGGTGTGACGGTAACGCTGTCGATGAGTGGACGGCCCGAGAATAATATTTTCACGCTGTCCGTCACGGGAGTTCCATTGACACCGACCGTCTTGGCGACGACATACCCGAATCCATCAGCCGTGCGGGGATTCCCCGAAATCAACTTAACGGAAGCCCGACCATCGATATCGGTGAAGCCGGTGTTGGTCGTAACCACGCCCATTCTCGTCGTGAAATATACGGCAGTGTTTTGGGCAACCGGGTTTCCATACACATCGCCAACGACGACGTTAATCGGATCTTCCAGCCCATCGACTACAAAAGCCGGACCGACATTCAGGACACTGGGGAAGATGGTAAAGTGTGCCTGGTCAGGCAATCCAGCGTGTATAAGAATACGCACTGGCGTCGAAACTATGTTGCCGCTCGGTCCAACAACCGTTGCCACAATCTGGAGGACGCCAGAGATACTACCCGAATGCACCACTGAACTAATACGGCCAGTCTGAGCATCATTGAATCCGGAGTCAGGCGAGATAAATGCACCGCCGCCCGGCGTGCTGCTAAACGAGAATCGGACTTTGTACGACGAATCAACCGGTACACCGAGCGAATCGCGAATTTCCCAGATGATCGTTGCAGTCTCGGTTCCACCTGTACCGATTACCTGGATGTCATTCGTACTATTCGAGATCAAGGCAATTGATCCTGGGAATCTCGTTCGACCGCCGCTACCAGTCGTCAATACTGTGCCATCAGCACTGTTACTGGCAGACCCATTTGGACCATCGACAGCAATCGTTAATCGGACGTCACGGTTCGTGGAAGAGAACGTACTTGTGTCCTGGACTGTTACGCTAAAGTACGTCTTATCCGTATCACGGGTATCGGGGGAAGTCACGTTGAAATCACCAGAAAGAACAAGCGCTGACGCACCAACTCCACTTGCTGTCACCGTAATCGTCGAACCGGCTGATATCGGGTTTCGATTTGCATCGTAGATTCTATAATTGTAAGTCACAACGCCACCGCCCGGAATTGTGAAGTTCGCCGGAGGTCCACCAGTAATAATCGCTTGGCCGGTGTAGAGGACCTGCGCGCTGGTTGTCACAGTCGTGCCGTTAACACCCAGCGTTGTTGCCTGAATTGTTGCTACTCCACCCGTTGGTAATGGGTTCCCACCAAACCAACTCACTTGACCGAATCCATTTCCATCCGTAAAGGCCTTACCCTGAATAACACCGGCATTTGATGTGAAGTATACCGGCGTGCCAGCAGGACATGGATTCCCGTAGCGGTCGCCTGCAATGACGTGCGCTTCGCCTATCTGTTGAACAATTGGCATCGCACCTGGATAGTTAACGCGCTGTGTCGTAGAGTTTGGCGCGCTAACAACCAACGTGAAGTGTGCTTGGTCAGGCTTTCCGCCAACGATCGAGAGTTTCACGTACGCGGACTGAATGTTCAGACTCACTGCGCGTGCGAAGACTTGCACAACACCTGCCACGGTATCGCTGTGGAAGGTCGTTTGCACTTGACCGTTCCCATCTGTCAGAGTAGTTTCGGGCGTGAACGAGCCCGGGACTCCATTCTTCGCAAACACAATCGTCACTCCAGATCGTCGTACGGGATTGCCGACCTCATCGAGTAACTCATACGTCAACACACTCGTCTCGACTCCATTGGAGTTCTTTACCACCAGCTGGAATGCCGAAACGCTCACAAGATTGACCGTGCTCACCGTGGGTGGTGGCGATCCTTGTAACGTATCTGCCGCCGCTTGCGTTGCGGTACCATTTGGTCCGGCCACTTGAATGGTGACAAGGAGATCTCGATTTCCACTGATTACGGTATTCGTATCTCGTAGCCGGAAGCTGAAGAATGTTGCATTTGTGTCGCTTGTATCCGGCATCGTCACGTTGACATTGCCCGAAAGCACCACGGATCCGGCGGCAGCACCAGAAGCGGTCACTTGAATCGTGGCACCTTGCGCAAGGGGATGACCATTCGCGTCGCTCACTCTGTAAGACACGACGGTATCAATTCCTTGATGAAATACAAGGCCGGATGCCAATCCACCGGTAATAATCGCTTGACCTGAGTAAAGCACATCGGCACTATCGGAAACAACCAGAGCGGCCTCGCCCAATGTTGATGCAACGATGTGCGCTGAGCCGCCAGCAGGTATCGGTGTACCGCCGAACCAGTCAGCCTGCACAAGGCCGTTGTTGTCCGTGTATGCAGTTGTTTGCAATGAACCGGCGGTTGAAGTAAAATTGACAAGCGTTCGCGGTTTCGCCGGATTGCCGTATCGGTCTTTTGCAACAACCTGCGCCGTACCGATCTGCTGCCGCAGTGTTGCGAAGGCACCGGGGAAATTTACTTTTGCTTGTGTGTCACCGGGCCGCAGCATCTTGAGACTGAAGTAGATTTGCGATGGGGGACCACCTTCGATGGTAATATTCTGTCCTTGCGATTGAATTCCGCTGGATTGCGCCTTCACCGTCGACGTTCCCGAAAACGTCCCTGAGTGGAAGGTGGTGGAGACACGTCCATCGGCATCGGTCAGGCCGGTCTGTGGATTAAAGTTACCATCAACTCCGGAAGCAACAAAGAACAGAACCGGCACGCCGGACTTCCGGATCTGGTGACCAGCACTGTCCTGGAGGACGTACGTCAACCGCGACGAGTCGGAGGCACCAACACCTGTTACTGAGAGTGTGGTTGCGCTGATGCTTTCCAAAACGATCACTTTGAACGGTGGCGGTATGGCGCCAAGTAACGTACCCGAAACCGTAAAGCGTTGCGTGCCATTCGGTCCGGTCGCCTGCACGGTAAGGCTTACGATACGATTAACTATGACGACAGTATTCGTATCACGCAATCTAACAGTAAATCGAGTAAGATTCTGATCACGGGTATCTTGCATTGTTACATTTATGTCGCCCGTAAGCAGTACTGAATTTGCGCCCGACGATGTAACTTGAATGTTCTCCCCTTGCGCAAGCGGGTTGGCATTTGCACCGTCGTTCACTGTAAACACGATCGATGTATCGACGCCGCTGGGCAGAACAAAATTCGGCGGCAAGGTTGTTGAGATCGCTGGATCACCGGAATAGGTCACGGTAATTGACTTCGAAATAGGCGCACCGTTTTCGCCTGTCGTCGATGCCGTGATCGTCGCACTTCCGCTCGGCGGGAAGGGAAGTCCGCCATACCAATCCACCTTAGCAATACCGCCAAGGCTCGTGTATGCCGAGCTATTGGGGAACGTACCGGCATTCGTCGCGAAAGAAAGTATTCGACTGCCGGGTGCAATCGGATTACCATAGCGGTCCTTCACCTCTACCCTGACGTCGCCCAACTGTACGCCGTTATTCCCCGACGCCGCACCCGGGAAATTCACTCTGACCGAGTCTGATCTATTCGCCGTCAACTTCAGCAAGAATGGCGGACCCGGGAGAATCGTGATCGCAACTGGTCGCGAGGTCACTTCTCCAACCTGGGCAGTAATATTCACTGTACCGGTATCGGACCCACTATGAAATGTTGTCCGCACATGCCCGGTTGCATCAGTTAACCCACGCGGTGGCGTGAAACTGCCTGTCGCACCTGAAAACAAGAAATCGACCGGTACATTTGGAACAGGAATAACGCGATCCTGATCATCTTTCAATACGAACACTAGCGTTGTCGTGTCGATTTCACCAGTGTTCCGAACCGTAATACGTCGATTGGTTACGCTCTCAAGCAACACAACTCGAACAGGCGGATTCAAGCTGGGGAGTAATTGCCCCGGAACAGTATGCTTAACGGACCTGTTGGGTCCATCCACTTGAATAACAACCGTGAACGATCCTTGCGTAAGATTCAGCGGGTTCTTATCCCGAACGGTGACGGCAAATGATGTACCGCCTGCAAGCCCATCAAGCATCGTTATATTCACATCACCGCTGAGCTCAAGTTCGTTGAGGACAGTGGTACCACCCTCGAGTGAAACCTTGTACGTTTGACCTGCTGACATCGCGTTACCATTCAAATCCTGTACAGTGTAGTTCAGTGTCGTCGCCGAACCATCGTTCACGACGAGAGGATCCGGATTAGCAGAGACGATCGGGGATCCGGAAAAAACAACGTGGGCCGTCCCCCGAATATCGTCTCCGGATTCGTCGACCGTGGAGGCGGTTATTGCTGCAAGTCCTCCGGGTGGAATTGGCTCACCCGAGAAGAGTGTAACCGAGGAAATACCATCTGCATTCGTAAAAGCCGACGATTGTATAATTCCTCCATTCGTCGTGAAATAGACAGCGGTGTGTTCTGGTACTGGATTGCCGTAACGGTCACCCACGAATACAGTTATGACATCGGTGAGTCCGAAGGTGACAATACCCGGGATGTTAAACTTCTGAACGGCAATTCCAAAGTGTGAAGAATCCGGGAGCCCGCCTGAGATGGTGATTGGGATCGGCGTTGACTTCAAGCTAAACCCTGGTGCAGTATCGGTTATCGCAACCACCTGAACTACACCGGCGATGGTTCCGCTCGTCACCGTCGTTCTTACTCGACCACGGGTGTCTGTGAGTGCGGCATTCGGCTGGAGTGTCGCACTGTTCGACACACCCGTAAGTGAAAAGCGTACAAGAGCAGAATCTTTCTGCAGAGGATTACCACTCCGGTCTTTTACGACAAATGTAACTGTTGCGGTGACATTCGCTCCAGTTCCTTGAACAGATATCTTATTAGTCGTGAGGCTATCGAGCACGATACTACCGGCCTTTCCGGTGCCAGTAACGATGATAACGGTTGACGTATCAATGGCAATGAGCGTGTACGAGTTACCCTTGATCGATGAACCGCGCTGGATGTTGAATGTATCCGCTTTTGATATGAAGTCCGATTTCCTTACAGTGAGAAATACTTGATCGGTCTGCGGTGCATCGCTCGGGAAGACGATATCAAGATGGAAGAATCCCTGCCCATCCGTCAGCGTATCAAGAGCGAAGAATGAACCCAGAAGGCTCACCCGCGCTCCCGGTAACGGTTGTGCTGCCTGGGTACCGATCTTTCCGTAGATTACACCCTCAATAACAGCAGACTGCTGCTGCGTCCCCCCCGTTCCTCCGGTCGGTCCTTCGATGTCCTTGCACGACTGTACACTCACCAGCAGCAATGCGCCGAGCGCTATCGACAGGCTGGCTGCCAGCCATTGTACTAAGCGATTATGCTTCATATTGAATTTCTCCATGAAAATCGGTTCGTATAAAAGTATGCCATGCAATCGCAGGCGATAGTATCAAGACGAATCATTACTCCGCTCGTTATTCTTTCTTCTCGTATTCTCGTTGATTCTGCTGCCGCTTTTCCTCCATCAGGTTCCGGGGATTAGCTTTTAGCGAGATGCGGTCACGAATTGATCGCACCATCTCAGCCTTGAGTAAAACGATAAGCTCATTCTTAGTCTTCACTTTTGATTCCGATCCGAAGACGTACCGCAATCCAAGAAACCACCACGGAAGATCTTTCAGGAACGGAATTCCCTCTCTCGACTGCGACTCCAGTGTTGTGTATAGACCGCCAATGACGGTTTCTTCGCCGTCGTAGAGCAAGGCATGAGTCTTGACAGACGTGCGATTGATCGTCGGGCCAGGTTCGACGTCGCTCTGTTCAATGGTCAGGTTGAGGTATATGAAGTCGGTATCGTGTTCTGTATAGATTGCTGGAAGAACATCAATGATAGTTCCGGTTGATATCTGTTGATTGATCGTGTTCCCTGCAATATCACGAGTTGTGATAAAAATATCTTTTCCAACTTGAATTCTCCCTTGTTTGCCGTCGCGTACAATGACTTCCGGACTGGTGACCACATCGCCAAAATTGTTCGAACCAAAGAATTTGACCAATGCATCGATGTTCGCGAAGGTAAACGAAGGGGGCGACTGTATGACACCAACGAACTTATCGAGTGATGGACCACTCGCGGCGCCGCCACCTGTCGTGGCGGGCCTGGGCGGCACTGCAGATGTGGTATCGCCACGGCCGATGCCGGCGCTCAAATAGCCGGTGAGAGTAGGTTCCTTCGTCTTTGACCGGAAGAAATTCCAACTGATACCATAATCTTGAAGTTTCGATAAATTCGTATTGAAGAAGACAGCCGAAATCTTGATGTCCCGGCTTTCCAGTGTTGGAATTGGCTCCATTGGTGTGTTCAATCCCGGGCGTCCTTCTACAGCCGTAGCGACGGCACTCATGGATGTAATTCTGATGTAGTCAGGCTCTTCAGTATAGGTGAGACCATTCCGGCTCAGAATCATCTCGAGAGCATCACGCCAATGCTGGTTGACGATATAAACGCCAATTGGGTTACGGTGTTTTTCGACATCAATGATAACTTTACCGGCGAATTGCTTGCTCAATTCGTTTAGGACAACGAGCGCTTGATCCATGCGCATTGTCGAATCGAGCGAGACGATCTCCTGGGGATTGACGTATCCCTTGGTTCTCATCCGGACGTCGCGCGCCTGACCTGCCGCAGCGGCCGAACAGAGAATAGTAATCACACACAACAGTAAAAAGTGCTTTTTCATGGACGCTCCATTGTTCGTGTTATTTAATCGGTTGACCTGCGCGCATCCTGAGCTCGTACCGCTCGGAAACACCGCCTCGGTTCAGGAGACACTCGATCTTTCCTTCCTCAGGATAGATCTTTGTGACGTAGCCGAGGTAGACTTTATCGCCTTCCTCGAGGGTTCGAGACTTCTGATTTTGATCCGTGATGAACGCTTTGCCTGGAATGACCGCTTTAAGGTCTGATCGTTCAATTTCAATTTCGTTGGCTTGTGGCCCGGGAATTTCGTGGAGAATCAACGGATAGAATGGATTTGATGTCAAGCTCACCGGTACCACCGATCGCTCCATCGGGGCGGTATTTAACTCCGGAATCGATGAAAAGTATGACTGGAGTTCCATATCAAACAACACGAGAATGCGCATCTCCTTCGTATCCTTATCTCTTGCCTCGTAGCCACGCAGGCTGAGATTCGAGATTTTGATGAGACGACGCCCGTTCTCCGCAAGCCAAATGAATTTGAAGAGATTGCCAAATGGCGCTTCGCCCTTGATGGTATAGACGTTATAGCCGTACTGTCCGAAATCCTTCGGGCCAACGTACGTCATATCCATCTTGATTTCGCCGCTAACATCGATCGTACGGTTAAGGTAGCCATACGTCTCACCGGTGATATCCTTTGGCGGTACGTCTTTGTTTCGTGTCTCCCATCGCCTTTTCATGTCCTCAAGTTGTGCGGTGGTCTGATTGTATTGATTTGCGAGATCGGGCGTATTCTGGAGGTCGACTTCAATGCGCTTGATCTCCGCATCAATTTTCTTGAGTTGCTTGGGGAGGGAGTACATCGTTGCGTACCAGCCGAAGCCGAGGATGACGATCAACACCGCCCCCAGCACGATGGTATTTCGAATTATATATGTCACGAGCTACTCTCCATTGTTGTTGATTCTTTCCATTATCCTTACATGGTACCGGCAGGCGTTGCCGCCGCCGAATCTGCTCTCCCGGACTTCTCGGGTTGCGGAGGTACCGAGATAATGAAATTGTACACCGGCGGCGCTTTTTCACGGATTTCTTTCACTTCAACCTTCGTCAGTGTGGAGTTATCAAAGAGGGCCGAAATTCTGGGAATTCGTGCACGGTAGAGCGTATATCCCTGAATGCTCATTGCGCCGCCGCCAAGCGCCTTGACTTCTGTAACCCAAATAGCACCAAGGTCTTCAACGCCCTTCGTCAACTGCACCAGCATCCGATTCCACCTATCACTACCAGGTACGAGCGAATCATAAACACCAAGGGCAGTATTGTAACGACTGATTTGTTGGTTCAAATTCGCAATAGCTACTTTCAACCGCTCGTTCTCAGCGAGCTTATCCTGGAGTTGATTCAGAACATTCTCTTTGCCGCTCACCTCCTTGTTCAGAGAAGCATACCGTGAAGTGAAGTAGAACGATGAGAGAAAAACTAGAAGGAGTAGCACATAACCATGCCATGCGAGTTTGAAGGAGCGCTGTTGCTCGCGGACTGATACTGGCAACACGTTAACAGGATAGAACGCCGGATGGGTGTCGTCCAGCACCTTCCATGCCGTTGCAATAGGAACAGCGAATTCCGGGATCATCTCCTGCTGTCCTGCCGCAAGTCCACTCGTATCCAAATGCGGCGTACGCAGATACTGGACATCGACATCAGGCATCTGCTCGTGAATAAATTGGTCGAATGCGATGCGGTGGCTTTCTCCGGCGAGGAGGATTTTATCAATACGCGGGAGGCCCATGTTATCCTGTTCGAGGAGCAAGCGGGCGTACACTGTATTCTGTATATTGGGCGAGTCGTGTCCTTCACCAACCACAGGGGCAAAGTGGAAGAATTCCGAACCCTTCATAAAGATAAGCCGCGTGAATTCCACTCCCACATAGATGATTGTTGTGACCTCGTCGGAGGAAAATCCATAGTTAGCGCGAGCCAGATTCAGAAGCGCAATGTCAGAAATTTCTATGAGCGAAATTCTCGGCAGGCGTTTCCCAAGAAATGGCTTGATCTCCTCCAACACGCGAAGCATCATCATGCCATCCTCGCGGACAACACTCACGAGGTTCTTGTCGGCAGATTGGAAGTAATCGATCGCATCAATGGCCGGTTGGACAGCCCGGACGCTTCGAAGTTCATCGAGAATACGCTGCTTCAGCTTGTTCCCTTTTAGCCCAAAGTCGCTTTCAAGTGTATGGTAGTAGATACTCGGTTCAGAAATCGCATAACCGAGAACATAGGAGGCCGAGGGATACTTCGAAAGAAGGCCGAGCATAATGCTGTTGTTGTCCGAGGCAGCGTCGTCGGTTCCTTCCGTGGTCGGGATGGTGAACGCTTCAGCAGACTCGCTAAGGGATTCGAGATCAACACTTGCTGACTGACGTTCTTCAAGCTTTGAAGCAAGCGTTGTAGATGTTAGCTCGTCAATGATGATTTTGCCGCGTTTGAGCGAAAGCTTGGCAAGTTTGATCTCCAGCCCGTCGACGAAGATACCAATAGCACTGTTCTTATTTCCTCTGAGTGATGCCATAGCCTAATGAACCTCTGTGTGTGTTCAGAATTTTAATCTCCCTTCGGAACAAGGTTGAGCAACTGCTGTAAACGCCGTTTGTTGTTTGCAAAATTGATGACAGTTTCTAGCGAAATCTTTTTCGCAAGGTAGAGTCGCTTCAGATCCTGTTCCATTGTCACCATCCCTATATCACCCGATTCTGACATCATCTGGTAAATTTCGCCCGTGTTGTTGTTCTTGATCGCGGCACGAACCGATGGCGTTGCGATCATTACTTCCTTCGCGAGTACGCGTTTCTTGTCTAGACTCGGGACCAGTTTTTGAGAAATGACGCACTGTAATACGTCGGCGAGTCGGTTGCGGACACGCTCTTGCTCGATAGGAGGAACTTCTCCGATGATACGGTCAATACTTTCAACTGCAGATGACGTGTGTAAGGTCGAGAATACTTTGTGACCGCTATCAGTGATTTCCAGCGCTGTCAGGATTGTATCAGGATCGCGCAGTTCGCCGATCACGATGATATCGGGATCTTGGCGCAGTGCTTGAACAGCACCCTCTTTAAAAGAGAGTACATCTCGCCCCACTTCACGATGACGAATAATACATCGGTCCGACTTGTGAACATACTCGACAGGCGAAGCGATGATCACCACATGTGCATCGATAACGTGATTGTTTGCGTCAACGATGCTGTCAAGTGTCGTGCTCTTGCCGGAGCCAGTTATACCTGTGATAAGAATGAGGCCTTCTTTTGTATGCGCAAGGCTTAAAACTCGCGTGACATTTGTATGAAAGTCAAGGTTCTTGTACGACCTTACTGTCTGGTTAATGGCGCGCATGTTCAATGCGATCTGATCAAGATCGAAGTACGTATCAGCACGGTAGCGATGCATTTGACCATCGTGCTCGATTGTATAGGAAAAATCGAGGTTCCGGTTTTCATAAAGGAACTGACGCTGACGCTCCAGGAGGATAGACTGAACAAGAACGTTCATCTCGTCAAAGTGGAAAGTCGGAAGCGTCGCATCAGCTTTCTTGTCTCCGTAAATCCGATACCAGATCATTTCGCGAGAGCCATATCCTCCCATGTCAATGTCGGAGGCTGCAATCTCGAACATCCTTAACAGGAAACTATCAAACATACGCTTGACGATGACTCGCTCTTCCTGAGATTGCCGTGCAACTAGATCGCCAATCAGCATTTGCCGTTCGACGCCATACGCTGTCTCTGGAACATTCTTGACAATGTCTTTTAGTATCAATAACGCTTCGTCGTTCATTACCTATTTTGCCTGATTGTGCAAATTTAAAGTGATTCTTTAAATATTTGTTATATTCATCTAATTTCGAACCGCTTAATATATATAAAATTTATACTCATGTCAATAGTCTAAACCAAAAAATGCCTTGACGAGGTTATCCCAGATCAAGGCTTTTCACGGGTATTCTTTGCGAGAAATTTTAGGCGGAGATTCCCAAACGGCCAAAATGTTTATTCATACCAACGCATCACCTTGTAAGCCTGAAGCTTATTGATGTACATTGCCATTTGGAGCGCGGAATAGCTGTACTTGACATCGGAGGTACCCTTCAACTTGAAGCTGCTACCAGATGCACCGGCGATCAGAATTGATCCAAGAATCTGGGGGGTGCCGTAGTCTGCTGACATATCAATCTCATCATCTCCTCCGACTGCGATCACGAGACCGTACATATCGAACGTACCGTCGAAATGAATCGTTCCTTTCACCACCAAGACACCATAGAATTTTCCACTGCCGGCAAACTTCACGTCACCATTGGCATAACCAATCATGGGCAACGTCGTAGACCCGTATGTGCCATTATAGGTATTCCCATTAGAGAAAACGTAGTCCGCTGCCGAAATATATTCATTGACATATAGTGCTGGATTATCCGGCGGATTAACCGAAAGGTTGTTCGGATCACCGGTAATCTTCGCGCTATAAGGTACGACAAGCAGGCTCTCCACCGCATTGAGGGTGGTTACGCCATTTGTGTCCTTGGCTGCATCACCACGCGTACCATCCATGTTGTAGTTATTTCCTGTGATACGCGATGGATTATCCATCGAAAAATCTATTGGGCTTGATGATAGTCCCACCGCTGAATTTATTAGTGGAAACGGTTTCGGAAAACGCTGCAAGCGAAGCTGCATTGAGTATGTCGTGTCCATGTACTTGGCTTTACTCGTGAGATCAACGGTATCCAGGAATGATGGATTAGCAAGCTGAATAGAGACAGAACACACACCCGACATCACATTCGAAACTAACCACACTTTTCGCCCGCTATTCAATGGATTTACTAATGATGTGTCGTTCCGATCCAATTTTCTCAGCATAAGATTCACGCCCGTGTGTGCAATATTCCGTGCGTAGGTATACTCATGAAATCCTACAACATTCTCCGTCAAGCTTTTCTTCGACCTATTCATCGAAAGTCCGATGATTGCGACTGTAAATGACAGTCCAACGACGATTATCAGCAGCATTCTTCCCATGGCATTTTTCTCCGTTTACAAGTTGCGTGGGTAGATCAGTTTCTGGTAGTATCCGCCAATATAGCCCGATCCCTGTGTCCGCGTTGTATCGAAAGGCTCGGGACTTTCGAGTGTCAGCAAGATCCGGATCGATTTGATGCTATCCAACATACTTCCGGTCACTGGAGTTGCCATAAGTGAATCTCTCGAATCGTAATATGAGAATTTCAAGCGTGTAATACTGAAATCTATGTAGACCTTATTCGTATTCTCATACCGGTACAACGATTTATCACGAGGGTTCTTTGACCATGCTACAAAACCACCTAAATTGTACTCTACACTATCTGTCGCACTACCGACATTGAACAAGTTCGCACGAAATTTAAGCCGCGAAGTATCGGCAATGCGTATCGCACCCGCGCGTGGAACTTTGTACCCAACTTTGTGTAAATCATATTCGAGAATGCGAGCGAGTTGTATCGTTTCGGTCTGCATTCGGAGTTCCGTCAGAGCTTTGAAGTTCTCATTCCCCATATTCACGTTCACGTTGAGGATCATGATTACCACCATCCCGACGAGAATGGCAGCGCCAATAATATCGAGCATCACTGTCATTATACTTGCTCTCCTACAGGATAAAAGATATATGAGGGATGCATCGGCCGGGAATACGATTATTAGAAATATCGCCTGTAGACTGCAATGTCCGAAAGTTGGAGCGGAGAAGACATGTTCGGATGTCTGACAGTCACTATGATTTTCTTATAGAACGTTTGAGTGGACGATTTTTGATTTGGATTGGATTCTGACACATAGTAAACCGTATCCACTACAGTGAATGTGCCAAGCAAAGAGGAATACGCCTTGCGCGTGTAGCCATTGTAGTCATCAACATCGTTATAGCCTGTAACCTTGCTTATCGACTTGTAAGGTGTTGTCGTGTCCGGAGGTTCCGGCAATGGGACATTGTGAGATTCGGTGGAACTTGGTCCCAACTCCGAAGGAGATGTGAAAGCCGTTGAATCGTATACTTTGGCTCCACCGGCAGTCGCCAAATCATAACTCTTTGTCTGGATTTCATCAATCATCGTCTGTGCAATCGACACCGCGACGAGACTCGTTTCAGCATTTAGCATGTCGGTCGTCTTGCTTATCAACATACGATTTACAGTAAGAGTGATGCCACCGAGAATTATGAGCGCACCAAGTACCGCCAACATTTGTCCAGTATTCATACTATCTCCTTCTTCACAAACTTAAGCTACAATGCTTTGCTACAAGTCGCAATAGTTCGTGTGAGGGCTGTCAAGCCGCACTTGTTACTCCTCGGTTGTCGTGGAGATGATTTCTTCAAGCGTCGTCACGCCTTGCATCATTCGTTCCATACCAGATCGCCGCAAGGTCCACATTCCATCCTTCATCGCTTGCTCGCGGATTGCGTTCTCGTCGATGTCGTCTCCAGAACTGACGATGATTTGTTTGATCTCTCTTGTAAAGTAGAGCGCTTCGTGGATCGCCGCACGCCCCTTCCATCCCTGGGTACATTTATCACATCCTACAGGTTCGAAGAATGTAGCCTTACCGAGCAACTCCTCTGTAAAGCCGAATTTGAGATAAATCTCACGGTCACGATCGGACATCTTCATTGGTTTTTTGCAATTGGCACAGAGCGTTCGGACCAAACGTTGGGCAACTACGATATTGATTGCATACGCGATGAGGAATGGCTCGATCCCCATCTTGAAAAGACGTGCGACTGCACTCGGCGCATCATTGGTGTGAAGGGTTGAGAAAGTCAAGTGGCCGGTGTTTGCGAGTTTAATAGCGATTTCTGCCGTTGGCTTGTCACGCATTTCACCGACAAGTACGATATCTGGGTCGTGACGAAGAATGCCACGAATGGCCTGCTCGAAGTTCATCTTAGGACCAATCTTTAACTGTCGCGCACCCCTGATAATGTACTCGACAGGCTCTTCGACTGTGAGAACATTCACAGTGGGATCAATGACTTGATGAAGCGCTGCAATGAGCGTTGTGCTTTTGCCGCTTCCGGTGGGACCGGTTAGAATCACAATCCCCTGCGGTTTTGAAATCGCTTTGTAGAAGAAATCCTTTGCAGGACCCTGCAGACCCAGTTTATTCAGATCAGTGATGACTTTGCGATCATCAAGAACACGAATAACAATGCTTTCAAATTTGTGTTTCACATCGACGCCAACGATGGGCATGATGGAAACACGAAAACGAATCTGGTGCCCATCGACGATCCGCTGAATAAAGCCATCTTGTGTTGATTCACGCTCGAAACGGTCGACGTTCTTTGAGCGATCTTTCACCACGGCCGCGATGGCTTCAGGCATTGTATTCTCCTGCGTGTACCACTGCTTGAGACTGCCATCGATCCGGAAAAAAAACTCCGTCCTTTTTTCCTCCTTTCCAATAACGTGTACATCACTCGCACCCTGTCGTACCGCCTCAACAAGAATTCCTTCCACGAGATTAACGAGTGCGCTTTTGTTAATCTCCGTATCGAGCGCTTCTTCATCAAGAGCACTGTCATCACCGGCGCCGGTCAAGTCAACCTCGGCCTCTTGCAGCAGCTTGAGGAACTCATTTTCAAGCGGAATGACTTGCTCCATAAGATTCTGCAGGTCTTTCAGCCGGCAGTAACAGACCTCATACTTTTTCACACCGAAGTAGCGCGCAATCGTCGGGATGTTTCGATCGGTCGGATCTGCGGCAACAATGATGAGTTTATCGGGCTGCTTCTCGTCAAATCGGAGAGGCAACAACTTCGCCTGTATCAAGAGGCCACGGTACGTGTCAGCAAGTCCATCAATATATTTCTTGATGAACCCGATGCGTTCTTCCGTGAAACTCTCGTCTTTGAGGAAAATTTCGCGGAACGCATAGAGATTTGCGACTTCCCTGAAAACTGCATCGTGATCAACCTGGAAATCGCTGACCAGAATCTGTCCGAGGTTTCGCCGACTTTTCTTGTCTTCAGTCTCTCGGATCTGGAGAGATTTCTCGAGGGTCTCGTAGTCGACAACGCCCTTTTTTAGAAGGGTATACCCAATTTTATCACTTATGTCAATGTCTGGCATATAATTTCTTCACATGCGTTTTCGAGATGTTTACCGACATCACCATCTCAGTTTGCACCAGGCGCAGTGCTGGGATGGAAGGTCGCCGTCTCGGAGGAAACGAGTGTCAGCAGTGTCAGCACGATCATAATGATTAAGCTGATCCAGAGCTGAATAAAATCGATCGCATTGCGCATCTTGTAGCTCGTTTCCTTCTCGTAATATTCTGCAAGCTGAAGTGCCGTGTGCTTCACCGTACCGGTTTCTGCGCCTGAATGAAAACGTGAGACGGCAGTTTTGGTAAATACGCCCGATGCTTCAAAAGCTTCAGTTATGCCTGCACCTTTCTCGACCATCATGGGAATGGCGACGGTCTTTACCTGGTGTTCCATATATTTGTTTCCGCAAGCTTCGGCAGCCATTTTAATGACATCGATGTTTTCGCCAGCGCCACTATACAAGGCGTAAAACACACGACAGAAGATTTCGATCGATGTCTTGTGGAGCAAAGGCCCAATGATAGGCACCTTCCAGATGTATTTGTCTCGAAAGAAGCGTCCGCGCTCAGTCGTAAAGAATCGAACTGCAAAAAGAACTGGAACGATGGTGCAGATGAGCAAGATGACGAAATATTCCTGTAGAAAATAGCTGAATTGCAACGTTGCATACGTCATCGGGAATTGGTGCATATCGACTTTCAGCCGTACGAAGACTTCCGCCATGCTTGGGAAAATGAAACCGACGTAGTATATGCACGCACCAAAGAGAGCGATTAATGTTACTGTCGGCATTATGAGGGCGCTCTTGAGATTTTTTTTGAACTCCGCCCTGCGCTCAAGGAACTTTGCGGTACTGTCATAGATCTCGGCCATGTTACCGCTCTTGGAGGCAAGACCGAGCATGTGTGCAGTGAAGCGTCCAAGGATCGCTTCCTGTTTGATAAAAACTTTCTCGCTATCCTTTCCTTGCTTCAGTTCGTTGTTGATCTCCTTGATGGCGTCTCGAAGTGTCTTGTTCGTAATGTCGTTGACCATCAACTGGAGGATCTCATTGTAGGGAAGCTTTTGGCGGATAAGATCGGCGCTTACACGGACGAATGTGACGATCTCTGCCGTCGGTGGCTTCATCTTGAGGTCAAAGAGCTTTTTCTTAACACTAATAACCCGGAAGCCCATCTTCGAGAGTGCATCTTGGACTTCTTCACGCGTGAATGCTTTTTGTTCACCCATTACGGGCTTCTCGGCACCACGCTGAACTTTGTACATAAACGTCGCGCGAGGCAACAAACGGAGTAGTTTGAATTTCCGTTGTGCAGCCATCTGCTCTGCTTTTTGCTTCGCAGCTCGCGTATTCTCCGCCTCGATAATTCCCTGGACAGGTTTTCCTGCAGCAGAGAGCCCTTCAACACGATATTCAGGCATAGGATATCTCCATCAATCTAGTTGGGTTCTTCCTCTTTCTCGCATCTTAATGTAGTGTTTGGTAACCAAATAACGAACACCCTCGTGAGCCAACGCACACTTGTGCCTCTCCATATTCTTTCCTTTTGTCCCAAATCACTACCGGTACCTATTCTTATCTTATACATCATTCCCTCACTCGTCTTCTACCTTCTGTACCCAGATGTAAAAGCGTTGCCGGTGAAGAATTCCCTACATTTTCTTACCGAGCAACGCCATACTGATTGCTCAAATCACTTTTCAATTCCAATTTTCTTTATCCAGAATTTATTCGCACATTCCCTCGCGACCTTCGGTCACCAACCACTATAGCCATAGTTGATTGTTGTCGTCCCTGTGTCATCCACTGTACAAGTCGCAACCCATGCAGTGTTAACAGATGATTGTCCTTGAAAGGTGGCAGTGTTAGAACCGACACTCGTAACTGAATACGTCCCATGATCATCTTTTTGCAGCTTTCGCGGGATAGCATAGCTAACGAATGAGTTACTACCACCACCCATAGTTGAAGGACGGATCTTGTAATGATATGCGTCTGCAGCGATCATCATTAGGCTCGAAGTTACGCCGTCTTTATTTGATGCGGCACTATTTGCTCCGAACAGAGAAACGCCAACGGCTATTGCAAGTCCGACGGCAAGCACGCCAACAATGATAAGGAGAAGCTGTTGTTGTCCCATAAATTACCTTTAACCTTCTTCCAATGGCGCATTACTTTGCGGCATCATCGAATTAGGTAAATCACTCTCTAAAGTAATACAACCCCTATGCCAGTGAAATCAATAAGGAATGCAATAATTTTCGTGGGAATTCAAACAAGAAAAGACAGTTCGTGCGTTGAACCTGTTGTGTTGAACGACAAAACAGTAAACTTTGCGCTCAGAAAGGTATTTTCTACCCTTCTTGGTCCTCCTCGCCTTCGTTGTTACTCTTTGTTGCAAGCTGAACTTAGCACACGAAAAATTCGGGGCGACCACCATAGGTTAGTAGTCGCCCCGAAACGTGAAAGGTGGTTTATTTTCTATCTCACAAGAACCATCTTCCGAACCTGTGTGAATGACGCATCCTGCATATTGACGGGCAGAGCAAGCATTTTTATAAAGTAGAGCCCGCTTCCCACTGCCGTACCGTGCTCATTAGTTCCATTCCACTGGATACTATGCACCCCCGGCTCAATTACTACGTCGCTCGTGAGAACGACAACCAATTGACCGATCAGGTTATATATCTTCATGCTGACGGCACTTTGAACAGGTAAAGCAAACCGAATTGTTGTTGTCGGATTGAAGGGATTCGGATAATTCTGCTCGAGTCGGAACGCCGTCGGTACACCTCGAGACTCTGCACCAACTGAGAGCACCTGATCGGGTGTAACGGTGACTAAGCCGTTTGTCTCGGTGTAGTTGTTGCTTACGTCAACAGTTACTGTCGGTGAGGAGATGGGTGTATATCCTTCCTTATCGACAACGATCGTGTATGATCCCGCTGGCAGATTTCCAATGGAAAACGTACCATCATTCTCAGTTACATCTGAACCTGTAACAGTCGATGTCGTTGTGGAAATTGCGTACACCGTTACTCCACCGATAGGCGCAACGGCAAGAGGAACAGAAGACTTTACTGTCTTCGATCCAGTACCTTCATTGATCTGTCCCGCGATCCTTGCAAATCCGCCAACGAAAGCTGGGACAACGCAAATATTCTTATCTACGACATTATCCTGTCCAAGTACATGCAAACCAACATGGATAGTATCGGCATTGTGCCAATTTCGTACGCCGCATTCAGCCGCACTATACCATGCCGGTGCATAACCAAAGATCGGCACAGCCTTCACTAAGTAGATGCCGTCAAGGAGGTAATGAAATTCATAATTGCCGAGAGAGTCGGTCATTTGGAACCGAACAGGCAACAAGCCAAGGGCTGTCTTCCGCAAAAGGACCACATGTGACTGCACACCGAGCCCGGACGTGTCGGTGACGCTACCGGCAAGGTTATTGATGCCTTCGGGATTATTCGCAAGATGAAAATCGATGCCACTAGTATCCTGCATGAGGAAGATTCGATCAGCATCGAATGGCGTTCGCTTGTCATTGAAGAACTGTGGCCAGTATCCCGGTTTGAATGCCGCTGCGATGTAGCGCTGACCAGAAAGGAGAGAGGCAGTGTAATGACCATCCACATCGGTCAAACCTGCCCAAACTACTCCACGCAAGAGACCAAGCTCTGGGACGTAAAAATGTTCGTTTTCGAAACCGCCAAGGAACCCTGTGAGCTCCTCCAGCTCTCTGAGGAAGTGGTACGGACGTAAAAATACAACAAGAGCATTTGGAAGCGGCCTACCGCCAGCGCTATCTACCGTACCCGTTACCGTCGCTAGCGGAGGAACGGGAAGACGATCGAGACCGAAATCGGCGGTAAATGTCGAATCATGATGCAATGAATCCTGGTGAAGTTCTACAACAAAAGCATCTTGGATTTCTCGTGCGTTATCAAACCACTCCGGGATGTATCCGAACGTTTCCGCACGAACCAGGTAGCGCCCTGTATCGACCGCAGTACGATAATTGCCTCCGGTGTCGGTGTGCGTTCGACCGACCCACAAACCATTCGTGTTGAACACACTTACAACAGCTTCTCGAAGAGGTAAATTGGTAGAATCGTCAACAACTTTTCCTTTGATGAGAGCATGAAGATCCGGGTTTGGTAAACCCTCTAGCTCAAAATTTTCAATATTGCTGGGCCCGCTCTCACCGTGTTCATTTACTCCGGTAACGTAGTATGAGTAATCGAGATGAGGATACACAGCCCAGTCAAGGAATTCACGTTTCCGTAAATCCGCAATCTTGTGGTAGTCAGAATTATCAACTGACTTGTATACTCTGTACCAATCAACTCCCGCACTAGAATCCCAGTGGAGAACTGCCCCGCCAAATAGTCCCGGACGAACGTATAAATTTCCAGGAGCTGCGGGTTCTTGGGCGTTCGCCGATAACCCGAAAAAAATGAACAATGCGCACAATTTGCTTAATTGTAGCCTATTCCTCATACCGTCACCCTATGATGTTAAATAGTTATGGATTAATCGAGTAAATCGCTTCTAATATAGTAAATCAGGTAAGATTGTCAAGAAGAAACTTATCTTCCATCACACGGCACGATATTTCACATACCTAATGGAAACTTGGGAAGGAAATGGTGGAGGGCTTACCGATAAATTGGCCGGACAACGTACGGTATGGGATCTTCAATTCCTGCTTGCTGAAAACCCCGAAGGCGAAGTGCACAGCTATCGCAAACACCGCAAGCGACATCCTCGTTTTGATAGCATGACCAAGTAGAATCGAGCGGCGCTCCAAGCTCGATACCTGTTTGAATAATCTGTGATTTCTTGAGCGCAATGATTGGGGTAACGATTTGAAGATTTGTTTCCGGCTTCGTGCCAAGTCGGATAACACAATTAAATGCATCGTAGAATTCTTGCCGGCAATCCGGATATCCCGATGAGTCTTCCTCAACTGCGCCAATGAATATCTTGTGAGCCGCAATGGCTTCACCCCAGCTCACGGCAACTGAGAGAACGTGTGCATTCCGGAATGGAACGTAGGATGTGGGGATCCCTCGGCGGCGCAAGTCTGCTCGCTGTACTTTCATTGAACCATCGGTCAGGCTTGAGCCGCCGATCTGCTTTAGGTGCTCGATGTTGACAACAAGCCTGAGTTCAACTTCGTAGAAGTCTGCAATGTCGTTGAAGGCTTTTAGTTCTCGACGTTCTGTCCGCTGACCATAGTTGAGGTGAAGGAATGCCAACTTGTACTGCTCATTTGCAATGGCTGCCGTGACACAACTGTCCATCCCTCCACTCACGAGCACCACCGCAATATCAGATTTCATCTTCGATAAAATCACTACAATGTGTCGGATAGCAGGATTGGTGGAATGCTGTTAAACTCCTTTCGTCTCCGGACGCCATATGTACTTGTGCAGCTGGAGCTGGAAGCGAACGTCGAGCTTATCCTCAAGGATCCACTCGGCCAACCGGATTGGCTCCAATTCACCGAAGACAACGGACATGAGAATGGGACATCGCTTGACAATCGTGTATTGTGCGATCATGCCTCTCGCCCACTCGTAATCTTCTCGATTCCCTACAACGAATTTCACCTCATCGCCGGCTTTGAGGCATTCAACGTTATTCCAGAGATTTTTCTTCATCATCTTGCTCGACGGGCATTTGAAGTCAACAATTCGTTTCACGCGTGGATCAACCCGACTTATATCCAGACTTCCACCAGTCTCAACAAGGACTTCAAAGCCTTCGTCATTGAGGCGTGTCATAAGATCGTACACATTTTCCTGAAAGAGCGGCTCGCCTCCCGTGAGTTCGACCAATCGGCATCTGTATCCTTTCACTACATCTATGATAGCCTCAATCGACATCTCTTGTCCCTCCTCGAATGCGTATGGAGTATCGCAGTACGAGCAACGGATGTTGCAATAGGTAAGCCGGACAAAAACACACGCTCGCCCAACGTGGCTTGACTCGCCCTGGATGCTGTGAAAGATCTCATTAATGATGAGCGTGCCGGGATTATTCTTTAACAATTTTTCTGTCATACCTGAATAAATATCCGAAATGCCCCTTTGAAAGGCAAACCATTCTTTTTACTCGAATGAGATTGCGCGTCTCATGAAATTCACGTATCATACAAAAAGCCCACATTATTATTTGCTCTTATGGAGAGCGCAAATCTACGAATTGCCGTCGCCGCTTGCATTGCTTTTTGTTTGAGTCTGGTTGATTGCCGGAACAATGTTCTGGTATTTCCTACGCCGCAAGTTGACGATCCGGCAACTATTCCGGAAATTCATTTCTTACAGCACATCCAGCCGATTCTTGCCGGTAATTGCCTAACGGCTGGATGCCATAATTCATTCGATGCTGCGGCGAATCTCCGGCTCGATACGTGGGAACACATTTTCCAGGGTTCAAAGTCTGGAGCCGTTATCGTCTCCGGAAATTCATTCATGAGTCACCTCTTTCACGTTGTCAACTCGGATACGACAATGAGTCCCGTATCGTATCCGCAGATGCCTCCCGGACGAACACCGCTCTCTCGCACTGAAATCCTTCTCTTCAAGCGTTGGATCGATGAAGGTGCGAAAAACGATGGAGGTCGTCTTCCTTTTGAGTCGACTCCGGCAGGAAGAGTCTTTGCGACAAATCAGTCGTCGGATCTTGTGGCCGTCATTGACATCGCGACAAACCTCGTCATTCGCTATATCAGCGTTGGCCCCCAACCGCCTCTGCAAATTCCGAACGCACCACACCACGTTCGCGTGGATAGTTATGGGAAGTTTTTTTACGTCACGCTCATTAACGCGCAAGAGCTGTGGAAGTTCGATGCTCGTACATACGAATTTGTAACGAAAGTTTCTGTTTCGCCTCAACCAGCCGATGTGATTCTCACCCCGAGCGGCGACACTGCAATCGTGACGCATTTCGATCCTCTTTCACAGAACCTCGTAACATTCATCGATACACGGACCATGGAGATTATCAAGTCGGTTCGGGTACCGTCGTTTCTCAGAGATTTCATCTCGCGTGCACATGGTGCGCTCCTTTCCCATGACGGAACACGACTCTACACGACGAACCAGGCAAGCGGCAATCTCTGCCAAATCGCGATGAGCGACGGATCGGTCACACTTATCGCCCTTGATACCACGGGTTGTCCACGAAGCAACACGTCACCATATTTGATAGATGAGTCTGCGGATGGGCGCTTCCTCTACGTCTCTTGCAGTGCGACAAACGAGATGAGAGTAATCGACCGGAACATCGATTCCTCCCGTGCAACAGTGATCGTTCCCGTGGGAAGATGGCCGCTCCATGTGAAGGTATCGCCTGACGGCAATTATATTATTACCGCCAATCAACTCTCTGATAACGTCTCAATCATTGATGCGGAAACGTACGCAACGACAACGATAGAAAATGTTGGTCGACAGCCGCACGGGATCGAATTCAGCCCCGACCGAAAACTCATGTACGTCACGTGTGAAAATGTCGCTGATGCTGTTCCCCCACATCATCCCACGGTAGCATCGCGAGGGATTTCGTTCGTTGTGGTGATCGACTTCGCCTCGCGTCAAGTCATCAAGCGGATCGAGGTCGGTGGATTTGCCGCGGGGATTTCAGTCTCGGACGATCATGAACTTGCCCGGACAAGGTGATGCCATGAAACTGTTCTTCGTCATCTCGATTGCCTTTTTCTTACTGAGTTGTCAGCGAAGAAGTGAACTGGTTTCAGCTTCCGATCAAAATATTTTTATAGAGGTACGCGGCCTTCCTCCACTCGCTCCCGGCGAAGGACAGTACGAGGCATGGCTCGGGTTTGCAAATCCTTTCATGACAAAATCGGCACCCGGACTCGCTGGCGATTCAACGCTCGTGAGCATCGGCAAATTCGCAGTCGATGCGGTTGACCATGCGTTCGCGTTGGATGGCAAGCCGTTTGTTCCCCGTTTGACGAAAGCAAAGAATCTTCAATACGCATTGGATGCGTTCATTTCCATTGAACCGGAAGGCGACACGGATGCTCGCGCGGACTCTCTCATCATCGGTGGAGAGTTTACGGGCAATGTGCGTGTAGGAATTGCAAAGCTGTCAGCATCCTACAGAGAAATAGCAGGATCACTTTCCCCTGCAACTGCGACCGTCACGATTTACCGTTGATCGTTGAGGTTTTTTTCCGAAGCCCCCGGAGAACACCCACAACACTTCCCACAAGGCACACGATATGGTCGATGAAAAGGAAGGGCACCATCACGAACATGGCAAAGAGTCCGCGGACCTGCTCGAGATAGTTGAGGAAACGAATGTTCAGAAGAAGATACACACCTAATGCAGTGATTGCCCACCAATCCGAAACCCACCCTCCTGCGCTGGCGATGATCGTTGCGACAACCATGAGCGAGAACATTGTCGAAAGGACAAACGTCGGATACACATTGACAAAGCCGTGCTTGACCGATTTCGCAGTCTCACCGAATTGGGTGGCAAGTTCCGCGAACCCGACGCTCCGGTGGTATTCATTGAGGATGAACGAGCCAAGCGTATACTGCTTCAAATGTTCGACCTCAATATCCATGTCGAGCATAATATTGAGTTTCGCCTGAGCAGCGCGCTTTCCGAGCTCGATATCATCGTGACCGTGACGGGCAAGGAGTGCGGTGTTGAAGCCACCAAGCTGCTCGAACGCTTTGCGCCGGATGCCGGAGATCGCACCGAAGAGCCAATCGATTTCCGGCGAGCTTTTCATATAAGAGTATCGCACCCAGAGATTTTTGTACTGGCTCACGAAGGACTCGTGCCTGTGACGCGCCGTGTAGATTCCCACCACCGCATCGAGATGATCTTCTTCAAGTGTCTCAACGATCCCGAGGATAGTCTCGCGTTCGATGACGATATCGGAATCGATGAAGATAAAAATGTCGCCGTGGGCTTTACTCGCGCCGACGTTGCGGGCATTGTTCGCCCCCTTTCCCTCGGTTACCTGAAGCACGGAGTACTGGAAGCGTTGTGCGATCGAAACCGTGTCATCCGTCGAGTGGTCATCGACGACGAGAACTTCGTAATTTTTGTAATATGATCGCTTGATCGAACGCAGGCAAGCATCAAGCGTTGCAGCCCCGTTCTTCACGGGAATGATGATGGAAACAAGCGGGGTATGTTCGGGTTGAACGTTCATTCAGAGTATTCCGGAGGAAACGCATCGATACGCGCTCGATCTGCGCCAGAAACTGAGACACAAAAAGATATGAAAATATTCTTCGGAAACAAGACGTTCGCGGACTTGAAAAGAGCGATTGCGTTGACAGAGATGCGAGAGAGATTTCATACACCGCCAAGGATCGTTCGCACGACGCGCAAGTGAGCGGCCGATAATTCCCGCAAATCTTTTTTCAAAAGAAGAATGCCTGCAATATAATAGATCGGGGTACGCATAACGATTCCCAATACGACGATCGCAGAGACAAGGCCGTAGATCAACGCAGACGAATGCTTACGGAAGAATAGCAGCTTACTGCGATACATGTACTCGAAAAAATCAGCGTGACTATCTGAAGAACTTCCGCGCACATAGTGCACCACTCTCGCGTCCGGCAAGAAGAATATCTCACAACCCGCCCGCTTCGCTCGCAGACAAAAATCCGCATCTTCGTAGTAGAGAAAAAATTGCTCGTCGAATCGCCCTAACGCCTCAAAGACTTCCTTCCGAACAGCCATGCAGCCGCCTGAGACCATTTCGACCTGACGTACCCGATCGGGATTGTCAGTGACAAGGTGAACTGAAACCGTGTATGGCAATGCTGCTTCGAGAAGCGCTCTCCATACATTCGGTCTCTTCCAGCACGATGGTTGATGCGCACCTCGCCCGTCGAGCATGTTGCACCCGACGATCGCAGCCTCCGGTGTTCGGTCGATGAACGAATGCAGTGTCGAAAAAAAATCTTTTTGAACGATTGTATCGGGATTCAAGAGAAGAAGGGTCGTCCCGCTCGCAAGCGCCGCTCCCTGGTTGACCGCGGCGGCAAAACCGAGATTCTTCCCGTTTTCTACAAGACGCACGTGCGGAAACTGCCGCCGAATGTTCTCGAGGGTTACATCCTCCGAAGCATTATCGACAATCACAATCTCAAGAGAAGAGACGTTGGAATCCTGAGAAAGAAGGGATTGCAGGCAATCGCAAATGCACCCGGCAGAATTGTATGTAACGATAACGACCGAATAATCAATCGGCACGCGGATCACTTGATCGTGTTTAACCTGCTGCCGTTCTGGTGCTAAAATAGTGCGCGAGACTTTCCCGCCAGTGCGGCATATGATCGATGCCCAATGATTGGAGTCCTTTATTCTCCAGCACCGAATATGACGGCCGTTTGATAGGGGCGGGAAATTCTTTCGCCGGCACCGGCACTACCGTTACTCTCGTCCCCGAGAGTTTGAAAATCTCCATGGCAAATTCGTACCACGAACACGAGCCGTTGTTGGTAACATGATACACTCCATACGCCGGCCTGGTCACCAGCTCACGAATTTGTCGTGCGAGATGATAGGTATAGGTTGGAGTAAGAATCTCATCATTCACGACACGAAGCTCCTGTCGTTCTTTCGAAAGCTTGAGCATTGTGTCGATAAAATTCCTCCCCTTCGCACGGCATGGGCTGTGTCCGTAAAGTCCGGAACTCCGAATCACATAATGTTTTGAGCTATACGCCTGTACAAAATGTTCTCCCGAAAGCTTCGTTGCAGCATAGACATTAAGAGGATTCGGAAGATCTGTTTCAATGTACGGCGATGCCTTCTTTCCATCGAATACATAATCTGTACTGACATGCACAAGCGCTGTTCCCATCGACTCGCAAACCCTGGCAAGATTCAGCGCTCCGAGCGCATTCACCTGAAACGAGCGTTCAGGGTTCTTCTCACAATCTTCCACCTTGTGATATGCAGCCGTGTTGACGACAAGATCGGGCTTGAGTGCGGTGAGCGCTCTTGAAACTGATTCGGTATTTTCTATTTCGATGTCCGTATGCGTAAGAGAGGTGGAGTTCTCACCGGCAAATGCCTTCATGAGGTCCATACCCAATTGACCATTGCCGCCGATGATTGCTGTTTTCATAAAAAATTTCGCTTTGTTATTGATAATCCCTCCCCCCTTTCCCCTCCCTTGTTAAGGAAGCGGATGAAAGGGGTGGGATTAAATCGACAAATGAATCAGATATTCAGAGAGTCGTGAATTTTTTAAACTGCAATCGCATAGCAGAGATAAGCCCGCGACTGCGCAAATTTCTTTTGTCAAACATCAACGCCTCCCTACGTTCTGCTAATCCCGCAACGACTTGAACACCTGGATATTGTAATAATTCGGATTGGTAAAGTCCTTGAACTTTTCCTTGTGCTCAATCAGATCGTGCACAATCGAATCGACATCGTGCCGCGGCTTGAAGCTCAAGACTTTCTGGGATTTTTCAAGGCTCACCTTGTAATTCCGCGGGTCGTGCACATGCTTGATGGTGAGACCGATGTCCATCTTGAGATCTTCTTCGATGCGATGCTTGACGATATCGCCGATCTCTCCAAGTGTGTAATTTCCCGATGCGATATTAAATAATCCGGAAATGGTTTCATTTGCTTCGATGGCGCGGATATAGGCGTTGACTGCATCCTGCATGCTGAGAATCGGCCGCCAAATGGACGGATTGTTGACAGTGATCATGTTATCCATCACTGCACACTTGAACATCGTATTGACGACAAGATCAAGGCGCATCCTCGGACTATAACCGCTGACTGTCCCCTGCCGGAAACAGATGACCGAAAACTTCTCATCGATCATCTGCATAACCGCTTGCTCACCCTGAAGTTTGGAGATGCCGTATGGATAGTTCGACACGGCAGGAGAGTTTTCATCGTAGAGTTGATTGACAGTATAACCATACACGGAACATGAGCCTGCGTAGATGAACCGCCTCACTCCGGCGCGTTTCGAGATATAGCCAAGGTACGCAGGCGCCGCAGCATTGGAAATAAAGTTTTGGCTCGGAGAGAATTCCGCCATTGGATCGTTGGAGAGACCTGCAAGGAAAATAACCTGCTCATATCCCTTCACATCGCTCTCGTCAAGCTTAAATATGTCTTTAGCGACAATCGTTGTTCCCTTCGGCAGATGATTACCAAACCAGAACAGATCGATAACGCTGACGTCATATCCTCTGTCCATGAGTTTCGGAACGAGAGCCGACCCGATATACCCGGCGCCCCCGGCAATGAGGATTTTCATGAGAGACCCTTCATAACCACAACTATCATCTCAATATCTCACATTCTCCGATAATGGTGACGCCAGCCACTGGGCAAGCGTTTGCGCTTTCGTATCTTTTTCCGAGAGAATCGGATCTCGTAGAGGCCACTCGATGCCGATTGCCGGATCATTCCAGAGTATGCCGGATTCACCTTTGTTGCTGTAGATGCCCGTACATTTGTATTGAATTTCTGCAACGTCAGAGAGGACACAAAAGCCGCGTGCGAATCCGGCAGGAGCCCATACTTGTTTCTTGTTCTCTGCAGAGACTTCGATCCCGAACCACTGACCGAGTGTCGGCGATCCTTTCCGAATATCAACTGCAACTAAAAAGGCGGCGCCAATCGTTACCCGCATGAGCTTTCCCATCAGCGGGTCCCATTGAAAGTGAACCCCCCTCAACACACCTCGCGTTGAGCGTGAATGATTATCTTGAAGAAAATCTGTCGGCAGCCCCAGGCTCCGGAACTGATCGGCGCGGTATGTTTCCATGAAAAAGCCGCGCGCATCTTGAAACACTTCGGGCTGTATGACAATAATATCGTTGAGGTGACGAGATTCGATTCTAAGTTCCATTGCGGGATTCAGATACTTGAATAATACACCTAAGCGTACGCGAAGATAGCCAAATTTTCACAGAACACCAAATTATAGTAGTGAATGGGATTGAATTCGATTGATGTTCTTCGACCTCCCCTATGGTCCCCTGCTTGGTTGTTCAGACCGGAGAGATAGGTAACGGATGTTCGGGGACATGGGTAACACATTGAGGTTGAATGAATATCGACGTTGAGATTGATTTGTGCAAATAGATAAACGATGGGCAGGCTACTCACCATTACGTAAAACAATCAGTTTGGCAATCGGGCAATGCACAGATGTTTAACATAAACGTATCATTTAAAGAGACCGAGATGATCGGTAAATTGCTTTCGAAGGCTTTGAGTTGGGACCAGTTAGCCGAGCTTTGTGTAGGCGTCCAAGCCAACGATGTGTATGCAGACCAAAGTAAAACAGTGATAAAGAATCGAGCGTATCACGCAGAAACAAAAAAGATGATACCTATGTAAAGGAATTAAATGGTTTGGATGTTTCTAGGTATTACCATCGCTGGAAGGAGGGTTCGTGGATTTCATATGGTACATGGCTTGCACATCCACGTCAGCCGAAATTCTTTGAAGGTCCAAGAATTCTTGTCAGGGAAATTACTGATCGAGGGAAACATGTTATTCATGCAACGTTTACCGAAGAAAGGTTTATTAATTATAAGACCATTTTAAACATAAAGCTGAACGACAAGACCTTAGAGGCTGGGTATAAGTACTTTTATTTCCCCGGGGTCTTAAATTCATCTTTGATTACATTCTATTTCTTAAAGTCATCAAATAAAATTGTGACGCATACTTTTCCTCGGATATCAATTCTAGACATGAAAAGATTTCCCATCCGTACAATCAACTTCGGCGATGCGGCAGATAAAGCGCGGCACGATCGCATCGTTGCGCTCGTCGGGCAGACGCTCAAAGCCAAAGAGAAGCACGCCGCCGCAACAACCGAAGCTGAAAAAAACCGCCTCGACATCCAGATTGAATCCCTCGACCGCCAGATCGTCAACGCCGTGTATGAGTTGACGGAGGAGGAGAGAAGAATTGTGGAGGGAAAATAAGTATTTGCCAAAGTAATGAACTTTTTCTAACTTCATCAATAATAGAAATCGGCAAACAATATTCATCAACCACTTAAATACAAATAATTTCTATGAAAATACTTGAGAATTTGAAACTTGATACATGGTATGGAGTCATATTTTATTGGGGAGTTTTGTTGATTGCAGCATCGCTTTATTTTAAAATAGAATTCTTAGAAGAAAAACATTTGTTTGGTTTTGGTCTAGGATTGATTTTAAGGGAGCGTCAGGTTATGGAAGTCCCCCAAACTTGCGCTACATCAGAAGCAACCTTTATCAAAAGGCGGAAGCTCAAATTGCTGAACTCGTGGAGTCCTTTTTTCATACTGCTGCGAAAATCACTAAATAGAGACTTCTGAAAAATTACTCCCTCTGTCACCCTGAGCGCAGCGAAGGGTCTCAAACGCAAGAAAAAGAAGATGTTTCGCTTCGCTCAACATGACGATCGATAATAATTCAGATGTCTCAAATAATCAATTGAGAAATCCATTTCTCATTTTTTCCTTCGTTGTCGTCGTCGTAATAGAAGCTGTGTGGATAGTATCCTCACGTGGGTTCTATCTCGTGGATGAGTGTGCACATTTCCTTTATAGCCGGTTTGTGCTGCAATCACTGCCGATAACAGTTCAGACCTGGCACCGACCAGGACGACTGTGGCTTTTTGCCGTACCTGCACAATTTGGACATTTGTTCACCATGTTCTTTTGTCTGGCGCTTTTCCTTTGTCTTCTTTTTGTTACTTACCGAATAGCAAAATTGAAGGGCATAAAACATGCAGAATGGATTATCCTTCTCACCGGACTTCAACCGATCCTCTTTGATATCTCTTACGCGTGTCTAAATGAAGCTCCGACTGCACTTGTCATCATGCTTTCATACTGGTGTCACTTAAAGAAAAAGCTTGGATGGAGTCTGGCAATTGCCTCGGTGGTATTTCTGTTCCGCTTTGAAATGTATTCCTTTGCTCTCTTGATGTTCCTCGTGTACCTGTGGAAACGAGAGTGGAAGATTTTACCATTAGTATTGTTGGGACCGCTGCTTTGGATTGGATTATCGACGATCATCTCAGGAAATGTTATGACGTTCTTCAGGGAATGGTCACGTTTTTCCCATTTGGGGAAATTTATCCCCGGCGTATCAGTAACACATTACCTGGAGAACCTACAAACTATCTTCGGGTTTGGACAAGTGGTGCTCTTTGCCATAGGCATCGTGTTCATTACCCGGGCAAAGAGGAACGCCGACTATGGAATAATTTATTGCACCATAGCGATCAACATCATCATCAATACTCTTACCGGAGCGGAAGTGTTTCGTTGGACGGGCAGCGTCGGTGAGTTGCGATATGTTGCAGTAGTAGGACCTTTTTGGGGAATTGTGTCGGTATATGGTCTATCAGAAATTCTTGAAAGAATGAAAACTGTATGGGGAAAGCTTGCATTTTCTGTCCTTGTATTTAGTGCTGTTGTGTTTAATTGTACATTAACGACTCATCCTCGGCGATGGACAAATTATGATCGAGTGATGATGAACATGACTAAAGCAGCGAGAACTCAGTATCCACAGTTGACTCTGCTCAGTAACGATTGTGTTGCGGCGTATGAGATGGATGTCTCGCCAGCGGGAGGACCGTATTTTGCACAACTGAATAAGGATATGCTGAAGAGGTATCCGGAATGCCTCATAATATGGGATCCGTTTACGGCCAACTCGCTTTTTTTTCAAACTGAACTTACAAAGGAGAAGATGCTTCAGGATACGACCGTGAGAGTGCTGGAGGAATATAAATACTTTAATGCAGAGTATCTCTTGCTGTACAGGAATGTGCAAAGAGAAAGATAGTGGAAGGCAAGTCATAACATGCTCTCCTTTGAGGAGAGGATTACTCCGAAGGAATCCTTTCGGGACAGGTGAGGTCTCGAAAAAGAGTTGCTCGGTTGAGACCCCCATCCCCTTACCTGCGCTCAGGGCTTACCGAAAGTCTTTCGACGCTTTTCGATCAGGCGGACGAAATATTGGCTGAGTACCTGGACGGACTGATGCAGTTGGTGCGGGAAGAAGATGCAAGATTTTTACAATCAGTATTTCGCGGCACGTGTCATCAAGGATATCGGGATACGTCACGACAAGCCGGGGCCGGCCCCTGGGCCAACGCCACCAGTGGCGCCGACCCCGCCTAACAATTGAGAAGCCGTCCGGAAACAAGAAGCCCCTTTCACATTTCTGGAAGGGGCTTCTGATGTATGTCATGATGCAATGAAGATAAGAATTTTGTATGCCGGATATCGAATCGCAGAGCCGCTTACTTCACAAGAACTGCATCGATGATCTCTTCAAACTTTTTTATGTTGCGAACGATGTTGAAATGTTCCTCCACCCGCGCCCGCGCAGCCGTGCCGAGCGCAGCGCGCCTTTCGGGATTCTGAACGAGTGTGGTAATCGCGTCCTTCATCGCCTTGAGATTTGAGCTCTCAACCAAGATGCCGCAGTCTGGCGTCACAGCCTCGGGGATTCCACCAACGGCGAAGGCGACTATCGGCAGCCGAGATGCCATGGCTTCAAGGATGACGAGAGGAAAAGGATCCTCACGTGCCGTCGACACGTACACATCCATGAGCGGGTAATACTCTTTTACATTCTGCACGTTCTCAATCAGGACCAGATCATCGTCGAGGTGAAGCGACGTGCACAAGAGTCTGAACATCCGGTAGAATTCGCGATCCTCCGTCGTTGCAATGACAAGGAATTTGAGTGGGCTGCTCGGAACGATCGACTTGAGCCGTGCGGCCATTTGCAAAAACAGATCGCTTCCTTTCATGTGGGTAATCCGGCCAACCGTACCGATGACCAGGCTGCCTTCTATTCCAAGAGATTCCTTCAGTCTGGTATTGTGTGATTGGCTCGAAAACGCTTCGACATTGATACCAGCATGCACGAGAGAGATTCTTCCCGGATGAATATGTTGCTCAATTATAAGATACTGCATCACAGCGTTGGATACAGCGATGAAGCGGTCCGAGAATCTCCTCACCAACAGGTGCTCGATCCCACTGAGAGAGCCGAATCCCATCGACAATTCGTGAACGTGAGTAACGGTCGGAATGCCGAGCAACCGCGCGTAGACGAGCCACTTCGCGGGATGAATAGTGTTGCAGTAGACCAAATCCGGACGAAGCGTGCGTAGAAGGTTAACTCGTCGTGCAATACGTTTCAGTTCGCGCCAATACTTCAACTCATCGGGGAATAGTGGCGCAACAATTGTTGTACCCAACGCACGAAAGTGTTCGGCAAGAGGACCGTTATCAGGCACGACAAAACAAGGTTCATACCTCGAGCGATCAAGCAGTGCCGCGATGTTGTGCAAGAGGAGCGGGGCACCGGTGAGCGATGTGCTGTGCGAGAGAAAAAGGATTTTTTCCATTGATGGAAAATACTGCTTTTTATCGAAAGGTGCAGAAACATGTGCAATAGCACTTATCTCCACTTCTGGTAAGATGTCTTGACAAAGACATGCAAATAGCCCGTTGGAGAAGCCATGGGTTCACTGCACATTGTTTGTACAACGACCAACTAAACGAAAGTGAGGAATGATCCTTGTCCAAACCCAAAAATATGGCATTCCAGTCGATGTCGGCGCGTCTACAAGATGGCTCCTGATAAATCTATCAATTCCGGTGACAAGGATATTGATAAGAATATCCAGTTTCAATCCCGGCTGAGTTTCTTTATATCAGCATCTACCATCATTGCTACCAGATCAGAGAATGAGACATTGGGTTTCCAGCGAAGTTTCTTCCGTGCTTTCGAAGCATCTCCGCACAGAACGTGGACTTCGGCTGGTCGAAACAGCGTCTTGTCAATGACAACGTACTTCTTCCAATCCAGCTCAACATGTTTGAATGCCAACTTAACAAATTCGCGGACGCTGTGGGTTTCACCTGTAGCAATGACAAAGTCGTCTGCTTCGGGCTGCTGGAGCATCACCCACATTGCTTTAATAAAGTCGCCTGCATAACCCCAGTCACGCTTAGCATCCAAGTTGCCAAGTCTCAACTCCTTCGCCATACCAAGCTTGATGCGAGCAACACCATCGGAAATCCGACGGGTAACGAACTCTTTACCCCGTCGCGGCGATTCATGATTAAAAAGAATTCCCGAGACACAATACATGTCGTAGCTCTCACGATAGTTGACTGTGATATAATGGCCGTAGACCTTCGCAACGCCGTAGGGACTCCGTGGATAAAATGGCGTCAGCTCATTCTGCGGGGTCTCACGGACTTTACCAAACATTTCGCTGCTGCTCGCCTGATAGAATCGGATCTTCCTATTGACCAGTTTGATTGCTTCGAGCATTTTCGTAACTCCGATGGCCGTAAATTCTCCGGTGAGCGAGGGTTGACTCCATGAGGTCGGCACGAAAGACTGCGCTGCCAAATTGTAGATCTCCTGGGGTTCTGCTTCTTTGATTGCCTCGATCAATGAGAGCTGATCAAGCAAATCGGCCTGCAGCAGGTGAAGCTTTGTTCGAAGATGTTCGATGCGCTCAAAATTTTCAGAACTAGACCGACGCACGGTGCCAAAAACTTTGTATCCCTTGGATAAAAGGAACTCGGCAAGGTACGAACCATCCTGGCCCGTAATACCGGTGATCAGAGCATGTTTCATAGAAGAAACCCGTGTTTACTGAAATAATGTGGAGCGATGCACGTTATCAGGAATGATGAAGATAAATAAAAAACGAGATACGAACAAGTTTCTTATCTGATGCCGTTATGCTATAATTCAATAAGAACACGCAGTTGGGTTTCGTCAATAAAGTTGGTACATTTCACGCGGAAGCAAAAACTTCACCGACAACTCTTAGGGGACGATGTGCCGACAATTAACCTGAGACACCGCCGGGACGAATTCCTAACGTGGATTCTCTCTCTGGTACTCCTATCACTCTCTTTATCTTGTTCTTCGTCAACTTCTGTACCGAACGACCCGAAGGTGCGATTCGCAGCGATTGGGGACTACGGCCACGATGGAAAGCCGGAAAACGATGTTGCCAATCTGGTGAAGAGTTGGAACCCTGAATTTGTTATTACGCTTGGGGATAACAACTACCCGCTCGGCGCCGACTCAACGATCGACCGGAACATCGGGAAATATTATCAGGAGTACATCGCACCCTATAAAGGCATCTATGGAAGAGGTGGAATAGTTAATCAGTTCTTTCCGTGTCTCGGGAACCACGACTGGTACACGCCCGGCGCGCGGCCTTACTTTGACTACTTTACGCTTCCGGGGAATGAGCGATACTACGACATCGTCAAAGGCCCCGTACATTTGTTTGCTCTCGACAGCGATCCGCACGAGCCTGACGGCGACTCGGCAACTTCTGTGCAGGCGAACTGGTTGCGTACCAAACTTACCGGAGCAACGGAACCATGGAAGATCATCTACTTCCACCATCCCCCGTACAACTCCGGAGTTACACCGGATCCACCCACCAAATTGAACTGGCCGTTCAAACAGTGGGGTGCCTCAGCTATCCTTGCGGGACACGAGCACGTGTACGAGCGGCTGATCGAAAATGGCTTGGTCTATTTCGTCAACGGCGTGGGCGGCGAGGACCTCATGCCCTTCGGCGTAGTGGACACCGGCAGCCAGGTGCGATACAACCACGACTTCGGAGCAATGCTGATTGAGGCAAACAATGACAGCATCACGTTCAAGTTTGTTACGCGGAAGGATTCACTAAAAGACTATTACTCATTGCTAAGGAGCTCCCCACACCACTGACGAAGAATGATCGGTGCGTGAATGCTCGGCAGCCTATTTTAAGAGGAAGAACTCTTCGGCTCCGCAACGCTAAGGATGATACATCATCGGAGGTAAAGAGCAAATGAGGAGATCGTTGAACGGTTCAATGGGTCGAGAGAGGCGGAGTTGTGGGTGGGCGACCAGTGTCAATCATCAGTGAGCGGAAGGCGATTGCTAAGACCCGCGTATCGGCGCTGTTACTCACTGCCTTCGGAGAGATGGCATTGGGTAACTGGAACTCGAGGTTCAGTAACCCATCGGACAGAAATCTCTGCGGCACGCGGACCGTGTATGTCCCTTCCCTGGCGACAGACCATTTGCCAATTTCCTTTCCGTCTGCTCTTATGACGACCTTCTGGCTTCGCACTTTTCGTGGAGCGAGGAAAGGAAAAACGGATGCACTCAACGTTACATCCCCCGACGGCGGCGAGACGGGAATCTTCAACTCAGCCCGTCTCCCCTCTGTCCATGTAAAAGCAGGCTCGGGCTCGCTCCAGCCAGCAACGGTGTAGCGACCGGCGTCTCCCCCTTTCAGAAATGAAATGCGAGTCCCATACGGATATGGAATAATCTCCTTGACGTCCATCTCATTCACTGCAACACCGAGAATACGAGGGTCATCATTCATTCCCAGCTCGCGAGGAGACTTCGCATCAGGCATCTCAAACGAGATACGCAGCAGATCGCCATGTAATGTAGATTTAGGGATGCGCGCGTGGTATGCACCGGAGTCGGACGCCTCCCATTTTCCAATCTCATGGTCGTTTGTTTTCAGGATCACGAATTGTTGTTTCGCCCTACCGAAAACGAAGGGTTTAAACTTTGCTTCGAGCAACAAATCCCCGTTGCTCGGCGGAATAACCAAGTTTACTCTCGCGACGGGTCCTTCCGTCCACGTGCCAAAACCTTCGGGCACGCTCCACCCTCTCCCGAGATATGGCAAAGCATTTCCGCCCACTTTGAAACCGATGGGAGATCCGTAGACGTATCGCGCAAGCGGGTTCATCCTTATCCATCCCACGCCAATCCCCAAGTCTCGGGGATCATCATTGCTCAACCCCAGTGCAGATCGTGCCGCTGCATCTGGAAGATGAAAATCGATGCGCAAGATGTCTCCCTGAACCATGTCATCGGGAATCATGATGCGATACTCTCCATCCCTTCTGACTTCCCAACTACCGAGAAGGATTCCCTGTACAGAAAGATCCACGTGTTGTCCAAGCATAGTTTTTCCCTCGACGAATGGATGAAGGCTGGCGGTGAGAAGAACACTTGGCAACGAAGTGTCAATAGGAATATTGAGGGATGCCCTGGTGCCCGCCGTCCAAGTCAGGCTCGATTCCGGATGTGCCCAACCGCCGAGTTGATACGGCAACGCATTGCCACCGATAACAAATCGAATCGTATCACCGAGCCGGTACTTTGATGGAGCATTTGATTTTACTCCTGCAGAGGTAAACACGCGGTAGGTGGGTTTCCAAGACGTGTCCTCCCAGCTATGGCCGTTCACAACATACTCCCGAATATCAGGGACATGGTCTTGCGACCACCCGGAACCATCGACCCCCCACATGTAGTACATGAACGTCCGTTCGCGCGGAGTGGTATCGTTGATCGAAAACATGGAATGCTCGCGTGAAGCACTGCGGATGCCCAGCTCGGAAAAGATGGTTGGGCCGATATCTTGTTGAGAGACCGGCGCTTCAGAAACCGATAGCGTTCCGTGTGCATTGAACCGCTTCACCAGCATCAGGGGAACGGCAGAATTGCGCAGGTTCTCGGTAAGGCCATGATCGCCGAGAATAACAATGAGAGAACTGTCGAAGATCTGCAAACTTTTGAGTTCGTCCAGGAATAATTTGGCGATCTTGAGCGCGCCTTTTCCCTGCCGCTCGTATCCGTTGGCCATATTGTTTTCGTTTTGCAGGTTCTCATTCATCCGGAATGGAGGATGCGCGCCATGGAGATGGAAATACTTAAAGACGCTCGTTGCCGTGCCGACCGTGTCGTGCGTCATCATCGAATGGATGAACTCCACGTCCTCGAACTGTTGAATAGATTCATCCGGCACGTGAGCGCGCGGCGATTTATTGACGCCATAGAAAGGGGCTTCGGGAGAGCCGATGAACAACGTATCGGGAATAAACTCCTGCAGGAACCAGCGCTGCTCGTCGTAGATACTTTTCTTCACGTACTGGGGAAGGTAGCGGAACAAGGCGACATCGTACAATCTGCCCAGCTCATCGACGGAAATTCCCTCCTGTGCTTGAACATTGGACATGATCTGGTCGTCGAGGTACGCCGTCGTGCCGTAAAAGTAGTATTCAGAATTGAAGTTGTTCTGTTTCAACACTTTCAAAATCGACGTTTCGGAATTATATGCGCTCTTTAAGAAATCTTCGATGGGTTTATCGTTATAATAGTACTGCCCGGTCAGGATGAATGGGACCGCAAGGTATGTCGACGGATAGCCGCCGAGAGCATTCCGGAAGTACGTGAACCCGTCAAAGGCATCCTTGTAACTTGGATCCTCCGAAATGATTTTTTGGAACATCTCGCTCTCAAAGGTATCGAGGACTAAGATGATCACATTTTTATGACTCGAAAATGTGTATTTATTCGTCGCATCAGAGTCGTAGAGCTTGAAGTGCTGCGTCGGCGGAGCTTGCCAGATTGCAAGAAGAAGTGAGAAGAGCTGTATCCCCAAAAATGCCGCTCCTCCCGTTCGCACAACTTTGTAGAGTTTCTCCGAAAAAAACCATGATAGCACCAATCCGAGTATCCAAAGTGCCGCATCAATTATACCATGAAGCCAATGCGCACTCCAATCGATGTCGCGACCATTGAGCAGCCCATAGTCCCACCGGAGAATATTTCCTTGCAACCAAAGAAGAATACCCACCATAAAGACTACCGTGACCATCCGTCGATGCCACACTCCCTTCGGAAGAAGAAGCAGGCCTGTTACGATGATTGTGAGGCAAACGGCGAGAAGAAGACAAATGAGGACAATCCTGGAAAACGGGAATGCGAACTCGAGTGTATTCGTGTAGTAGATTTCGGCGGGGGCGAAAATAGAGATCGTCGAGGAGAGAAAGAGTGAAACGACGAGGGTGGAGAAGAGTTTTTCCTTGAATTCCTGCGATACCATCATGCGCGTCAACTGAGAGTTTGTGCGAAATACATGATCCTTGTCCCCGAGGCGAGCTGTTCGCGTCTCCGAACGTGAAATCGGTCGGCAAGACACTGCTCAAGAAAGTCGAGCGAGTAATCGTCGTATTGGTCGTCTTTGTTGGCAAGGAGGATTTTCGTCATCGGGTCGTCCTTCGTGACAAACTCGATGACCAGATCGCCTCCAAGCGACGCCATCCAATCGATAAATTCCTTGAGAGGAACGTTCGCGCTGATGACGATGTGATGGATCAATGCCAGGCACAGAACAAGGTCTGGCTTGGCACGCTCGGTGAGCGCTTTGCGCTCGAGTCCGCGCCAGCCGAGATTCGGGGAAGCATCGGCGAGGTTCATGACAAGAGGAAGAATTGTGGCGTTCCCCTCTTTCTTCAACTCATGGTACAAGCGCTCGATCGCCAGATGATCGAAATCAGTAGCAACAACATATTCGGAGTTCTTCGCGGCGATGCGCGAGTAGGCACCGGTGTTGCAGCCGAGATCCCAGACGAGATTGCGATGCTTCTTTGCAACAACAGACCGGACAAATTCTTCCTTCCGTTTCGTGTCGGCATCGGTATAGCTGGTATTCGTTGCGTAATCGGACCACACCGATTGCGAGCGCTTCCATTCAAATCGGCGAATAATCTTCGTCAACCTCGCGATGTTGCTCGTAATCATTTCTTTCCGGAAACCGGTCGCACGGAGATTTGCCCTGACGTTATTGGTAGTTTGAGAGTACTTTTTTTGGAGCTTTGCTTGCAAAACGACATCCATGAATACACCAGGCCTGAACTTATCGCGAAACGACATAAGGTTTTTGCATTCTTCGGGCGTAATGCCGTCGAGCCGACCGCGGAGCAATTGATGGAACTCAACATCTTTGTACGCTTGAAGCATGAGTGGGTAAAGAAAGAGCTCACAAAATTGCCGGTAACCGACCCACGGAGTCCCGGGAATAAATTTCTCGAACGATGGAATGTCGATAAAGACCGGCTTGCTGCCGAACCACTGTATGTTATAGCTCGTCGCATCCTTCATGGTCAGATCTTCATTAAGAGCCCGGTTAAGCAGGTCGAGCTGCAAAAGGGCCGCATCCTTCAGCATCCCGAACGACCACTCATACGGATACGAAATGAACGGAACACGGGCATGCTTTAAAACAGCCGCCCATCCCTCCGCTTGCAATGTCTCCGGTGTCTCACCCTGGCCAACTTGCCGAGTTTCAATGAGTGTTCCCGCTTCGAGGGTATTCTTGTAAAATTGTGATGCTGCAAGAATCGAATAGTTCTCCAATGCCTGCAGGCTAAGACCACGGTAGATAGCACCTTCATAATAGTATATTCGTCCGTTGCGATCGCGGAAGGATCCCGGTTCGATTGACACGCTGCCGGAAGACTGTGCAGTAACTGGGGGCATACGATTGTCGTGAATTGATTACTTCGGCTCTTCTTCCTTTTTCGACAGTCCGAGCATCGTTTTGATACGATGACCGAAGAGCTTGATAATCATCCAGAGACCGGCAACTCCACCGAGAAGGATCTGGAGGATCATACTTCCCGTCCCAGGATCGATATAACAAAAAATCAGATGACCGAAAACCGAATATGGCATAATGGGTTTACTTTCGAATAAGTGGCAGACAATCATGTGCGAAACTGCAAGAACACGAGCGATTTGAGGACGCTTGCGCTATCCGGCGTCAGCAATTATAGCATTATAGCAATAATTGACGCTAAAAATCAATCTTCGCTGTAATGGAATGAATACTCTTGGCAACATTAATTATCGAAGCATCTGTGACGGATTCATCAGCAAAAGATTTCAATTCTGCCGACGCGCGATCGACAAGATAGTCGGTGAGCACGCGTTCGACTCCGGCGGACGCGTGTTTCCTTGCAAAATCTAAAAGTGTTGTTGCGTACAACTCAGGTGAGTGCTGAATCCGCAACACTTCAAAACCCTTCTCCCCCATCTTCCGAAACGAGTCGGGATTTTCCAGGAACGCCGACAGATGGCGAATGATATCCTCGACCTCGTGGTCGTGGCGGACAAATGCCGCTGCACCTTCCGGGATGTGCGCGTACCAGCCAACCGGTGTGACAAGGCTTGGAAGTTTGTGGCTCCAAATCTTCAACTGGCTGATCGATGCTTCGCCCATCGTCGGGTAGCGAAGATTGATCGCAAGATGGGCCTGCGAGAGTGCAGCATTCAGATCGGCTTCGGAGGCATACCCGTGGAATGTCACAGTTTTGCTAAGATTCAATCGCTCAATTTTATTGCGTACTGCATGCTCATCCTCGATTTCACCATACATGTCGAGGTGAAAAGCATCCTTCCGTGGGAACGCACCAAGCGTATCGAGCACCGCATCCAAGCGGCGGTTATAACCGATGAAACCAAAAATGACAAGCTTACACTTCTGTGAGGGAAGAATTGTCCATTTCTGTTTGCCGAATTTCGTTTCAACTTCTTCTCCGGGGTACGGTAGCGGGATGTACGTACAGGGCCATTTCTTCTTTTTCTGAAGCAAATCAAATGCAGATTTCGTATGAACCACCGCAGCGGTAGAATTGCCAAGCACGAATTCCGTTAGCGGATATTGGTAGGACATATGCTCGAAGCTGACCCCGTTCGGAATTGTGGAGAACATGATGGCGTCGCGCAATCCTTTATCGCCGTAGTACTCAAACATTTGGCAATAGTACTCATCGAGATTGTTCCACTGTAGCCGGAACATATGTTCAACAAAGATGTGAAGGCTCACATCATGGAGCACCATGATGCCCGGATGTTTCCGGCTTACTTCGAAGATTGATCCGTGGAATGGACGGTTGTTGCCGATATGGTATATCGTGACAGCAGCAGCATTCACATCCCGCCATGGCACGCTGTCTGAACGAAGTCGTTTCACCGTTGCGTACTCCTCGAGCACGGGATCCCATGTTTCCTGATCCGTCCAAAGGATGACCTCTGCATGCTTCGATAATACCGGCAGGAGTCGCGCGGTATAGTCAGCAATGCCGGTCTTCGCCGGCGGCAGCGGTGAGAACCAGTTAACTTTCATGACAGTAACCTCTCGACCACATTTTTCCAGCTTATCTTCATACTCTGGTATCGTTCTCTCCCTTTGGTGCCTAGTTTCTTTGCGAGGTCACGATTTTTCCATACCTGGTCAAACTTTTCTGCGAGCGCAGCCGGTGTGGGTTCTGTAACAAATCCTGTTTGGCCATCCTCGACAAATTCCAGAGGACCGCCGGAGTCCGTGCACGTGATCACTGGACGAGCCGCGAGCATGGCCTCTAGAGTGACGTACCCGTAATCCTCATCGGATGGAGGATAGACGACTGCAAGCGCGTTCGCGTACGACTTCAATTTGTCAGCGTCGCTCACCATTCCTTGCAATTCGACTCGATCCCCAAGGTTCAGCTTCTTGATGCTATCTAAAAGCAGATCGTAATAGGAATGATGATCGGGCGCACCTGCAAACTTCACACGGACCGGATGTCGGGTCTTGGCAAGAGCTGCGAGAACAAGATCCTGACGCTTGATTGTCGTGAGCCGACTTGGAAAGTACAGATAGTCCTGATAATCCGCAGCATAAAATTTTTCGGCATTGCTCGGAGGATTGTAGATCGGCGTCGAATCAATACGACAGAACGCCTTCAGGCGCTTGCTGACATTGCACGCGATCGTATACACGTGTTTGCATTCAGGGATAAACCTCTCGTCTGCCTGACGAATGGCATCGCGCACAAGTTTCCCGTCCGGGAAATGGATCAGGTCACCAAACTTACTATCCCACAACTCATACGCTGTCCGGTGCTGGTGAACAAGCCAGAGAACTTTATTCGGATGCGGGATCAAGTACGCAGGAAATTTAAGGCCGATGACCCGGTCGATCGGCGTGCCGTTACTCTCCGTGAGGTCGAAGAGCCTGCACGCGAGCATGTGGTCGAGGATCAGCGCGGGAGGGTACCACTTGAACGGAACTGCCACGATCTCCGCCTGATGGCCTTCCTTGCGGATCGCATCGCGCAAGCCCTCGGCAAGAATCTCCGCCCCGCCGCGTATGAACGGAACCTGTACGGTCGTGATGACAACTCTCATGATGGTGTTGTTTCCCTTATTGATCTCGGTGTACGTTTAGTCTGTGTCGTGATAATCTCCTCCACCTTGTGTCCGATGATGGGCCAGGAGAACTGTTGCTGTACCTTTCGCCGTCCCCGCTCTCCCATCTCGCAGAGGACCTGTGGCTCGGCAAGGGCGCTGCGAATCGCAGCCGCGAGCGCTGCGGCGTCGCCATACGGCACAGTCCACCCCGCGTCGCCGATCACCTCCGGCATGGCACCTTCCGTGGTACCGATCACCGGTATACCACAAGCCCAAGCTTCCAGGAAGACAACCCCGAACGACTCAAATTTTGACGGCAGGACCAGCAGCTTACTCGAATGAAGGAGATTGACCTTCTCCTGATGTGTGAGCACGCCAGCATCGATGATGAATTGCCGGTCGTCGCTTGGAAGTTGTGCATAGAGTACTCGGAACCATTCGAAGGCAGGCCCGGCGAGGACGAGCTTCACAGAGAGTTCAGAGGCGAAGCGTTTTACCGCTTCGATGAGTATTGCAATACCTTTGTTCTCCATCTTGCGACCGACAAATGCGATGACATTATCGCCAGGGCGGATTCCCCATTCAAATTCTATCTTTTGCCGCCACAAATCGAGATCGTGCGGATGGTATTGATCCAGATGGACGCCAACTCCTGCAATATTAACCTTTGCGGACTTGACTCCATGCTTCACAAGATGCTCGGCTTCAAAGCAAGTATCGGCGATGATCACATTGCACTTGTTCAAGAGCCAATAGTGACTGGGACGCTCATAATCGGGGTGTTCCGGATGAAAGTGCGGAACGATGACAACGGGCTTCCTTAAAATCTTCCCGACAAACAATCCAACATAATTGTGTGGAAATGGAAGCGTGTGGAGCATAACCACATTGGCCTGCTTGATCTGGCGCCACATCTTTGCATACATTTCGATAGAGTGCGGACCATAAAACTGAATGCCGAATTGCCAGTCAAGTATTCGTTTAAAGAGAAGGTGATGGAGAATAAACACAGGGGGCGTGTGTCGGTACCGGCGCACGGACACAAGTCCGTCTTGTTCAAAGAACTTGAAGGGTGGATTTTCCTTCCTTCTTGATCGATCCTGCCAGAATTCTTCTTCATAATTGACATTCATGGTAAGTACCCGAACATCATGGCCGCGCTGAGCTAGGAAACAAGAGATTTCACGGCACCATGTTTCCGACCCGCCAACAGCCGGTGGATAGCGCTGAATGATGTTCACAATTCTCAACCCCTCACCCTCGCGATCAATATTCTCCTTGTGCACATGTCAGCAAACATTGCGTTCATCGGCGACACAACAGATTTGCGTGCATCATGCCGTTCTGTTTGCCGCATTCCGTCATGATAAAGTCCAGATCAACCGGGTAAGACTTTTGTTGGGTTTCATCAATAAATTCAACTTGGGGGAAGTATGTGCGGAGAAGATTGTAGTATGCTTCAGGAGGAACATGAGCCTGTGTATTCCCATAGTGCCAGAACTCCGTGAACAGCGTCAACGGTGACGCGGTGCGAAGAAAGCTCTCCATGCTTTTCAGGACGAGGTAATCGAATCCCTGGGTATCGATCTTAATCACGGCCGGTCGGAGTTGTCGTTCGCTGATAAACGGATCGAGCGCAATGACCTGAACAATTTCGCTTGGCCAACCGGCGGACGCGTAGAGTCGGTGATCTCCATTATTCTCCGGCGAGAGGTAGAGCCTCATTGTACCGGCATCAGGACCGACAGCCATGTTAAGGGTCTCAACCTGTGCAAGGTTGTTTTCACGGACATTTTTCTCAAGGAGCAGGTAGCTCTTCAGGTTCGGTTCAAAGGCAAAAATTTTGCCGGACTCCACTCGTATTGATGCGAGAAGAGTATAGTACCCGATGTTCGCACCGACATCGATAACGATATCATTGTCGGACAGAGAATCAAGAAAGAGGCAGCCTTCGAAAGGCTCGTAGAGGCTGCGTGCAACCGGATCACCGACGAACGTATCGCCGCTGTCATAGTAAAAGGTGAGGTGGCCAACCAGATTGTCTTTTCTCGCGAGCATCGTGCTTCAACGTTTCACTTTGGCTTCCACCCAATGACAGCATAATCCTGCGGGCCGTAGAAAAGCGCGTTCAACCGAGTCGCCGTTTCTCCTGCATCATGCAGGAGCACAGCGTCGTCGAAGGGATGGAGCCGAAGTACTTCGGTTTGAGAAAATCCCCGGTACTCAGCTACGAATTTCACGAGGTGCAAGGGCAGGGGATTCAAATGGGTTGGATCATAATAGAAACTGTTGCTGCCCACCTGTACATTCTCCGGGTTTGGTGTTTCAAAGATCAGCACGCCCCCCGGCTTGAGGACGCGGAATGCTTCATCGAAGAGACGCACCCAGACGCCAAACGGCAGGTGCTCGATGATGTGGAAGCCCGTTACTGCACCGAGCGACGCATCATCGACCTTCCGGAGGTACGCGAGAACATCGCCGTGAGAAACCTTGAGGCCCGCCGCCTGACAGTATTCGACCATTGATTTGTTAAGATCGACACCGTAGCCGACGAGGTTGTTCTCCTTGAGAAGCTCGAGCCATTCGCCACGGCCACAACCGACATCGAGTACGGAGCACTTCTTGGTTCCCGCGTTTGCTTTCTGGATAATGGGAAGATAAATCTTCACCCGCTCCTTGATGTCTTCGCGACTTCCGCGGAAGCGGTCTTCGAAGGCAACGTAAAGCTGATCGTCCATAGCCGTGAGCTCATCGGCGAGGACCTGAAGCTGCTGCTGATCGAAAGGCTTTGGGAGTCTACTCCGGGCTTCCTCAAGGAGCTTGCCGAGTCGTCGTTCCTGATTCACAATTGTCATCATGAGCTTTGGCAAGTATTCTTGAAGTTGAGCAAGCCGCGGGTCGAGGGCGCGGAGGGCAGCACGGGACTCTTCGAGACTTGAAGCATTTTGCGTACCAATGGCCTCAATGACCGGGAGTCTCTGGATCTTGTTCTCAAAGTCGCGTATGCGTTCTTCGAGGTGCTGAAGCACACTGAGCCGACTCTGGATTGGCCCAAGTGCTGCATGGAGATCCCCGATCTGCCGATTGGCATCGTGCATCTGCGACTGCAAGATTGGCAGACTTTCCAACTGTCGAGTATGGTTGCCAACTTGTTCTACGAGACCCTTCATCGCTTGCAGCTCCACACGAGCCTCCGCGATCTGCTGTTGCAACCCGGGTAAGACGTTGGTACGAACATCAATATTCGTGAGGTACACATTCAGCGCGGCAATCTGAACACGTGTGTCCTCCCTCAATTCCTGCCGCTGGCGGTGAGCATCGGCAATTTGTTGTTGAAGCTGTGGAAGAATACTTGTGCGCGCATCGAGATTGGCAACGTATGTCTTGAGTGCGGAAATATCTGCGGCCAAACGTTCTTCGATTGTTGAGAGCGCATTGGCTCGCGTAATGACTGCCGAAAGGTCATGGTCAATTGATCGGACAGCGTCACCCAATAATTGAAGTACGTGAACAGTTGCGAGATTGGATTCCTGCTGTCGCTTTGTAATCGGCTGAGTTAGAAAAAGAATCGCTTTTCCGACTGCACCAGCTGCCAGACGGACTATGCCGCGGTAATGATCCATCTTCGGCGTCGTGGTCCAGACGAACGCTTGCTGGTGAGCGTTGGCGACTTTCGTTGAGAGTGTTGAAGTATCCACGGCAGTATGAGAAAGCGCTTTGGCTGCGGGGTCCGCGGTGTCAGCCGCCGGAGAAGCTGCGCTGGGTCGGCTCAACTTTGCACGGATACGTTTCATAAGTTCATCGACAGTTGTCGATGGCTGGGAATTCATAGTATCATCTCCTCACTGGCCAACGATGTGGTGGGTATAATAGTCGACCATCGCATTCGGCTCTCCTTGATCGATCAGGTGACCGCTGTCCATTAGTATTACGCGGGTACAATACTCGATGACGGATTCAAGATCATGACTTACAAAGAGGACTGTGGTTCCTCGATTTTTTAGATCCCAAAAGACCAGCTTGCACTTATCGGCAAACGCCTTATCGCCAACTGCAAGGACTTCGTCGACCAGCATAATCGGAGCGACCGACTGAATGGCGATCGTGAAACCCAATCGCATCTGCATACCTGTCGAGAGCTTCTCGAGTCTTGCATCGGCAAACCGAGTCAACTCCGCAAAGTCGAGGATTTCCTCTGTCTTGCACTTCATTTCAGTTCTTGAAAACCCCAGAAGAGATCCGTAGAGGTAGATATTGTCACGAACGGTAAAGTCTGACTGGAATCCAACCCCAAGCTCTAAGAGCGGGAAGAGATCATCGTTAACATGCACGTCACCGGTAGTGGGCTGGTAGATTCCGGAGAGAATCTTTAAGAGTGTAGATTTCCCAGAGCCGTTTCGGCCGACGATACCGACGAACTCACCTGCGGTAATGTGAAAAGAGACATCGTTCACCGCGAAGAACGATTCGTAGTCATAACTCTTTGTGAGCGTTGAGAGGATATTATGGTAAAGCGTATTCTTCTTTGCATGAGGAATACGAAAAACCTTAGATACGTTGTGGACGGAAATCACTTAGAACAACTCCGGCAATCGCTTCTCTGATCGCTGAAAAACAAAAAAGCCAAGAATAAACGTCGCCACCGAATATAGAACAGTCATGAGGAGGAAACGGAGGTTGAAGTAATCATAGAGCAAGTAGTGGCGCAAGAGTCCAAAGATTCTTGTCAAGGGATTGAAGTACTCTGCGGTGACAACCAGCGGGGGTAACTTATCGACATCAAAGACGATGGGGCTAATCCAAAAGATTACGAGTACGAGGACGCCCCAGATCTGGCCCATGTCACGGAAGTATGCGTAGAGTGTGGCAAGCAAAAATGCTACGCCAGCTGAGAAAATAATCAAGCATGCAATCGGAATCGGCAACAAGAGTACCAGCGGGCTAAAACCCTTCAGCATACCAACTAGAAGCAAGAGTATAAGCGTATTAATCACGTACGAGAGGACACAGGTACTCGTCGAGGAAAATATTATGATAGACTTCGGAAAGTAGACCTTCTTCATGAGACCAGACTTGGCCGAGAGCGAGTTCATCGCACTGAAGGTACAGTCCTGAAAGAATGCATAGCTGAGAATGCCGATGAGTAGGAAGATTGGATAATACTGAATCGTGCTGGGGAAGATTCTCGTGAAGACGAAGTAGTAGATGGCGAACATCAGCATCGGATTCAGCATTGACCAGATGTAGCCGAGTACGGAATCGTGGTACTTCAGCCGAAAGTCAGCGACGGCAAGCTCGCGCACGATGTTGATGTACTTCGTGAGATTGCTGTGCGAGGGTCGCGGGGCAGTATGAACAGATTTCGCCGGTTGTGCGACATGCTCGACTTCAAGCGTTTTCATAGCTCTTCACCCTTCGGTCCCATTGGAAGCTGTTCACTTCTTTGGGACGAGACCGAGCGACGCGAGGAACTTGTAAGCGCTTGATGAGGCGATAGCGTTGAACTTCTGCTCGAAGATTGCAAGCTCCTGCGTCAACTCCTGCACTTTGATCTGACTCTTGTTGTAACGCTGCTGCAAGTCCCCCTGCGACTTCTGGAACGTGTCGAAGGCTGCCGTCTGCTTCTCGAAGTCGGCTTTCATCTGGCGCATGGTATAGGTCTGCTCGTCGCACTTGCGCTGGAGTTCGTTCACATGCTCGAGCCGCTTCTTGTTTTCCTTCTCCCACTGGTGCGCGTGTTGCACTTTCTGGTCGAAGTCGCGCTCCATGGCCTGGAGTTTTTCTTTCTGCCCGTCGATTTCCTGATTGAGAAGGATGATCATCGCCGATTTTTCTTCCATACTTTTCTGGAGCGACGTTAAACGGCTGTGCAGTTTCTCGCTCTCCTGCGTCGCCGTGCGTGCATGCGCAGCGCGTTCATCGTACTGTTTTTGCAGCTCGTGAATGCGCGCGCGGAGCTTTTGATTGTCCTGCGTTATGTTCGCGGCAACCGTTGCATGCTCGGCGTTCTTTTGATCGAACTCTTCCGTGTGTGCCTCAATTTCCTCGATGCGCGTGCGAAGCTGCAGGTTTTCCTGTGCCGTCGTTGCCGCAGCCGTCGCGTGCTCAACGCTCGTCCGCTCAAGCTCTTGCGCTCGCACACGCAGCGCTTCAACTTCTTCGGCGCTCTGTGCTGCTAATACCTTATCCTGAAGCTGCTGCCGGAGAGCGTTCATCTGCTCTTGTTGTTCCTTCAATTCCATCGTCGCCTGGATTGCCGCGCGGGATTTTTCCTCGGCGAGAGCATGGAGTGCGGCGAGGCGCGACTTCAGCTGCTCAACCTCGGCTGCACTCGACCGCATCGCAATGACAAGTTCCTGGTACTGCTGTTGGAGGTCGGCAATGCGGGTGTGGAGATGCTCATTCTCGGCAGTCGTTGCCGCAAGCTGCGCGGCATATTCATCGCGCGCAGAGTGGAGATGCGCAATCGTCTCCCGGAGCGCTGCGACCTGCTGTACGAGCTTCTCATTCTCTTCACCGCTTGACGTGACAACCGTCGAACGCTCTTCGAGCTGTGCCTGCAAATCCTGTACCTTTGCAGAGAGAATTTCATGATCGGTGGCAAGCTTATCGGACCAGATCGTCTGCTCGTGGTACTCACGCTGGAGCTTTTCCAATGTTGCACTCCGCTCGGCGCTTTCCTGTTCGAGATCCATCAGTCGCATGACGCGCTCGTCGAGTTGTTTCTGCACATCGTCGATATGGTTCAGGTGCGTCAGGTTTTCGTTCGTGAGAACGACGACAGCGTCGCGGTGCATGTCTCGTTCCTGCTCGAGCTGCGCAGCGCGCGTTCGGGCGTGAAGGACTTGCGTCCGGGCTTCGTCGTACTGCGAAAGAATTTCTCTCGCACGCTCGGTATGTGTCGTATCGAAATAGAGCGACTTGCTGCTGTTGACGATGTCCTGCGAAAGCATTTCGTCGGAGCAAATGGCGATAATGTGCATCGGCTCGGTGAACATCTCGATATCGCGCGGAAGCGAGAAGAGATCTTCGCGCACATGGAAGCGGAAGAGATCGTCCTTCCAGGCATGCAATGACCACATAGCCGACATGGTCAGCGGCTTCTGGCCGATGAAGCGAACGAACTGGAAATGTTTCTTCAGAAACTCGAACAACTCAACGCCGGAGAAGCCGGGCATCGTCTGTTCACCCGTGACTGTCTGGGCATCGGCTGAACGGACAGGAGTTGAAACGATGAAAACGCCACTCGCGGTCAGCGCGTGCGTGACGTTCTGCATGAACTGCGTCTGCGCTTCGGAACCATTGAGAAGTGGAAGCGTCTCGAAACTCACGACGACATCGATACTTTGCTCGAGGGTTTTGAACGATTCACACTGGCTTATCTCGAACCGGAGATTCTGAAATTCTGCATACTTCTGGGCGGCTTGCTGAATCGCCGACGTATCGGCGTCAATGCCAATGACGCTTTCTGCATTCAGCGAAAGGAATGCGGCACCATACCCTTCACCAGACGCGATATCTATCACGCGCTTCCCCTTGGTGAAGCGGGATGCATACAGGTAGCGATGGTAATGTTCGAGAACTCGAACAGGCTCGGCCTGCTGGGGAACGAACGACGATCGAAATGTTGCCGTCGATTCGGCAACGATCTGATGCTGATCTGTTGTTATCGTTTCCATTGTGTCTATGCGAGCTCCGTAGTTGTGAATGATTAGGGAGTTACTGGTTCTTCGAGCGATGCGTAGATGCGTTCCATACGACGAGCATGTTCGTTCCAGCTCAACTTGTTCAACACAGTCTCTACAGCTCTCCGGGCCGGCGCGGTATCTTTCTCTGCCGATGCGTCCAGCGCTTCGATAATTCTATCGGCGAAGGAATCGGGATCGGCACGCTCTGCGACATAGACACCCGGAACGTCGCGAACAACTTCCAGTGCGCCTACCGTCCGACTCACGACAACCGGTACGCCGCTCGCGAGCGCTTCAAGGACAAGAAGCCCGAACGGTTCGCTAATCGACGGGAGCACCAGGACATCCAAACTCCGCATGACTTCCGGTATGTCATCGCGATGCGGCAGGAAGATCACTATGTCCTTCAGTTCGCGTTGATGAGCATACTCGACGACGTCGTTGTAATAGTCCTTGAAAAATGGAAAAACGTCGGCAAACAATGCGCCGCCGATGATCACAAACATCACATCGCGACGCTCCCGCGAAACCAGCGATGCAGCCTCCAGAAAAATCTTATGCCCTTTCCAGGGATCATATCTCCCAACCATGCAAATCAGCTTTGCCTCCGAAGGAACCCTTAGTTCGTTCCGGAACTCTTTTGTTTCGCTGTCGCGTCGTGGTCTGAATGTCGACATGTCGACACCCGGATAGACCGTCAGGATCTTGCGAGCGATGAACAACGTCCCTCGTAACAAATCCTCCCGAACGAGAGAGGAATTTGTAACGATCGACCTCACAAGAATAATGGCGAGAACATTGAATACGATCATTCGTGCTCGCTCGTAAAAGAAGATGACGCTGTATAGCACGGCGATCCGAAATCTGAGAACTGAAACGGCAATGAGGAGGAGCGACAGGACATCACTGCAATGGATAACGTCCGTTCGGTTACGCTTCACGTAGCCGTACATTTTCCCCGAGGCGACAAACAATCGCCAGAGTCGTGCCGGATGAACGAGACGGCTGAGCATGACCGTCTCGTACGCGAGGAAAACCGTCTCTACACCGAGTGACTCGATTTGTTCGACAAACGCTCCATGGCGGTTGAACATCATGACCGGTCGGAACCGCGCCCGATCAAGCGACTTCAACTGGTTGTAGATCGCGACTTCTCCCCCACCCATCTCGGCATAGAGATTGATGAAGAGGATCGCCGTTTTCGGCTCCATCTCGTGTGCCATCGTGTTAGGCTCCGACTTTCTCATACAGCGCTTCGAACTGACGAGCGTAGCTCTGCCAGCCATGCTCGCCATAGACTCGTTTTCCGCTGATATCCGATAAAGGGATGCTCAGCGCCCTCTCAATTCCATCAACGAAGGAGGTTGTATTACGGGGTTCGGCAACAATGATGCCCAGTTTACCTTTCAGGACTTCTATAGCACCAACGGTACGCGTCACAACCAACGGCAAGCCGCTTTCCCAAGCTTCCAGCACAACGAGTCCGAACGGTTCGTAATCGGATGGACAGACGAAGACGTCGAGTGCCGCCATGATCTCAGCAATATCGTTGCGATGATCCCACACTATCAGCTTGCCGTTCAATCCCATCTGTCGAACTTTCCGGAGAACCTCCTCCTGATACCGGGAGACTTGCGGCGCCACCCTGCTGGTTATCGGGCCACCGATCATGAGGAAACAAAGATCATCCCGTGAGCGCAAGAGTTGATAAGCTGCTTCAACAAACGTGAGATGCCCTTTCCACACTTCATACCTACCAATGAAACCGATCACTTTCTTCTCAAACGGTAAACCAAGAGATCGACGAGTCGTCGTCTTTTCACTTACATTCCGAGGATAAAACCGACTCATATCAACGCCATTGTATGCAACGGTCGTCTTCGACGCAATGCCGATAGTCTTGCGGAGTAAATCCTTTTTCACCGCAAAGGAATTGGTAACAATGTGATCCACATAAAGAAAAGCAAGAATGTTCAGGAGACAGCTCCGAAAGACACTGTAAAAGACAATCACATTGTAAATGAGAGGCAAGCGCATCTTCAAGAGTGTGGGAAGCAGAAGAACGATTGCAAAAATGTCGGTGCACTGAATAATTTCGACGTGCCGTTCCCTCATGACCCTGGAGATCTCGAACGACGCCCGTATATTCCCGGCAATATTCTTGGGTCTCAACATTTCGGCAGGCTTTGCGACAACGAATGGCACGATGGCAATCTCAATACCACACTCTTCGACTATGTGGGTAAGCGGCCCACGCTCATTGACAATCAGAACAGGGCGGAATCGTTTTTGATCGACTGACTTCATGAGATAGTATAAGGAATATTCACCGCCGCCAAGCCACGTGAACAAACTGATGTACCCAATAGTTACTCGAGAATCTTGCCCAACTTGTCGCGTCATGACCTCAACATACAGTTACCGTGCTTCAAGCGGGATCATGGAATATCTTCCTCTTGTCATATTGATGCTGTGTGCAACTTTTTTACAGTTTGATGTAGACAATCCTACGACCGCGAAATTCGGCATTACGAGTCGAAACCGGTTTGGAGATATGGAGATCCCCAAAAAGATGTGAAAAGTTACACATTCCTTGTATTATAGTCAAGGAGAACATTCGATGGCGGTTGTCCATGACCTCTTCGGAGGATGAAACCTGGTTGACACATTAGCATGCCACTCTCCAAGACCATATATATCCATCATCATCGAATTATTCTCCGGCGAACACTGCAAAGCACACTGCAAAAAATATTGGATTGTCTTCGGAGTTTATCGTATATTCATGCGTCGAATAAGAATTTAGGATGATGCGGACTTTCGATAGAATTGAGGAGTCTTCGCGGCATTTGTTGAGAGGAATGGCTCAGGTACACCTGCACCGTCCGATCCAGCCGTGCTCTTCGGCTTTAACCCCTTCCTCCCAATCATCCAACGAACGCATTCCACTTCACTGTCGTCGCAGCAGAACCGAGGGTATCAAGTTTCCGTGATCGCCCTATTGTGGATTTGCCGCCACACGCGTGAAGTCGATGCACCCCGAGTGACAGACGTGCTTGGAAGTCACGAGGTGAATAGTTGAAAAAACGCGTAAAGATGGAAGATGGCGGGGGCGCACTTTCGAACACAACACTTGTTGTCATCGCCGCAATCGTGATTGCGGTTGCGCTCCACATTTGGGGATACGTCAACCCTTCGCACTTCAATTGGGGAACACACCTTTTCTCTTTTTATGGCATCCCCATGGCAATTCTTTCTCTCGCCGTGATGGGGGTATTCCTTTTTCCATCGGCACAGGCGAAAGTAACAACCGTGCTCGACAAAATGGTTCGCGCATTCGCGAATCTGCCCGTCGCTGTTTTGATTTTGGTAATCGCTGCCGCTCTTATCACCGGAGCGAAGCTCTTCCCGGCACAATTGCACCTTCTCGGTGACGGCGCCGTTCTACTCCGCTCCAATGCACTGGCTGCATGGGGAAGCAGTCTTGAACGGAGTTTCGCCAACCAACCGCTCATGCGCTTGTTCTACCACTGGACGTTAACGCTCCATTCCGCCGACACAACCGCAAGCCCGCTGGAAATTTATACATTCATCGATCTCGCCGCGGGCGTCGTCTTCGTGGGAATCCTTGTCTGGTTTTTCCGGAAATTGGAACGACCGCCGCTCGAAAAAGTTCTTCTCGCCTCGTTCCTGTATTTGACTGCATCGACACAATTCTTCTTCGGCTATGTCGAAAATTACGTTTTGCAGTTCGTCATTGTCACGTTGTTCCTCATGACAGGCTGGCTCGTTCTGGAGAATCGACTTTCGACCGCCGCCCCGATTACCTGCTATTTGCTGCTCGTGGGTCTCCATTTAGGATTCTTAGTTCTTCTCCCAAGTATCGGCTTTCTTGTTTTCTGGAAGATGGGGAAGAACATCGTGAAAGCCGTGCTCATTCTTAGTGGACTCGGAGTAGTGGGCGTGGCAGTCGTGATTGCGTCAGGATACAATCTCCAACACTTGCTCGAGCGTTTCGGGAGCAGGAGCGTAGACTTCCTCCAGCCGTTCACTGCCATCGGTGGAAACTTCCCCTATCCCATGTTCTCAGCCTGGCATTTGTGGGATTGGTTTAATGCACAGCTCCTGATCTCTCCGCTTGCTCTCGTTCTGGCGGCTATTCTCCTCATTCTCCATCGCAAAGAGATCGACTGGAAAAAGCCCGTGCTGCTCTTCCTTCTCATCACTACGGCATGCAGTCTTGTTTTTACGTGGATCATCAACTTTGCGCTCGGAATGGCACGCGACTGGGATCTTTTTTCGACATTCCTCGTTCCGCTTCTTCTCCTCGATATCTATCTGTTAAATCTCCCGCTTACGTTTACGCCACGACGGTACGTACTCGCGGTGATCGCTGCTGTATCGCTGCTCCACTGGATCCCGTGGATCGGCGTCAATGCAAGCGCAGAGAAGCACATGGCACGCATGAAACTGTTGCATAATCCGAAGCTGCTGTCGCTGGTTTCGCAGATAGTTTACGACGAAGCGCTCGCCAATTATTTCTTCGACAACGGCAATTACGCAGAAGCACGAACGTACTACGAGCACCTCATTACGATCGAGAATACGAATCCGCGCATCATCGGTAATATTGCGGACACGTACAGGAAACTCGGTGAGAAGGACAAATACTTCGGGATGCTACAGCGCGCCGTTGTACTCAACTCGCCTGATCCCGGCGTCTACTCGAATCTCGGCGTCGAATATGCCTCACGCGGCGATACGGCAAACGCCATCCTCTTCAATGAGCGCGCCCTTGCCATCGATTCCGATCACCGACTCGCACATGCGAACCTTGGTATTCTGTACGCAAGCCAGAAAAAATTCGCTGCTGCTGAAAAACACTTTGCGACAGCGATTATGCTCGGAATGCGAGAGTCAGTGCTCTTCCGTTATGCCGGCGACATAGCAGTTACGTTGGAACACTACGACCAAGCACTCCGGTACTACGACTCGTACCTGGAAATGGTTCCCGGCGATCGGAAAATTCTCGCCGTACGCGATCAAGTGCGGCAAGCAGTTGCCGTACAGAAGAAGCAATAAAACGTATGGAGAAGTAACGACGATGTTTGTTGCCACAACCGATACCATTACCATCAAAGTGAAGCCCATGTTCATCGATGGACAATCGGATCCGATTGAACACAAACTTGTCTTCGCTTACTTCGTCTCCATCGAGAATCACGGGACCGAGCCAGTCCAGCTTCTCCGGCGGCACTGGTTCATCAACCACGGCGGCGGGCGGGTAGAAGAAGTGGAAGGCGAAGGAGTCGTCGGACAGCAGCCGGTCATCCAGCCGGGGAAGGCGTATGACTATAACAGTTTCTGCGTTCTCGATACGTACGAAGGGACCATGGAAGGAACCTACCTCATCCAGCGCACGAACGGCGAATATTTCCGCGCTGCAATCCCGCGCTTCATCCTTCGCGCGTACGCGAACTAACATCGTCGTTCGTGAATGGCTCGCCTCAAACTGTACATCGAGTACGAAGGAACGCGCTACAGCGGCTGGCAGGTCCAGACAAATGCCCGCACGGTGCAGGGAGAACTGATCGGGGCGGCAAAGACAGTCTTCAAAACCGACACGTTCGAACTCTACGGCTCCGGCAGAACAGATGCGGGCGTTCATGCCCTTCTACAAGTCGCGCATCTTGATGTTACAACAATGCTCGCACCGCAAATCATCCGCTTGAAAATGAACGACGAGCTTCCTGCCGACATCAATGTCCTTGAAATCGAAAAGACTTCGAAGAATTTCCATGCACGGCATCATGCGGTCGCCCGAAGTTATCTCTACCAGATTTCCCGGCGGCGGACAGCCTTCGGGAAACGGTACGTGTGGTGGATAAAGGATCGACTCGACGTTCGCGCCATGCACGATGCCGTCAATCTTTTTGTTGGAATGAAGAATTTCCAATCGTTCACAGCCGATGAGCCTGAAGAAAAGTCCACGACGGTGCTCATCGAAGAAATAGAATTGAGAGAAGTCGGCGACTTGATTCTCATTCGCATCGTTGGTTCACATTTCTTGTGGAAGCAAGTCCGGCAAATCGTCGGCGTACTCGCTGAAGTCGGACGTGGAAAAATGTCTCGTGAAAACATTCATCGTTTCATCACGCATCCATCCGCCGAACCTGCGAAGCTCACCGCACCCCCCTCCGGTTTATTTTTGGAAAGAGTATATTACCGGGGAGAAGCCCGGTTAAAAGAAATCGAGCCGGTGATGTCGATCGGAACTAGAATACGATGAACATCTACACGATAATCATTCTTGTCGCACTCCTTGCGGAGTACGTTCTCGGCCTCATCGCCGACTATCTCAATATACGTACGCTTGGCGAGCCGTTGCCGGCGGAATTCGAAAGTGTCTACGGCTCCGACGCCTACAAAAAATCGCAGAGCTACACGCACACGCGTACCATCTTTGGTATTATCACGTCTACCTTCGGTCTCATCGCTATCATTGCTTTTTGGTTCCTGCATGGATTCAATTGGCTCGATCGGATTCTCCGTAGTTGGGGCTTTGGTGAAATCTGGACCGGCCTGTTCTACATCGGCTTGCTCCTCCTTGCACGCTCAATCCTTTTTCTCCCCTTCAGTATTTACTCAACATTTGTCATCGAAGAAAAGTTCGGCTTCAACAAGACCACTTCCAAAACTTTCGTTACGGATCTCATCAAAGGATTTCTCCTTGCGATTGCATTAGGCGGACCGCTTCTTGCCGGCATACTCGCGTTCTTCGCGTACGCAGGATCGATGGCGTGGCTGTATTGCTGGATCGTTGCGGCAGTCTTCACGCTCGTTGTCCAGTTCGTCGCGCCGGCGTGGATCATGCCGCTCTTCAATAAATTCACGCCGCTGGAAGACGGCGACCTGAAACGATCCATCCTTTCCTATGCAGAGTCAGTGAAGTTCTCCCTCCAAAATGTTTTTGTGATGGACGGCTCCAAGCGATCGAGCAAGTCGAACGCATTCTTCTCGGGCTTTGGAAAGAACAAACGCATCGCGCTGTTCGATACGCTCGTTCAGAAACATACTGTCGCGGAGCTTGTTGCAGTGCTCGCGCACGAGATCGGTCACTACAAGAAGAAGCACATCATCCAGGGACTTGTAACGAGCATTCTGCACATGGGGATTCTTTTCTTTCTCCTCTCGATTTTTCTGAAGGAGGCGGAACTGTTCCATGCGTTTTTCATGGAACACACGTCGATCTACACCGGGCTGATTTTCTTCGGGATGCTCTACACACCGATCGAGTTTGTTCTTTCAATTGTCCTTCACGTTATCTCGCGCAAGCACGAGTACGAAGCCGACCGCTGGGCAGCGGAGACCACCGGCCAGCCGCAATCGATGATCGACGCGCTGAAGAAACTCTCCGTTGATAATCTTTCGCACCTCACACCGCATCGACTCTATGTCTTTCTGAATTATTCCCATCCGCCGGTGCTGCAAAGGATTCGGGCAATACAGAGCATCCGATAGCATATCTTTCATATATCGATGTTGTCCTAATTTGAAAATTCTTGATGCCCGTCATGGTTCGACTCCGCTCACCATGACGATAAACGTCACCCTGAGCGAAGTCGAAGGGTGATGCTGAACCAAATTAGGACGGTACCCATGTATCGACTCTCTTGACACTGCGTCAAAATCTTCTTACTTTGTAACCGGTTTTTCTTTCTACTCCCCAACTCTCATACTCTCTCTTAGGAGTTCTATGAAAACAGGATTCGCCGCCGTCCTCACATCCTTCTTCCTCACATTTCTTACACTTGGACAACCGCAAGCAGGCGACAGGCCGCTGATGGGATTCGACAAATTGCGTTCGGTTGAGGAACGAACGATCGAAGCGCGATTCGATTCACTCCTGCGGCGAGACGATCTTCGCTCGTGGATGAAGCGCCTCGCAGCGCGACCGCATAACGTCGGCTCGCCCTATGGCAAGCAGAACGCGGAATTCATCGCCTCGCAATTCCGTTTATGGGGATTCGATACGAAGATCGAAGACTTTCATGTCCTGTTCCCAACTCCGAAGACTCGTCTCCTGGAAATGACGGTGCCGGAGAAGTTTACGGCAAAGCTTCAAGAGCCAGGCATTCCGGAAGACTCGACATCCAACCAGCAGAACGAGCAGCTTCCATCCTATAATGCGTACTCGATTGATGGCGACGTTACGGGCGAGCTTGTCTATGTCAACTATGGAGTTCCGAAAGATTACGAAGAGTTGGAAGCGCATGGCATCGACGTGAAGGGAAAGATTGTTATCGCCCGTTACGGCGGCTCGTGGCGCGGCATCAAACCGAAAGTCGCTGCCGAGCACGGCGGCATCGGCTGCATTATTTATTCCGATCCGCGCGACGACGGCTACTTCGAAGGCGATGTCTACCCGAAGGGCGCCTACCGCAACGAGAACGGCACGCAGCGCGGCTCCGTCGCCGATATGCCGCAGTATTCCGGCGATCCGTTGACGCCGTTCATCGGTGCGACGAAGGATGCAAAACGTCTTCCGATCAAAGAAGCCCCAACGCTCACGAAGATTCCCGTTCTTCCCATCTCATACGGTGATGCACTGCCGCTTCTGAAAGCGCTCGGCGGCCCGGTTGTGCCGGACGACTGGCGCGGCGCTCTACCCATCACGTATCATTTCGGTCCAGGCCCGACGCAAGTCCATTTGAAGGTGGAGTTCAGTTGGGATATCGTTCCCGCGTACGACGTAATCGCAACCCTCAAGGGAAGCGATCGGCCGGATGAGTGGATCATTCGCGGCAACCACCACGATGCATGGGTGAACGGCGCCTCCGACCCCATCAGCGGACAGGTTGCGATGATGGAAGAAGTTCGGGGCATCGGCGAGTTGGTGAAGTCCGGATGGAATCCGAAGCGCACCATCGTCTATTGTGCATGGGATGGGGAGGAGCCGGGGCTTCTCGGCTCAACTGAGTGGGTGGAGACACATGCCGATGCACTCAAACAAAAGGCGGTTGTCTATATTAACTCCGATTCCAATGGGAGAGGATTTCTTTTCCTTGGCGGCTCGCATACGCTTGAGAAGTTTGTGAATGAAGCCGCACGTGATGTGCTCGACCCGCAAACAAAAGTCAATGTGCTGGAACGAGCGCGAGCGAGCAGAATCGTCAATAGTCAGGGTGATGACCGGAAGGAAGCGAGAGATCGGAGTGACCTGCGAATCGGTGCGCTTGGTTCAGGCTCGGATTACACGCCATTCCTCCAGCACCTCGGCATCTCGTCGTTGAACATCGGCTTTGGCGGCGAGAATGGCGGCGGCTCCTACCATTCGATCTACGATTCGTACGATCACTATATCCGTTTTGACGATCCGACTTTCGAGTATGGTATTGCCCTCGCACAGACAGGCGGACGAATGGTGTTGCGGCTGGCGAACGCGGATGTGCTGCCGTTTGAATTCACGAGCTTTTCAGAAACGGTCGGCAAATATGCGAAGGAAGTTGCCAAGCTTGCCGACGATATGCGCGATCAGACTGAAGAACTCGGCAAAGAGCTGCGAGAAAAATCGCTGAAGCTTTCTTCCGATCCGAAAGAAACATACATCGAGCCAAAGCAAAAGGATCAAGTGCCGTACATCAATTTTGCTCCGCTGCAAAATTCACTCGCCATACTTCAACAAAGTGCAAAAAATTTCGATCAAGCCATGAAGGATGTTCGCGACGAAAGCGCGACGCTTCCAGCCTCTGCACAGAAGTCGCTCGACGAGATGTTGATGACGTCGGAACGCTTCTTGACACGTGAGGAAGGACTTCCCCGCCGGCCGTGGTTCACACACCAGATTTATGCGCCGGGTTACTATACCGGTTACGGTGTGAAGACATTGCCTGCGATACGCGAAGCGCTCGAGCAGCGAAACTGGAAAGAAGCCGAAGAGCAGGTCGAAATTGTAGCAAAGGTCATCGAGAAGTTCGCGGGCGCGATCGACAAGGCGACGAGGCTGGTAAATGAGGCGAAGGAAAAAATAGCTGGCAAGAACTAAAATTTCGACTTGGCCTGTTTCCTGACAAAGAGCGTCGAACTTCTCACCGGTTCGGGTAGAAAATCGTAAGTTTTCTTGTAACACTTTCCCGATTTCCCCGTCTTCGCCACGCACCTCTTGACAATCTCCGGAGATTCTCCCATATTTCTTTAAACCTTCTCGCCGCGCCCGCGATCAAAATGGAGAAGGAGTTCATTAATCATCGATAGTGGTCATGAACCGGCGTTCTTTTTTTACATCGTCTCGAAAGAAACTTCGCGAGATGGAGGTGCAGCCTGTCGACCAGCAAGTACAAATCGTACAGCCCATCGACAATCCGTTCGCGAACAAAACTCTTCCGAAAGTTGCGCGCACAACCGCAGGACTTGAACCGTACGCCGGTCCGTGGGGCCGCGATCAAATTGCACATCTTCTCCGTCGAGCGATGTTTGGTGCGACGAAGAGCGACGTCCAGAATATGATGGCGCTCTCATTAGACCAAGTTATCGTGCAACTTCTTGCCAACCAACCGACACCCGTTCCGCCCCTCAACACGAACGCGCTTGATGTCGACGTCCCCATCGGACAAACGTGGGTCACGTCGACCAAGACTGATTCCAACGGATACAATCCGAACAATTCCCGCAACCAATCGCTGAAATCGTGGTGGATCAGCTTGATGCTGAGCCAGCCGGTGTCCATCCTTGAAAAAATGGTATTGTTCTGGCACAACCACTTCGTGACCGACACTGTCGACGTCGGCGATGCGCGCTTTTCGTACAAGTACAATGCGCTCCTCCGCCAATTCGCCCTTGGCAATTTCAAAGAGCTTGCGTACCAGATCACCATCGACCCGGCGATGCTCAGATATCTCAACGGCAACACCAACACGAAGACGAATCCGAACGAAAATTACGGCCGCGAGCTGCAAGAACTCTTCACGATCGGCAAGGGGCAGGAGATTGCACCGGGCAATTACACCAACTACACTGAAGACGATGTCAAAGCTGCCGCAAAGGTGTTGACAGGCTGGCGGGATGACGGCACCAACATCGCTTCGTACTTCACTCTCAGCAGACACGACACCTCGAACAAGCAGTTCTCTTCGGCGTATGGGAATACCATCATTGCCGGAAAAACAACCGCGACGCGTCCGAATGAGATCGATGATTTCCTCGCGATGATCTTTGCACAGGCAGAAACAGCCCGGTATCTTTGCAGGAAACTCTACCGATGGTTTGTCTACTATCTGATCGATGACGTCGTCGAGCAGAACGTCATCGAGCCGATGGCGGTCATTCTTCGGACGAACAATTACGAGATCCCGCCTGTGCTGCAGGCTCTCTTCAAGAGCGCGCACTTTTACGATCCGATTAACGCCGGCTGCATCATCAAGAATCCGATTGATCATGCCGTCGGCATATGCAGAGAGTTCGGCGTCGCCTTTCCGCTCTCATCGGATGTTGTCACGCAGTACAATCACTGGAACTACATCCGCACGCAAGCCTCGAACATGCAGTTGAATCTCGGCGATCCGCCGAACGTTGCGGGCTGGCCATCGTATTATCAGCTCCCGCAATACTATGAGTTGTGGCTGAATTCCGACACGCTGCCGAAGCGCAATCAATTGACCGATACGTTGATTACCACCGGCCGCAGGGCGAACGGCTACACGCTCATCATCGATCCGATTGCGTTCACCGATCAGGTTTCCGATCCTGCCGATCCGAATATCTTGATCGATGAATTTGCTCAGGTGCTCTTTCCCATCCAGATCACTGCAAATCAAAAGGCGTTCCTGAAAGAGATGCTCATTCCGGGATTACCGGATTACGAGTGGACGGTCGAGTGGAGCGATTACAAGTCGGATCCATCCAATACGATGAAGCGCGATACGGTGAAGTTGAAGCTTCAAGCTCTTCTGAAGTTCATGATGGACATGGCCGAATACCAATTGATGTGAGGAGATGAGACCATGAAGCGAAGAGAATTCATCAAGCGGACTGTTCCCGTCTCCATTCTGCCGCTGTTCATTGGAGGTTTCACGTTGCGTGCGTATGGTCGTTCACCGATCCTCGAAGCTCTCGTTGCCTCGGGAACCGAGACCGATCACATGCTCGTGCTCATCCAATTGAACGGCGGCAACGACGGACTGAATACCGTCATCCCGCTTGACCAATACAGTGCACTTTCCATTGCACGATCCAATATTTTACTTCCGGAAAACAATGTCCTGAAGCTGACCAATGCCACCGGGCTTCATCCCTCGATGGCCGGAATGCAATCGTTGTACACGACTGGTAAGCTCTGTGTCGTGCAGGGCGTGAGCTATCCGAACCCTAACCTCTCGCATTTCCGTGCAACGGATATCTGGCTCACGGCATCGGATTCGAACGTGACGTTGACAACCGGCTGGCTCGGCCGTTATCTTGATCAAGAGTATCCGGGTTTTCCAAACGGCTATCCGAATGCCATCATGCCCGATCCACTCGCAATTCAGATCGGATCGGTGGTCTCCAATGCACTGCAAGGACCGAACGGCGCGTTGGGCATGGCAATCACCAGTCCGACATCCTTCTACCAATTGATCACAGGCGGAGTTGATGCCGCTCCGAATACACCTGCAGGACATGAGCTGACGTTCATTCGACAAGTCGCGCAACAGACACAACAGTATGCGACCGTCATACAGGCCGCCGCTTCGAAGGGAAAGAATTACTCAACACTCTATCCTTCACCGAACACCAATTCCGTAGCAGACCAATTGAAGATCGTCGCGCAATTAATCGGCGGAGGATTGAAAACGAGACTTTATATTGTGAACTTGGGCGGATTCGATACGCACTCCAGCCAGGTGGACACAACACAGGGACCGGCGACCGGCCAACATGCAAATCTTCTCGGCAAGCTCTCGGTGGCAATGACTGCATTCCAGGATGATCTACAATTGATGGGTGCGCAGGACCGGGTGATCGGCATGACCTTCTCGGAGTTCGGACGACGAATCATATCGAACGCAAGCGCCGGCACCGACCACGGCACCGCCGCGCCAATGTTCATCTTCGGCAGAAAGGTGGCGCCGGGAATTGTCGGATCGAATCCGGTCATTCCTCAAAATGCAACGGTGAACGACAATCTTGCCATGCAGTACGACTTCCGATCGGTGTACGGATCGCTGCTCAAGGAGTGGTTCGGAGTTTCTCAAGACGTTCTCGACGCGGTCCTCCTCAAGAACTTCCAGAGTTTGCCGCTCATCGCTCCGCCTGTACCCGGACCCAAACCCGACCCGCTCGATCCGCCGCCAAATTACGAAATGATCAAAGCGCCTTCGGGCGGAGATATTCCGACCGAGCTTGGTCTACAGCAGAACTATCCCAATCCTTTTAATCCAACCACGACGATTCCATTCACATCGAATGGGGGGTTTGTGCAGATTAAAGTGTATGATACCCTTGGAAGAGAAGTGCGGACACTTGCGGAAGGAACATTCTCGCCTGGAGAGCACCGCGTCGTGTTTGATGCAAGCGAGCTTCCGCCAGGGATGTATTACTACCGTATGCAGAGCACCAACTTCCAGCAGGCGAAGCCAATGGTGCTGGTAAAGTAATAGCTTTTTGAATAACGTTCCGGCAAAACCCCGGTCTGAGCATGTACTCGACTGGGGTTTTTCTTGCCAGGAAGCCTTCAAATAAAACGGGTAATTCACTGCAAAATTGTTCGATATCACGTCAAATGTTTTCACTTCTTTGTAAGATACATCGAGAGACTTTTTGAATATCGAAGAAGTGATTATCGTGCGTGATTTCAGTTTTCTGTTTACTGTCGAAGAAAATAGTTCGGACGTGTCGGCGGAATTCCTTGAAGGAATTAAGACAATTCTTCGTCGTTGCAGCGAGGGCATGGAACTCAGTTTGTACACGACTGTTAATTACAAGGAAAAGATCGTCAACGAAAAAGTTCAGCGATGTTACCTCGTGTGTTCAGAGAACGTCCTTCCTCTCCTGCAAGAGTTTTTGCAGCGGTATCATGCCAACGAGTTACCGGTTCCACCACCAGTGGAGACACTATATCTCACTGGAATGTCGAACCCTTCCATGCCGCACCACTCTATTGGGGAAAAAAGTGCTCTGCACAATTAGCCGAAGAGAGATGTTCCTTTTAAGGTAATATCTGTTTTCCTTTTTGAGGTTCGAGCGAGAGTTCTCCACCGCCCCAATGGAGGAAGGGAGGATCGAAATCATTGAGCGCAAAGGAAAGAAAAATGCAAGAGCATTGATGCGGCTAATTCCGAAAACTCCTACATTCGAATTGCTTTACAATCAAGTTATGTTAAGTGGGCCCTGCAGGATTTGAACCTGCGACCCGCAGATTATGAGTCTGCCGCTCTAACCAACTGAGCTAAGGGCCCGAGTACGCAAAACATGTATGCAAATGTACAAAAAAATGGCTCATAAGACAAGGAAAGTGCATAAAGGACTCCCCTGATCGCTCTTTGCATCATCTGAGAAGAGATTTCCATTGACTGAGATGAGGATATTTCATATATTGAATGTACTCATGTGGTATTCGCATTTCCATTAATTCACGATTCCATTCACACAGTACGAGTTTAATGCATGGCTCGAACGAAATACTCTGAACGGCCCTGTGCCTACTGTAATAAATCAACGCGGATGGAATTTGTCGGAGAGATGGAAGGAATACAGAATAAGGCGTGGTTCCGTTGCACACGGTGTCATCACACCAGTCTGATCGATGTAGGGCCGCCCGCAGCCTCCCTTGTACATGGCAAGCTCGACGCCACTCAAGCCACACTCTACCAGCCGGGGCAAAGCTTCAAGGTTGGTGAAGCAATTTTCCACACTGAATGGAACGATGTTGGCAAGGTCGTCAGCAAGATGAAAACCTCGGATGGCAGCCAGGCGATTATCGTCTCTTTTGAGAAACAGGGTCAGCGTAGACTGATTGAAAATTTGAAACCCGAACCATCGACCAATGGAACGACTGCTGAATAACGTTGTTACAAGAGATCATTTGGAAGGAGGTGAGCACAATGGTCGGTATCATTATCAACGAGAATGAAAACATCGACCGTGCGATCCGCCGGTTTAAGAAGAAATATGAACGCTCCGGCATTCTCAAGGAAGTCAAGAAACGCGCGTATTTCACCAAGCCTTCTGTGAAGAAGCGAATGGAGAAAATTAAAGCGATCCGTCGCTCGCAGCGCACCCTCATGGAGGAATCCTGAGCAATGACATACATTGATGAAATGTAAAAAGGGTAGATCTTGTGATCGACCCTTTTTGTTTTTGTGATGGGTAGCCTTTATTCTAACTATTGTGCCGCCGGCTACTATGCGGTTCGCTCCTCTCTCTTTTTCATCCCGATTCTCTGCCGTACAGCCGGAATCCTCATCAATCCAACAACAATAAAAAACGCCGTAAGACCCCACGATGTCTGTGTGATCATATAGCCGAGAGTATATTTCTGCGGATCAAACATAAACTCAATTGTGTGAGTGCCGGCCGGAAGCATGACGGAGCGCAGGATATGATTGGTCTTGTAGATTTCCGTTTCGGTGCCGTCCACGTATGCCTTCCAGCCGGCTGGATAGTAAATTTCGCTCACGACGAGTAGCGCTGGTTTCGCACTATAAGCAGCAATCGTCATACTACGCGAATTGAATTTTGTCACCGCAGCGGACGAGGAATCCAACTTCGAAAGAGGTGCGGGAAGCTCCTTCTCGATAATCGCAGTCGTCCGCGGATTCCAGTTCGAAGAATTCAAGATAGAAAATGTCTCCTCCTTCGAGCGTGAAATGACCACGCTATCGACAAACCACGCACGCGGCAGATAATGTTGATTAGGCTGAATAATCGTTTGAACGCTACCATCCTGCGCCTGCTGCTGACCGACCAAATATTTCACGTTCAACATGTTAAACACGTTCATGTTCCCATGTGTGAAGCAGGAATCCCTGACCTCCTGATAAATTTTCAACTTCGCCGGACTATACCCTTCGACCGATTGGAGGAGGTGATACATCATGGTATTATCTTGGTCAAGCGAGCCGGTGGGGAACACACGAAATAATGAAGTGTCGCTCTCAGCTTTCAAATTTTGGAGCGTAGCATCGACCTGGAAATGCTCTGCCAGCGCTGCCTGCGGTTTTGGATTGATGTATTTTCCATCGAGGATAAAAAGATCGATAACTCCAATCGCCAGTAACCCCAACGCAAAGCTCATCATCTGAACTTTCCGTTTGAGGTACATGATCACCAGGCCAAGAACAGCGCCGGTCACGATGGCAAATTTAACGTAGTCTTTCCACAGAAGTTCGAAACGGAGTGCCTTCAACTGTCCAACGATCTGCGATGCCTGCGCCCCATACTGCTGACGGAGTTGCTGCATCTCTCCCTCCTTCTGAAACATAAAGCCTGAAAGCACACTGTACACGGTATCGTTGAACACCAAACCGATCACGAGCAACGCACTCATCACAAGGATTAGCGTCGTCAATCTCTTTTTCAATTTTAGAATCTCAGACTCTTTTGCATGATGAAATATTCCTGCAATGTACGTAAAGCCATACGCCGCGAGCATCCCAAGCGGTATCGGGATAACGTGCAGAATCATCGAAGGAATGCGGAACTTGTTGAAGAATGGGAAATAATTGAACATGAGAGCATACACCACGGGGAAATGCTTGCCGAAGGAGATGAAGATTACCATGACTACGAGCAGCGCGAGAAACCACGTCAGGCGGTTGCGTTGGTAGATGAGTGCTATAATGGCAAAGAAGAGAGGCACAACACCAATGTACACGTAAGAATTTGTGAATGGCATCCAGCCCCAGTATGCATTCGCTTCTTGCCAGGTTTCGGGTTTTGGAACGATCCCCATAAAAGACGGGATCACAAAATTGAACATCTCAAGAGGATGGAACGACCAGTTCGTCGCGTAATCGTAACTCAAGCCGCCAGACACATCCGTTTTTCCACCGCCTCGAATCGAGTACTGCGCGTATTCTTGCGTCGGAAGGTAATGGTAAGCATAGATGGCAAATCCAAGGATGAGAGCCGCTGCAAAGAGTGCCGCCTTCTTCATGGCAACAACCGGTTGTGTCTTCACATCAAGCACAACCTCGTAGAGGAAATAGCAACCGATGACGAACAAACCGTAGAACGCCATTTGCGGATGCTTCGCCAAGAGCATCGTTCCCACGATCGCCGATAGAAGAGCCAGGTTGAGGATGTTGCGCCGCTGGAAGAGCATATGCGTTAACAATAAAAGCAGGGGAATGTAACTCAGCGTAATGAGCTTCGATCCATGCCCCGTCTCGGGTAAACCGACCGCATAGGGGTTCAGCATCAACGTGAGTGCCGCGATGAGTGCTGCCGGCGGGGAGAACGACAGCCTCCGGGCAAAAAGATACATCGAGCAGCCCATCACCAGGTACGGCATGATCATCCAGTGCAAACTGGCACCGAAGAAGATCACCTTCGAAAGCACATTGAGAAGGTAATCCTGAATGTAGTTCACCATCCGGGGAAACACCAAGGCGCCGAAACTTGGCATCCCGCTGAAGATGTACGGGTTCCAGAGCGGCTCAACGTGCTCGGTCTTCTCAATGTTCGAGATTGCATTCGTCCAACTCTGCGCTGAAGCATTGTCCCCTGATTCCGAGAAGATCATGTCGCTGAAAATAATCTTATTGAACAACATCAGGAGAACAGCATAGAGAAAGATGATGGCTATGAGGTCCTGCCTTTTTGTGGAGAGCCTCTCGTACCAGAGCCTTTCAGCGCGCAGTGGCATAGCTTGCTTCGTTTTATTATTCTTTACCATCGCTATCAGATGTCTTTTGAGATGAGTTCCACAGTATTGTTGCCTGCCGGTGCTTGTGCAATTCCTTCGGAGGTTGTTCGACGATCATTGAGGTTGTTGCTTGTGAACCTGTACTTCAACAACACCCAGATCGCCTCAAGCCCGTCCGACCAACGGATCTTTTTTCCCTCCTTCTTTTTGCGTGGATAGTAACGAATCGGAACTTCGAGTATTTGCCGTCCGCTCTTCAAGACTTTTGCTGTAACCTCCGGACAGAACTCAAACCGCGTACATTCCAACGGGATTTGCTTTAACACCTCCGTACGGAATACTTTGTAACAAGTCGGCTCATCGGTGATGTGTGCGTGGTAGAGAAGATTGGTAAGAAAACTCAGCAATCGACCCCCGAGATAGAAAGAGAAGTGTGAGTACGAGTTCGCCTGATTCATCACGCGTGAACCGTAGACGACATCTGCTCGTCGCTCGACGATCGGTTGTATGAGTGCAGGGTAGTCGCCCGGGTCATACTCGAGGTCCGCATCCTGGATAATGACGACCTCTCCCTCTATATACCGGATACCGGTTCGGATTGCCGAACCTTTGCCGGAGTTCTTCGTGTGCCGGACAAGATCGATCTTTCGAGCGACGGCGTACTCCTGCAAGATCTTCGACGTCCCATCGGTCGAACAGTCATCCACGACGATAACCTGTTTCTCAATTGGCACAGCGAAGATTTTCTCGAGGATATGTCGGATGGTCCGTTCTTCGTTGTATGCTGGAATGATAACCGATAGTCGCATGGAATATCAAAAACTTTTTGATCAACCTCTTCGTACGAGCATCCGAAGCCGCAGGAATTGGAACACGACGAGCACAAGCAAGATCACGGGCACGAAGACCAGCAGCAGCGATCGATACCCGATATAGTACGGATAATAGAACCAATAATCAAGTGTATGACGCAGCATCGACTGCTGATTTTCACCGACCGGTATGCGCTTCGACTGCATCTCTTCTGTTACTCTCAGCAACGGCGCGTTGCCCGAGAGATGTTCTCCGATATTCCGAATTGCCATCCTCCAGTGACCGACTATCGGCGAGTAATCGGGAATGAAGTGCGCCCGGTACAAGAATTCCGGATCGTCGAACGACTTCGTGTACGGATACTCTCCAATCTCACGCAGGTAATTACCCGCGTATATCGTCGTGCCGCCAAGCTGGATAATAATTCCGATGACAATGAGTCCATGACAGAATCGACGCGCAATCGTACTGCCGCGTTCCAAGACCTCTCCAGCCGGCAAAATCACCAGCGCAAGAATTGGAACGAGGTAGCGGGGTCCCCAACTCCCATCGCCAGCCCAAGCAATGTATTTTGCATGCAGAAGTACGTTTACCCCGATAATTGCCATCCAAAGGAGAACCTCAGGGGAAAACCTGCGATACAGTTCACGGAAAGATACAAATCCAACAACCACAATCGGTGCGTAGAAAATAAGCCCTTTGCCTGAACTCAACAATAGCCCGAAGAGACCGACATACAGCGGCGTCGAGAAAGCGGTGCCACCTTTGTAACCAAGATCGAACGCGTTTCCAAACCGTAAATAATTGTAGAGGAGAATGATAACCGCCGCAAGCGTTACAGGGAAAGCAAAACTGACGATGGACTTTGCAAAACCCCTCCACATCCTCTTCCGCGCAACTACGACGATATAGAGTAGGAATAAGGCGACATTCAGTGCGAACGTGATTTTTGTGAGAATGCCGAGGCCGGCACAAACGCCTATCAGGAGCGGCCATGTACTACTTTCCGGCTCTTCGCGCCAACACAACAAAAAGTAAGACGCACCCGATAGGCAGAGCATGAGGAGCGGTTCGCGCAAGAATGATTTGAAATAAGGAAAGGCAAATGAACTGACACAAAGAGCAAGTGTGAGCATCAACGATGTTCGCCCGGTGTACCCAAGTTTCCGCCCAAAGGCAAACATGAGGACGGCAATCAGAGCTCCAATGACCGCATTAAATGCACCAACGACTGCCTTGAGGAACAGTGTCTGGAATGTTGGTGGAACATGGACGATCTGAGAAACTCCCGCAGCTATCCAATACAGCGGTACGGTAATGAGGGATTGCCCGACTTCGTACCAGATGTAAAATCTCCCGTCGAACGTGCTGCCGTTGTCAACGATGCCCGCAGGAACGTCGAGTGCACCGCGCGTGGCGATACTCTGCGTCAGAAGGAAAATAGCATTCTCGTCGCTTGATGCGATCCGCCCGCCGTTGACCAACAGATTCACCAGCAGGAAGAATACGAATATGTTAAGGAAGATTGTCTTCAATCGAAATCAGCGAAATGGTGATGGACTTATGATTAACCCTTGCACGGTTCAAAAGCCGGTCCTGACTCAAATTCGAATGTGCTCTGTGTAACGTTGATTTTGTTGATTGCCACTATGAATCCTATTTAAGAATGCGTGCGATAGCGCTGGATGAAATCGACGATCACAGAAGTTTTGTTCTTCCAATCATGGGTGCGCGCAAACGTAACCAACGACTCCATGAATCGCGACTCACGTGATCGCTGTATCGCCGTCGTGATCGATGAGAGAAAGTCGTCTTGCGACCGCGCAATAAAAATGAGATCCTTGAATTCACAGAGATCATCGGAAAAATCCGTGGAGACAGTTGGCTTGCCGGCAGCGGAGTACTCATACAACTTCACGGGATTGACCGATGCAGTCAACTCGTTTTTTTTGAATGGAATGATACCGACCGAAAATCGGTGCAGATAGTGCGGGATATCTTTGTACGGCTTAAAGCCGAGGAATTTGACGTTCGGTAGTCGCCCCAGCTCTCGCACCACATCTCGAACTTGCGGATGAACGGGGCCAATGAAAACGAAATCGATGGCTGGTAATTCTGTGCATGCTCGTTTGATGAGATCATAATCCAGCCACGGATACACCGCCCCGATGTACCCAACGATGGGTTTTCCAGTCGGCAAATCTAAAGGAGATTGTACGATCCCCGCCTTCGCAAAATGATCGAACTCGACGCCATTGCCGACATAGTGGATATTGTCGGAACGAATAGACTCAATTTGTTTCGCAAGCGTTGGAGACGTCACTATGATGATATCCGCTTGCTTGATCGTCTTCTTCCAAGCCTCAATGATGTGTTTCGGCAAGCGAGTAAAGCCGAACGCGTTATCGATGTAGTCGTACACGACAACGCTCGGATGAAATTCGTCCACGAGGTCAATCACGTGAAAATTGTGGAGAATAAAAACCCGGTCTGGATCATTTATTTCGAGAGAACTCAGCGCCTTGCGGAGAACCGAGCGCTGCCAGACATGAACAATTCCACGTGCAAGTGGAAAGCGACTCAGGAATTTAGCCACAACTTGAATAAGAGGAGACCGGGCATTATAAGGAATAACGGGGAAGCTCATCGTGTAGATGTTGGGCTGAACAAGTTTTGGCGTGAAGCTTGCACGCCTCGTCAAAACGGCAGGCTCGACCCAAAGCACGGGCCAGCGTTTTGCGAGGGCCAGCACGATGTGCTGCGGTCGCTGGTGCAATCCGTACCACGCGATGTCAGAGAGGAAGATGATGATCATGGGATTCTTAACCCTCAAGCGCGACCAATTCAATAGCAGTCGATAATACGAACGAGAGCATCGAATAGTAACCAGGCGATCGACGGTCGCCACTTAAGTTTCCCAATAGACAATTCATTTCAAGTATGAGACGCAAAAAACAATGGCTGTCAGTGATCTCTTTCATTACTCCCCCTCAGTGTCTCGCACGGCAATAGTTGAGGATTACACGCTTTCGTAGTCGGTCGGGCCAATACGCTTAGCATTCTCAAATAGGAATAATAGAGAATCGCAAGGGCACGAGGGATGAGATTCTCTGAAAGAATCCATGAGATCGAGCTACAACCCTTTAATCTTGTCCTATCACACGAAGTATATGTTATGAAGGCTCGCGTACTTTGCCCGACGGGATTCGGGCAAGAGCGTGATTTCTACTGAGTCCTGATGGATTCACCTCTCAACGGGCTGCTTGCCAGTCATTATGGGATTGATGTAATAGGTCTTGATCATACCGGCATAAAAACGCACGACGGTTAGCGAAGCCGAAAGAGGGAAGTAAGTAAACCAAAAACGACATACATTAACAATGTTATAGTTGCTTTTCTTATTAAACAATAAATAGAGTAGATGAAATCGATAACGTTTGATATTCTTGAGTATAATTTCTGATTCTTCATAATCGTGCCAAGCGATAGCTTTAGGATTACTGATTAACCGAAATCCCTTTCGTCTCGCACGCAGTGGGTACTCCACGTCGGCATAGTAGGCTTTGTATCGCTCATCCCAAAACCCGATGGCACGAACGATCGACAACGGATAAAATTGTCCTGCTCCGTCGAGTATTTCCACTTCAAATTCTTCTTCAAACGAGCTGCCATCGTCAGGCTGATTCTTTCCGGGAAATGTTAATCCTAAGCCAATAAAGCGCTTTGTTACATATCCGCCGACCGACCACAAAATTTTATCGGTTCCCCATTTATAAGATTTGATACCCAACATTGCGCCCCGATAATTGCGCGCGCACTCGACTTGCGCTTTTAGTATCTCAGGGTCCACATAAATATCGTCGTTGAAGACTGTTCCATAATCGAAGTTGTTGTCGAGAGCATACCTAAGCCCTTCGTTACAACATCCGGCGTACCATAAATTTCCGTCTCCAAAAAGTTGAATCACATGTGGAAATTCTGATTTTAACAGTTCTTTTGTCCCGTCGGTACATCCATCGTTGATAACAATAAGTTTGAAGTTGTCGTAATCAACCCTTTGCCAATGCGAAAGGGCAGTGCGTAACCGAGCTTTGTTATTATACGTTGGAATAATAACGGCGATTGAGGGATTCATTTTCGTAATGATAATGTCATCATGGAAACCTTATTCTATCGATGACATGAGAGAATGATTTATTTCCTCACCTCTGGGTTTTCCGCGTTTGATCGATACCACTCTGCCGTCAGTTGCAACCCGGTCCTGATATCCACGCATGCTTGGAAATTTAGCTCGTCCTTCGCCTTACCAACATCGAAGCACCTTCGTATCTGACCATCGGGGCGAGATGTATTCCAATAAACCTCTCCCGAGAACCCGGTAATAGATGTGAGATGTTGAACGACCTCGCGGATGCTTGTCTCGACACCTGAGGAGATGTTAATTATCTCACTTTTGTCGTAGACTTCTGTTGCTCTGATCATCCCATCGGCTACATCTCCTGCATAGACAAAGTCGCGCGTGGGCTTTCCACTGCCCCACACTTCTACCGACGCCGACTTGTTCCGAGATGCTTCCACAAATTTTCGAACAAGAGCTGGAATAACATGGGCATCTAAGAGATTAAAATTGTCATAGCGGCCATAAATATTACCTGGTATACAAATGATGGAATTGAATCCATGTTGCTGCCTATATGCGACAGACTGTATGTGCAGAAGTCTCTTCGCCAGTGAATACGGTGCGCTTTCTTTTTGCGGGAATCCATTCCAGAAGGATTCTTCCTTCAACGGGATCGGCGCATGTTCAGGGTAACCACAACCGGCACCTGCTGCAGTGAACTTCTCAACCTTGTACAGCCATGAATAGTGCAGCATGAGAGTGCCGACCATCAAATTAACATAAAAAAATTCTGCGGGGCGCTCTTTGTTTGGAAGAATACCTCCCACAAGTCCTGCGAGATGAAAGACAATGTGCGGCTTGCTCTTTTCAAACAAGGCCCTCACTTGATCTTCCTTCGTTAAATCATACTCTTTCTTTTTAACCACAATGATTTCCGAGCAATCTTTCCCCCTCAACGTGTTCACAACGTGACTGCCAAGAAAACCAGAGCCTCCCGTGACCAAGACCCTTTTACCCGTCCAAAAGGACATTGCAGACTCCTTCAAAAATTAATGAAATTACTCACTTCAATTTTCTATATCTTTGAATCTATTCCGCATTGCTCTTGTCCGGGTCAGTCCTTCCAGTCTATGTTCATCGCTAATTTCGTTTTCTTGAGAGACCAGAATATGCATCGTTCACCGGAGCTTGCGGCGATTCGATTCCTCCCGACGAAGCAATCGATCCGCCGGATGTCGTTGCCGTAGAATGAGCTTACGTTCTGAAGACCAAAGGGTATAGAGTTGAACCACTTCAAAGTCATTCAACTCAAAGGGTATCAACGTGAAGATGATCCCTATTTACCGGCGGTATTTTTGCCATCGACAGCAGTAAGTGACGCGTCACCCGGAGAGCCCGTGCCGTTACCGAATAACGGCTGAGCTTATTCGTGATCTTGACAATTGTTTTCTTCAATCCACGCGAGGGATCGAGGAGTCTTACAAGCTCTTCTTTGATTTCTTTGGGAAGATCCTGGTGTATATTTTCGTAAATCCATTCGGCATAATTGCAAATTCCCAGTGCCTTAGCCAGGACAATCTGTTTCACGAACGCCAGCGGCGCCGCCGCCCCAAGAACTTCCCTGATCTTGTCCATGCGTAAGAAAAATATTGCATCCGCCATGACGAGGCGTCCATTTCTTTGAATATCTCTGTGGGAGGTTTTATACTTCCACACCTCCGGGTGCATCGTGATTAATTCGAAACCAATATCTTTGAGATAGGCAACGACCTCATGGAAATCGGGTTCGCCGACGAAAAAAGGCTGAAACCGAGCTTCAGTTTGAACAACCAGCGTGCGTGAAATAATGTGGGGCGCACTTGAGATCACTTCCAAATCCAGTCCCTCGAGGTCAGTCTTCAAAAAGTCTATGCATTCGACTCCTGTTTCATTGACGAGATCTTCAAGAGTGGTACATTCTAGGTCGACTTCTGCGACATCTTCAAAATAATCCTCCAGGCCATATTGAGATACAAGATTCGCATTCGGTCTCAAAAAAGATGAGCACTGAGGAAATTTTCTCTTATGAAATTTCCTCGTTCCGGCAATTCCACCGATCGCCTTGCTCAACTTGAATATCTTGAAATAATCTGATTGATTGCTGTGAGATTCCGAGATGGCATCGAGTTCCACCAACGTCACCGCTTCAATCACTTCGCGTAACTCTTTTCGAAATCCGAGAGAATCTGCAGAACCAAGGTCGACCACTACAAAGCGTCCCCGCAGCAGGTTGACGGTGTTCAACATACGAGAATGTGAAGTCAAGCGACCGCCTTCCAGTTATCTTTGATGGCCAGGAGTAAACCACTTTGCTTGCATTCCCCGTAGCCGTTTGCCATCGCCCTATATTGCATCATCTATTTTGCCGGCGACAATGAGTGGATGAAAACCCTCGTTCCAGCTCCCACTTTCCTTTTTGCGCACCGCCTGGACAGTCATGGATTTTCATACGATTCTCGTACCGCGCCGCAGGAACTTTGAGAAAGACAATTATCTAATGCCAAAACAATTTGCAAGCGACAAGAATGCACTGCAGACAATTTCAAAGGTTCGTAAATTTCCGGTTGTTGTTTGATATAATCGAGTACGCTTTGATCAACTCTTTGATACCGCTATCCAGCGAATGCGCGGCGAACCATGGTTCCTTTGGATCAAGCGATTCGAGTTTCTTGTTCGACACAATGTAATTTCGCTGATCCGGATCTTTATTAATTTCCGATTGGGTGACGTAGAAATCGGGAATGAACGCTCTGATTCGTGCACACAACTCAAGCTTGCTGAGGTTCGCGTCACTTAATCCCACGTTGAAGGTTTGCCCCTTCATCTTCTCTGCCTTGTTAACGCAGTATATAAATGTCCGAGCAATGTCCCGCACATGGATGAAGTTCCGTTTGAAGTGACCTTCGAAAATTACCATGTAGCGATCGGTATAGGCACGGTACGTGAAGTCATTCACCAGAATGTCCAATCTCATCCGCGGCGAGATTCCGAAGGCAGTCGCCAGCCGCAGCGTAATTGCGTTTCCCTTATTGTTGTTTAAGAGAGCATTTTCGGCATTCACCTTCGTAGTCCCGTATAAGCTAATTGGGTTGAGGGGAGTTTCCTCCGTACACTCAACCAGATCCCCACCCTTCACTTGACCAATCCCGTAGCCTGAGTTCGTTGTCGGATAGACGATTAACTGATCGCGCGATGAGTTTTCTGCCAGCCACTCTATGCACTTCTGATTGGTTTCAAGCGTTTCACTTGGAAACTTCTTGCAGGCGGGCATACCCACGATCGCTGCAAGTGGAATGATGACGTCATTCTCCAGCAGCAACTTTGTCATAAGGTTTCGATCTCGAACGTCGCCATAGACGTAATTGAAGTCGTCTCTCCAAGTAAACTGTGTCAAATTCGTCTGTTTGTACAAGAGATTATCGACGACGGTCACCTTGATCTTTTCCTTCAGGTGAAACGGTGGATTATCCAGAACACCGGTGCCATTAAGGGCGAGTTCGTTCATGCCTCTCGATACAAGCAAGTTGTTTAAAAGCAACCGCTCAACCAAAATACTTCCGATGTATCCTGCGCCGCCCGTTATTAGTATGTTCATTTCGTTTCGTTCTCTATTGACAGTTCTGATGACGATGTCCACATGCGTGGCTGAGATTCACACACATCCACACGTGTTCGAGGACTACATGGAAAATGACCAGAGGGGTCTCTGGCGTGGCATCAATTCGAGTTCTGACGATCCTCGAACTTCGCCTTTTCGTCAAGGGCATGATTCATTGAAGAATAACGCTATCGGTTCAAATATAAAGAACTTATTGGAATTATCCAATCTCGTATGAACGAAAAAACCCTGACTTCGGCGAAGTCGGGGATTTTTCAACACCCACTACTCGATGGAAGTGGACGTATCCTCTCCGAGATCAGCAGAGAGACATCCTGACATGATCTTGAGATTGCTCCCAATCCATCATCTCATAAACAACATCTTTCGAACCGTGATGAACGAATCCAACGGCTTGTCGAGAACGACCGCCTCAAGTTTGTAGAAGTAGATTCCGCTTGCTACCAAAGGATACCATTGAACTTCATGGTATCCAGCCCCTTGAATTCGATCGACAAGGGATGCGACCGTCTGCCCGAGCGTGTTATAGACCGCAAGCCTCACCCGCAATCCGTAGCGGAAGTTGGTCGTCGGATTGAACGGATTCGGATAATTTTGGTGCTGTCTTCTACTACTAGTTAGTAGTGCTCTGTCCAAATATTTCTTCGTCTCAGAGTGCTTGTTGCCGAAATTATGAGCAGGATCATCAAAACAATCAATCCAGTTGGGGCAAGCGACGGTACGGCAGGGGGTGGCGGATTCCCATCGGATACAGTTGATGTTGCGTATCCCATCTGCCAGGTTCCGCTCTGCCCGTAACCGGAATACCACACATGAAATTGGTTATCGTACAATAATGCCGACGACACCGGACTATAATAAGAATCCCAAGCAGCCGGACCGGGACTGAGCACCGGATTGTGAACAGACTTTTCCCAATGAATGCCATCCGTCGAGTGGGCGTAGCCCGTCTGAATGACGATCGCAGATGACACCCCTGTATAGTACATGTGATAATTCGTTCCTTCCTTCACAATGCGTGGGGCACCAGCCGTTATTTCATCGAAGCTCCCCGCTTCACCATGTGACATGACGGGGTTATTTTGATACCTCGACCAGTGAATTCCATCTCCGGAGGTTGCATAGCCGATACTTGAATGCTGCCCATCCCATCCCTGATACCACATCTTGTAGAGAGCATCCTCTTGTATCACCATCGCATTCCACGTGCCGATACTTTCCCAGGCACCACCGCCATCCGGCTTCAGGATTGGATTCTGACTGTACTTAACCCATGAATACCCATCAGTGGATGTCGCCAACCCTACGCGGAGATTCAATCCCGATCCAGCATAGTAGTACATCTTGTAGCCGGATGGATCTTTGAGAACCGATGATACTCTGGGTCCTGTTTCATCGAATGTACCCGGAGGTCCGGGCGGCAGCACCGGGTTCAGAGAGTACTTTGTCCAGTGAATTTCATCCGGTGAGGAAGCTTCACCAATCGAGTAATCGCCTCCAAATCCGGTGTACCACATCCGAAATCCACTTCCTTCCTTTAGCACATACCCGTCGAAAGCATAACTCTGATCGAACGCGCCGGGCGATGGAGTAAGGATCGGATTTTGCTCATACTTTTGCAGACTAGTCTGAGTTAGAGTGACAGACACAAAGAGAATAGAACAGGCGACGATTATCAAGCAACTGCGTTTCATGGTGGACATCTTGTGTTCGAGTAACAAAGTGTTGTGAGAGGACGAAGGCGGTGTGGTTTCAGTCGGCTCCCGCCGCGACCCGTTATTGCAAGAATCAGAACCGTATTCGATCTCTTGAATCTAAACAAACTTTTGTCAAGGCGCAACCGCCTTCAGAGGAAAACCGCCGAAAAGAAAACGTGCATAAAAGCAAAAAAGTGATCAAGAGGAATGGATGGCAGACAATAAGCCGTCTTTAAGCTTGCCACTGTTGAATCTTCCGGTAAACGAAGTCTTTCGCGTCTGCGACGCGAACAAGGATGCCTCTCAGGTCGAATTCAACTATCTGCTTGACGTACCGGACTACGATGATGGTGATCAGAAATAGGGTCACGACATACGCGATCGCCGCACCGGCGATGCCAAGCCAAGGTGTAAAGAGCGCGAAACTGATTGCCGTCAAGAGCAACAGGATGCAACTCACCTTGAATCCGAACTTAACGTGACCTGTCCCCTGAATGATACTTGCGCTGACCGCGTTCCAGGGGACGATGAATGCCAGAAACGCAAACACGCGTACGACAACTGCACCTTCCTGGTAACGACTTCCATAGAGTAGTGACATGATGTGCGACGGCGCGAGGAACATCGCCACCGCGACCGGCAGTAGCACTATGAGTGAGAACATGATTGACTTCTCCGTCATTCCCCGCAGTTTCTGATGTTCTTGTTTGGCATACAGTTTGGATGACGCCGGGATGACGAACATTTGGATCACTTGCGTCTGAATATCGTACAGTCGAGTCAGCATTTTCGCTGCGTTGTAGGTGGCAACCCCCACGAGCCCGACGAAGGAATTGACGAAAAATACGTCTGCCTGGCTGAAGATGTTATAACTCACCGTCGAGCCGAAGGTGTACTTTCCATAGTCCCAGATCTCGGTTATAGCACGGCGGTTGATCACGGGCTTGAGAAAGACCTGTCGGTGGGTAAAGACAATCGCGAGGACGGAGGAACACGCATTCGCAATGAGAGTAACGTGAAGGAGATCTTCCGCCCTTGTGAATCGGAAAAGATGCGATGCGGCGTAGATCAGCACAAGCACTCCAACGAAATATGTTGCATCGATCCAGAAAATCTTCTGAACTTGATAGTTCGCCTGAAGAAAGCTGATCGCGAAGTTGCGGTAGAATGCGACGAGGAATAGCAAGGGGATGTACGCCAACAGGCTGCCCAAGTTGGATTCGTTCGCCGGGTCGAGCAACGAAACGAGTGAAGATTTAAAGAAGATAAGGAACAGCGACAACGCGAGGTAAAACATCACACCGATGCTCAAGCTGGCGAACACGTACGGACGGTACTCGTCGCTTTCCGCTACGAACTTCGTCAACGGTTGCAGCGCCAGTGCGTACCCGAGCGAAGTCGAAAACACAAACATCGTCTGGATAAGCACGAACGCGCCATATTCCTTCTCCGGAAGGACGCGAACGACCAGAAAAATAAACCCCAAGCCGTAGAGAGCCGGCAATCCCTTATCAACGAACGCCCACACACCCTTGCCAATATGCTTTCCAAATTCCATCTTGGACCTATATGACTGATATTCAGAGTAAGAAGGTAGAGAAAATTTCCGCGAGATGCCATGGAACTGTCATTAAAACACCATCCCATTCGCATGATACTTTCCCCTGGGTTGGTCTTGACGAACGTTGCATTTGAGGATCTGTCTTGAATGAAAATCGGCGACGGCGAAAAGAGCTTTCGGAAATATTCACCCTTCAATTGTAAGGCTCTAACACTTCTTACGAGATCAAGAGAACGCTCTCGCTTATTGTGCAGCCATCAATCGCACCACTTCTTGTGCGATCGCGGGTGCACAGGTCAATCCGGGTGATTCGATGCCGATGAGATTGATGAGTCCGGGGAGTCCGCGTGCTTCTTCTTCCTGGATAATGAAGTCCAGGATATTTCCACCCGGTTGCTGAAGCTTGGGACGAACTCCCACCTGGTCGGGTGAAAGATCGTCAAGTTCTATCGCGGGGAAGTAGCGCGAAGCCGCTTGATGAAATCGCTCTTTCCGCGACTCGTCAAAACGGTACCACTCGCTCGCTGGTATCGAAGAGTCAATGTACTCCGTGTCGGGGCCGAGTTTGCACTGACCGGCGCGATCGACCGTGACGTGAATTCCTAATCCTTCTTTGTTTCGCGGCGGAATTGGGTAGATCAACCGGGACACCAATCTGCTCTTCGTCGCCGAGACTCTGAAGTAATGACCGCGATTCGGATACAGCCGATAGCCGGCTGTATTGATATCGATGCCGAATGATGCCGCAACTTGATCAGCGTATAATCCAGCTGCATTGACGATCGTTCGAGTCTCGATTTTCGTTTCATCGCCGGATACCTCACGAAGGCGAACAGCATACCCTGTTGCATGCCTGGCCGCTCCAATGAACTGCACGCCATAGACAATCGTTGCGTCGTGCTGTACCGCTTCTGTCGCGTATGCCTTCATCAATTCATGCGAATCGACAATCCCGGTACTCGGCACATGTAACGCTGCCTGGCAGTAAATATATGGCTCGATCCGTTGCGCCTGTTCTTTCGTCAGCAACTCCAGGCCTTCGACACCGTTTTCATGTCCCCGCTCGTAAAGTTTCTGAAGCTCGGGTTCTTCGTCCTCAGCCACTGCAACGATCAGCTTCCCGCAACGCCGATGCCAGACACCGAGCCTGGCACACTCAGCATACATCATTCGGTTGCCACGTACACACAGTCTGGCTTTCCATGAGCCGGGCAGATAATAAATGCCAGAGTGAATGACCTCGCTGTTCCGACTGCTCGTTTCCTGACCGAACGAATTGTGCTGCTCCACAAGAATTGTTGTGAATCCTTTCGATACGCTCGCGGCGGCACACGCCAGTCCGATGACTCCCGCACCAACGATGACTACATCAGCATCCATTGCTCTCCCTCTCCTTCATTACCAGACGGCCGATTGCTTTCCCGAAACCTCTCACGAGAGCGTCGATGATTTTGAAGTTGCCGTGGAAGAGTTCCTTGAGAACGAAGACAATCGTCACAGCGCCAACGGACCACGGGATCGTCAGCCAATGGTACCAGCGAGCGTAACGTTTGAAGACGATCAAGTTGTGCTCGACTTTCAACGCCGTTTTGAGCGGCGTGAGCCCGCCGCCACTGAAAGCAGAGACTTTGTGCCAGAGTTTTGCCTGTGGGACATACACCAGCCGATAGCCTGCGCGGTGTGCACGGATCGAGTAGTCGGCATCTTCGGAGTACATCGGTGAGAAAACGAGATCGAGCATACCAATCTGTTCAATCACCTCGCGGCGGATGAGCATGGCACATCCATTGACGTAATCAGTATCTTCGACACGATCGTACTGACCGCGATCCCGTTGCCGGAGGCCGCGATGCGCAATGATGCCGGTGAAGTAGTTGATTCTCCCCCCTGCATACCAGAACGTATCCGGATCGTTGTGGTAATAGATCTTCGGCCCTACAATGCCGATTCGCTCGTTGGAAAGTCCTACATCCATCATTGTCGAGAGGAGATCGGGATCGACGACGATGTCATTGTTGAGAAGCATAACCCACGCTGCGCTGTGCGTGAGACCGTACCGCAGCCCGATGTTATATCCCTCCATCACGCCAAGGTTTCGTCCGTTCTCAACCAATTCTACGATTGGATACTCGCTGTGCAGCATTGCCTGGCTGCCGTCGGTCGAGCCGTTATCAACAACGACGATACGAAAGTTTGAGTAGGTCATCTTCAGGAGCGAGTCGAGCGTTTCGCGCAGGAGAGAACGCGCGTTTCCATCGGGATTGATCCCGCAGTGAAGCACGGTACAGTAGACGAGCGGGTAGATCGAGGGCGTTACGGACATCGGCTTAGGAGAATATCCACGATGCGTCCAGCCGCCTTCCCATCGCCGTAGGGATTTGCTTTCGTCGCCATCTCGCGGTACGCATTCGCATCCGACAGGAGACGTTGTCCTTCGCGAACGATCGTATCGCGGTCTGTGCCGACTAATTTTGCTGTTCCGGCTTCGATGGCTTCCGGACGCTCGGTTGTCTTCCGCAGAACGAGAACCGGTTTTCCCAGAGTCGGCGCTTCTTCCTGCACGCCGCCGGAATCGGTTAAAATCAGGTAGGATTTATTCATCAGTTGAACGAAGGGCCGGTACTCCATCGGCTTGATAAGATGCACGCGTGGCACACCGGAGAGAATATCCTTCGCGATCTTCTGCACATTTGGATTTGGATGGACGGGGTAAATCATTTCGACATCCGCATTCTGCTCGACAAGCTGGCGACAGGCGGAAAAAATTCCGACCATTGGCTCACCGAAGTTCTCCCTACGGTGCGACGTCAACAGAATGATACGCTTCTCCTCGAAGTCAATCCGTCCGAGTCCATCGCCGGCGAATGTATACGTGGGATCGACAATCATCAGGAGGGCGTCGATAACCGTATTGCCGGTGACAAAAATATTGTCCGGCTTCACACCCTCGTTCAAGAGATTCTGCTTCGCCCAGTTGGTCGGAGCAAAGTGGAAGTCGGTAAGACGCGTCGTGAGTTGCCGATTGATCTCTTCCGGAAAAGGGTCGAATTTATTCCACGTCCGGAGGCCGGCTTCCACATGGCCGACGGGAATCTTCAAATAAAACGAGGCAAGACTTGCAGCAAAGGTTGTCGTGGTATCGCCCTGCACGAGAAGAACGTTGGGTTGTTCCTTTTCGAGGACAGGCTTGATGTCGTTCAAGACTGCTGCCGTCACATGGAAGAGATCCTGATTGTGTCGCATGATGTTGAGGTCGTAATGAGGCTCGATATCGAAGGCGTCGAGCTTTTGGTCGAGCATCTCACGATGCTGTGCCGTCACGATAACGACGTGGTCGATTCCTCTCCGTTCGATTTCTTTCACCACCGGCGCCATCTTGATGGCCTCCGGTCGGGTTCCAAATACAACCGCTGCCTTCATGTACATCTCTCGCGATTAAGCGCTCACATTGTTTTTCGATTGGAAAGATACTAAAAAAAGAGGAGAGAAGATACTTAGTGAGCGGGTGAAGTTGATAGCTCTTCGATCGCCTCGACAAGCCGGTCCCACGAATATTTCCGTTTCTCTCTTCGCACGTTCGCGACGAACTCTTCTTCTTTTGTTTCTGCGTAGAAGCGTGCGATCGAACGTGCAAGCTCATCGGGGTTGTTTGACGAAACGATGAATCCGGTTTGCTGGTCCACCACGACCTCCGAAAGCCCGCCCACATTTGTCGCGATGACGGGTTTATCGAAGTTGTACGCAATCTGTGCGATGCCGCTCTGTGTCGCAGACAGGTACGGCAGGACAACGACATCGGCAGCACTAAAGTAGAGACCTACGTCCTCATTCGGGACGTAATCGGAAACAAACCGAACCGCCGACTCGATGTTCAGTTCCTTCACGCGGTTGTGGTACTTCACCTCGTCGTCATAGAACTCACCAACTGCGAGCAACGCAATGTCGGTCATGCCTTGATCAACCAGTTTGCTTACCGCTTCTATCAAGACGAGTAACCCTTTGTAAGCACGGATATACCCAAAGAAGAGGAGCACTTTTGTTGCAGAAATGCCGAGCCTGCTGCGCGCAGCTTGTTTGTCCATCGGTTTTCCGAATATCTCATACACGGGATGCGGAACCATTTTGTATCTCGCGCTCGGAAAGAGTCGCACTAAATCCCGCTCGACGGTATGGGACTGCACGATAAAGCAATCGGCTTGTTTGAAGGCATAGCGAGTAAAGACCACATCACCGGGCCGTCGCTCGTGGGGAAGAATATTGTCACAGATGAAGAGCACTTTCGTCCCTGATCCTCTCTTGGCAAGCTTTGCGATTGTTCCAAAGCAGGGACCAAAGAATGGCAGCCAGTACTTGAAGATGATAAGGTCGGGGTGCAGACGACGAACTTCACGGGCAACCCTGATCCAATTGAGGGGATTGATTGAATCCATGAGCTGGGGAGCGGCTTCGGCGGTGAAAAGTTCTCCGGTTTCTTCCTGCGACTTGCCCGGAAAGAACATCGTTGGATATTGTCGCTTGAAGGTAATGGTTTGGACTTCGTGTCGTTTACGGAGATAGCTCGCAAGGAGAGCGTTGAAGTGCGCGATGCCGCCTCGAAGAGGGAACGCAGTGCTAAGAATGAGAATCTTCATGGAGCGTCCACGCAGTTACTGAATGTTTGAACTCACCGGTACAGCGCGACGTTTCAGTACGATAGTCAGAACGACAATGATCCCTGAGATCGCAAGAGCAACCAGCGTGATGATGAGTCCACGATAAAAGGTCGAAGGCTCAAAACGGGCAACGATTTCGTGCGTACCCGCTTTTATAGGAATTGCACGCAGGCACCAGTCGGCGCGGTACAGCGGCTGCTCCACCCCATCCACGTACGCACGCCACCCCGGATAATAGATTTCGCTCAACAGGAGGATGCCGTCTCTCGATGATGTCGCAGAGAGTGTTATCGTATTCAGATCATAAGACTTGATGGAAGCCGAGGAGTATGCGGCCATAGACGCTTTCCCGAATGCCACATGCGGATCGTCTTCATACACAACAGTGTTGAGTGGATCGAATGTGTCACTTTGCATATAGGCTTGTGCAGCCGCTTCGTTCTTAACAACGGTGTCGCCGTAGACGATGAGCGCGCGCGGGTAATAAGTGCTCGCTTCACGCAATCCCATCGATCGATCTCGGGGATCGACGACGATCCGATACTTCGCGTTCAGCAGATCGTATGTTTGTTCTGTCGTTTTTCGCGGCGGGTATTGACGCTGGAGTGCCAGAGGCGTGTAACCTTCCAGCAAAAATATCCGGTCGATCATTCCCTGATTTCTATCCAGGATCATGTAGCCGCCGTCGCGCGAATTGACTCGAAAGTATTCTTTTTTTCCTTCCTCTTTTAAGGGTTCGGCCACTCGGCTCGTTTTCGCATAGTATTGTTCAGGACTCAAACGACCATTGTTTTGATTAAAGCCGAAGAGGTTCATATCGATAAAGTGGAAAAGGATGAGCACAAGAACCGCCTTCGCCGTCGAAACCTGCCGGCGAAGCACAAGGAAAAAAATGATGCTCACAATAACGAGCAACCCAAGAGTTGTCGCTGCGGCATTGACTGCTTTCTCATGGTTTAATTGCTCCGCAGCAACGTTACCGAATGATTGGAAAAATCCCGCCTGCGCAAGCAGCAAGACGACAACACCGCTACCGGCAACGACAATGACAAGCTTCTTCATTTTCCGGGTGTTCGTCGAATAGCGCTCGACGGCATATCGAAGACCGAACCCGGAAAGTATTGTGGCCCCGAAGGTGAAGAAGAACGACATCCGACCCGGCACGCGGAACTTATCGAACCCCGGTACAACATGGAAAAAGAATGAATGGAGTACAAAGTTATTACCGAGACAGTAGAGGAATCCGAATGCAACGATACCGCTGAAAAAAGCAACGTACCGATTTTTCCTGATAAGCGCGAATGACAGTACAGCCATGATGAGCGGAATAAGACCGATGTAGATGCATGTCTCCCAGTATGCCCAGTATTGTTCAAGAAACGCATACGTGGTCTCCTGCGCGCCCGATGAGCCGAAATATTTCGGTGCGACCAGCGTGATGATTTGTCCCCACCGTAGGGAACCTTCGGAAGAATTCTCGAACGATATCGTGGCGCGCCTGGAGAGCGGCGCAAGCTCCAGCGTGGGAAGAAGCTGGACAGCCGTAAGGGCCACTGCAAGAACCACAACGCCGGCTGCAAGCGGCACCATCGGAAGAGAGGCCTTCCATCCTTCTGCACGAACGGTACCAACCCATTCGAAGAGAAAGTAGAAGAGGATCAGGAGAAAAATGTAGACGGTAAACTGCGGCGATCCAGCCAGGATCGCATGCCCGAGGATCAGTCCGGCACAAACCATCGATAGGATCGATCTGCACAGTAATGTTCTCCGAAGCAGGAGCAAAACGAGTGGAACCCATGCTACCTGGCAGATGAACGTCTGATGGATAACCTGCATAATCATGAAGCCGGAGAGTGTGAATGCGATTGCGCTGAACAGCGCATAAATTTTCTCGAGACCTAGCTCCTTTGCGAAATAATACATCGACACGCCGGCAATGACGAAGTGTGCAACGATGATTAGCTCCACCCAAAAGAAATGGAGTTTGTCGCCGCTCACGAACAGTGTCAGGAGAAGATTGGGAATGTAGAAGAGCGCCGATTGGATGTCTGCCTGAAACGGCATTCCGCTGAAGGTGTAGGGATTCCAGAGGGGAAGCGTGCCGTGGGCAAGCGAGACTGCAGCGAAGTTGCGAAATGCATAATACTGGTAAATGAAATCTTCCCAGATGAACGCATTCTGCAGAAGGATATCCCGAAAGAAGACCACGACTACTGCAACGATGATGAGCACCGCATGCCGGTCCCTGATTGCGCGCCCGCTGTGCTTCGGTTCTTGTCGTCCGGACGTCATACGCCCTAATCCTCTGCGATACCAGGCCGCTTCTGCGCGATGATCGTCTGCAGGAGATCGCGCGCTTGCGGATTGAGCGGTGCGACCTCCACTGCGTGCTCAAATGCCGCTCTCGCCCTGTTCGTATCAGCTAACGAGAGATATACCTGACCGAGCATCACCCATGCCGGCGAGTAATCTGGATTGGTCCGTAGCGCCTCCTCAAGCTGCAGGCTCGCTCCCTTGAGATTATTCTGCCGTCGCGCTTCGTAGGCGAGCATCAGGTGGCTTTCGATCAATCTCGGATCAATCGCAACGGCTCGGCTATAGTATTCGATCGCTTTGGGAATGTTGTGCTGAGAACGGTAGACATTCGCGATGCTCTGAAAGAGCAAAGCGAAATCGGCAGGTCCGGTTTCAGCAGCCTGCTGGAGCTGCTGCAGAGCTCGCTCGTCGTCTTTCCCTGTCAGGTTGATGCCTTCCGTGAACCTGTTCACGAAGTCATTGTCGATCGGTCGTTGCTCCGAAGCCTCAGGCATTTGCGGCGGAAAAGCGCTCCGCTTGTAGATGACCTCGACGTAACCTGCGTCACCTGATGCATGGAAATAGAAGGGATAATACCATCGGCGAAAATCTTTGCTGGTGAAGAGGGCCCGTTCGGCGAAGGCACTCGGCTTGATGCCGGTAGAGAAACAAATCCAATCGGGCCGGCGGGAGAGGACATACCGGACGTTGTAGTTCCGTTCTCTCCAGTTGCTCGCAACGCCAAGAATCTGCTCAGGCCGATGGGCGATGACCGAATCGGTTAATCCCAACATATCAAGGAGGGGTAGCCCGGAGTAGTAACCCAAAGCGCCGATGGTGGATGCTGCTACGATGTCGTTCGGCGATGCATGTGACTTCAACCACCTCCCTGTCTCTGCCATTTTTTCGACGAGCTGAGATTCACGAGTCGCGTAATGGTGAATGTACTCATGCGGAATCGCGAAGGAGAACCCTGCGAGGAGAAGAGGTGACACATAGAGCAAGCTCGCCAATCTCCATTTTCGCTTCACCATCGAGTCAAAGAGAGAACGGAGAGACTCCTGCGTGAAAAGGTAGAGGAACGGAAGCACCGGGACAAAGAAGCGGTATGAGGGCAACACATCGCCACCGACCAAAATAATAGTGACGATGTACCCGATGAGCATCATGAACAAAGGAAGTGTGTCACCGGACCATTTTCGTTTGATGATCACGTACACCGGAGCGACAAGGAGAATGCCTCCGAAGAGATACGTCTTTGCAAACGCCCAGAAGTAGTCGAAGCCCGTGGTCAAATACTCCTTCGAGAAGCCTGCCTTCGCGTAATATGTATTTGGAAGAAGGTACCCGTAGTACGACAATCGCCAGAATGCATAGGCGGTCATGGGGAGAAGATACACGAGCATCCAGATGACAAATCGTTTGAGCATTCTTTTGGGGTCGCTCCGTTGACCTGATCGAATCTCCCAGATCAGAGAGGCCATCAAGAGGCCGAAGAGGAGGGCTCCCTCGGGACGCGTTAATGAAAGAAGAATAAAGACGATCGGTGTGTATACGGAAAGGGTTTCCACACTCCGCTCCCTGAGATAGACGATCGCGCTCAAGAGCGTCAGGAAGGTAAACATCGCCGTCTCCATGCCGCTCACAGACCAATAGGCAAATGCACCGTTGGCGGCGAGCAGGATCACGGCGACAAGAGCGAACGGGAAGGCCGGTTCCCCGGTTGAGAGTTTGCGCGACACAGAATAAAGGAGACAGAGCGAACCCAGGCCAAATAGGATTCCCAGGTACTGGGAGGCTGATGTTACATCGATGCCAAGTTTGGCCGGCAGCGCAAGCAGGAGTGCCCACAGAAATGTCGTATATCCTTCAACTCGCTCCCCGGAATTAAACACCAATCCATGGCCCGCGGTGAAATTCTTCACGTACCGAAACGTAATGAAGGAATCATCCTGGATGAACCACAGACTCCAACACTGGTAGAGAAACAGCGACAGCGAAACGATCAACAAGAGTGCTTCAAGCCAACGAGCTCGCCACTCGACCAGACCTGCACCCGGCAGACCCTTCTCACTTTCTTGCACGCTTTCCTCCCATGCCGAAGGAAAGAGATCTCTGGGTGAGGAGCCGGACGCAGGAATCAAAAACACGGTCGACGGAGAGGTACTGCATGCAATTGTTCGGACAGGTCGGCGAATAAAAACAGGCACAGTCAAAATCCGGCTCAAGAATCTCGCCGCGGCCGTAAAGCTCAAATTCGTGCTTGTTGAAGATGTTATTGAATAACACCAGCTTTTTCTTCATGCCGATCGCGATGTGCATTCCCATCGTGACAGCAGTAACGATGAGATCGCACTGATTGACTTCGCTCATGAACGTTGTCAGCGGGAAATGCCCGCGATACAGCGCTCCGCTCAACTTCGCCAGCCGCCGGTTCTTGGCGTGCTCTTGCTCTCCGCCGAGAAGGAGTGGAACGTAGCCTGCCTTCTTCAGCCTTCTTGCGAGCGACACCCAAAATGTATCGGGCCAGAGGCGCGAGGTCCATCGGCCACCGCAGCCCGTATTCAGTCCCACAATCGATTTCTGTTTCGGAAGTTTCCATGCATGGCTCTCCACGTCCGGCATGATATATTCTTCGCCGGAGAACGTGAATCCGCATATCTCAAAGATCTCTTGCTGGTAGCTCTTCGTGTTTGTCTTGCTCAGATCGTCGAAGACACCGGTGAGGTACTTGTGCTCGGCTGCTCGATCAAGAGGCATGCACTTCCCATCGCGGAGTGTGAAGCCTTTCTTTATTTTCCCCGAGAGTTGCGCGCAGAGAGCAGCTGCTTCTCTATCCTTGTCGAGGCTATAAATTGTATCGAACTCCGTGGTGTGCAACGTGACAACACTCTGTGGTGTGAAGGGAAGGATTACGTCGACGTTTTTCGGAACGATGTCGGGCGTATTCGTTATCCACCAGATTTCCGCTTGTGGCTCGACCTCCTTCAGTTTATGCAGAAGAGGAGTCGTACGAATGACGTCTCCGAATGCGCCGAGTTTGATAATGAGAATTCTCTTCGAGACACGATCGTAGTATCGGCAATCTCGTCCCTGTTCATCGACGCAATGAACGCCGTGTTGCTTGTGAGGTTTGCAGGGAATATCGCCGCAGAAGTGACGGCAATCGTATTTTAGATCTTTGACTGTCAACTTCATCCAATACTCTTTCCTGCCGCGCGTGAGAACACATCAAGAATCGAATGGCTGATTGTGCAGGCGATGCACTGGCATTGAACCTCGTGCCTGAGGCTATTTCCAAATCTCTCGGATGGAATATTCCTTTTCACCTACTTGGCGGGTCTTCGTAATCATCTCACCTAAAAGTCCGACTGACACGAACTGAACACCGACAATAATAAGCAATATGCCACCTATAAACAGCGGTCTATTACTCAAAGACATCCCCTCCGTAAACTTGAGAACCGCGAGGTATAGATCGATCCCGAAACCGGCAAGGATAAATGCCTGACCCCAGAATCCAAACAGATGGAGCGGTCGCTGCATGTAGCGCGTCGTAAAGAGAACTGTCAGAAGGTCGAGGAATCCTTTCCAGAATCGTCCGATGCCAAACTTGGTTTTTCCGTATTTTCGGGGATGGTGCTGTACAACTATTTCGCCGATCTTGAACCCCTGCCAGTGCGCAAGAACCGGGATATAGCGATGAAGCTCACCGTACAGCCTTACTTCCTTCACCACTTCTTTCCTGTAGCCCTTGAGTCCACAGTTAAAATCATGAATGCGGATGCCGGTGAGCAGCGATGTAACAAAATTGAAGAAGCGTGACGGAATGGTTTTCGTAATGGGATCGCGGCGCTTCTTCTTCCATCCCGAGACGAGATCGAATCCTTTTTTCAGCTCATTGATGAGGCTCGGAATTTCACTTGGATCATCCTGCAGGTCTGCATCCATTGTGATAACGAAACTACCTTCTGCTTGCTGGAAGCCGACCGAGAGAGCGGCCGACTTGCCGTAGTTCCGTCGAAAACGTATGATCTTAACGCGTCGATCGCGATTTCGCAATTCATGAAGGACGCGCATGGAGCCATCCGTACTGCCATCATCAATGAAAATAATCTCATAGCGCCCCATCCGCCCGACTGCATTTCTAATTCGATCATACAATTCGCGGAGTGATTGCTCCTCGTTGTAGAGTGGAATGACAATCGAGAGTTCTTTTGCACCGCCGCTTTCATGATGACTTTCCCGGCGATCGCCACGCTGGCCTGGCCGTTGCGACGGCTGTTGACGCTGACGCCGATCTCTTCCCTGCTGCGGACGACGTTGTTCTCGTTGTTCCGGCGGTCGCTCGGGCTGCGCCGGCTTCGACTCAGGGGCTTGTACGTCTGCTTGCTGGTTCCGAGGGGAAGATTCAGCGGGCTGGGATTGTTGGATTGACTGTTCGACCTCCTGCGGAGGCTGGCTATCTCGTTCTGTGTTTTGTTCCGTCATTCACATCTCATGTTTTTCATGTCAAAAATACAATTTTTTTCATTAGAATCAAAGAGTCGCTTGCTTTGTCATGCTCGGCTGGAAACGCTCATTTGCGTTCCACGGCGCGAAGAACTCTCATGAAGTTGCCGCCAAGAATTTTACGCACGTCGCTTTCCGAGTAGCCACGCTTCAGAAGTTCGCGGGTAATATTGGGAAGATATGTGACATCGTCCATCTCTTTTGGCGCAACGGCGATCCCATTGAAATCGGATCCGATACCGACGTGATCCGCCCCCACGAGCTTGGCAACATAATCGAAATGATCAATGAGAGTAGATAACGGCGGTCGTATCGCATCGAACTCCGACATCAATGCTTCTGTCGCATATTGATCTTTGATGAATTCGTCACCGCGAATAGTGTTCCGAATGGAATCGAGACGGGGCTGCAGTCGTTCAAGAAGTTTGTTTTCCTTTCGAGCGTAGGTACTGTCGATAAAGGGTGGGTTAAAGTTGATACAGACGACGCCCCCGTTCTTTGCGATCGTTCTTAACTGTTCGTCCTTCAAGTTCCGGCGATGATGACACAAAGCCCACACCGACGAGTGAGAAGCAATAACAGGCTTTCTCGTCACCTTCATAACATCCCAAAACGTTTGTTCGCCGACGTGAGAAATGTCAATCATCATTCCAAGCTCGTTCATCTTGCGAACTACTTTTTTTCCAAATGGAGTTAATCCTTTTCGTGGCAGGTGTTTCTCCTGATCTGTCTCGTCTTTTGCCGAAGTTGCCCAGTCGGTGCTGTTATTCCACGTGAGCGTCATGTACCGGACACCACGCCGATAGAAGTGTTCGAGCTTCTTCAAATCGTTGTCGATAGGATGTCCACCTTCCATTCCCAGCATCGCGACGAATTTTCCTTCTCCGATAAGTTTCTCCACATCGCGGGAATTTGTGGCAAGTCCAACGTGCGTCGGATTACGAAGGACAAAACTCTCAATGGAATCGATCTGCTCATCCGCCTGTTCGTAGTATGAACGGTACGTTTTCTCCGGCGGCACCCAAATAGAGAACATTTCAACATCAAGACCGCCATCCCGAAACCTGGGAAGATCAGAATGACCGTGAACCGTTCGGGAAGAGATATCGAGTCCATTCAGGATGTACTGGACGACATCATTGTGCGTATCGACTACCAGGGCATCGGAATGGAGCTTCCGGTAATTGGTGATGTCATGAAATGACCCCGCAAACGAGAACGCCGCGAGAAGGTAAACGATGCATCGTGATATCTTCATAGATCCACGTTCGGATCGAAATGTAAGAGCAAAGGAATTTTCCCGACCGCCTGGAATAGCTTAACAATAGCGGCTGGAAATTGCAATGTCAAGAAAGCAAGAGACTCCTCGCCCGCCTGTTGTGGCAAGGCGGGAGTCTCGTTGAACTTGGGATAGTACTCTTACCCTTCGGCTGTTCCGCCGTCGGCTTCTTTTGATGTGGCTTTGATTTCCTGAACTTCTTTACGGATTTCCTGCGCCTTCCGACGCAGTTCGTTCATGTGTTTGCGGACGCGTGTACCTGCCGACTTATTGCCTTTCTCGTAGAACTTAATGAAGTCCTTCTCGAAATTGCCTAACAAGTCGCGGAGTTCGGTGAATCTGCTCATGAGTAACCCTCCATATGGTGAATGAAGTTTTTCCCCGAAGGGAAATGGTTTATTGACTCTTCGTTTTACTCTTTTTCTTTTTGGCTTTCATATACTCGTTGTATAAACCGCCAATAAGCGCCTCGCGTCGGTCGTATAATCGCTTCAACGGTCTGGGCTTTGCCTTGGCAAGCACATAGGATGTAAGAAGCGGGAGTGCAATTGTTGAATCGACATAAGCAACAACAGCATCCGGTAATCGATCGGGATCAACCTTGCCCCACGTCACTGCTTCACCAGGCGTTGCACCGGAAAGTCCCCCCGTATCGGGGCGGGCATCTGTTACCTGGAGAAAATAGTCGTGCCCCTTTTCGTTTATCCCCAGTACTTCCTGGATTTGCGGTTCGGTCTGAAGGACGAAGTTTTTCGGCGATCCGCCACCGAGAATCAGGACTCCGCTTTTGCCCCCTCTCCGTTTTGCATCCAGAACAATTGCAGCCGTTTCGTTTACATCCAACAAGACGTCAATGCGCACCAAGCAACCATCAAGGGCAGCTTCGGCAATGTTCATACCGATTGAACTATCTCCTGGTGACGATGTGTAGATAGGCACACCGCATCTGTATGCAGTGGCAAGAACACTGCTATGCCTTATACCCAGGACTCTCTCGCGTTCCGCGACATATTTACCTAGCCGGTAATGCAATTCGGCAGTACCCAAGTCAGTTTGGAATTCGGGTAGACGGAGGAGTTTCTTAAAGAACGTATCGGTCGAAAGCAGCACATCGTAATCGAAAACGATATCGTAAATCCGGATGATCCCCTGTTGCCGAAGGAGTCTGTCATCGGCGAAGGGAGATCCGCGATGGAGCGAGTGACCGATCGCGAAATGAGTGTCGTGGTACAGATTGGCGCCAGTACTGACGATCCAATCGACAAATCCTGCTTTAATGAGGGGGACTATGCACGACCCACCTAAGCCTGCCGGTGTCAGTGCGCCTGTTATGCTCATACCTACTGTTGTATCTCTCGAAAGCATTTTTTTCGTAAGGAGTTGAGCGGCTTCACGTAAACGACCTGCATTATACGCTTGGAAATATTCATCGACGAGTTGAGTGATCGAAATACTCCTCGGTATCGGTTTTGGAACGATTTTACTGCCTTTGAGAAACCGCCGTTTATCGTGCTTCATTTCAAGTTTGGAAGTAGCGAAAATAGCATAAATATTATGGGAGATAATATTCAAAAAATCTTCAAATTAAGCAAGAAAAATCTTTGAAATCTGCACGTTTTTGAGGAAGCCTCAAAAAATAAGCAAAAACAAGCTGGTTCTGCACATTTCCTTATCCTTACAGTACACTTCCTCCATTAACGTTGATAACCACACCGACAATATGGTCTGCTAAATTTGACGCGAGAAAGATGATTGGTCCAGCAATCTCTCTTGGAGATGCGACTCTTCCTCGTGGGATAGAACGGTTGATTTCTATACGATTGCCTGGCTTGTTATAGACATTTGAGATCATCTCGGTCTCGACCCATCCGGGCGCAACACAATTTACCCAAATTCCCTTCTGGATAAGTTCTGGGCCAATGGATTTCGTGAATGCGATAATTCCTCCCTTCGAAGCTGCATAGTGCGAATGGAATGGCTCACCTCTCTGACCCGCAGTACTTGAAACATTAATAATTCGACCATACTTCTGCCTCTTCATGATCGGGACTATGACATTACACATGTTGAACGTGCCCGTCAGATTGATATCAACAGTTTTCTGCCAGTCTGCATGAGACATTTTCCCTATTGTGCCTTCTTCCCAAATTCCTGCATTATTGACAAGAATATCAATACGACCATGCCTTTTGAGAACTTTAAACGCTAAACCCTGGCAATCGCTATACCGATCAACACGACAACGGAAGGCAGAAGCAAGGCGCCCGATCATTCTGATCTTATCCACCACGCTTCTTGCCGCTGTGACATCGGTTGAATACGTTATCGCAACATTTGCGCCAGCCTCCGCAAGCATAACAGCAGTCGCGGCACCAATTCCACGCGAACCACCCGTGACCAGAGCATACCGACCTGTGAGATTTATCATACAAACTCCTGAGAAGGAAATGATACCGAATGGGTATCGGGCAATGTACTATCGACGGAGGATATTCACAAACGGTTGAGAGTGTAGATGAAGCTTGATTCTGAACTCTTGTTTCTTTATATTTAGACCAAGTCTAAATAGTATTCTTTACAACGTTGGATATCACAGCCGTAAAAAATACCCTCACTCACTACCTTCGAGAAAAGAATCTCCGACCAACCAAGGAGCGTTACCTTCTCCTCGAGGAGATCATGCAAACAAACGGTCACTTCGATGCCGATGAACTCTACGCATCCCTCGCCGCACGCGGCATGAAAGCCTCACGTGCAACCGTCTATAATACACTCGACCTTCTTGTCGGATGTGGGTTGATCTCCAAGTATCGGTTCGGTGAAAATCACTGCCGCTATGAGAAGGCATTTGGCCGACCCCGCCACGACCATCTCATCTGTCTTGCATGTGGCGATATTCTCGAGTTTGTTCACGACAAACTTGACAAACTCCAGAAAGAGGTTAGCGAACAGAAGAAATTCAAGATACACAACTCGACGCTCCAAATCTTCGGCATTTGTTCGAAATGTCAGAGCATGGCAAAAGATGTCCCTCGAAGTAATGCCCGCAAAAATGTTGACACTCAACAATCCAGAAGGAGGCGCTCATGATCGAATCGCTGATCATTGCCTTGCGGGAAGGAATCGAAATTGCTCTCGTGATCGGCATTTTGATTGTGTACCTGAAAAAAGTTCAGCAAACACGGCTCATCCGATCAGTGTACATCGGACTCGTGCTCTCTCTTCTCGCGAGTATAGGAGGTGCAATCATCATTCAGCGGCTCTCTTTCGATCAGGAAAAGCTCGAAGGCTACATTATGCTGATTGCGGTAGTTTTTGTCATATCGATGATTGTATGGATGTGGGTAACGGCGAAAAAAATTCGGCTGGAAATTGAGAAGAAGGTCGGTTCCATCATTGAATCTCAAAGTTCCTGGCAAGCACACCTCAGCCTGATGTCCTTTACCTTCTTGATGATTGTCCGAGAGGGAATTGAAACCGTTATCTTTTTACAGGCAATTGCGTTCAGTACTGGCGCATGGTGGAGTATGTTCGGGACGATCATCGGCCTTGCCTGCGCAACAGTTTTCGCGCTGCTCTTCATTCGCGGAAGCGTTAGGATTGATATCGGCCGGTTCCTCAAAGTTACAGCACTCACGCTCTTGATCTTTACCTTCCAGCTTACCATCAACGCCATACACGAGTTCTACGAACATGGTGTTTTGCCGGCAAGCCCAAAGATGATGGGAATCCTCGGCCCGATTGTACAGAACAACATTCTGTTCATCATCGCTATTGTCAGCATCCCTGCACTGATGCTTGTTATTCCCGGACAAAGAGCAAAACAAGGGACTGCTACATCGCAAGGGCAGCGTCGCTGGCAGTTGAGTGCAGGATTCGCATCGCTTGTCGTCATCCTCTTCCTGGGCGTTGGAGATATTTTCTCGTCCAACCAGGAAATGAACCTCTCGTCGCAATTACTCGTCGTTCCGGAGTCGGGCGTCCTTCGAATTTCTCTTGATCAGGTGAGTGATAACAATCTCCACCGTTATGCGATTCATGATGATAGCCTTGAGATCCGGTTCTTCGTCCTTCGGACAGGTTTGAGCACATTCGCTACTGCCTTCGATGCATGTTACGCATGTTACAGCTATGGAAAATATTATCTGAAGAACGGCCAGCTCATTTGCTCGCTCTGTGATGCACCCTCACCATTGAGGAAATTGAGTCCCGCCATGTTGGAAGATCAGCCTGATGAAAATAATAGCGGATCGATGGAAGGAAATGGCTGTGCACCAATCTACCTTCCCTCCCGAATTCATAACGGCAGCATCGAAGTGAAGTTGTCGGACTTGCGTCATCAGCGAAAATATTTTGAGATTAGTCGAGAGTAAAAACGAAAAAGCATCATTGTTCTTCACGGCTTTTTTAAACACACCATCCGATCCACACGAGACAACGAATGCAATGATGTCCCTTTCGATGGATGTACAATGATAATGCTTTGTAAGATATCTCCTCGTCGTTGCTCTTCTGCACCGGTATAGACCATTCCCCCAACAACTTACCGTCAACATAAAATATCCTCACGGGAAGTATTCTTATGTCGCTTCGAAACCATAGCCTCGCTCTAATACTTTCTCTCTTGTTAGTTACTTCATTACAAATGGAGGCTCAGGAATCGACTACGATTGGCGGTTACGGCGAGCTGCACTACAACGAGCCGGATGGCCCGGTGAAAGGCAAACTCGATTTCCATCGTTTTGTCCTGTACCTCGCGCATGGATTCAACGAAAATCTTTCTTTCAAATCGGAAATTGAAATCGAACACACGAAGCTTGAAGGCGGCAAAGGCGGTGAGCTCGCCATCGAGCAAGCATACCTCGACTGGCATTTCAATACATGGATCGGCCTTCGCGCAGGCATTCTCCTTCCGCCTGTTGGCATCATCAATCAATTTCATGAGCCACCGACGTTCAACGGTGTTGAACGACCAGGCGTCGATCATGACGTCATTCCGACAACGTGGCGCGAATCAGGTGCAGGCATCTACGGATCACCAACGGAAGGTGTAAACTACCAGTTATATGTGGTTGCCGGTTTATTAGCCGCAGAGTTTAACGGCGAGCAAGGCATTTACGATGGCAAGCAGGAAGCGTTTGAAAGCTCGCCAACGAATCCCTCATTCACTGGCCGCCTCGATTACGTTCCGGCGCCGGAACTACGGCTTGGCGGTTCGTTCTTCATTGGCAACACGACCGAAGGCGATTCTGCGGCAGGCAGCGGAACCTTGAGTCTTATTTCCGGCGACATTCAATATTCCTATCAACAGCTTTCGCTTCGAGCCGAGGGTGCATTCGAATCCATTAGCGATGCGCAGAAGATCAATGCGGTATTCGGTAACGGCGTTGCCGACCAGATTTATGGATTGTATGTCGAAGGTGCGTACAATGTGATGCCATGGCTTTGCAGTGAAACCAACCAGACATTGAGTCCCTTCGTTCGCTACGAGAAGTACAACACGCAGGCAAAGGTTACCGGCTTCGCGGCAAATCCGGCGTATGATCGGAATGATATCACCATCGGTGCGACGTACAAGCCGACCTTCAACACTGCATTCAAGATCGATTACCAATTCTTCAATAATGCCGCCGATCTCAACACGAAGCAATTGAACCTTGGTATCGGCTACAATTTCTAATTGTGTGAAAACCGTTCTCTTCATATCTCTTGGTTGGGCAGTAACGCTCTCGTCGAGTGTCGTCGCTCAACATGCCATCGACCTGAAGGCAAAAGAGTCTTTGCTGAAGATCTTCGGCGATTCAGCTTCGATAGCAAAGACCATCGTACGTCTTTCCGCGGAAGAACGCAAGCAGATCGCCGATAGCATAAAAAGTTCCTTCCTCAGTGATAGCCTTGTCCTGTACGAATGCCGCATCGGCCAGAAGACGATGGGCTTCGGTATCGTCGATAACATAAAGGGAAAGACGCAGCTCATCACCTATCTCGTCGCGCTGACCCCCGACGGTGTGCTAAAGGATGTCGACGTGCTCGTGTATCGTGAATCGATCGGCGGTGAAATTCAATATGAGTCGTTCCGCAAACAATTCCGTGGAAGAACAAGCCGCGACAAGCTTCAAGCCGGAAGGGACATCAAAAATATCAGCGGCGCAACGATTTCTTCCCACGCAATCACCGATGGAGTGAGGAAACTTTTGATGGCGTTCAATCTTGTTCACTCCGGGTTATGATGTTTGATTCATTGAATCTATCAAATCAACGGTGGCGGCTCCGTAACGCCGATTCTACTCTTCGGCTTTTCCTTTCCACCTTTCTCATCGTTCTCACAATCGGGTACGGCATAGGACTATTGTTCGTCGACCACACAACGTCTGGAACGCCCAAAGGACTTGCAGAAGAATTCCGCGGAACACCGGAAAGTGCACAAGCCACTGAGCTGAAGTATGAGAAAGGTGAAAACGAGATCTACATTTTCCTGCACAACCATATTCTTTCACTTTCCCTCGTTTTCTTTTGTGTCGGAGGAATATTCTATTTCTCCTCACTCGTCAATGATGGTCTGCGGAAACTTCTGATGGTTGAGCCGCTTGTCGCCCTTGTCACCACGTTTGGCGGCATCTGGCTTACAAGGTTTGTGGCTCCGCAATTTTCATGGCTCGCGATCATTTCCGGCATCACGATGGTAGGATGCTATCTTGCAATGATCGTTCTTATGCTTATCGAGTTATGGCGGAAACGATCGTGAACCGCGACCCTTCCAGGCGGAAGTTCCTCCAACTCTCCTCCACACTTCTGCTTGCAACGGTGCTGAAGCCATTTTCAATCTTTGGCAGAGCGCTTCCACCACTTCCTCTGATCGAGCGGGCGGCCTATACAATGGGAAGCATCGTTACCATCAAAGCGTATCACACGGACGAGCGATTATGCAACCTCGCCATCGATGAGGCCTTCCACGAGATGAAGATGATAGATTCCTTGATGAGCGTCTTCAATGCACACAGTCAGCTCTCGCTTGTCAATCGCGAGGGAAGACGAAAAGAGATCCGAGTCGATTCGCGAATTCTCGATGTTATCGAAGCATCAAGAAGGTTTACTACACTAACATATGGTGCGTTCGACCCGACAATCGAGCCGCTGATGGAACTGTACGGCTTCCGCGACGACAAGAATGTTCACCGTTTCCCATCCGACCGAATGATCGCCGACGTACTGGATAGCGTTGGAATGGAAAAGGTACGAATCGATCGGACACAATCAACAGCGAGCTTGCACAATCCTCAGACCGAGCTTGACTTCGGCGGCATCGCCGTCGGTTATGCACTCGATCAAGCAATCAAAATCTTGAAGTCGCACGGGATCGAATCGGCAATCATCAACCACAGCGGCGACATCTTTGCCGTCGGCACTCCACCCGATGATGACGCATGGGAGATCGGCATCACCGATCCCCAACGAACCGATGACATCATCACCACAACCCGAATCAAAGATCAGGCGCTCTCCACATCCGGCAATTATGAAAACTTCATCGCAGCCGATGGGAAAACGATAGGCCATCTACTCAATCCATTTACAGGACAGACTGCAACGACCATGCTCAGCGGCACGGTCGTTGCGTCAACAGCTATCGAGGCGGACGCGCTCTCGACGGGATTTTTTGTTTTAGGCTTAGAAAAGTCTAGGGCAATCATCCGGCAATCGAATAGCCTGCAATTCGTTGCTGTTGTACAGAAGAATGCTGAAGAACAAATAATAAACTTGAAACGGTAGGACAGGACTCCCGTCCTGTCCTACAACCCGATGTTATTGCAATCATTCCCCGAAAAGCGTACCTTACATCCGGAAAGGAATTTTTTATGGATGAACTCAAACCAACCGACCAGCAAGAAATTACCGAAACGCAGGTCTTCGAGGCGCTCAAAGAAGTTTATGACCCGGAGATTCCCGTCAGCATCGTCGACTTAGGACTCGTGTATGATGTGAAGATCATCGACGACTGGGTTGGCGTAAAGATGACGCTTACCACTCCCGGCTGCGGGATGGGAGGATCGATCTCCAATCAAGTCCGTGAGCGCGTACTTGATATTGCCGGCGTGCACGAATGCGACGTGCGATTAGTGTGGGATCCGTCGTGGGATCCGTCGATGATGAGCGACGAGGCGAAGAAGAAGCTGGGAGTAGGTTAGAAAAACACTCACAGCGGATGAAGGGATGAAGCGGATACTGATCATCCTTTCATTCGATAATCCGCTCTACGAGTCTACGACTCCCTACGGGATCGTAGAGTCGTAGACTGTGAATCATTTTGAGACGGTGTGTTATGACTATCTCGAAGCTCATTAGAAGGTCGAATGCCTTCTTCGCTGTGACGATTGTTCTCCTTTTGACCTTCATCGGTAGCTGCAAGGAACCTCTTCCCCCGCGCAACGATCCTTCCGATATTCTCCAGGGCACGATCGAAGGACTCTACGCACTCACCGCAAGCGAAAACACGCTGAAGGTGATCCTCACCATTCGTAACACGTACGACGAGACGCTTCAGGATACTGCATACATCCTCGGCAGCTTCCGAATAATCCTCGCACGCGATTCGTCCTACCATAAATCCATCACGATCGCCGACACCAATCTCATTGAGGGAACATATAACCGGAACACCGGCGTCCTCACCATGGACCCGAACACCATCATCCGTCTTCGCTATACGTGGAATTTCATCGACGACTACGGGCGGGATCTCCGCAGAAACATTTTCCAGTATCAGCCCGATCCCAATTGCGCGGATCGGAAGATAGCCCTAAAGGAATTTTTTTTCCTGCAGTCAAGCGTCCGTGTCTATAGGAAAACGACGACCGTCGCTCCCCCTGCCACACTGTACCCGTTGTGTCACGTCGATGTCTACGTCGATCCCCGTTCGTGCCCACCCATCCGCACCGATATACCATGCGAGTAATCCTCTATTCCTTCACCATCGTGCTTGCATCCGTCCTCACCTCGGGTTCGCTCGTAGCTGGGACAAATGGCATTCTCGAAGGACGTACAATCGACAAGCAGACTCACGACGGCATTGTCGGTGTGAATGTTACTATCGACGGAATGCATCTCGGCGGCACGACCGACTCCGAGGGTTACTATCAGATCAACAACGTCCGCGCAGGCGTGTACGATGTACGCTTCAGCATCCTCGGCTACCAGCGAATCATCATGAAACAGGTCACGATCATTCCCGATCTACGGACACGTCTCAACATGGAGCTGAATGCCTCGGTCATCGAGTTGAACGCTGTGGAAATTCGGACCGAGCAGCCACTCATCCAGCGCGATCAGGCGGCAACGGAATTCTCGATCGGCGAAACGAAGATTGAAAATTTACCGGTGTCGACTATTCAGGAAGTTGTCGCGCTCCAGCCCGGCACGACGCTCGAAGGAAATGTTTGCGGTGGAAAGACAGCGGAGGTCGTCTACCTTGTCGATGGTATCCAGCTTCAGGACGTCATTGGCGGCGGACTTGGAGCGACTTTGCCCAAAAGCTCGATCACTGCGCTGACAATCTATACCGGCGGATTTGAGGCTGAGTACGGTAACGCGCTCTCGGGCGTCATCAACGTCGTGACAAAGACGGGATCCGACCGGCACACAATCGGCGTACGCCTCGAACGCGATAACTGGCTTCCTCTAGAGTGGAACGAACAACAAGACCGTGAGATGGAACTCGAACTGACTGCCAGCGGTCCGCTCCTTCCACGTCAGCTCTCCTACTTCACAGCACATACGGCATCTTTTAGCGATTCCCGCTGGTGGCAGGACTTTCGCGAATTCTTTCCCTCCTCCATTTCCAAAAACTACTCCGGCCTTGGAAAGCTCGAGTATGAGATGTCACCGTCGATGAAGCTCAACCTTCAGGGAATCTACTCCCTGCACTCGTGGCGCGACTATGAGTACAGTTGGCGGTACAATCTGGACGGACTGCCGGCACGCAGCCGCAACTCGTACCGCCTTACTGCGGGAATTTCCCAGACACTTTCCGACCACTCGTTTTACACGGTAAGCATGAGCGAATTTCTCCTGAAGTCGAGGATCGGTGAAGGTGATAAGAACGACTTGTCGCTCCAGCCGTACGAGTACGACTTCTTCCTGCGCTACATTATTGCCGGAGAGCGGAACTGGTGGGCAAATACCCGGCAGACAATTACCACGCTCAAAGGCGACTACACCAATCAGATTGGGAAGGAGCACTTCTTCAAGACTGGCATAGAACTTAATCTTTATGACATCTATTCCGATCTCGTGAAGTACGAGCCGCAAAAGACTTACTTCGGCAAGCCGATTGCCGATGCCCCCATGCTGAACTACAGCAACACGTACTCCTACTTCCCCCGCTCGGGGAGCGCATTCATCCAGGACAAGATTCAGTTTGAGCACGATGGCTCGAACCTGAGTCTTGGCATCCGGTGGGATTTCTTCGACCCTCGTGCCGAAAGGCCTATCGTCGAATATATTGCTCTCAACTCATCGCATGATTTCAAACAACAAGTCACCGGAACGACACGGGCGCGCTTCAAGCAACAGTTCAGCCCGCGTGTTGCGTTGGCGGCGCCCGTTGGACCGCTCAGTTTCTTTTTCCTAAACTTCGGCTATTATTTCCAGTTCCCGCTGTTCGATTACCTCTACTCCGGGATCAATCCTGTTCAGTTGCGGGAAGGAGTAAAGAATGTCCTCACCGGGAACCCTGATCTCGAACCAGAGCGAACGATCACGTGGGAAATCGGCTTCAAGAACGGCATCACGAACAATATTGTCTGGTCTGTGACGTATTTCCAGAAGCACACTGAAAATCAAGTCGACGCGAAGACTCTTGTTCCCTTCGACAGCAAATACGCAGGCGACTATGGCTTTGCCTCGTACGTGAACAACGCTGAAGCGCTTGCCCGCGGCATCGAGTTCGTGGTGAGCAAAGAATACGACGAGAGGCTCTCCGGGAGCGCTTCCTACGCGTACATGACAACAGAAGGCCTTAGCGAATACGTCGACCAGCAGATCAACTTCGCGCAGTGGGGATTCCCGGTCGCGCCGACGACGTTCCCGCTGAGCTGGGACCAGCGACACACATTCAAGGCGAACATCGAATCGAAGCTGCCGCTTGGCATTCAATCCAATCTCATTCTGCTGTATAACTCAGCACGTCCATACACCTACTATCCGACGCGGGACGGGTTCAAGCCGGCCAATCCAACACAGCAATTCGTTCCCAACAATGCGCGGATGCAAAATGTCTTCTTCCTCAACCTCAAACTCTCGAAGCAGTTCATGCTTAACGAGTTCCCGAAGTCGACCCTGACCATATACGCCGACGGTCGAAACATACTGAACACCGAAAATGTGAAATGGATCGATTCAAATGGCCGGATCGGCGGTGAGTTGAACGATCCGGGAGCCTATTACGATCCCCGGCGCGTGCGAATCGGGGCGCGAGTTGAGTTCTGAAGCGGCTTGTCAATTTCATTCCGATTTCTTACATTTTTCACTCTCAACATGGCACGTGTCGGCGCAACAATTCAATAACGCTGTCCGTCAGTTCATTCATTGAAGGCTTCTTCCAATGTCTGCCCCGCTGCACTTTCTTTTGTCGATCATTGTTCCCCTTGCACTCCGGACAGGAATATACTACGGCGTTTTCCGCCGGCGCAAGATTCAGGCAACGCTCCTCACGTGCATTATCCTCGCCGGCGTTTCTATCCTTGTCTACGAGCTGTCGATCATTCCATTTTTCCTTCCCGCTCCCTTGCTGATTATCGCAGCCGGCACCTATTTGTGTGCTTACTACATGGACATCCCGTGGTTTCCGGATGCGTTGTTCATCGTTGCGTTTGTCGAAGTTGTTTCGTATCTCTTATTGAAGTTTGTGATATCTCCCATCATCTTCTAAACATTACCGATGCTTCGAAAATCCAAAGGTCGCGGTGCGACATTCAATCCACCCAACCGCTTTGAAGCGTTTCACCTTGAGCCTCTCGACGTTCAATCCGGAGATGATGACGGTCGGCCGATCCAAACGATGTTCTTCAAAGACACGTCGAAGACGATCCTTGCGAAGAATGACAGTCCGGATATTCCCTTTACGTACAGCCTCAACCCCTACCGTGGGTGCGAGCATGGATGCATTTATTGTTATGCGAGGCCGAGCCATGAGTACTTGGGTTTTTCTTCAGGATTGGACTTCGAGACGAAGATTCTCGTCAAGCACGATGCTCCGGAACTCCTCGAGAAGGAATTTAAGAAGAAGAGTTGGCAGCCACAAATGGTGAGCCTCTCCGGCAATACCGATTGTTATCAACCCGTTGAAAGGAAACTTCAATTGACACGCCGATGTCTCGAAATCTTCTTGAAGTATCGCAATCCTGTCGGTATCATCACCAAGAATGCACTCATCACGCGAGACCTCGACATTCTCACCGAGCTTGCACGGAACAACCTGGTACTGACAGCAATATCCATGACGAGTCTGGACAAGGAGCTTGTGCGGAAGATGGAGCCGCGAACGTCGGTGCCACACATGAGACTTGAAACAATAGAAATGTTGACGAAGAGCGGGATCCCGGTCATGGTCAATGTTGCCCCAATTATTCCGGGATTGAACGATGAAGAGATTCCAGCTATACTCAAGGAAGCGGCAGCGAGAGGAGCCGTATCGGCCGGCTGTATCATGCTCAGACTACCCGGTCCGGTAAAACCTCTTTTTTGTGATTGGCTTCAACGTGAACTGCCGGAACGAGCGGGCAAAGTTCTCAATCGTATTCGTGACGTTCGAGGGGGCAACCTGAGCGATCCCCGCTGGGGAAAACGGATGACAGGTGAAGGCGAGATCGCGCGAACGATCAATCGCCTGTTCAAGATTAACCGCGAGCGGTATGGATTGAACAAGAAAAGGTTTGAATTCAACACGAGTCTGTTTCGACGAGAGCCGGAACGACAGATCGAATTGTTTGGATGAGCGATTCTTCGTCCCGCTCATTGTACGGGACGAAGAATGATGGTAGATTAAACGTTGAAGCGGAACAATATGACGTCGCCATCCTTCACGATGTACTCACGTCCTTCGATGTGGAGTAAGCCTTTCTCTTTCACTGCTTGTTCCGATCCCAGCGCAACGAGATCGCCATACTTTATCACTTCAGCACGGATGAAGCCGCGCTCAAAATCGGTGTGAACCTCACCGGCAGCCTGCGGCGCATACGACCCGTGCTTGATGGTCCATGCACGCACTTCCTTTTCACCGGCAGTGAAGAATGTAATGAGGTCAAGAAGCGCGTATCCTTCGTGGATCACCTGATCGAGTCCTGATTCCTTCACACCAAGTTCGTGCAAAAATTGTTCGCGTTCTTCGTACGGCATTGAAGCAATTTCCGCTTCGATCTTCGTGCACGCGACAACAACCTTAGCCCTTTCCTTCGCCGCAAGCTCACGAACTTGCTGAACGTAGCCATTTTGAACCGTCAAGTGCTTTTCATCGACGTTCGCAATATACATAACGGGCTTCGCTGTCAAGAGGTGAAGATCGCGGAGCCACAACAACTCGTCCGGCGTTTCCGGTTTTTCGTAGATCGCAAGGCGACTACCCAAGAGGTGGTCACGAATCCTGGAATAAAAATCGGCTTCGGAGCGAATCTTCTTGCCGCCGCTTTTGGATCGCTTCTCCGTATCGGCGTACTTTTTTTCGACAGTATCGAGATCCTTGAGAATCAATTCAGCCTCAACGATCTCAATATCGCGCGTTGGGTTCACGTTGCCATCAACGTGCACAACGTTTTCGTCTTCGAAGCAACGAACAACGTGACAGATCGCGTTGACATCACGAATGTGTGAGAGAAATTGGTTGCCAAGCCCTTCACCTTTACTTGCTCCTCGTACAAGTCCGGCAATATCGACGAACTCGATCGCCGTTGGAGTAATTTTTCGAGGCTTGTAGAGTTTTGTAAGCGTATCGAGCCGTTTGTCAGGCACGGGAACAACGCCAATATTCGGATCGATGGTGCAAAAAGGATAGTTCTCAGCCGCCGCACCTGCAGCTGTGATGGCATTAAATAACGTGGACTTCCCGACATTGGGAAGTCCAACAATCCCACAATTAAAACCCATGTTTCAGAAACCTACGAGACCACGAAATGATGCTATTGTAGTATGAATGTAACAAAAAGCGGATCGCTTTCCAAGGACGCAGCTTTCGGGGATAGCGAAGCACCAAGAGAGGCGTTTGAAAGATCTTCTACTGATGATGTTGCATTCTTAACTGATGATCCTTTTTCGAGGAAGTTCGGGTGTTCGGAAGCAGTGCACCGTTGCCGAGATCGCGACGAACACTACGAAGCTCCTCGGTCTGGCTATGAACTTTGTCGAGATTATCGGAGATGATCTTGAAGAGCGATTGGCGTCGCGCAGGTGTGAGCTCTACATTTTCTAAGTGATACATCGCGAGGCGAATAATGCTCAAGGGGTTATTGATTTCGTGTGTGATATAAGCGAGCGTGTTGTTGATATCTTTGATGCGGCCCCGCAGCATATCAAATTCGGTCGCTTTCTTCTTCACTTCGGCTTGTTTTAGCGAGCTCATGAACGTCCAGGCAATAAGCGGTGTGTCGAGCTCGGCAACCGTGAGCATATCATCGACACCCGCCTTCTTGAATTTTTGCGTGATGCCACTCTCACTCTTCTGTGTAAGAACGAAGATGGGAACTGCCGAGCCTATCGTCCGAATCGTCGTTGTGATGCGAACGATCGATTTTTCCGTGACTCGAACACCGAAGAGAACAACATCGGCAATGCCGGCTGCATCTGTGAGCTCTTCCCTTCGGCTTTTCGGACGAAGAACGGTGATGGAATGCTCATCTGTTCCACCCTCTGCAAGGCTTCGGTGGAGGAGCGTTCTGGATTGATCAGTCGGATCGACAAGAAGAATGTGCACTGAGACCTCATCAGACGGAAATGTTAATCTGCGTGTGAATGTGAATACGAATCTGACTTTTGTTTGTGGCGTTCCTGAACATTGACGATTTCATCCAACGAGCGAAGAATCTCATGAACGGGCATTCCTTTTTCCCAGATTCCGTCGGCAACCGATGTTTTCAGTCGCGCGCGCGTCTCGGAGTCGAGGTATGCTGAAAGGACAATCACTTTCATCGTGTTGTCTTTCCTTCGCGCGCGAAGCAATTCGAGAACCTGAAAACCGTCCACCTTCGGCATCTTCAGATCCAGCATGACGACGTGAGGTTTCCGCTCGCCCATCAGAAGGAGTGCTTCATAGCCATCGTCGGTAGCAATAACATCGGCATTGGCAAAGTGCGAGAGGACGGCCTCCTTGAGAAGCAACGTATAAGCAGGGTCGTCATCGACGATGAGAAACACCGTCTGTCGGTCATCCACAAATTGGAACGGCACGTCTATGCCCGCTTTGACAATGAACTTCTTCAAATCGCCGGGCCAGATGCGGTAGTGCCCACCGTACGTGGTATAAGCCTTCAAGGCATCACGGTAGATCCAGTTCAGAACGGTCTTCTTGCTGATTCGGCAAATCTTTGCTACCAAGCCGACACTCATCGGTTTCCGGTAGACAGTCGAATACTTCAACCCGTTGGGACTTTGTCGATATTCAACCATGCGTAACTTTCTGAAATGTGAAATCAAGTATTTTGTCCCAATATAATCGGGTAATGGAGGACGGGGGGTGACAACGATCACCCAGTGCAAGCTACATCACGCGGGTAGGTACACCTGCAGCAAAAATCAAGTAGATCAAGAACTCACAGATTCTTGACAACCTTGACAACCTTCCAAATGAAGGTAACGTCTCGTTTGCGGACAGTGAGAGGCTCGAAATTCGGATTGAGTGGAATGAGGTGAATATGATGCTCATCGATCTTAATCTTTTTCAATACATCTTCTTCGTTGACACGGACGACACAAATATCCCCGTTCCGTACTTCTTCTCGAGGACTGATTACTACAATATCACCGTTTTCGATTCGTGGAGACATGCTATTTCCTTTGACAACAAGTGCGAAAGCATCCCGATCTTTGATGTTGTCTACAGTAACATAACGTTCCGCATAGTCGGGATAGAACATGGCGTTTGTTTTTCCTGCAGGAACAGATGAGAGCACGGGGATATCGACCAAAACGACATTCTTGAGCAATTGATCTTTTTGGAAGGGAATTATGTTTGATCGTGAAGGCTGAGATAGATACATTTCGCCTTCTCCTGTCAACAGCCATTCGGGACGAACACCGGTGAATTTCGCAAGACGCATCAGGTAATTGCTATCAGGCACCTGATTACCTTTTTCCCAGCGCTGAAGCGTGCGCGTAGCAACATCGACTTTTTTCGACAGCGTTCCCTGGTCAAGTTCCTTGTTCTCACGAGCCACACGGATTCGACTACTCAGCATGGATTTCATTGCGCACCTTTCGGTATATGCCAGTTTTGTCATGATATATCTCGTAGAATGACATATTTGTCACCTATGAATATAAAAAATTTGAGGTGCACAGTCAAGAAAAAAATGGACCTTAAAATTGACTGATGTCTCGCCCGAAGAGACGTGCTTTCATCCAATCGAAAAGGACGAGGATCTTGTTCTTGAAGCTCACCAAACGGGTGATATAGGCTGAGCGCCAGAACAGATATGCATAGTAGCCGTGTCCCTTGATTGATGCCAGATCGGCCAGTGCCTTGTTGCTTCCGATGTAAGCAAGCATGCCGAGATTCTTGAGCTGGAATGGTTTGACGGAAGTATCCTGTACAGAACGGTTCAAGATCTCAGCGAGGTATTTCCCCTCCTGTTGCGCCACCTGTGCTGTGGCGGGGAGAATTTGTCCATCGATGGTCGCGCAATCACCAAGAGCATACAGGGTGGAATACCCTTTCACTCGGAGGAATTCATCAACAAGAATTCGGGATGACTTCTTTTCCTTTTCAAATGAAAGGGATCGTACCAACTGCACGGGCCCCATACCAGTCGACCACACAAGCAAACCATATGGAATCACAGAGCCATCGTCCAGATGCACGTGAGTTTCTTTCACTGTTGTAACAGCAGAGCGTGTTCGCACTTCAATTCGTTGTCGACGGAAATGCTCTACGGTATAGGTACTGAGTGTTGCATCGAAGGTACTGAGGATTTGGTCCGTTGCTTCGAACAATGTAATGCGAACATCTTTCATCAGTTGTGGGAAGTGACCGCGCAAATCCTCCTCGACAAAGTCGTGCATCTCCGCTGCGAATTCCACGCCAGTTGGCCCACCTCCCACGACAACAAAATGGAGCAGCCTACTCCGCTCTGCATCATCAAGTCCGGGTGTTGCCGCCCGCTCGAAACAGTCGATAATGCGTTGGCGGATTGCGCGAGCATCGGAGAGTTCTTTGAGGAATAGAGCATGCTGCTCGACGCCGGGAATATTGTACGTATTATTCGCCGCACCCACCCCAAGCACCAGAATGTTATAATTCAGTTTGAAGCTTGTCTTCGCATACTCCTGTTCACAATCGATTGTTTTTTCTTCGGGACGGATAGCAATACACTTTGCCCGATAGTATAGGATGCCTTTTTTGCCAGCACGAATGGATTCGATGATGCTGCGGAACTCTATCGTGCCGACGGTCGTGCTTGGAAGAAGTGGGGTGAAGAGAAAATGATTACGCGGGCTAACGACGATAACATCGTAGCGTTGTTCGTCTATGCGTCGGAGAAGGCTGAATGCTCCAAAGCCAGTTCCTAGAATAACGAGTGTTGGTTTCCCAATAGACACGCGCTTCTCCTGGTGAGGCAGTTGTTCATCATTCTCTCCTCCCATGAAATGATAGCGACAATTCCTAGGCTGAAGCTCCGCGTTTTGCCAGTGCCTCACGAATTGTCTTGAGCGCATCCTGCTTGCTCACATTGAGACGCGCCCCGGATTCGGCGATTGCTTGTTCAAGCGTACCCTGCTTGGTCATCAACCAGCGCCAGATATGATACCCAAGACGATTCTGGTCGTTCGGTTCCTGTGTCGGAATTGTGCTCACGCTCTGATAAGCAATTCTTTCGAGTGAATCCGCCGGATACTCCTGAACAGGTGAGGGCGGCTTCGTTGTCATAGCGTTCTACGGATAATGTTAGATACCTGCTTCATTCGAAAATATGCAAAAATGATTTTGAAAGCAACAATGCGAACTGCCATACCCTTCGCCTCTTGGAAATCCCAGCCTACTGTCATTGAAGCATCGACATTATCCGGAAATTCAGGTTCGAGAAATACAAGCTCACCATTGACAATATCCTGGGGACTGCCTCATCTGTTCACATGGACGAGACCTTCAACAAAGAGAGCCGATCCTTTCGGATCGGCTCTCTCAATGGAAGATGCAAATCTCACAATACGATAACTTACCGCGAGAGCAACATCTTCTGAACTTGACTCAAACCGGCCGCTTCCAGCCTGTAGTAGTACACACCGCTTGGCAAGTTGGATGCATCGAACGTGACACTGTGTGCACCTTCAGATTGCACTTCATTGACCAGCGTTGCCACTTGCTGACCAAGCAGGTTGTACACAACGAGATGCGCGTTCGACTCTTCCGGCAAATTGTAGGAAATCAGTGTCGATGGGTTAAACGGATTGGGATAGTTGGCATTCAAAGCAAAGGAATGCGAGACT
>JACOSY010000004.1 GCA_016178595.1 Ignavibacteria bacterium
ATTCACGATACTCCACCATCAGCCAGTCTGAAGCCGCATCCTCCACCCTAAAAGGCAACCGAATGACTCCACTATTTCATCGAGATTCTTACGTGAGGCAACGAATCAGTTTCGTTTAGATTCTTACGTGAGGCAACAGGTTCTGGCTGGAAAACCGTATTAATTCACTTAGATGAGAAGAAATGAGGATCGGCTTCTCTCTCATTCCACAGGTTGTCTCTGCCGCAAGGAATCTACAAGATCATCGTTTCGCTCGAGTGTATCATACGTCGATATTCTCCCGTTCTTTCCGAAAGCGACCGTGATTCATGACGATGATGATCATCGGGAGGATGAACAGGATCAGGAAGGTTGAGATGGAAAATCCTCCGATGACAGCAATTGCAAGCGGCTGCTGCATTTGTGTACCTGCTCCAAGACCGAGTGCGAGCGGAAGGAGCGTAAGCATCGCTGCAAGGGCGGTCATAATAATCGGACGGAATCGAATTGCACCTGCTTCCACAAGAGCCTCGTTAACCGCCTTACCTTCTCGTACCTGTTGTCTCCAATAGTGGATGAGAAAGATGCTATTCTCTGCGACAGCGCCAACAATCAAAATCGATCCGACGAAGCTGGAAATATTAAACGTGACGTTCGTGATCCAGAGCGCGAAGAAGACTCCGAACAACGACAGGAGAGTTACGATATAGACGGCGATCGTGATGAAGAACGATTCGAATTCAACGATGAGCACGATGAAGACGAGGAGAGATGCCGCGCCAAGAACCATCAATAGTCCTCTGAACGCCTCCTGCTGTGTTTGATACGCGCCGCCGTACCGGATCGTTATCCCTTGCGGCACAACCAGGTTCTTGTTAAGATGGGATTGAATGTCCTTCATGGTGCTGCCGAGATCCCGTTCGGAAAGCCGTGCGGTAACGGCGACCATTTGCTTCAAGTTCTCGCGGACGATTTCCGATTGCCCCGGATCAATTCGTATCTGCGCGAGTCCTCCGAGAAGATACGTCCCTCCGTTCGGTGAAAACACTCGGAGCGATTGAAGCCGATCGAGATTCGTGCGATATGTTTCAGGAAGACGCACGCGAATGCCGATGAGCTTTTCTCCATGTTGAATGTCGGTTGCCACACTTCCCTGAATATCGTTTTCAATCTCTTCTTTCACATCCTGCACGGTGAGACCGGCGCGTCCGGCAGCTCGCTCATCGACGCTCACGATGTATGCAGGACCACTGATCGTTATTCCATTGAAGACATCGACCACGCCCGGAACGCTATCGATCAGGCTTGCAACTTTGGTAGCAGTGGATTCGATGAGCGATCTCTGATCTCCAAAGATTTTGATTTCGATCGGCGACGGGACGCTCGTCAGATCGCCAATTAAATCCTGAATCGCTTCACCGAATTCGATACGCAGTGCGGGCTGTGTCGATTCAATTTTTGAACGAAGCTCACCTGTGATTTCATCCGAAGAGCGCGTGCGATCTTTCTTGAGTTTTACAAGGTAGTCGCCGGTATTGGGTTCAGTGACGAAAAATCCCATCTGTAAACCTGTGCGTCGTGAGTAGGATCCGACTTCCGGAATCTCCATGATCGATTTTTCAACGTTAAGCAGAATCCGGTGTGTCTCCTGGAGAGAGGTTCCGGGTGGAGCGGCATAATCGAGGATGAAAGCCCCTTCATCCATCTCCGGCATGAAACTGCTTCCCAATTGCGTATAGAGAATATATCCGCCGCCGGCAAGCAGAATGATGAAGGGAAAAACCAGATAGCGCCGCTTCAAGAGGGCGGTGAGTATCTTTTTATAAAGGGAAATGATCCTTCCCGAATGAGCGGCCCGAGATTCTTTTTCGAAATCCTCTACAGGAATGAATCGCGACGCGAGTAGCGGTGCAAGAACGAGTGACATGAAGAACGAGACGACGAGTGCAAGCCCCATCGCCAGTGAAAGCGATTTAAAAAATGAACCCGTGACTCCGGAAAGAAACGCGAATGGGATAAGAATGACAATTGTCGCAGCGCTTGACCCAACGATCGCCGGAAAAATTTCCTTGATGGAGTTCTGGATCGAGTGTTGTACCGTTTGGCAGCCTTTTCGGAAATGGCGAAAGACGTTTTCGACGATGACGATCGTGTCATCGATAATGAGTCCGAGCACGGCGGCAATACCGCCGAGTGTCATGATGTTGAAAGATTCCTTCATCGTGTACAGGAGCAGTACTGTCAGGGAGACAGTGATAGGAATGATGATCGCTGCGACAAACGTGACTCGCCAGTTTTTCAGGAAGAGGAGGAGAATCGCCACAGCAAGTACGACACCAAACCCGATGCTGTCTCGAACGGAAGCAAAGGAATCGGTGATGATGTCCGATTGGTCGTAGAAATTGCCAATCATGACTCCCTTGGGAATTTGTGGTTTCAATTCGTCGAGCGCCGCTTTCACATCCTCAGCGATCTGGACGGTGTTCCCGTTTGGCTGCTTGATAATATTGATGAGGACCGCTTCTTTCCCGTCGCTCGTTACCCGTATATATTCATCTTTTTCCGATGGCATAACGACAGCAACATCCCGTAACAGGATCGAGGTCGAGCCTCGCGTACTGATCACCGTGCGTTGTATCGCTTCTATCGACGGGTACATGTTATTCACAAGCGTCAGATAAAGGCGGTAATGCGCATCAACAAGTCCGACAGCGGAAAAGATATTCGATTTTTGAATCGCATCCGTTACCTGTCGAATATCCATTGCGTACGCTGCAAGCCGGACCGGATCGACCGTCACAAGAAACTCCCGCGTCTTCCCTCCAACAACACGAACCTGCGAAATGCCCTGAATACGGCTGAGCACCGGCCTGATAGTATACAATGCAAGGTCCTTGAGCTCGACAAGATTCAGCTTATCGGACGTTAACGCATATCCGATGATCGGAAAAAACGTGGCATTCATTCTTTCGACCCGGACTGTCGCATCTTGAGGAAGTTGATTCCGGATGGATGAGATCTTTGCCTGCAATAACTGTTGAGCAAGAATGATATCACTTCCCCAGGAGAAGTTGATGGAAATTTCCGTCGCACCACGAGCTGTCACCGAACGGACATTCCGTACATCAGGAATCGCATTCGCCGCTTCTTCCAGAGGCTTGGTGAGTGTAATCATGATGCGTTCTGCAGGTTCTTCGCCGCTCTCGGCGAGAATGACGATGCGTGGAAAAGTAATATCCGGAAAAATCGAGATGGGAAGGTTCAGAGCTGCAACGATGCCTGCAATGCCAAGAACTGCAACGCTGAAGATGATTGCCTTCGGGTGTTTCTCGGCGAACTGCGGGATGTTCACTGCAACACTCGTACTTTGGTGGAGTCCGGTAGACCATATTGGCCCTCAATGATGACCATGTCACCCGGCTTCAAAGACGACGAAGCGACCTCAACAACCGAATCTTGTCTCACACCGACACTCACCCGCGCACTAAACGCAACGGAGTCTTCTGCTCCGACAAGCATAACGCTCGTCGTGTTGGTTTCATCATTCCGAAGGATCGCCGACAACGGCACGAGAAGGACGTTCTGCCGTTTTCCCACAACGATTGACGCTTCGCCAAAAAGCGATCCTTCCATGTCGGGGATTCCGCCCGTAAACATAATGTGTACTCGAACGGTTTGATCACCGGGATTCATCTGAGGCTCGATACGATACACTTTTCCTCTATACATCTTTCCCTGCTTCGTTGTGAACCGAATGCGTGCCTCATTCCCCAGGCGGACATGACTGAGGGACGCGGAAGAAATATCCGACACGAAGAAGATCGACGATGGATCGATAAGCGTTGCAATCGGATCTCCTTCAGAGACAACCTCCATTTCATTTTTCGCTTTGCCGCTCACAATACCTGTAAAGGGTGCGCGTATCGTAACGGTGTTCGACGTCTTTTGTGCGAGATCGAGTGCCTTCTCTGCCTCTTCACGCTGCGTTTGCGTCTGCGCAACACGCCGGAGCTCTTCAGCTCCTTGAAGAGACGCTTGTGATTCCCTGCTTCGCACTTCGGCAGCCGGTTGACCTGACCGGATCGTATCACCGTTGAAAAATAGGAAGTGAACGATCACACCGGAGATCGGAGATCGAAGCTGAACTTCTTTGCGGATTATTGTCGTGCCGGTAGCGGTGACTGTTTCTTCCACGTCTCCTGCGCGGATGATTGATGTTTTCACATCGACGCGAGGTTGCGGAGACGAATCCGCCGCCGGTTCCTTTCGACAATTGATCGAGAGGAACGAAACGATGACAAGAACAACAAGTGCTTTCATAAAATTTGTGGCCGTATGATTAATCGCCCGAAAGACGATGCACCGTAGCACGATCGAGCCGTAGTAGAAAGAGTGTCGTGTTGTAATTCAGCTTCGCTTCCCCGAGGAGCCGTTGAGCGTCAAGCACTTCTAAATTCGAGCCGGCACCGCCGGCAAAGCGGCTCTTCGCCGAAAGGTAATTCTGTTCTGCCTCGGTGATGTTCTGAGCATAACTTGCCAGATTCTTTTGCATGACCTCGATATCGCTTAACGTTGTTCTCCATTCCGTTTCAATTTCTCGACGCTGGAGCTCCAATTGCATATCGAGCTGATCCCGAGCGAGCTCTTTCTGTTCGATGCGATTCCCGATTGTTCCCCAATCGAAGAGCGGCAGATCGAGCGAGAGAAGGATGGAATACCCCCGATCGTCGTTGAATTCCTTCGGCTGCACTCCCAACACACCGGCATCGCCTGAGACTGTCAGCAGCGGAGAGCGTTCGGCTTTCGCGATGCTCACCTCGTACTCCGCCGATTGTTTTTCATGCTGGAGAAGCTGGATGTCTGCATTGTTCTCGATGGAGAACGTGGGAAGTGGAAACGCATTCATCGTATCGTTCGGTGAAACGAATTCAATGGATTTTTCAAACGGAGCACCAACGGCATTCTTCAATAACAATGTCGATTTCTGAAGCGCTTGTTGAGCGACATCAACTGCGATGCGGGCATTGTTGAGATCGACCCGCGCTTTCAGAACATCGCTCTCCGTCGCCATGCCGCCGCGCCGAAGCTGGTCGAGGAGTGAAAGATAATTCTCAAGCCGTTCCACAATTTCCCGCCTGATGCGAATCTCTTCCTGCGTTTGCAGAATTTCATAATAGATCGACCGTACGGTAAACGTGATTACATGTTTGTTTTTCCGGAGATTAATCGTCGCCTGCTCTTCATTATTGATCGACTGATCGATGAGCATACTCCGCGCACCGCCATCATACAACGGGAGGCTCGTCGTGAGCTGAATACCATATTCTCCACCATTGGTGACCGCCTCGTTGTACCCAACTTCCGGCGTATGGAGATAGTGTGAATGGAGAAGAAGCGAGGGAAAGCGCGATGCTTTCACTTCACGAACGCGGCTTTGAGATTGCTGTATCGCGAGATTGGCGATCTTCATGTTCCCATTATTCTTGAGCGCAAGATCGATTGCTTGTTCTACGGTCAGTTGTTCAACTTGCGAAGAGAGAACCGGGGGAACAACAAGAAAGAAAGCAAGATACCAGACCATGCATTTCATGATTTCAACGCAACGACTTCGATGTGAGCGTTCATGGAACCATGACCCTGTTAGGCATGTTAGGATAGATCAATCGAGAAGCAATACTAAGGAAGAATAGTTTCAGACAGTTTGCCGAATGCGTGAAATTCCGAGTACAATGTATTAAATCAATCTGATAAATGCCAAACGACGAAGTGAATCTTACTTGACATTCAAGCCGGTGAGTTCTATATTGACTCCGGTTCTTGGTCTGTAATTCACTCACTCCCCTCATACTCTTATTCTCTCAATCGGTGGAAATCGTATGAAAACACATCTCATCACCCTTCGTGTGATAGTCTTTATTCTTCTCGCGCCATTTTCAGCATCGCCGCAATCGACTGCTTCCGGTTATCATATCATCGATAGCCTGAAATTAGAAGGAGAAGGAGGATGGGATTATCTCACCGTCGACACCTCTTCAGAGCGAGTGTATATCTCCCGTAGTTCACGCGTGCAGGTGGTCGACATCGGGAAGCATTCTCTCGTTGGTGAAATTCCGAACACCATCGGCGTTCATGGAATTGCGCTCGTGCCTTCCCTTGGCAAAGGATACACGAGCAACGGGAGAGATTCATCGGTGACCGTTTTCGATCTTGCGACACTCAAGACACTGAGAACGATCAAGATCGATGCCCGAAATCCGGATGCCATTCTCTTCGATCCTTCATCGCATCGTGTCTTTACATTCAACGGAGGAAGCTCGAACGCAACGGCAATTGACGTCGGCTCCGATTCTATTGCCGGGACCGTTCCTCTCCCCGGTAAACCTGAAGCCGGTGTCACGGATGATAATGGAACGGTCTTTGTGAACATTGAAGACAAGAGTGTACTGGTTGTATTCGATTCCCGGACATTGAAAGTACTGCACACCTGGCCGCTTGCTCCGGGCGAAGAACCGTCGGGGCTTGCTATTGACAAAGAGCACCGCCGACTCTTCTCCGGATGCGGTAACCGAACGATGGCAATCGTCGATACGGATTCGGGTACCGTCGTAACGACTGTGCCGATTGGCAATGGCGTCGATGGTACCGCGTACGATCCGGCATCAAGCTTTGCTTTCAGTACGAATGGCGAGGGAACACTGTCTGTTGTTCGGGAAGATACGCCGACGAAATTCTCCGTTGTTGAAAACGCGGCAACGCGGCGGGGCGCACGGACGATAGCACTCGACGAGAAAACGCATCGCATTTATACAGTGTCGGCAAAGTTCGGACCGCCGCCTGCACCGACAGCCGACAGACCGCATCCTCGCCCGGCAATTGAGCCAGGCAGCGTTACACTGTATACCATCGGCCGTTAATGACGTACGTGCTTCTCATTCGTCAATACAAAATGATCTATCGCTATTAAATTTGATTCCTGCGAACGTACTGTGAAAGGATTCATCATGAAGATCGTACTAAGCGTTGCAATCTGTATGTTCCTGAGCGTTCACACGTTTGGGCAAAAAAAGGAAGTAGCAAAAGTATCGGAAGCGCAAGCGACAAAGGCTGTTATGGAGGCGGTCAAAGGCGCCAAGATACAAAGCTCGGAGCTTGAGCGAGAGGAAGGAAAGCTCATCTGGTCGTTTGATGTTACAACAGTGAAGGGAACCAGCGAAGTCTGGGTGGATGCCATGACTGGTAAGGTGATCAAGGCTGAAGTCGAAACTCAGGCTCAGGAAAAAGAAGAATACAGTAGCGAGAATGCAGAGAAGGCGGCGCTCAAAAAAGTCCCGGGCGATATTCTAACGAAGAAAACCGAGAAAGAGAAGGGAAAGAAAATCTACTCGTTTGAAATTAAAACGAAAAAGGGAAAGACAGTAGAAGTTGATGTCGACGCAAAAACCAACAAGGTCATTCAAGTAGAGAGCGACGATGACGAGAAACAGGAGAACGAGGAGGATGACGATAACGATTAACGGAACGTCAAGAGTATGTTGTTCACGATGAAAGGCTCTCACTATGAGAGCCTTGTTGTTTGTAATCAGGGATCGGGCAAGCGCTTGATCCCGTTTCTGTTCTTATTATTCCAACGGTCCGAGCCTGAATGGATGATCGCGGCGCTTTGCACAGGAAATCATCCGGTCGATTCAATCCGGTTCGTTAACCGCAAACATCGGAAGCAAAGCTTCCTCCCGGCGGTGTCACTCGACGAACACGGATCGACCAAACGGTAGAATTTCCTTCGAGAAAAATCCATCAGGGTGAAACGGTTTCCCCGATGAAACGCCTGACTGAAACGGCGCTTCCGAAGAATCCGAGAGCAACGCCGACGCCGATGAGAGATGCGTAGAAGAGGGAATCCGTTCGCAAAAATTCTGAAAGATCCGACGAGACGATACCCGCCGCATACGCGAGCACGTAGTAGATCATGGCTGCGGCGATGATGCCTCCCATCAATCCCTGAAGAATCCCTTCAAGGATGAACGGTGCACGCACGAACCACCGCGATGCACCGACAAGCTTCATCGTTTGAATCGTCTTCCGCTTCGTATCGATCGTGAGCCGGATCGTATTGGAAACGAGGAAGATCGCCGATATGCCGATCAACATGCCGAGCACCATACCGATCGTCTGGAGCGTGTGGTTTTGCCGTTCGATAAACTCGAGCATATCGCGGCGGTAAATAACCTTGTCCACTCCGCTCACGGATTGTACCTTCTGTTGGATCTCGTCGGCCTTACCGGTCGTTCTGTATTCTTCCTTCAGGAAAACCTTGTACGATGCCGGCAGCGGGTTGAAATCGAGAACGGCATTAATGTCCTCGCCGAACTCTTCCTTGAAAATCTTTGCAGCTTCATCTTTAGAGACAAACTGCACACGCTCCACTCCATCGATGGCAAGAAGCTGTTTCTCGATCTCGTCTCTCCGTAAATGGCTGACCGGCTCGGCAAGGAACGCTTCCATCTCCACCTTCTCACGGATACTTGCCACAACGCGCGCCGTGTTGGTCGAGATGACGTAGAAGAGCCCAAGAAAAAGGAGCGCGATGATGATCGTGACGATCGCCCCGATGGTTGCCAGCTTCGCACGTCGCAAGCCCGAGAGGCCTTCACGAATAATATAGGACGCGCTCACGGCGCTGCCCTCGCAATCGTTTTTCCTTCCGGATACGAGCCAAGTATTTTCAGGTAGGAAGTAATTTCTCTCAGGTGGTCGATGGCACGGCGCGAGGCTTCGTCACGGATACTTCCCTGAAAATCAAGATAGAACACGTATTCCCACGGCTTGCCGACGAGCGGGCGCGATTCGATCTTGTGGAGGTTAACGTCGCGAAGCGCAAACACACTCAACGCCTTATAGAGCGAGCCAGGAACGTTCTTTAACGAGAAGATGACGGACGTCTTTGCCTTCGTCTTCGCAATAATACTTTTCTTCGAGAGGATGAGGAAGCGTGTGAAGTTCTGGTGATTGCTCTCGATGCCGGACCGAAGCACTGTGAGTTTGTACACGCGCGCTGCTTCAAGGCTTGCGATAGCTGCAGCGTCGGTGCGGTGTTCCTCTTTGATGAACTTCGCCGCTCCGGCAGTATCGTACATCGCAATGGCTTCAATTCCTTTCAATCTCCTGAGAAACGTTTCGCATTGACCCAGCGCCTGCGGATGAGAATAAACGTATTTTACGTTGCGTAATGCCACGCGTCGGTTCACCAGCAGCGCATGCACAACTCGCAACTTGATTTCACCGACAATCTTCAGTGAATACTCTTGCAGAAGGTCGTAATTCTGATGGATGCTGCCGTGGAGGGAATTCTCAATCGGAATGATCCCGAAGCGTGCTCGACGGCGGGTGATACTGCGAAAGACATCGTCGAATGACCTCAGCGGGAGTATCTCGATCCCGGAGTCGAAGTACATATGTGCTGCCAGCTCGCTGAAAGCGCCATGCTCACCCTGAAATGCAACCACGGTTTTCATATCTCAGAAATTGGATTTGTCATGCCACCGAAGAATCTTCCACTGCTCATCGGGTCCGGAACGAACGAAGAGAAACTCTGCAACTCCATCGACTCGCACGATATCAGCCGGACCGAATGCCACAGTAAGATTGTATCCCCGCTCAACGGTTGTCGAAGTGTCGCTTTCACTGATGGGAATTTCCCGGTTCCAGATCAGCGAGAGCGACTGCACACTCTGGAACATCGAATAGGTGAGCCGCATCTCGTCTTCTCTTCCCCAGTTCCGTTCCACCAGTGCATCATAATCGGTATAGATGAAGACGAAGTCGGACGCCAACAACGAGCCATACACCGTTGTATCTTTGAAAGAATAAGCATTTCGAAATGTGCAGAAAATATTTTCGATCTGCCTCAAGTCTCCACACGACTGTTGACCTAACTCGGTATCCAATCTCGGCGCAAAAGGATTAAGGCAGCTCACGTGTACACACGAGAATCCTGCAAGAATCGCGGCGAATGAGAAAACTCTCATCGATGCTCAGCCTCCGCTGAAGACTGCTTTGAGATAGCTCCACGTCGAGTCGGACGTCGTCTTCGAGTCGCGCCATTGATGAATCGACCATCGCTTGCCGTCTGTTCCAAGAGAGAGCTGCATGTTGCCGCGAACGATCTGGGGAACGCCGCTTCTGTTATGCGGGAAGAAAAGCGTGTAATTCAAATCGTAGAGAACCGAGTCGGTGCTCACGTACACCGGGGGTGTATCGGCAATAGTAAGAGACGGCGTACTCGATGTCGCTTCTTTGAGATTGCGAAAATACCGTTGTTCCGATTCGAGGCTCCACTGGCTCACGACATCAGGATATCCTCGACGGGCATCCTCAGCGGCAATGAAGATATATGCTCGCACTGTGGTATCGACAAAGCAACCGAGGTAGTTGTTGAGATTCTTATCGGCAACGGAGAATTGCAAGTTCCGGAGCACTTTGTCGTACGTCGTGGGTGTCTCATAGGTTGATGAACCCTGCGTTGGCGGCTCGGGATCTCTCGTTTGGAAGAGATCGCATCCACTGAACAGAAGCAAAAAAATCCCCGTGAGTAGTGCAGCAATCGGACTCACACTGCAACTCTTCCCTCGAGCGCCCGTGTCAGTGTCGCCTCGTCGGCAAACTCAAGGTCGCCGCCGATCGGGATGCCGCGTGCGAGGCGCGTCACGCTGACACCGAGAGTCTTCAACAGGCGCGTCAGGTAAATTGTCGTAGCCTCGCCTTCGATGTTCGGATTCATCGCAAGAATGATTTCGCGGACGTTCGGTTCGATACGATTGAGCAATTCCTTGATCTTCAAATCTTCCGGCCCGATGCCATCTAAAGGCGACAGGACACCTCCAAGCACATGGTAGATTCCCTTGTACTCATTCGTTTTCTCGATGGCGAGCACGTCATTCGGTTCTTCCACGACACAGATGATGCTGCGGTCCCGCTTCGGGCTTGCGCAAATATTGCACGGGTTTTCTTCCGTAAACGTCCAACACGACTCGCAGTACTTGATACGCTCCTTCACATTCACGAGCACCCGCGCAATATTCAGGACTTCTTCGTTGGGAAGTTTGAGGATGTACATGGCAAGCCGCTGTGCGGACTTCCGCCCGATGCCTGGCAGTTGTGAGAATTCTTCGATAAGCTGTTTGAGAGAATCGGAAGTGTAAATCATCAAATCGTCGAAAATTGAGTTAGTGAATCATCGTTTCATGTATCCAATGAGTTTGCACAGCCCCGTGATGTTTAGAACCCGGGGATATTGAGTCCCGGTATATTGGGAAGCATACCCGATGTAGCCTTGCTCATTTCTTCCTGTGCCATTTTCTGGGACTCTTCGAGCGCCTTATTCACAGCAGCAACGATAAGATCCTCGAGCATCTCGGAGTCGTCAGGATTGATGACTTCCTTCTCGATCTGAATCCTGGTCAACTGCTGTTTCCCGTTCACAGTCACTTTCACCATCCCGCCGCCGGCCTCGGCAGTCACGGTTTTCCGCTCGAGCTCGGCTTGCACTTGCGCCATTTTTTCTTGCATCTTCTGCACTTGTTTCATCATCGCCTGCATATTCGGCATTGCCATCGTCGTGTTGCTCCTCGCTTGTCTGAACAAGAAGAAAGAGTTTGTTGAAGTTTTTTAATATATCTGTTTTCGCGTGGAAAATCAAACAGCTCTCCGGGTAGGAGAGGTATGGAACATGCGCCACGTATCGTTCGTACCAATGATACATGCTTCAGAATTCCTTGACTTTGTAGGCAAAATCAGTTACCTTTTATAACAAATTCAACTCATTTCTCTTGAATTCAAACAAGACTTCAGATGTATCTCCTCGCACCGTGACGGTTGCAGTAGGGAATGACAAACGTCTCCAGGACGAGCTGAAACGGAGCGGGAATATTCCTACCCATATCGCGATCATCATGGATGGGAACGGTCGCTGGGCGAAGAAGCGGGGATTACCGAGGATTGCCGGACATAACGAAGGCGTAGAGTCCGTCCGCGACACCGTTGAAGCATGCGGTCAACTTGGTGTGAAGTATCTTACCTTATACGCATTCTCAACGGAGAACTGGAAACGTCCGAAAGACGAAGTATCCATGCTGATGCGCTTGCTGATGCGAGCCTTGCGGGATGAAACCGACAAACTGTACCAGAATAATGTTCGCGTGCGTGTCATTGGCGACATTCAATCCCTACCGCAGGAAGTGCAGAGCGAATTGGCGGATGCCATCGAGAAAACGAAATTGAATACGGGACTGAATCTTTTCCTCGCACTAAGTTACAGCGGCCGGTGGGATGTCACGACGGCTATCCGAAAGATTGCCGATGATGTCATGCGCGGAACGCTCTCCCCGGAATCGATCGATGAACCGATCGTCTCCGCGTATCTTTCGACGAAGGATGTTCCCGATCCCGACCTTCTCATCAGGACAGGCGGTGAAGTTCGTATCAGCAATTTCCTCTTGTGGCAACTCGCCTATTCCGAGATTTACATCAGCTCCTTGTTCTGGCCCGAATTCCGACGAACAGAAATCTATGCAGCCATCGCCGATTACCAGCATCGTGAACGCCGGTTCGGCATGGTGAGTGAACAGGTTCAATCGAGTGGGCATAAGCCTTCAACTGTTACACAATTTTTAAAAAACGTTTCGAGGTTATAAGACGTTGTATCGCGCCATCTTCTTCGTACTGCTCGCATGCACCATCTGTCATTTCCCTCTCTACAGTCAACGAGGGAATGTTGAAACCTACAAGATCCTCGGCATCTCTGTTGATAATACGACAGACGGGAGCGGCACGGAGCTAAGTGCGATCATTGCTAACTCAGGATTAAAGGTCGGAGACGAAATGACCGTCCCCGGCGATCAGATACATCGTGCGATCCTGCGGCTATGGGCACTCAAGATCTTTTCCGATGTACAAATCCTCATCGAGCACAAAGTTGACAACGGAATCTATCTTCTGATCAGAGTAAAAGAATATCCACGCTTCGATCACCTTGAGATCAGAGGAGCGGACGACGTCGGCGAGGACGATATTCGCAAGAAGGTTTCCTTCGTGAAAGGACAGATCCTCACACCCGAAGACATCAACAAAGCTGTCAAGAACGTCAAGCGCTTGTATGAAGATGAAGGACATCTTCTTGCAGAAGTCCTTCCCGAGACCGCGAGCGCCGACCCGGGTAAATCGAACTCTGTGAAACTCCGGCTGCTGATTGCCGAGGGAGCGGGCGTTACCCTCGACAAGATCAAGTTCGATGGGAACACTGCTTTCTCCGACGATGATTTGCGCGGCACGTTCGATGACACCAAAGAGAAAGTATGGTGGCAATTCTGGTCGCACCCCAGGTTCGACAAGAAGAAGTTCGAAGCTGACAAGCAAAAACTTCTCAAGTCTTACCGGAAGAAAGGCTACCTGGACGCTGAAATCCTCTCCGACTCAACGTGGTACAGTGCAGACAAGAAAAAAATTTCCGTGCTTGTTACTGTCCACGAAGGCGCTCAGTATAAAATCCGGAACATTGCATGGGAGGGAAATACAGTCTACGCGGCAAACGTGTTGACGGAACGATTGGGCTTTCGGCCGGGCCAGGTCTTCGACGAGGAGACGTTCGAACAAAACCTTCACAGCAACCCCGATCAAAATGACGTCGCCTCACTCTATCTCGATAATGGATACTTGAAATTCAACCTCGACCCCGATATTCATCGGGTCGGTGAAGACAGCGTTGATATTGCAATTCACGTTTATGAGCGGAACCAGTTCCGTATCGGGCAGGTCGAGATTAAAGGGAACAGGAAGACATACGATAACGTCATCCGGCGAGAACTCTTCACACGCCCCGGCGATTACTTCGACCGATCAGCGATCATCCGAAGCCTGCGGCAGCTGTCGCAACTTAACTACTTTAATCCGGAAAAGCTTCGACCTGATACGCGCCTTGTCGATGATCAGACGGTCGATCTCATTTACGAAGTCGAAGAGAAATCGAGCGACAACGTTAATGCCTCCGTCGGGTACAGCGGCGCATTCGGCGTCACGGGCGCACTCGGCTTTACGATCAACAACTTTGCTCTTAGCAATCCGCTCTCCGGGGGCGCCGGGCAAGTGTTGAATTTCGATTGGCAGTTCGGCGAAGGCGCACGCTTCCGAACGTTTTCCCTGGGCTTCACCGAGCCGTGGCTCTACAATACACCCACGACATTCGGCGTCAGCTTGTTCGATACACGACAGGTATTCGTTTACGACCTGCAACAAACCGGGCTTTCCGTCCGCATCGGTCGTGGACGGCTGAGTTGGCTCGACGTGTACTCACGTCTCGACTATAACATCCGCTTCCAGCGGAACAACGTCCACAATGGAGGCGGATTATACCTCGAAGGACTTACAAACCAGGTGAGTGTCACGCAAACACTCTCCCGCAACAGCACCGACAGCCCTATCTTCCCCGCGAACGGTTCGATCGTGTCATTGACGACGGAAGTATCGGGTGGACCGATCCTTCCCGGTAATGTCGATTACCACAAATGGCACTTTGATGCCGAGTGGTTTACGCCGCTCTTCGGCTCCAGCAGGCTCGTGCTCTCCACTTCTTCAAGTCTTGGGTATATCGACGGATTCAACAAAGATTCCCATATCCCGCCCATCGAGCTCTATTTCATGGGCGGAACCGGGATTGGTCTCATTTCAACGACATCATTGCGAGGCTATGAGGATCGGAAGATTGGTCCGCAAGATAACGCAGGCAATGAGATCGGTGGTCACGTTGTCGAGAAGCATTCTCTCGAGCTGCGGCTGGCGCTCACGCTGAATCCCATTCCGATCTACATCCTCGGATTTGCCGAAGGGGGTAATGTGTTTGTGGATTTCCACCATACGGATTTCTTCGACCTCAAACGGTCATACGGCTTTGGCGCCCGACTTCTCATCCAACCGATCGGCATGGTCGGGTTCGATTATGGTTATGGCGTCGATGATGTCTATCCCAGAGACGGAAAACCGGACGGATGGAAATTCCACTTCCAGTTCGGTCGAGGCTTTTAGTTCATCAGGTGCGAATTCCAATTCATTCATAAATAGAACGAGGTAGACGTGAAACATCTAGTGTTTTCCCTTTGCGGTCTTGCGATGATTCTTGGGCTTTCTTCCACGCAGGCGCATGCTCAGGCGATTAAAATCGGCTACGTGAATTCTGCAAAGGTTCTGCTGGAGTATCCCGAAGCGATTGAGACGCAGAAAAAGCTCGACGTGATCGGTCAGCAGTGGCAGGACGAGCTTGAGAAGATGGATCGAGAGCTAAAGCAGAAATACGAAGACTTTCAGAAAAAAGAGCCGCTCCTGAAGGATGACGAGAAACGCGCTCAACGAGATGAGCTGGTTGCACTCCAACAAAAAGGAGCGCAGTACCAGCAGGAGAGGTTCGGATCACGAGGCGCACTCGCTCGTGCAACCGATTCACTCCTCCAGCCAATCAAACAAAAGGTCATGAAAGTAATCGAGCAGGTGGCAAAAGAACAAAAGGTGCAATTCATGTTCGACCGGAATGATCAGATTCTCGTTCTCCTCTATGGCGAGCCGAAGTATGACTACACCTTCCAGGTCATTGATCGCTTGAAACGCGGAACAGGAAAGTAACACTCACTCTTTCAAAGGCAGATTCTTTATGAAAACTACACGAATGCTCGGCGTTGTCGGTCTCATGTTCCTTTGCATCGGCGCGGCACTCTCCCAGGCAAAGATCGGCTGGGTCAACTCACAGGCAATTATGGATCGGCTGCCCGAAGCGCAGGATGCACAGCACCAGATCGACAACATTGTTGCACAATGGCAAAGCGAGCTTGCCAAGATGCAGAATGAATGGCAAAAAAAATATGAGGAATACGACAAGAAGAAGCTGATCCTTACCGATCAGCTTCGCGCGCAGTCGGAGAAGGAGCTCCAGGATATGGACAAAAAGATCGCCGATTATCGGACGAAGAAATTTGGCCAGAGTGGCGAGCTCTTTACAAAACAGAACGAGTTGATGAAGCCCCTCCAGAATAAGATTTTCAAAGTCATCCAGGACATAGCAAAGGAAGACGGGTACGATTATGTTTTCGATAAGAGCGGCGACATCCTGCTGCTCTATACCAACGATAAGTACGATCTCACATCGAAAGTCTTCGAGCGTATTCAAACATTCCAAAACAAGTAGGTCGATGAGACTGCGCGACATTGCGAAACTTCTCGATGGCAAACTCTCCGGCGACGGTGATATCGAGATCGTGCGGGTAGCAAAAATCGAGGAGGCCGGCGCGGGCGATGTTACGTTTCTCGCAAACCTGAAGTATAAGAAGTTCGTCTCAACGACGGGCGCTTCAGCGCTGCTTGTCGCATTCGATGTCGTGCTTGATACAATGACACAACGATCCGTTCCAATTGCAATCATCAAAGTCAAAGATCCATATCTATCGTTTCTGCGCCTCGTCGATGAATTCCACCCGCCGGCCGTTCCCCTCAAAGTCGAGATTCACCCGACGGCAGTCGTTGCCCAAAGTGCTCGAATCGCCGCCGACGTTGCCATCGGTGCTTTTGTTGCGATCGGAGAACGTTGCACGATCGGACCTCGCATCTCACTCTATCCCGGAACGATTATCGGCGATGATGTGAGCATTGGCGATGAGTCCATCCTCTACGCAAATGTGACTGTCCAGGCAGGATGCCGGATTGGACGCCGCGTCATCATTCATTCCGGCACGGTCATTGGCAGCGACGGATTCGGCTTTGCTCCAAAGGAGGATGGCACGTATGAGAAGATTCCCCAGCGTGGTATTGTTGTGATTGAAGACGATGCGGAGATTGGTGCGAACTGCACCATCGACCGGGCATCGCTCGGAGAAACCCGGATCGGTCGGGGTGTGAAGCTGGATAACCTCATACATGTCGCGCACAATGTTACCATTGGCGAAAACACCGTCATTGCCGGGCAAACGGGAATTTCCGGTAGCACAAAGATCGGGAAGAATTGCCAAATTGCCGGACAGGTCGGGTTGACCGGCCACATTCAGATTGCCGATCGCACGATCATTGGCGCACAGTCCGGCGTGCCGAAGTCGATTACGGAGCCTGGTAAAACATACTTCGGCTATCCTGCTTACGAGATTCACGAAACTCTGCGTATGCAGGCAGCGGCACGTCAGCTCCCGTCGCTCCTCACGGAAATTCGGGAGCTCCGGCATCGGATCGAAGAGCTTGAAGAGCGCCTCAAGCATCAGAGTACACCCGAAGACCTGTAACCAGCGAAAGGTTTTGCATGTTGATCCACCAGCGAACGATCAAACAACCGGTATCCATTTCGGGAATCGGACTCCATACGGGCGTAACCACGACGATGACATTAAGGCCCGCGCCGATCGACTACGGCATCAGGTTTCGACGAGTCGATCTTCCCGGGCAACCCGAAATCCCTGCGCTGGTCGATCATGTGGTGGAAGTCGCTCGCGGCACAACACTCAAAATTGGTGACGCCAAGGTGCACACGGTCGAGCACGTGCTCGCTGCGATGGTGGGAATGCAAATCGACAATATTGTCATCGAGCTTGATAACATCGAGCCTCCTATTTGCGATGGCAGTGCGAAACCATTCGTCGATGCGCTCCTGAAAGCAGAGTTCGAAGTACAGGATGCACCGAAAGATTGCCTGATCATCTCCGAGACCGTTCGATTCACGAACGAAAAGGATGGCGTGGAGATCGTTGCGCTCCCGACCGACGACTACCGCGTCACGGTCCTGATCGACTACCAGAATCCCGCACTCGGCAGCCAGCACACCGGGCTTTTCGACCTTGAAAAAGAATTCGTGCAGGAATTCGCCTCAGCGCGTACATTCTGTTTCCTCCATGAAGTCGAAGCCCTTCATGCACAGGGACTCATCAAAGGCGGGAATATCGACAACGCCATCGTCATCGCCGATCAGGACTTGACCGATGCAAACCTTAAACGCATTTCGAAGAAGCTGGGTCTGAACCAAGCACTCGTGATTGGGATGAATGGCACCATGAACAACAAAGAGCTTCGCTTCAAGAACGAGCCTGCCCGGCACAAGCTTCTTGATCTCATGGGCGATCTCGCGCTGATCGGCGCACCGATTCGGGCACAGATTCTCGCCGCGCGCCCCGGCCATGCAAGTAACGTCGAGTTCGCCAAAAAAATTCGCAAGCTGTATCAGCAGCAAAGGCTGGTGAAGAAGTACCAATTCGAAAAGAAGGAAGGCGTCATTTTCGATAGCAACGCTCTCCTCAAAATCCTTCCACATCGCTATCCGTTCATCATGGTTGATAAGATCATCGAATTCAAGCTGGATGAACGCATCGTGGGCGTCAAGAACGTTTCGAGCAACGATTGGTTCTTTCAAGGACATTTCCCCGGTCGACCGATCATGCCGGGTGTTTTGATTTGTGAAGCGATGGCGCAAACAGGCGGCGTACTGTTACTCAATGGCCTGGAAAATCCCGAGGGGAAGCTCGCGATGTTCACAAGCATTAATAATTGCAAGTTCCGCAAGCCTGTGGTGCCGGGCGATCAGCTTCTGCTTGAAGTAACAGTTCAAAGCCGCCGGTCAAAGATTGCTTTAATGAAAGCACGGGCGTTTGTGAACAGCGAGCTCGTTGCCGAAGCTGATTTCAGTGCAGCGATCGTCGATCGAACCGAGACGAACGGTAACCAGCATTGATTCCATAATCCTTACAGGCGGGACTCACATGAGCACCACGATCCATCCCACCGCAATCGTCAGCCCAAAAGCGCATCTTGGTGAGAATGTTACTGTCGGACCGTTGACGATCATCGAGCACGATGTTCACGTCGGTGACGGAACGAAGATCTCCTCGAATGTCCTCCTTGCAAACGGTACGCGTCTCGGTCGAGAGTGCCATGTTCACCACGGCGCAGTTCTGGGTAGCCCTCCGCAGGATCTCAAATTCCATGATGAAGTAACAACTCTCGAAATTGGCGACCACACCACACTACGCGAGTATGTCACGTTAAACCGAGGCACCCATGATCGGTGGAAAACGACTGTCGGCAGTCACTGCTTCTTTATGGCCTATGTACATGTCGCGCATGATTGCATCATTGGCAACCACGCGATTCTTGCGAATGCCGTCAACATGGGTGGTCACGTCATCATCGAGGACCACGCCGTCGTGGGTGGGCTTGTGGGAATTCACCAATTTTCACACATCGGCCGCCACACGATGATCGGCGCCAATTCCAGAGTGACAAAAGACGTTCCTCCCTACGTCCTTGCGGGATCGGAACCGCTTGCGTTCAACGGTCTTAACATCGTCGGCTTGCGCCGGCGGAATTTTTCTCAGGAAACTCTCAGCACGCTTGAGAAGGCATACCAGCTCATTTACTATTCTCAGCTCAACGTCTCACAGGCGCTGGATCGCATCAAGAAAGAACTCCCGATGACGGAAGAGATTACGCATATCATTGATTTCATCGAGAAGAGCAAGCGCGGCATCATTTGGACTCGCCGATAGCCATGTGGAAATTCCTCAACACCGGCTTTCACTCCGGCAGCTTCAATATGGAATTCGACGAAGCTCTCGCCGGGCAATTCGATTCGTCCCGCGATGACGCCCTCCTCCGAATCTATGGCTGGAAGCCATATGCAATCTCGCTCGGTATTCATCAGCGGATGGAAGATTTCGATCTCCAACGTCTTTCCGACGAAGGAATCGATATCGTGCGGCGTCCCACAGGCGGGCGCGCCATCCTTCACGCACACGAACTCACCTACAGCATCGTTATGAGTGCAGGAGACCGAGGCGTCAGAGAAGTGTATCGCTACATCGGACGTGGCTTGCTGGAAGGACTGAACATTCTCGGAATTTCAGCGCAGCTTTCCGAGGACGACGAGCGTCTTACAACGCCATTGTCCAATCCGGCATCAATCCCATGCTTCAGCAGTTCCGCGAAGTGTGAGATTCGATTCGAAGGAAAGAAGATTGTGGGAAGCGCACAGCGCCGCTATGGCACAATCATTCTCCAGCATGGATCCTTCCTGCTTGGGACCGAGCACAAGCGTATCACCGAGTTTCTTGCACAGCATGTACAGAGTGCCCGATCCGTTCTCGAAGATCATCTCGAACAACGAACGATTGAAGCGGAGACAATCCTTGAGAGGGCTGTGACATTCGATGAAGCTGCGGCGTGCATTCGCAATGGTTTTGAACGCGCATGGAATATGACTTTCACTGAATCCTCACTCACCCATACCATCGTATGAAGACGAAGAAGAATTCAACCGCCCGATCAGGAACGTTCGCTGCGTCCGGGAGAGCGCAGGAACAGAAGAAACCTCGTGTCGTCACCACAAAAACCGTCACTACAATGAAACACGCGGGCGAAAAGATCGTGATGCTCACTGCCTATGATTACCTCGTCGCGAAGTATCTCGATCAGGTGGGGGTTGACATCATCCTCGTCGGTGATTCGCTCGGGAATGTCGTTCACGGCTATGAGACAACGCTCCCCGTCACCGTTGACGATATGATTTACCATGCCAAGGCAGTCAAGCGTGCCGTCAAGAATGCGCTCATCGTTGTTGACATGCCCTTCATGTCCTTCCAGGCAAGCATCGATGAAGCAATCCGGAATGCAGGACGCATCATGAAGGAAGTCGGCGTCGGCGCCGTCAAGCTGGAAGGCGGCGAATACATTGCCGATATTGTCCATCATCTGGTGAAGATCGGTATTCCCGTGATGGGACACCTCGGATTGACGCCGCAGGCAATCAACAAGTTCGGAACGTACGAAGTGCGCGCAACGGACAAGAAAGAAGCTGACGAGCTCTTACACGACGCGAAGGTACTTGCCGATGCCGGAGTCTTTTCAATCGTGCTTGAAAAAATTCCCACAAAGCTTGCGAAGAGAGTTACCGAGTCCGTTCCGGTTCCGACGATCGGCATCGGCGCCGGTCCGTTCTGCGACGGTCAGGTGCTGGTCGTATACGATATGCTCGGGTTGACGGAGGAGTTCAAGCCTCGTTTCGTTCGCCGTTACACCGAACTCGCGAAAATTATGCGCACGGCATTCGAGGCATTCATTCACGATGTCAAGGAACAAAAATTTCCGACGGAGAAAGAAAGTTATTGACTTCCAATCCCTGCGAAGGTGAAGAACCTTCGCAGGGTTCTCAGCATCCTATGACGAAGAAGCGATTGAAGATTCTGGTCTCGAACGACGACGGTATCGATGCGCCCGGCATCCAGGCACTGGCCGGCGAGATGAAAAAACTTGGCGATGTCACTGTGATCGCCCCCGACAAACAGCGGAGCGCCGTCGGCCACGCTATCACCATGAACTATCCCCTTCGTGCAAGCAAGTTCTACAAGAACGGCGAGTTCTTCGGCTATGCCATCGAAGGAACACCCGCCGACTGTGTGAAGCTCGCCATCCGTTCTCTCCTTCCTGAAAAACCGGACATCCTCGTCTCCGGCGTCAATCATGGCTCCAACACGGCGATCAACATTATCTATTCCGGAACGGTCTCTGCCGCAACGGAGGGAACGATTCTCGGTATTCCCTCTATTGCCATCTCTCTCACAACGTATGGTTCCGAGCCGGATTTTCGGTACGCCGCACTCTTCGCACGAAAGCTTGCAGAGATGGTTGCACGAAAAGGTTTGCCCGAAGCGACGCTTCTCAATGTTAACGTTCCTGCCATCCAAAAGAAAGAGATCAAAGGCGTGCGTGTTACACGGCAAGGGAAAACGCGGTGGGACGACACGTTCGACGTGCGGCGCGATCCGAACGACAAGGAGTATTACTGGCTTACCGGCAAGCTCGAAGTCATCGATACTTCCGACGATACCGATGAGATCGCCGTGATGAACAATTATATTTCCATTACTCCGATCCAGTACGACCTCACGGATTATGCAACTCTGGCGAAGATCCACGAGTGGAAATTTGACAAGCTTCTAAGAGACTGAATAGCTTCTTCGCTTCCAACTCTTCGCTCCCTGCTTCTCAATCCGGCTTCACGATAAACACCACCACGATCGTCGCGAGCACGACGAACTGAACCACCTTCGCCATACGAGCGTCCTTCCCTTTCATCCAGTGCCACACGTATGCCATGACGTACATCGCCGCAGTCAATGCAAGGAATAGCTCCACGCACTGAAGATAGCTCCGCGTCGGGCCGAACATCCGGATGAAGCTCCACTCGTATGTGTAGCCGTAGACGACAAGCAAATGGACGACGTAAACGAGGAGGGATTCTTGTCCGAACACGCCTAAGACGGATCGCGTCGAAGCTCCTCGCCGCTGTTCGTACTGCCAGAGTCCAACGGCAATGAGACAGACGATACCCAGACGGACGAAGAAAAATTCCGGGCTTGCCCGCCAAAAGTCGTGGTTCGGGTAGAATGTCATCGGTTGATATTCAACGACGAGTGAAAGTATAATTCCGAGCAATGCCCCGTAGCCAAGTTGACGTATGAAACGTATTTCCCCCTTTGCCGCTTTAGCTTTGAGAAAGAGGTATCCTATAATAGTACCGCTCGCAAGAAATGCCGCCCACGGGAAGAGTGGAAACTGCGACTTGAATTGCATCGTCAGGTACGGCCGCAACCAGACGGAGGAGTTCGAATAATCCATTTCTCTGATCATTGGTGAGATGAAGATGAGAACGAGAATCAGAATCGCGGTCACCTTCATGAATATGTTTTGATCACGAAGGAGAAGCGCGAGTACGACTAGCACGAAGAGCGTCACTGCGATGACCTGGAGAATATCGGACTGAAAGAACGGAAGCCACGCATTCTGATCGGCCAGCTCTCTCAATCGCTTGAGCGAGAAAAACGGCATGTGGAGTGAGTACGCAACGACAAGGATAAACAGCAGCCGAACAATGTAGCGCCAGAGCGGATACTTCATCTGCGTAAAGTCTGTCCACTTGCGCTGGAACGTTATCGCGAGTGCAAATCCGGCACAGAACAGGAATGACGGTGCGACGAGACCGTTCACGAACGTAAGCACTTTAAAAAATGCCTCATCCTTGAGCGGTGTGATGAGAAGCGCGTTCACGACGTGCGTCTCGATCATGACGAAGACCGCCAAACCTCGAAAGAGATCGATGAAGAGAAATCGTGAGCCGGCAGGTACTCGTGGCAAGTCGCTCAAGGTTTCGACGACATGATGGCTCAGGTCTTCGACAGCTTGCGTCGAATAATCGAATCAAGATTGTCGATATCGAACGGCTTCACGATGTAGGCATCGACGCCGAGGGTCTGGCCGTATTTCTGTGCGAGGAAGTCGTCAACCGCGGTAAGAAAGAGAAATGGCGTCCGGGCAAACTTCGTATCGCGCTTCACTGCCTGGTACAGCTCGAAGCCGTTCATCGGCTGCATGCGCAGATCGGCAACGATGATATCCGGCGACTGATTCTTCAGCAGATCGAGCGCATCGGGACCGCTTGCCGCAGTCAGTACCGCATACCCTTTTGCTTCAAGCCCCATCTTGAGCGTTTCAAGAGCGCCCTGTTCGTCATCGACATAAAGAAGCGTTGTCTTTTTCATTCACACCTCATGAGAGAAATCTTCCTGCATTTTGTCTCCCAAAAGTAATGCGATTTTCCTACAAAGTCAATACCCGTTGACAATCAGGCGCGTTATCTGGCAAGAATCATTTTCCTGGTTTGGACGAATGTCCGCGTCTTCAGCCTGTAAAAATATGTCCCCGATGGAAGACTTCTCGCGTCAAAGACTGCATCTTGTTTGCCGGCGGGAAGAGGTTGTCCATCCAGCAGGAGCGCGATACGATGGCCTGCAAGGTCGTAAATTTCCAGCGTGACCTCGGACGCCGCCGGTAATTCAAACGCGATCGTTGTCAGCGGGTTGAAAGGGTTGGGGTAGTTCTGTTTGAGGGAATATGACACGGGCCTCCGCTCTTCTTCACTAACCCCATCTGGTAGATAGGCAAAATAAAAGGTGTCCTGGCTGGATACTTCCGTGTACTCATCCTTCACAAAGACGAACCATGCGAAGGGCCCTACCGCGCCGAGAATCCCATCGGGCAAGATGAAGCTCGTGTCTGTTGTCGTGAACATCGTATCGAGGAACTTGCTGAGAAGATGCAATTCATAGCGATGCGGATCTTCTGCCTGGTCCGCCGCCGAAGTCCACCGAAAAAGAGGAGGATGCCCTACGATAGAGCTATCATTTGGCTCAAGCAAAGACGGTCGTCTCCGGGGTTTTAAAGAATCGAACGTGCAAACGTAGAGACCTGTTTGCATATCCGATCCGATCCATTTCCCCGAAGGAAAGTAAGGATATACTCCCCAGCATCCGGCATACGCTCCGAGGACAGGATCGGGATTCGGCGTGTACGTATCATAGTAACCATACTCGATGGGATTCGTGGGATCGTGAACATCCACCACACGCATGCCCGCCTTATAGTGGGCGGCATAAACATAATGGCCGCGTCCATGAACATTGTGAATGCTCGTTGTCGGGTCGGCGCTCCACTCTGCGACCTTCACAGAATTCGGAAGGCTATCGAGCGCCCACACTTTCATGTCGTGTGCCGTTGTGCCAATCTCATCGGTGGTAAACGCATACTTACCATCGATCGATGCCCAGCCGTTGTGCGTTCCACTGCCGGTATAGGAAATCTTTCCAATGGTCGATGGGTTCGACTTGTCCCTCACGTCAACGATGAATAGTCCCCCACCAGCGTATATCGCCGCCCCGAAGAGCGTGTCATGTCGAACGTAAGAATCGTGGATATACATCGGCTCATACGTCCCCGCGAATATCGGATTAGTAGGATCTTCACGGAGGGAAAAAATAACGCACCCGTCCGGCGACCAGTGTGCGCTGCCGTTACAATAGAGATACCCGTCTGCAAGCGTCACCGTGTGCGATCGATCGTTGCTCTTCCCGGAGTCGGGAGGCGTGATCGAAGTGTAGATGAAATCCTTGACAAGCACCGCCGAATCCGGCAACCCGGAGAGATCTATAATCTGCACGCCGCTTCCTCCCTCCGATACAACATACGCGTAGTGTTTGTAGGTTTTTATCTCGCGGTACGCGTAACTTGCAGGCGGTCCGGAAACAAAGGCAGCCTCACGCAGGGTATCGCCATTAAGGTCGATGATGGATGTTCCTGTCGCAGTCCCGAGTAGTGCATACTCCTTACCATCCGGGGAAACCCATCCCCAGCAACTCGAGTAGTAAGTACCCTGGAACGAAATGCCATGTTGGGGATCGATGTGCCCAAAGAGGTGAACTGAAGGACTTCCCTGTCCTTGAACAACACTGGAGGTGAAAAGCATTGAAGCGAGCACGACAGCAAAAACAATCACGCATGATCTGTAACCGGATAACGAGGGCATACGCTTTGATGAATACAGTGAACAGGAAATAGCTGATAAAATATGAACAATTTACAATCGCGATGCAAGCAGCAATGTTTTCTCTTGTTCCGCCGCTCCTGTCTACGATCCCTTTGGGACGGCGGAATGCACGCTGAACGTGGGAGTGTCTCAAGGGTTACGTTCCCACGGAGGACCGTGGGAACGAGAAGATAAAGACTCCTGCTCCAATACGGTCATTGGTTGTAGGATTTTATTTTTCTGTGGCTTCAATTTCATCAGATTCAAAACCGTATTTTCTGAGGATTGATATCATTTCTTCTCTATAAGTTTTCTTTCGATGATGTTCTTCCTGATTTTGGATATATTCCCGGATGGCTTCAACATGCGACGAGCTTATCGAAAAAGCGCCGTATCCGCGCTGCCAACTGAATTTCGGTCGGATGAGATTTTCCGCATTGATCCAATGCGACGATTCTCCTTTTAACAGTTTTACGATATCATCGATCTTCTGGTTGCTGCGCAAATGTATCAGCATGTGAATATGTTCGATCTGTATTCCCAAGGTGTCGATAGTAATATCTTTTTCTTTTGCGTTCTCAAGCAGATGTTGACATAATTTGGGTCGGACATCTTTGGTCAATAGTCGTTCGCGGTTTTTTGTCGACCAAATCAGATGGATGTAAATTTTTGTGTATGAATGTAACATTTTGATTCCTCCCTATCCTCCATTAAACCGTTGAAACGGTTTGCGTGTTGTTTGTTTCATTCTCCCAGCACCACAATTAATTGTGGTGCTACAATTAATCAATAAATATTCATGAACCGATTTATCGGTTTATGGATTTATATTGTCCACTCCATTTCATAATTATTGCATTCTGCTTCAGCTCAAGAAAATTCAGGATCCACAATCCCTATCTCCTCCTCCGTCAACCTCCCGTCTTCAGCGGGATAAACTTCAAGCACGTACACGGCGTTATCGATCTGTATTGTAGAGCGAGCTGTCAGCTCGCTCTGGACGAACTAACAGTTCGTCCCACATTCTTTCCTTCTCGCTCCGCCGCTCCTGTCTACGATCCCCTTGGGACGACTGAATGTACGCTGGACGTGGGAGCGTCTCAAGGGCTACGTTCCCACGGAGGACCGTGGGAGCGAGAAGAAAGGCTTGACAATCCTTCGAAAATTCGCTACACTTCACTCAGACGTCATAAATACGATTCTCGTGAGGTAAGAGAATGTCGATACGGTTTCTTGGGATCCTGCTCTGTGTGGAGCTTGTGTGCACATTTGCAGACGCTCAGCAACCACCGTGGAGGCTTTTGGAAGGGACCCGCGGCAATGCGGGGATGGCCATTGAAATCCATCCGAAGAATCCCGATACTGTTTACGTACTGGGAGACAAATACTTTATGCGGACAACTGATCGTGGCTCGACATGGGACAGTCTCAGCTTTCTTGGTACCGATTACGCTGCGCTCAGAACTGACCCCACGAACTCGCAAGTTCTCTACGCTTCCATTCCGGGTCTCGACATAGAAAGCAACGACGTTTATATTTCGAGCGATGGCGGTTACACGTGGCGACTCTCGCTTATTGGCCGATATTTTCCAACTGCAACGATTGAAGTCGACCCTGTGGATCGCCGAACTGTCTACGCGGGTCAAGGACCAGATAAAATCTTTCGCACCACCGATCAAGGACAGACTTGGGATACGGTACCGCACCCATCCGCATATTTTCTGACCTCTCTTGCCATCGATCCTGTGAACGACAGTATCCTTTACGCCGGTTATCAATCCGGCGTGTTCAGGAGTACCGACCGTGGTAATTCATGGATTGAACTTCAGCTCGGGGTTCCTGTCGGAAGCACAACTCTGGTTGCAATTGATCCATGTATTCCTGAGAACGTCTATGTTGCGATGTGGAAAAATTGGGTGGTTCCTTTTGCGCGATTCTTTAAGTCTACTGATGGTGGTCTTTCGTGGCAAGAAAGCGATAGCGGTTTTACCAGCTCCGATATCTACATTTATGCCCTGGCGATCAATCCCAAGGATCCACGACAGATTTTTCTCGGCATGGGACACGTTGAAACAGGTAGAATGGTCTTGTACTCATCGAATGCCGGAGCGACTTGGGAAACATTGAGCGATGGTCTTGTGTCTGTGGGCGGTACTACATCACTTGCCATCGATACGCTCAATAATCGAATTTATGCCGGCGGTGGAAGGAATCCGGATACCCTCGGAGTTTTTGTGCTGGATGGTGTCTTAACAGATGCAGATAGTATTGAACAAAATAATCTACCTAAAGAGTTCTCTCTCTTTCAAAATTATCCGAACCCCTTTAATCCGGAAACGAGAATTGCTTTTCATGTTCCGAGTTCCGACTTTGTCTCTTTAAAGGTTTTTGATGTCTTGGGACGAGACGTAGCGACAATCATCGAAGAGAGTCTTTCTCCTGGTAAGTATACAAGGCTGTGGAACGCAACGGGACTTCCAAATGGAGTCTACTTCTACCGACTTCGTGCGGGACAATTTGCAAGCGTGAAAAAAATGTTGCTCATTCGTTGATTATCTCATTCGGTATGACGATGGCTATTCGAAAAACTATCATACTTATCCTAAATAATATCTCATTTATTGTAATCTTTTGAAAGGAGGACCATATGCTGATAGGACAGAAGGCATTCCGGTTATCGGTTGGAGTCATTCTGTGCATCATCAGTTCTATTCCCTTGTGGTCTCAACCGCTGAGGACAAAACCACTGCCAACGGATACCATTCTGCAAATTACTCACACAACGTCAGTTCCAACTCCATCTCGGTTTCCTAATATTCAGCTATATCGTGACACCACCGTGTATCAAGGAGAGATGTCAATAGCTGTTAGCCCAAAAGATTCGACCGAGCTTGTTGTGGGAGATAACACGATCCCTCGGTTCCTTTCATCCATCTGGCCGCAGGGGTATTACCTGTCGTTAGATCAAGGCATATCGTGGAGCGGTCACGACACGGTGCTATATGAAAATGCAACAGATCCGACGGTCTCGTTCGATCTGGACGGTTTTCAGTACATGTGTTTCATTAGCGGAAACAATATCTATGTTGCCGAGTACGAAAAGACGAGGAAAAATTGGCGAATCCCCGGTCAACCAATACCGAACACCAGCAATCCTAATAAGACGCACATGGCGATTGATGTCAACGCGACCAGCCCATTCAAGAACAATATTTATGTCGCGTGGCTTGCGTTGTCGGATTCTCCTAAGGCAATCATGTTTTCTCGATCAACTGATCGCGGCGTTTCCTTTTCCTATCCCAAAAGGATATCCGGCGCGTCTGGATATGCTGCGGGTCATGGTGTGAATCTGGCTATCGGACCTAACGGTGAAATTTACGCTACGTGGGTATACTTCGATGTAATTCCAGGGTATGAGAGTGCTCTTGGTTTTACACGCTCACTCGATTCAGGCAGAACGTGGAACGCACCCATCCGCCTTAACGTATCTGGATTTTCTGGAATATGGGCAAGGGTATCGAAAAGTGAAGATCCAAGAGAAAAAATTCGCGTCTCAAGTTTTCCGTCGATGGATGTCGATCGCACACAAGGGCCTCGGCGGGGTACGATCTATCTTGTTTGGGCAAACGGATCTTCCGCGACAGACCACACGAAGCCAAATGTCATGATGATAAAATCGACCGACGGTGGAGATACTTGGTCGAACACAAAGACAGTGAATGACGATGCTACCTATACCGATCAATGGTCTCCCTGGATAAATGTCGATTTCTATGGCGGAGTGAATATCGTTTTTTATGATGGCCGGATAGACCCAACAAATAATTTCTTGACACAAGTCTATCTTGCACGATCGACCGATGGTGGAAATTTCTTTTCCAATTATCAAATCAGCGACTATGCTTTTGTTCCAACAGCAATCACGAGCGAGGGTTATTATGGCGACTACATAGGTATCACTTCGACAAAAAATTATGTCGTCGCAACTTGGCACGATAATCATACTGGGATTTATCAGGCGTATGCCGCACGAATGGGGGGTATACCACTACCGCTTCAATTTCGCCGAACTGGAACATGCTTTCCGTTCCGCACTTGGCTCTCAATTTTGCTACAACTGCGATCTGGCCAAGTGCCATTTCTTCAGCCTACGATTACAACGGTTCGAACGGTTATCTTCCCACAGATACGGTCGTGAATGGTCGGGGTTACTGGGTGAACTTTGGCTCGGCACAGACACTCTCGTACTGGGGTGTGCCTGTGACCTTTCTGCAAGTCGGTGTTTTGGCCGGATGGAATATGATCGGCTCACTTTCACAGCCACTTGACGTGACAAAGATTACCTCTAACCCTGAAGGTATCGTACAGTATGGGTACTTTGGATATCAGGTCGGAGGATATTTTGTCGCCACTCAACTCGAACCGGGGAAAGGTTATTGGGTGATGGTAAGTCAAAACGGGCAACTCAATCTGAATCAGAGTGCATTTGCAACCGGCACATTGCCTGAAACAAGTGAACAGCCGCCGCATGGTCCTTTCCCGCTTCCACCAGGAGCGCCCACACTCTCTGGAACGATCGTCAATATTGGCGGTGTCTATCGTGCTAGTCTCACGTGGACATCGAGCGGCAGCAACATAACCTATAGGCTCTACCGCTACATCTGTGTGGGTGCAACAGACTGCCTCGGCGATGGTGTCCCGACTATTCCCGTCTACATAGGTACAGCCCTTGCCTACACCGATTACGACATCACCGTTAGTGCTAAGCTTGGAAACAACAGGGCATACTACTTCGTGACAGCCTTTGACATCTACGGACAAAGCTCACCGAACTCAAATAAGAAAATTTTTGCCACCAATGACATCATAAACCAGAAAGCCGCAGAAGGAGGAACTGGGAATGAAGGGAGGGCGATACCGAGTACGACTACTTTAGGGGAAAATTATCCCAACCCCTTCAACCCCGTCACAACGATTGACTATCAGCTTGCAAGTCCGGGCGTTGTTACACTCCGCCTCTACAACATCCTCGGTGAGGAAGTCAGTCGGCTTGTCGATGGCGAGGAGAAAGACGCAGGCTACTATCAGGTGACGTGGGACGGAACAAGCGCAGCAAGCGGCATCTACTTCCTCCGCATGAGCGCTATCGAAAATACAGACAATCGATTCTACAATACAGTAAGGAAGATTGTGCTGATGAAGTAAACTCCGTCTAAGAAGTAAGCACAACTGAGAGCCGATTCATTGCGAGTCGGCTCTCCTGTTCATAAAATTGTTCACAGCCAGCCAAATAAAGTCGCAGAAATGCTCTCTAACTCTTGGTACTGCCTGAATTTGATTCAGAATGTCCTTCGACTTCGCTCAGGACGACGCGTCGTGGTGAGCGGAGTCGAACCACATCACCGAAAATAAGGCACTACCAAACTCTTGACAAACGCATCGCGGGGTATTATATTGTCGAAGCATCGCGAATCACCTCCCGAGCCCCGCACCCTAGAATGGGTGTCGGGCTTTTTTTGTTTCTCGGAGGCTATCCTCCTGGAAATCCCCGAATTTCCAAATCCATAAGAATTATGGCTTTTTTGGCACTTTTGGCTGCGATTCTCCCACGAGGG
>JACOSY010000010.1 GCA_016178595.1 Ignavibacteria bacterium
ACAACACAACGATAGCAGAACAACTGCTGAAATGTATTTCATACATATCTCCTTTCGAGAGAATGTTATGAGATGTGTGAATTAGATGATTGCAGAAATGAATTACATCTTCTTGATTGCACGTTCCCCTGGATTTCCTTTGCAAGATATGAATCGCAGATTAGTTGACGCTTTGACTTTTCAAGCAAGCCAAGGAATTAAACTTTGTTTCTTTAGAGCGTAAACGGAACAACGCCTCATTGAGAAACGCTCAACTATTTTGTCTTTACGCTTGAAGTGAACCGCGCCCAGCCAGCCACCGAGATTCAATAATTGACAGAAATAACCATAATTAGCATGATATTGAAATTGTCGTCGATTACAAATGGTACGTTGTCATGAGAAGCATAGTATTCGTGTAGCAAAAATCCTACACGTTTATTTACCCTCCAATTCCACTTGTTTTGGTTGAGTACTATCACAACCATATTTGAAACACAATGAATTTATCCGTACTATCTTCTCGCATGATAATACAGGAAAAAATCTTTTTGATCGACAAACAAATGGATATTGTAAACCACCAAAATTCTAGCTGTGAGAATGGAATGCGACAACGGTGCAGGTTGTGCTTATTCTCGATAAGAATTTGAACGCGGGCTTTGAGGTGTTTGGGATTGTGAAGGTTTTTCCCGCAAAAGGATATCTGAAGCGTGGAAGATTTACGCCGGCGTACGGCATCCGATTAGACGATCGTAACAATCGCGCTGAAGATACAGGGTTTGAACTGGGGTTAGCTCACGGTTTGCTGACACCGTCTGCCGGCGTTTTCACTGCCGATGCTGGAGGCCAGGAAAACCGAAAAGTTGGCGCTGCTTGCATCACTTTATATAGATCGCGAACACACGACCACGTCGCTGTAATTTATCCGTTGCTTCACTCTGCACCTGACGCTCAAATTCACTGATCACAAAGGATGATAATATGAAAACTTCAGCAATTACCGCACCGTTCCTTATCGCTATTCTTCTTGGGCTGAACAACGGCTCAATCGTCGCCCAGAGTGCCGGCGATGCACTCGAGCTGTTTAGTTATCGTGCAACTTCCGTAACGAAACCGAACGTTTACGATGGGCAAATTGCTCCAATTGCGAATCCCATCGACTGGCGAGCGGCGTACGTGCGCGTGATGAACGTCGGAATCAACGGCGATTCTCTCAACGGCGCTCAGCAACTTACGTTCCTCGCCTCCAACGATCTCGACACGCTGTACATTGCCGCAGCGATCCAGCTTCCTAACGCGTCGGATCTCAATCGCTTCACCGTGTACTTCGATCAAGGAACTCGCGGCACTCTCGAAGGAGCGCCTGGCGCCCCGGGGGAGTACTTTGTCACGATGCTTGCCGATGGCAATTCTCCTCGCGATGGCCACTGGAATGGAAGTACGTGGGATACCAATGCGGTGTTTGCCGCGCGAGGATTCGGTTTGAGGAAAGGGACCAGCGGGGCAATGCGGCTCTACAATTTCGAGCTTGCCGTCCCTCTCAAGAGAGCGTCCGATGCTTCTAACAGTTACCTCAATCTCAATCCCGGCGATAAGGTTGGGATGCTGCTGAAAGTGACGGACAATATCAACAACAATTACTTCTGGGACCAGACAAATGCGACGGCGACCGATCCATCCGCAACGGGGTCGAACGGAAAGAGAGGTTGGGGTGAGGTTGTCACCAGTGGAACGGGCATCGCCGACAGGAGCCTTGCATCGCTCAGCGCCAACGGTATCCTTCCAACCATTGACGGCAACATCTCCGGCGATAACAACTGGCGATACAGCTTCTCGAAGAATATTGCCTTCACGGACTTCCGCGGCAATAAGCTCCGTGCGTCGCTGAATATCAAGGAGCAGAGTTCACCGGGTAACCTCCTGTTCGGCGTGAGACTTAACAATCTCACTCCATCTCCGACCGACTATCTTGCACTCTACTTCGATCAAGGTAGCAGCGGCGGGAGCTTGAACTACATCCTCAACAACCCTGGAGCCCCAAATGCAAAACTCGATAATGCAGCGCGTGTTCTGGGAAATGGTACGTTCCAGGATTACAACTTCGATGGATCAAATTGGGCTGCTGATGCATCGGTTAACGGAAGTGGCGCTGCCAGTGTTGTCGCGGGAAACTGGGAAGTTGAGATGAGCGTTCCGCTTGCCAGTGGCGATGCGCAGGATCTCGCCATTGTCTCGGGCGATTCGGTTGGCGTCTTGCTGCAGTACTTCGACAGCATCCACAACCGGAGCTACTGGTGGAGCGCTACAGTCAACAACAATAAGCTGATCATCGATCCCGTCAACCCTGTATACAACGCGCTGAGCTGGGGATTCTTGCACACGGGCGGACCGTTCGTTCAGCCGATCTATCCTGAAACCGGCGATACGTTGAGTGGCGAATTTCCACTCGCTGTCTACACAATTGATCCGAACGCTGTTAATCCAAAGTTGGGCATTCAGAGCGTGACGTACGAGTTGAGAAAAGAGGACGCGGCAGCCGGAACCTTCACCACGCTTCTGAGTGGAACATTGACCAAGATCGTAGACGACAACTTACCGATTTGGACCGGCACGCTCAACACACGAACGATCAACGAAGCACCCGGCACACCCTTAACGCTGATATACTTCGTGAACAATGGAAAGATCGGCCCTGTGCCAATGCCCGTGAGTGTTTTTATTGATAACTCAGGCACAATCAACCTTAATGATCCGACTCTCACGATCACTTCACCGGCACCAGGCGCCTCCGTGAGTGGCGCAAATGTCAGCATCACTTTCTCAGCAACCACTAACCCTCTTTTAGCCCTCGATACCGTGCAGGTGTATGTCGATGGAAGTTTACTCCAAACGTACCTGCCGTCCGGTGTGTCGTCATATTCAAACACGTATTCCTGGAATACCAGTCCGCTCACCGACGGCGAGCATGTTATCCAAGTTCGTGCAGTCAATTCCCTCAAGCTACAAAACTTCTCACCATCAGTTGTTGTCACGACGAACAACACGCCGTCGATTACCTTCGTAAGCCCGGCGGCGTCGAGCTTGTTGAGAGGGATCGTGAGTGTCACCTTCAACGCTACCCCCGTGGCTCCAGGCACACTTGCTTCGACGGAAATTTCGATTGATGGAGGAGCGTGGAACGCCGTCACGGCTCCACCACCTGACACAGGCGGTACCGGAAGCTTTGAGTGGAACACCCGATTGGTTCAAGACGGTACACATACCCTCAGAGTTCGAACAACCGATAATACCGGAAAGGTTGGCTACTCTGGTTTACGCAGCTTGACGGTCGATAATACTCCGCCAACCGGAACGCTTGTCGCTTCACCAAAGGCTGTGAAAAATGGCGACACGCTAAAGTTTGTGTTTGATGGAAACGAAGCGGGCATTACTGTGATTATCCCTGTTGCACAGTTGCAGCAACTCGACAGCCAAGCACCAGCGGCTCTATCGCTTACCGATCCTGCAAATTCCGGAACCTACACGGCGACGTATACCCTACAGAGTGCTAATACAGTTGTCGATGGCGTGAAGTCGCTCACGGCGATGGTCACGGACGCGGCAGGAAATACCTACAATCCGCAGGTGAGGGTGCAACTGGACAACACCTTACCTCTCTTTGTTTCGCTGGTTCGCCAGGGTCCGGATTCACTTTACAGCAACGGTCAAACGGCGGTGCTCCTTGCCAGATTTGATGCTGCCGGATACATTGTGACGTGCGATTTCAGTGCACTCGACACAGCATATATCCCGGGAAGTGAAATCGTCACAGACAACCACGACGGCAGCTATTCCATTCGTTACACAATCAGTCAGGTCAATCCGAAATCGAATGGGCCCAAAATTGTAACAGTGACCGCTCGGGATGAGGTAAACTTGATTGCAAGCGGAGCAATCGCCTTGCTGCTCGACAACAGTGGTCCCGCAGTGTCGAACCTCACGCTTACCGATCCTGACAGGGTCTTGAACTCGAATACGAATATCACAGCAACGTTCACCGATGAGGTTTCGAACATCCAGGGTGGTGAATTCTCGGTCGATGTCATTAGCGTTGCCGGTGAGGGAAATCCTTTTGCTCCAACCGATGGGGCATTTAATTCGCTTAGCGAGGGCGTGACGGCGACGCTTTCCATTTCCGGTCTTGCCGAGGGCAAGCATACGCTCTACGTTCGCGGAGAGAACGCTGCCGGCAAATGGGGACCCGTTGCGAGTCTTGACTTCGTCGTCGACACGAAGGCTCCGGACATTCAAGATGTCGAGATCATCTACCCTCCGGGTGAGACCTCAGCTCGCGATGGTCAGGTCATCATAGTGACGGCACTCGTAACAGATAAGACCACCGGCGTCGATCCGGCTTCCGTCATGCTCACTGCGATCGACATCGACACTGCTGCCCGCAACATCCGCATGTACGACGATGGTACTCACGGCGACCAGGTTGCTGGAGATGCAATTTATTCCGCCGCCATCTCGGTTAACTCCGGCAAGACAAGTAATGCCCTCGTCTACACTATCTCTGCGCAGGATAACGTTCCAAACCGCAGCACGCTCGGAGGAACCATTGCACTTGACAACGATCCACCCCACGTTAGCGTGGCCGTCGCGCCGCTTCCCCGGAACGGCAGCGGCCTGAACGGTGAAGTGTATGAGAATCAAGTTATCCTGACAGGATCATATTATGATGTTCCGGACTCAAATGCGATCCGCAACATCGTTGTAGTTGTGAAGAATCCAAGCGGCGACAATGTCAATTCTTCACCCTTGTCGCTTCCGCCAAATCCTGAACGGAGGTTCAGTATCACTGTCAACCTTGTCGAAGGGGAGAATGATATCACGGTGACGGTGACCGACTTGAGCGGCAACTACGCACAACAAGCGATCACACTTAATTATATCAAGCCGGTGGAGACACAACTCATTGGGAACGATGGCGGCCTTGTAAAATCACCTGACGGAACCATGGTCACGATTCCCGCCAACGCGCTCCTTAACGCGACGGAAATTTCGATTAACACAGTTGCCACAAGTCAGTTCCCTAAGCCGGCAAATCCTTCTATCAAGTTGTTGGCAACGGCGCACCGCTTTGGCCCCGACGGACTTGTCTTCCACCAACCAGTCACACTGACTCTTGCGTACTCCAACGCCGACCTCGACGTAAACCAAGATGGCGTCAATGACATAGACGAGGCCAATCTCACCGTCTTCTTCTGGGACGGACATGACTGGATCAAAGCTGACCCGGAAACACGTTCCAGCACTAACCGCACAGTCACCGTTACGACGAACCACTTTAGCATTTACGCCCTTGGAACGGATGCTTCGCCGAGTGCCTTTGGGATGTATTGGACAAAGAATCCTTTTGATCCCGGAGAAGGAACGACGGCCGTAATTGATGTGCGTTCATCCGGCTTCCTGACGTTGAAGGTGTACGATCTTGCCGGAAATCTCGTTCGCACCCTCGCCCAGCGGGAAGCCGTCAGCGGAACGACGAACAGAAAGTGGAATGGACTAAACGACTTCGATACTTACGTCGGTAGCGGCATCTATATCTACATCCTTGAGTTCGAGGATGCTGCTGGAACAAAGACGGTTATCAAGAAACCCATCGGTGTTGTAAAATAGGTGATGCCATGAAGATCAACCATCAACGTTTGATAACAGAAACTGGAGTATCTATGAAATCTATCCTTCCGGTCGTTGCTGTACTGCTCTTTGGAGTAGTGCACATGAGTTTCGCGCAGGCAGACCTGCAGCTCGGGGCGCGCCCACAGGGATTGGGCGGGGCATATGTTGCTGTAGCTAATGATGCGAACGCAGTATATTGGAACGCCGCTGGGCTGGGCCAAATTGATCGCGGGGAAGCAACGGTCATGCACTGGGCGTTGCCTGAGCTAAACCAAATCGTCGTTGACTATGGAGCCCTGGTGTATCCCGTCGGTCGAGGTGCTGTCGGAGTTTCTTGGACCCGACAAGCGGCAACGCTGGAGGAGGGATTGCAAAACACGCAGAGCACCCTAAGCGTGAACACCTTCATGCTTTCCTACGGACTTCCGCTTGCGTCCTTCGTCTCAGGCGGGATGAGCCTGACCCGCACAACGCTCGACTCACCCGTCGGCAATGGCGCGGGGTTAGGATTGGAGTTTGGCCTCATGCTGCGACCGCTCGAGACCGATCATTGGACGATCGGATTGACGGCGAAAAACATCGCTGCAAATCTAAAGAACGAGTCGCTGACACCCTACTATATCGGCGGAACAGCGTACAGGTTCGGTACAACTGACTCTACCCATAACTTCCTCGTTGCTGTAGACTTGAACACGCGGCAGGACATTGAAGGGAAGGAGGGAACTACTGTCAAATATGCTGCGGGTCTTGAATATCGGCTGTCAACAGGAGACTACGGATTTGCCATCCGAGGTGGGACAGGAAGCAAGAACACCTCATTCGGATTTGGCATAACTTACCATTTCCTATCGGTCGACTACGCATTTGTGAAAATGAAGGATGATCTATTTGGGAATTCACACAAATTCGGGGTGAGTTTCTTTTTCGATCGGTAGAAGCGCTGCAGTTGCCATATTGTCCAGGGGAAGGAACTCCGACCACGACGAACAAAAAATGATCGGGATCCCTCTCCATTTTAAGAGTTCTCCCCGTTCACTTGCTGGTTGGTGAGAGTCCTGCCCCTTCATAATCCCTGCGGAGTAGCCAAATAACTACAATTCAAGTTTCATTACAAAAGGCTCGCATACTGGGTACCGAAGATTCCCGTTAGCGCTACGATTTCCACCCAGTATCGTGGATAGGGCTGATTTCGCAGGTCTGGTGAAGACTACGATGCACTCAAATTCTAATAGGCCATTTCGTAGAGAACATCCAGAGTTGTAGCTGCCGGAAAGTTCCTGCCCCCGCTACACTGAGCACCGCATCTTTTGTACATACAAAACATTTCGAGGATATCCTGCGGTTGCCAGACTGAACCGTTATTAGTCAGCCACAAGCTCCGAGAGCTTCCGAGTAACCGTTATGGTTAATGAGTTCGATTCTGCCTCATTCTTTGAAGTGTGTACCCTGCTCCGGGCACATCAGTAAGAACAACGGGTGCTGTTTTTTTACTTCGCTATTGTCCTTCTCAGTGCTATGTCGAGACTCAATAGACACATCATGCTGTTCTATCTGTTGTTGGCAACATCAACTCTCGAGACTTTTTCAACCGTAACGTTTCTCATGGATAAGAACTATCCAACGGATAGAGTCACCTTCTTTGCCTGCAATGCAGACGTATAACAAGGCTTGCACACTCCAAAATTTCTCCGTACATTTCCTGCCGAGCCATGGCACAGTCATTCCTCGATCGTGAGGCCCTCTGCCAAAGCACAAACTATCAGCACTGTTATCATATGGCACGTCCTCGACAATTCCGTCGCCAGTCTATTACTTTCTGTGGCAGTTTTGTATTTTATTGTCTTCTCTCGAACGGAGAGCATTATGAAACTCATGATTGTGGATGACGAGCGCGACGTGGAGTTGTTGTACCGACAGCGTTTCAGGAGGGAACTGCGCGATGGCACTCTCGATTTCGTCTTCGCCTTCTCGGCTGAAGAAGCCCTTGAAAAACTCCGCATGCTCAGCCCACTTGACGTCGTTCTCATTCTATCTGATATCAACATGCCGGGGATGACCGGACTAGATCTTCTGCGATCGGTGAAATCCGACTTTCCCCAGCTCAAAGTCTGTATGGTCACCGCCTATAACGACGAGCATAATTACCAGACCGCGATGACATACGGAGCGGACGATTACTTCACCAAGCCGATTGATTTCGAAAAGCTCAAGAAAGATGTGCTTACGATCTAACCTGCTTATTGCCGAGTGAAGATGCCAACAGTGAATACGTTATAAAACAGGAAAAATTTCATGCCCATTAAGATGTTAGTGGTGGATGACGAGCCTGATCTTGAGCTGCTCATTCGTCAAAAGTTCCGGAAACAGATACGCGAGAATGAATACGAGTTCGTTTTTGCACAGCACGGCCTCGCTGCACTCGCAAAGATGGCCGAACATCCCGAGATTAATCTCATCCTGTCCGACATCAATATGCCCGAGATGGATGGTCTCACGCTCCTCTCCAAGATCGGCGAGCTTCAAAACCCCGCACTGAAGGCCGTTATTGTCTCGGCATACGGCGACATGGAAAACATCCGGACGGCAATGAACCGCGGCGCGTTCGATTTCGTCACGAAACCGATTGACTTTACCGACCTCGAAGTTACGATCAACAAAACGATCCGGCAACTTCACATCATCAAACAGGCGATGAAAGAACATGAGCAGCTGATCGCTTTCCAACAGGATCTCAATATTGCCGCTCGTATCCAGCAATCGATTTTGCCTCGCACCTTCCCGCCATTCCCTGACCGGAAGGAATTCGATATTTATGCGACGATGGTCCCGGCGAAGGAGGTTGGCGGTGATTTCTATGATTTCTTTTTTCTCGATGATGATCATCTCGCCGTCGTAGTCGGCGATGTCTCCGGCAAAGGGATACCGGCTGCGATATTCATGGCACTCAGCCGGACGGTACTGAAGGCAATTGCTTCACGTGTGGAAAATCCCGGTGAGTGCTTGCGACAAGTCAACGAGATGCTGATTCCCGAAAGCGATTCTGCAATGTTCGTAACGATCTTCTACGCCGTGCTGAATACCAACACTGGCGAGTTTACCTTCAGCAATGGCGGGCATAATCCTCCCTATATCGTGAGCACCAATGGCGACGTTACTCCGCTTGAATATGTCGGCGGACCGATCATCGGAAAAATTCCCGGCCTTCCCTTCGATTCAACAACGATTACATTGAAGCCCGGCGATGCGATCTTCATGTATACCGATGGCGTCACCGAGGCAATGAATCCCGGGAAGGATCTTTTTGAGGAGCCGCGTCTCATCGAGTGTCTGAGCCAGGGCAAAGATAAGCAATTGACCGATCTCTTGCAGTGCATTCACACTGAGCTGAAGACGTTCGCAGCCACAGAACCACAATCGGACGATATTACCATGCTATCGCTGAGGTACCTGGGCAACGGAATGTAAGACCGATTGGAAGTAAAGCTACGAAGGGAGGCTTTCGGCTAGTTCTTCGAGGTGGATGTCGCTGAACAACTCTCTCAACTTCCCTTCAAGTGATATTCGATTTTTCGCTGTAAGCGTGACGTGTCCAAGCTTCCGGCCGGGACGCGGTTCCTTACCGTAAAGATGGAGGTGAGCATCCGGAAGGTGCAAGACGTTTTCCCGCTCAGGCACAGTTCCGATCAAATTCACCATCGCTGCATGTCCATTCATCGTCGTTAAGCCAAGCGGCAACCCGAGGATCGCTCGCAAGTGGTTCTCGAACTGGCTCGTTTCCGCACCCTCGATCGTCCAATGACCGGAATTGTGAACGCGCGGCGCCATCTCATTCGCGAAGAGTTTTCCTTCATACACGAAGAATTCGATCGCGAGCACACCGACATAGTGAAGTTTATCCAACACCCGTCGCGCATACTCTTCCGCTTCTTCTTGAAGCCGCTTGTCTTGGATGGGCGCGATTGAAAGTCGAAGAATCCCTTCACGATGGTAATTTTCGATGGGCGGATAGAACGCAGTCTCTCCCGTCGAAGCGCGAACCGCGATGATCGACATTTCCTTCTCAAACGGAATGAATCCTTCGAGAATCAGACTTTGATCGCGGAGACCTTTCCATGCATCCGTTGCATTCTCCTTCGAGCTGAGCATCCACTGACCTTTTCCGTCGTATCCGAAACGGCGCGTCTTGAGGATGGATGGATAGCCGATCCGCTCCAATGCAGAGTCGAGCGATTCACGCGAATCGATAGAGGCAAACGGCGGAGTAGGAATCTTGCACTGTTGGAAGAAGATTTTCTCTTGCAGCCGATCCTGACCGATCTCTAATGCGCTTGCAGGAGGAAAAACCGGAACCTGTCGGGCAAGATGGTGGACGGCATCGACCGGAACATTTTCGAATTCGTATGTGACCAGATCGAGGCCCTGCGCGAATCGGTCGAGCGTTGCGGTGTCGTCGTACATTCCGAGAGTATGCTCGACCAGATGTCCGGCAGGAACATGAAGCGAAGGATCGAGGAAACGGAAACGCAAGCCGAGCGGGTAGCCGGCAAGTGCCAGCATACGGCCAAGCTGCCCGCCGCCGAGAATGCCGACTTTCATTTCTTGTCTCTCGGATCGGGATGGTTGAGCACCGTTCGCGTTTGCATCTTCCGGTATTTTTTCAAAGCGTCCCGATACCGTGGATACTTGTTGGCAAGTACGGAACAGGCAAAGAGCGCAGCGTTCACCGCACCTGCGCGATCGATGGCAAACGTACCGACAGGAACACCGGCGGGCATCTGCACGATTGAAAGCAGTGAATCGAGTCCCTTCAGTGCTTTCGACTTTATTGGAACTCCAAGCACAGGTAATGTCGTCTTCGATGCCGTCATACCGGCCAGATGTGCGGCACCGCCGGCGCCGGCGATGATAACCTCAAGCCCGCGTTCTTCGGCAGTTGATGCGTACTTGAAAAGTAGATCCGGCGTGCGGTGCGCCGAGACAACGCGCGTTTCGAACGGGACACCGAGCTGTTTCAATGTCTTAGCAGTGTTCGACATCGTTTCCCAATCCGACTTCGATCCCATGATAACGCCAACGAGTGGTTTCATTGCATTCCCTCTTGATGGTGGACGGGATAAAGTACCAAAAATTTCTGGCGAGTCAAAATGGAGGGGGAAAAGAGCGATGGACTATTCTTACTTCATTATTCTACGCTGGGGCGCCAGTGCATGGAAATACAGGGCGGAGCAATAAGAGAATAGGGTAACGCACCTGTTTTCAGTTATGAGCAGTCCTTGCGGCAAGTCCTTGGCGGGGAGCAACATCGTCAAAGGGAAGAACAAGAATCTCTTCGGTATCCTTTGGAACATGATTGTGCTTCCGGATCTTACCGTTCTTGTAAACAATGTTATCGTATTCAAGGAGTGGGATCGGATCTGGAATGTGAAAATGTTCTTTCAGAGCATTCCAATCCTTGTCCCGAATCGTTGAAATCCCATTGAGATATTTGCTCACCCAGACTCCGCCAATATGTGAATCTGGTCGGATGTGCTTCAACTTCTCTTCAGCTATTGCAACATAGTGGTTGTCAAGTTCAATTCCAGCATACTTTCTTCCAAGACGTTTTGTAGCGATTACGGTTGTTCCCGTTCCATTGAATGGATCAAGAACGATGTCACCTACGTCGGTGGTCAATGAACTACGCCCGCCGCAAGCGGCGGGGAACTAACCCCTGAGAGATTAGAATCAATCGTACAAGAACAGTTTCAGGAAGTTGACAAGGATGTTCATCTCGATGCTTTGCGTGTTTGATGCGATGTAAATCTGTCCAAACATCTGAGACTAACGGACCGAAAGGATGCAGCCCCGCCTTTTACCACCGTAGTCTTTCAAAAGCACATTGCATTTCCTACAACGTTTATGCGGATGGCGAAACTCAAAAAACCTTATTTGCTTTTTGCCCTTCGCATAGAAAAGAATACCGTAATGTGACTACTACAATTTTGCAAGAAAGTCATCTGATTCAACTTTTGCTTGACGAAGAATGCCACGAAGAGTTCCGATCTTTAATTCTTTGTGCAATGGAATGGCACAGCCGACTGCACCGTCAGGTGTTTCTTTCCTCATGATAACATGGCTTCCTCGTTGTCGTACTTGCCTGAAGCCGAGACGTTCAAGCGCTCTGACCGCTTCTGCTCCTGGGACAGTCCTCAAATTAGGCACTGATCGCCGCCTCAAACGTTGTCATCAATACTTTATCGATTTTAGGAATCGGAAATTCTTCAAGATAAAGTTCAGTTGCCTCCTTTAGATTCGCTAATGCTTCTTCGATAGTATAGCCTTGACTAACAGTACCAACTTCGGGGCAATCTGCAACATACATGTCATCTTCTTTGTGTAAAACGGCAGTGAGCGTCTTTATCGTCATCGATTCTCCTTTCTTCAGTCAAGATTTGTTCAATAGATTCTCAATCGTGTTTGCATATACATTTGGAGAGCATATATCTCCATCGAAATAAGTATCATCATAAAATTCATCTACAACCCAAACATATCGCCTTTTCTCTCCATGTATTAATTCCAGCGGTACCAAGTGAGCTCCGGTTGTGTGTATTCTGGGCTCTGATTCAGTGAAAAAGAAATCATCAAGTCTTTGCTCAACTTTTAGAGACATCGCAGTTCACCTTTTTACTGGAACCTAAGGAGCCATTCATTCATTTCCAAATCTCAATCTTCATCAGGGGCTTTGTAAACACATTTCCAATCACTCTGATTTTTGCCATATTTCAATGACTGAATCATGCCAAGTTTTGTCGTCGGGCTTTTTGATCAAATGCTCGACCGGTTTATCCAACGAGATCGGAAACTTAAGCTGAAGTTTTGGGAGAAATTAAAGATTTAATTCGTTTCAATGTACAAATCCTCCCGTCGCTTGTCAAGCGCAAATGCGCGACGGGACTCATTTGCTCTAGTTCGACAGGCAAGAATGCCTGTCCTACCAACCATGAACAATAGAAAAACGAAGGCTGTCGTCCCGCATAAAAAACCGATGCCCGACTGACTTGTCGAGCATCGGCTGCGAAGCACAGTCAATGGAAAAACTTATTCCTTCACTTTATACACCGATATTCCCCAATGCGTCCGGTCGTCTGGCGGATCGGCATTCCAATCGTTAAAGGAATGGGAACCATCCGTCTCATAGTGCAGCTCGTATTCACCTTTGTCGAGCAGGATTGTCGTATTCACAAGCCGGTTTTTCTGCGCACCGCCCGCGCGGTCAGTCATGTTGTACGTCATTTCCCACACGGTACGTCCGCCCTTCGCGTCCTCGATCCAGCCATAGTCGTACATCTGTCGATCTTGCCCTTCACCGAGAGCATAAATGCGCACCTTCGTCGGCCGGTCGATCGTGAAGCTCTTCGTCAGGTTGCGGTCGTCCTTGACGCGAATAATCTGTGCGATGACGTCTCCTCCCTCCTCATCCTCAGTAAAGGACGACACTGATGATGGAGTAAAACTTTCTCCGCTTCCATAGATTGTGAGTCCCCAGTGTTCCGGATCGAACGGCGCATCGGCATTCCAATGATCGTACGCGTGTGAGCCATCGGTCTCGTAATACGCGATGTAAGAACCTTTCGGCAACGAGATGATTTCATCGGCCAAACGATTCTTGCTCGCCCCGCCTGCATGATAGGTGTTCCGGCGTTCCATATCCCACACATGCTCTCGCGTTTGCGCGTTGACAATCCAACCGTGGTCGGCGAGGCTTCGGTCATTATCCATTTCGCCGAGGGCGTAGACACGAAGCTTGGTGTCGGCGTTTAATCGAAATCCCGAGCTCACGTAGTCGCTGTTCCGAACACGTGTGAGTGAGACAATGGCATTCTTCTCTTCCGATGGCTCGCTGACTGTAATTGCATCGGCATCGCTGCGGGAAGAAATGCTAATACCATAACGGTATGGATCGTATGGCGGGGGTGAATTCCAATCATCATTGGAATGTGAACCGTCGGTCACGAAGACAAGCTCATACGTTCCCCGGCTAAGCGTGACGTCCCCGTCAAATTTCCTGTTCTTGGAAGCGCCTCCGGCATACTCTGTATTGTGCAGCGTCATCTCCCATACGCGTTCGCGTGTATCGCGCTGAACGATCCACCCAAAATCGAACATATCGTCGCGCTTTCTTCCTTCACCGATCGCATAGATGTGAACAGGAACATCCCGACTGACCGTCAGGAGTTTTCTCACCACCGTTTGATCGCCAAGTTTTTGCACAGCAAAGACATTCGAAGCTGAAGCACGAGGAGCTTCAAAGGTTTGTACCGCTGCAGCACCGTTCTCGTCGACCGTGATGGTAATGCCATACTCTTTTGCACGCTCCATAAATTCATCATGGAGATCACGATCGTTCGAGACATTCCAGCCATCGTTATCATCGTCGTTGTTCCTCGTGGAATGCTCACGGCGATCGATGTTCGCAGAGATATTCGAGTTCCGGTCATTCTTTGCATAGCCGTACGCAGCGAAGTAGACCTCGTACGAACCCTTCTTCAGGGAAACATCATCGTCGAAGCGCCGGCGGTCGGTGCGACCCGATGTATTACGGCGGGTCATTTCCCACACCGGTTCGCGCGTGTCGGCATTGATGATCCAGCCATTTGCATACATGCGAGGATCGTCATTGTCATCATCGAACAGGTCTCTCCAGAACGATTGTTTTGTACCGCCGCCAAGTGCGGTGATGTGTACGCGAAGATCGTTCGCAAGCGTTATACCGATGGCACGTACCTCCTTCTCACGGAAATCCTGCAAGTCAACAACAACGTGCTGCGAAAATGCCGGTACCGATACTACGAGGAGCAGGAATAATCCGTAGAGCGTGAAACAGCGAAAGGGTTGAGTATGGTGCATGTGACATCTCCTTGCAATTCGAAAGTTTACCGTGAAAGAATTTACGTACTCTGGAATACGGATGCGGACGCACAGGGTTTCGTATATCTCCGGCACCACCTCAAAACAGTAATACTATTACTGATAACGCTTTAGGCAAGGATAGAGCTGCCGACAAAGCCGGTCTTTGATAAACGAGATTGACTCGGCGACTAAAACACACAGGGCGGTAAGGTTGGCAGAAAGCGATCAGGAGACGCGGCCGATGTGAATGACGTCGTCTCCGTATTTCTTTCGGAGTGAATCGATCGCACTCAAGACGGTTTGCTTCCCATCCGGTTGCGTTGGGAAGAGTGAGATCTCACGTTCTTCATCATCGACAAAATTCGAGACGCCGATACCGATGAGGCGAAGCGGTTTCGGATGCTCGAAGGCTTTGGCAAGGAGTTCCCGTGCGATGGAAAAGATGGCGGGATCGTAGTTTGTCGGCGTGCAGGTTTGGCGACGTGTGAACGTTGTAAAATCGGCATAGCGGAATTTGACCGTGATAGTCTTCGCCTTCCATCGATGTTTTCTGAGTGTCGAGCAGACGCTCTCGACAAGCGAGAAAAGGATTTTCTCAAGCTCCTTCCGATCATTGATGTCGCGTGCAAACGTCTCTTCCCGGCTGATGCTTTTTCGTATCTGTTCCGGCGTGATGGTGTAGCCGCCGCGCCCATTCACCGCTTCGAAGAGATAGTGACCGAAGGAGCCGACGAGTTCTTCAAGCTGTTCTTTAGAAAATGCCTGGCAGTCGGTAATGATTCTAATCCCTTTCTTCTGAAGGACCTCTTCCGTCTTCGTACCGACACCGGGAATGACGCCGATTGGAAGAGAGGAAAGAAATTCACGCTCGGTTCCGTGAGGAACGAAGATAATGCCCGATGGTTTTACGGTTCCTGCAGCAATCTTCGCAACGAGCTTGTTTGCAGCAAGAGCGATTGTGCAGGGAAGCCGGAATTCTTGCCAGATTCGGTGTTGGAGTGTGCACATAAAGCCGGGAAGATCGTCGTTATACAGCGACTCGCAGCCGGTCAAGTCGATGTTCATTTCGTCAATCGAAGCGCGCTCGACAATCGGCGCGATAGTCAGCATGAACTTGTAAAGCCGTCGTGAGTAATCTGAATATTCATCGTGATGACCGGAGACCACAATCGCGTGCGGACAACGTCGAAGTGCCTGAGCCGTCGGCATTGCAGACCGGACACCATATTTGCGAGCTTCATAGGAAGCCGATGCCACAACGCCGCGTCCGTCCGGCGATCCACCAACGATGACTGCTTTACCGTTGAGCTTCGGGTTCTTAATCCGCTCAACGGAAACGAAAAAGCAATCCAGATCGAGATGTGCGATATATTTTTGTTGAGCGCTCACTTTTGCCCTTCTCGCACAACGCGGAGCGTATCACCATCGAACGAACAGAACTCAAGCGAAAAAGGATAGTCTCGCTTGCAGGTCGGGCACCACTTCATGAGTTCAGGCAATTTCTCCGCTGATGTCGATCCAAGCCATTCTTCCCGAAATTTCTTGATCTCATCGAAGGAAAGAGATGCAATGCAAAGGAGCGAGAGAAATGTGAACTTCATAGACAATTCGCTGAATGATGAGTATCAAAAAATGTGTTCAGTGAATGTAGCAATTCATGCTGGAACTATCAAGGGAATAGCACATGACCAACCGCTCTCTGCCTTATCACGCAAATCACAAAGCGACTGATGCAAATCAACACTTTTTTATGGATAATGCGTACCTTATCGGTGTACTCGGAAAGGTTTAGCCATGCGCGCGATACCATCCCTGCTGTTATACATCACGACCGAGGAAATCTTTGTCTAGGGCTGTGCAGCCTTTGTTCTTGTCCTTTTTGGATTCCTTCTCTGCAAGCTATGGAATCGTTTCTCGGGCGGCAATGATCGAAAGAGTCCAGACATTGATGACTTCCTCTAACAACATCCCGTCTGCAAGCCATCGCTTGTAATCTTCTGAAATACGTTGTACCTTCCATCCATCGACAGCGTCATCGCGCCGATGGATCCACACAGTATGAGCCATCGAAAGAAAAAACATCCTGAACCGGAGAAGAAGCTTCCACGAAAAGCATCACGACAGCGTTATATCATCATCACCGGTATTCTCATCACGACGCTCGTTCTTCTCTTCCTCATACAGTTCACGAGAAAAGAAAAACCGGCGGCGTTGTTTTCCCCTGCTCAGCCCTCTTCAGCCCCATCGACACAGAACTATCACCCAACCGAGAAGTGGCTGCAGCGAGCGTACCTCATCGATGAGCTTTTCCATTACGTCTACACCCCGTGCTGGGAGGGAGCGTACGGTGCGATCGGCGATGCGTATCTCTTCGCCGCAACACACGATTCCTCTCTTTTCCGCTTTCATCTGATTGATCATGACCTCCGAAGAATGTGCACCGGCACGTGGGTCGATGATTGCGCATGGATATGCCTGGCCGAATGTACGTGGTGGAATGTCACCGGAAGAAATCATAGTGAGCTTGTCGATGATGCCCGTCATCGATACCTCGAGGCACGTACCGAAGGCCGCCTCTCGAACCACGAAGGATTTTGGAGTTGGTACAACTGGCCGCCGAATGCGCGTGCAACGCAGCGTGTCTTCACAAATAGCAACATGAACCAGATGGTTACTATTGCCTGCTGGCTCTACGACGCGACCGGAGACAAAACGTTTCTCAGTGATGCGCTCCTCGTTTGGAACGGTGACTCGAAATACCCCGGAATCGAAAAGATACTGTATAAAGGCAACGGAAAATGGGAAGGCCGCCCTGGCCAGGCAGCTTTCGGAAAACAGGTTCCGTGGGATGGAGTGGACTATGCGTCAATCGCGGCAGCATTGTATCGCGTGACGAAAGACCCGAAATATAAAACAATTGTCGTAGCAACGACAAAGCGTGTCATGGATCCGGCATTAGGATGGGTTGACCCTCACTATTTCTATCAAGTTCGGATGGATGGGAATGGCGCGTTCGTCAATTTCCTGCTGGATGCATATGCCTCGGCGCCCGAAGAATTGTCGGACCTTCTCCCAAAAATCGAACTGATGCTTGATCACGTGTGGACAAATAGCGATGGCGCGGCATCGGTGACTCTGCACCGCGAACGCGACCACGGTATCCGCAACGGATGGAATCCCCATGGCGGTGAAGATGGGTATGGTGTTGACGAAGTGGGAACGGTTCACGCGCAGGGTGAAGCAGTTCGCGCCTTCGGTACGTTCGCTTATTACATCAACGCCAGAACAGCATCACCGCCACCACAATCGACACCGTGATTGCATTCCGGAAAGGCGCTTGCAGAATATCCTCGATCGTGTCACAGCTGCTTGATGAAAAAGTGACTCGTACTTTATCCCAGCTCTGCCCAGGTTTTCGCCTGATCTTACCGTCGGAAGCCGAAAATTCTTTTTTTCAAACGCGTCAATCCAGCTCGAACATCGTCAAAGAGCCGTAGGGCAAATACGACGAGGTAGCAGGCGGTAAGAACGGCTACGATCCAGAAGAGGCATGTGAGGAACTGATTGAGAAGTGAGGGTTGCATAGTTACTCCTTTCGCGCGGTCCACCAACCACTCATCTAATTTATTGCAAATGAATAGAGGAATCAATTGCGTTGTGCGGCAGTTCACACCGGTGAGCTTGGACTTCCGGAATAAAAAACCCTCAGCCGGGTGGCGTACCGACTGAGGGTTACGTACAAGAGATGGTCGTTTTTGTATTCGACTATGCAGAAATGAATTAGTACATATCGCCCATACCGCCGCCATGAGGCATCGATGGCATCGGCTTGTCTTTCTCCGGTTTGTCGACGATTGTTGCTTCTGTCGTCAGCAACAGTCCTGCGACACTGGCCGCATTCTCCAGTGCGATGCGTGTGAC
>JACOSY010000011.1 GCA_016178595.1 Ignavibacteria bacterium
AAACTTCGACGCTGTCTCCAATGCTGATGTGAAACGTTTAGAACGACGCATGAACAACAGACCAAGAAAAATATTACATTATCAAACACCACGCGAAGTCTTTAACCGACGTGTTGCACTTGCTCATTGAATCCAGCAAGTAAAAAATATGGCTTTTCGATTCGATTTTGACTTTTTCATTTTGACTTTTGCATTGTTCTGCGCGAGTGGTGGAACTGGCAGACACACCATCTTGAGGGGGTGGCGCCCGTAAGGGCATGCGAGTTCAAGTCTCGCCTCGCGCACTTGGGGTGGAAAAAACCCTTGACTTTGAAGCTTGACAAGCGTATTTTACGATGTACAATTTGATGCACTCGATGAAGCTCTTCACGTATACGCTATTACCGTTGCTGGTAACCTGGAGCGTTGCTTCTTCTCAAGTTATCGAGCCGGGTTCCTTTAAGGCATCGAATGACGGCGCCGACGTGATCGTTTCGTGGAAGACAATCGATGAGACAAATGTGAGAGAGTTCCAGATCGAGCGCCGCTCAAGTGACGAGCCGGATTACAAAGTCATCGGAACGGTAAGTGCATCGAAACAGTCTCCCTATGCTTTTCGCGATCATACTGCGTTCAAGAAAACGACGGGGTTGTACTATTACCGGTTGATCACGGTGTTCCTCGACGACACGAGGCAGATGTTCAATGAGGAAGCCGGAATCGATCATACGGTCTCGGGCGTCCGGCGAACGTGGGGTAGTATCAAATCAATGTTCCGCTTCTAAGCCGCTTCTGAGATTGTACGACTCGTTACGGTGTTGTGGGGAATGGAAGGAGAGCGAAGAAAGCACGTCGCTCTTTTTTATTTTCAGAGAGCGATGAAGAATGTTTGTCGGGAAGAAACTTATCCTTGCTTCGGGTTCGCCGCGCCGCAGGCACTTGCTGAATCAGCTCGGACTTGAATTCGAGGCACGGGAAAGTGGGGCGGATGAAGAGAACAACGTTCCGAACAATCCCGGTGACCATGTCAGAATCTTATCAGAGCGGAAAGCGAGAGCGGTAGCGGACGATGTCGGTGATGGAATCGTCATTGGCGCCGATACGATTGTTGTGCTCGATGGAGCCATATTGGGGAAGCCGAAGGATCCGCGACATGCTGTTGCCATGCTCTCGATGTTGAGCGGGCGAACGCACGAAGTCTATACAGGTTTCACGTTGCTGGATTGTTCATCGAAAAAAAAACGATCGGCGGTTGAAGTCACGAAAGTAACATTTCGACAATTGATGTTACAAGAAATCGAAGAATATGTTGCATCCGGCTCACCGCTGGACAAGGCTGGAGCGTACGGGATACAAGATGATTATGGAGCTGTCTTCGTCGAGAGCATTCACGGGTGCTTCTACAATGTGGTTGGATTCCCATTGAGTCGGTTTTACATCGAGCTCCGGCAATTTCAAAAAGAACTTGGTCTTCTCTGAAGGATCGGAATGGATCGAAAGATTCGTGTCGTCATTGCGAAGGCAGGCCTCGACGGCCACGATCGTGGCGCGAAGGTGATCGCGGCTGCGTTGCGCGATGCCGGCATGGAAGTGATTTATACCGGACTGCGCAAAACGCCGGAGATGATTGTCGAAGCGGCGTTGCAGGAAGATGTCGATGCAATCGGCATCAGCCTCCTGAGCGGTGCACACATGACGGTGTTTCCTCGCATCTTGTCGCTGATGAAAGAGAAAGGTCTTGGCAATGTCCTCCTGTTTGGCGGTGGGATCATACCTGATCAGGATCTCAAGACACTGAAGTCGATGGGTGTCGGAGAGCTTTTCACACCGGGGGCTTCGACGATCGATATCGTCAATTATCTCAAGGACTGGGTCAGCAAGAACCGACTGCAGTAGGCTCTGCAAAACCAGATTCCCGCCTCGTTAGAAGCTCATTCGGGCACGGCTAATCCTTTTTCTTCCGATCGAGAAACGGCGCGAGCAAATCGATTGGGACAGGAAAGAGGATGGTGGAATTCTTATCCGCAGCGATCTCCGTGAGGGTTTGGAGGAAACGGAGCTGCAACGCAATCGGATTCTCAGCGATGATGTGGGCGGCGGCCGAGAGTTTCCGGCTGGCTTGTTCCTCTCCCTCCGCATGAACGATTTTTGCCCGGCGCTCGCGCTCTGCTTCTGCCTGCTTCGCCATCGCTCGCTGCATCTCGATTGGCAAGTCGATTTGCTTTACCTCTACATTCGAAACCTTGATTCCCCACGGCTCGGTATGCTCATCGATGATCGTTTGAAGTTCGCGATTGATCTTGTCGCGCTGCGAGAGGAGCTCATCGAGTTCCGATTGGCCGAGAATACTTCGCAGGGTCGTTTGTGAAAGCTGGGATGTTGCGAAGAGAAAGTTCTCGACTTCGACGATCGCCCTTTCAGGTTGGACAACTCGAAAATAGACGACAGCATTCACCTTGATCGAGACGTTATCCTTGGTGATAACATCCTGGGGCGGCACATCCAAAACGACTGTCCGGAGACTGACTTTCACCATTCGATCGACGATGGGGATGAGAAAGATGATGCCGGGCCCTTTTCCTCCAATCAGTCTCCCCAGGCGAAATACCACTCCTCTCTCGTACTCGCGCAGTACGCGAATTGCGTTCGACAATATGATAACCACGAACAGTATTGCAACGAAGAAAATTACTGAGAAGATTTGCATAGTATCCTCCATAGCTGGGTTTAAGATTCGATGAGTTGTACTTTAAGGATGAGGCCTTCAACCTGTTCCACTGTTACTTTCGATCCTTTCTTCGCGATGCCATCGCTGAGAATCGCCTGCCAAATCTCACCGTGGATTCTCACCTGACCTGCGGGCTGCAGATCAGTCATCGCTATTCCGATTTCGCCAATCATGCCTTGTGATCCCGTTGTCGGTTTTAGGCGTTGTGCCTTGATTCCCATCCCGATGGCGAAGACAAAGAAAGCGGCTGTCAAGAGCACGACGATGAGAATAACTTGCCACGAAACGGTCACAACATCCAGCGTCGATTCGGACTGGAAGAGCATGACTGACCCAAGAATCAGCGACAGGATTCCGCCACCGGTTAGTAAACCATGGCTTGGCACTTTGATCTCGATGACGAAGAGGATGATTGAGAAGATAATCAGAGCGACACCGGCATAATTCACGGGCAGAGTGTGGAGCGAGTAGAAAGCCAGAATCAGGCTAATGACTCCGATAATTCCCGGCAGGATGGATCCTGGGTTGTACAACTCAAAGAGCAGACCGTAGATTCCAAGCATCATGAAAATGTATGCGATATTAGGATCGCTCAGGATGTCCAGAAGTTTTTCCTGAAAAGTCTTCTCCCGATAGACGACTGTCGCATCTTTTGTCCGAAGGATGTGTGGGCCTGATGATATCTGAACTTCGCGGCCGTCAATTTTGGAGAGGAGATCGGATATACTGACAGCAATCGTATCGATGACGCGTTGCTGGAGTGCTTCTGTTTCAGTGATCGAAATACTTTTACGCACCGCATCTTCCGCCCATGTGATATTTCGGTGGCGCTTTTCACTGATTGTGCGGATGAACGCTGCTGCATCGTTGGTTGCCTTCGTCATCATCACCGAGTCTTGCTGTTCGCCGATTGTTACCGGATGCGCAGCACCGATGTTCGTGCCCGGAGCCATAACTGCGACATGGGCGGCCAGTGTAATGAATACCCCGGCAGAGGCAGCCTGTGATCCGCTGGGCGCAACGTAAATCACGATGGGAATTGGGGCTGTCAGAAAATCAGTAACGATCGCACGCGTTGATTTTAACAGTCCGCCCGGTGTATTCAGCTGGACGATCAAACACTCAGCGCCTGCTTCGGTCGCTCGTTGAATTTCAGCATGGAGGTAGTCTGCTGTCGGTGGGCTAATTGCAGCATCGATAGTGATAACCTGAACGATGGTTCCCTGGCTATAGTTTGGAGTAGAGAAAGCGAGGAAGAGAAGAAAAAGCCGCAGAGTATTCAAGAGAAATCGCACGGAGCGAACCTGAAGGTGAATGATGTGTATAGGGAGCCTGAGTTCGAATTTGCGGAAAGGGAGAGATTCGAACTCTCGGTACCCTTTCAGGTACACACGCTTTCCAGGCGTGCCAGTTAAACCGCTCCTGCACCTTTCCAAGGTGTGAATCACAGGTCAATATAGTCAAATTCATTACAAAAGGAAATGATTCTCTGACTCCCATAGATTGGGAGAGAGAAGAAATAAGTTTAACAATCTCAATGGAATTACGTGGTGAGTTTCAAAAAGCAAACGCTCAGGTCGGGGGCTTGCCTGAGCGTTTATGTTAATCTGCATATGCTGATAGGGACTGAGCACAAGCAGAAACAGTTGAGAAAATTCTCTTGTAAAAGTACAGATTGTAATTCAGAGTGTCAAGATACAGTATATTAGAAATCAATAATATAATATATAAAATATTACTTATCGAATCCTTTTTTCTAATCCAATTTCACAGCCTTGTTGATACTCTCAATTTATATGTCTAACTATTTATTGGGCTATTTCGCAGGATTTAATATCATCAGATTCTATCATGAATCATACGTTATTGATGGAGTGGTAGCGATACGCAGATACCATAGATGTAAGAAAAGAACGTAATTCAGGCGATTAATATTTTATTTTGATTTCATTTTGAATTGCAGTATATTGACGCGCTAACTCCTCATTTTTATCTTCGTGATTTCTCGTGCAATGAGTCGACGCTGTGTAGTTCCGTTGTATCTCCTCTGCCTTGTTCTACTTTATACCTCTTGGAGTATCGCTGCGAGCGGCCCGGAAAACTTTCGGAAAGTTGCCGCCGATATCGAACGGAAATACACGAGTGTTGGTAACATCGGGTTAACGGTGACGAATTTTGGTACGATAGGAACGGGCAATGCCTATTGGCCGCGGCAGCCATCATGCGAATATCCTCGCGGTTCTCGAATCGAACACGTTTATCGCGGCTCACTGTGGGTCGGCGCTGTCCTGAAGACTCAAGACACGACCGACCAACGCGATGGCTTGATCCTCGTGTCAACAGGAGCGACCGATCGTGGGGGCGAAGGGTATGAGTTCAATGCGGAAAATGCCGATTCGATCACTGAGTTATCTACGCTTGCTGATGATCGACCGTCAACATCACAGTTTAGCGCACTCGCTGTCAGCCATCAGGACTTCTCGTGCGATTATACGGATCGCTTTACCCACGTTCCAGCAACCGGTGATTCCATCCTCAATCATTCCCCGCTTGGGATACGTGTTCACCAGGAGAGTTATGCCTGGAATTTTCCGTTCGCGGACTTCTTCGTCATCCTTCGCTACGTTATTTACAATGCGAGCGTAGACACATTAGACTCCGTTTACGTAGGCCTTTGGGATAACGCCGTCGTTCGCAACACGAATTATGTCCAGCCGAGAACGATCGGATACTTTGATTATACCGGACAAGGTTTTGATAAGCAGCAACGTATGGCCTATTCATTCGATTTCAGCGGCGCCCCCGGGGGTCCTCCGGCTGATAGTTACGTCGGCGTCAAGCTTTTGGGCACAACACCGTTCCCGTCTGGTGTCGATTCGATCGGTAATCTCAGCGACTATACGTTTTATAACGCATGGCAATTTCGGTTGAGCAGCGGAGACGAGGCATACCTTTCCCCTACAAATGATTACAATACGAACCGGTATCTGAGCCGTTACTCACGAATGACTCAATCGATGCCGCAAGATAAGATTGATCCACTCCGTGTTACACCAAGGAATGTTACGTATCTTCTTTCAACGGGACCCTTTCATCGCTTGAATCCAGGCGACTCCCTCGAAGTTGTCTTTGCCGTTGTGTGCGCAAAAAAAAATGGTACCGACCCTCCAAGTCTTGATACAAAATTGCAGCGACAGAAACTCTATGCAAATGCTGCATGGGCACAGCAAGCATATCAGGGAGAAGACGCAAACGGCAACAATCAACTGGATCCGGGCGAAGATATCGCGCGACGTGATTCCGTCTCGGCAATAGAATTTGGATTGCGCTATGAACCCGATGGAAAAATTACGCGATATCTGCTGCCGGCACCGCCTCACAGGCCTAAAGTGAGGACTGAAGTGGAGGACCGATCGGTTGTCCTATACTGGGATAAGGAATCTGCCGAAGAATCCGTCGACCCGATTTTGGGAACAAAGGACTTTGAAGGCTATCGCGTGTACCGCTCGAACACAGGATCGGACTTTTTGAGCCACGAAGATTTTATTTTGAATCTTTCGGTTGTTGGCGAGTTTGATCGTGCCGATGACAACATAGGGTATAATACCGGCTTCGGGCAGATTCTTTTGGATGCCCCCAAGGTCTTCGATCGCGATTCAGTGGTCTGTCACGCAGATTCGAATCATTACGTTCGCTGCGATACAATTTATGCAACTCGATATTGGTACCGGTTTCCGCCAAAAGGAGTAACTGTGCCGAGCTTGAACGGATGGCAGTACATCTATGCAATTTCCGCCTTCGACAAAGGGGACTCGGCGAACAACGTGCCGAGTCTTGAAAGCGCAAAGGCTTTTCATCGGGTCATTCCGGGGACACCGCCAACGTCAAATCCTTCGGTGGAAATCGGAGTATATCCGAATCCATATTACGTGAACGCACTCTGGGATGGCGGTCGTGAACGGCAACGGAAAATTTATTTCTATAATCTTCCCGCACGATGCGACATTACCGTTTACACGCTTGCCGGTGATGTTGTGACGGTGCTGGAACATGACGCGTCGACGAATAGCGGGGAAGGCATCGAGTGGTTCAGCCAGTTTGGTGATCGCGAAATACCTGCTGAATTCGCCGGTGGCGAACATGCATGGGATCTCATCACCCGCTATGATCAAGCGATTGCCACAGGTCTCTATCTCTTCACTGTCAAAGATCATGAGAATGGTACGATCAAGCGCGGAAAGTTTTTAGTTATTAAGTAGCAGCAATGATGAAAATTTTTTTTGCAATCACGATTAGCATACTGCTTATTATGAGCGGTTGCACGAAGGAAATTCCCGATCAGCCGCTCGCTAATAATTCACCGAAAACATTCCTGTGGTTATTTCCTGATTCCACTATTGCAGAAGGTCACAGCAGGCAACACGTTCGGTGGTGGGGAGAGGATGCGGATGGATTCATCGTCGGTTATCTGTTCGCATCGGGAAAGTTCACGCCGAGTGATCTGCAATCGCACGCTCTTGACACGCTGACCTGGCGCTGGCGGACAACGAACGATTCGGTGATTGCATTTCCCTTGCTTACCAAGCGCGATACGTTCGAGATTGTTGTCCGTGCCGTAGACAATACGTTTGGGCTGGGTCTTCCCGACGATGCACTGATCAGGTTTGTTCCAGCAGGAGCAGTGCCTGGCGTCTATACCGGCGCACCTTTTTGGGATAAGAATGAGGACGGACAGTTGGATTCAGTCGATCAGTTGCTGCCAAACCTTTGGAGCGCGATGGATGCGAAAGGTGCGACCCTCGGCATGCCGGTGCTGAATCAACCGCCTTCCGTTGTCTTCGCACAAAATCCCAACGATCCAAGCTTTGTTATGCAGCAGCCTGATACGACGTTTACAGCAGCGACGTTCTCCTGGGTTGGCTCTGACCCGGATGGCGACCAGACGATATCGAGCTACGACATCGTTCTCAATGACACCTCGAATCACTCGAACTACTTCACTGTTCCCGGCAACATCAAACTTGTGACACTCCTGGCTCCACGAAGTCGTACGAATGACATCCACGGCGTGCAGTCCGTTGCTGCCGACGTATGGACTGGTACATTTGCAACCAATCGCAGACTGATCGGTTCACTCCCAAACCTGCAGCTGGACACGCTCAACAGGTTCTTTATCCGTGCAAGAGATGTCGCTGGTGATGCAAGCAAGTTTATTCGAATGCCATCCGATACGACACAAAAGTGGTTCGTCAAAAACCCCCGTGGAAAGTTACTGATTATCAGCGATTATATTACGGGAGATCGTGTACAAGCACTCTCGTTCTACAAAACGGTTTTTCCGCGTGTTGGATTCCCGGAATTCGAAGTGATTGATATCGCTCGAGGACTGACTGCGCAACAGAAGAGCGATTCGAAAATCGGGCGGCTTGTTCCCCCATTCCTCGATCCGGCGTTCATCTACACGCTTCAATTATTCGATATCGTTTTCTGGTACACAGACCAATTCCCGAGTCTTGCTGTCGCACAAGTGCCGCTCTTCCAGTATCTCCACGATGCATCGCACCGTGGGAAGGTCATTTTCAGCACGACATTTGCAACGTCGAGTGATCCGCGCGGAGCGATCACTGACTTCTCACCACTGGACAGCGTTAGCTCGGTCTTTCTCGGTAACACTCGATCGTTTCCGACGCTCGGCGATACGCGCGTTCCCGGCGGATTCCAATTGGTTCCTGATTCATCCGATCCGTCGAATATTTATCCTCCCTTGGTGTTCGGCAATCTCGACAATCCTCAATTGAATCAAACCATCTACTCGGTCTTTCTACGGTCAATCTACAAGCGAGCCGACTCAAAGTACGTCTTCCACATCCAACAGGATTCACGTTCTCCTGTTCGCTACACGTATCTCGCAACGTTGAACGATTTTCGCAGCGTTGCATCCATCAGTACAATGAGCTGGGCGTGCGGTACGAGCGGGACAGTGTTTCATTCATCCGACGGAGGAACAACATGGACGATGCAGACAACCGGCACGACCGGATCTCTGGAAGCGATACAGTTTATGGATGAGAGTACCGGATGGTCGGTAGGCGATAACGGTGTCATTATTCAGACTCAGGATGGAGGAGCGACATGGGCGAATCGCTCCGTCGTTACGACAGAGAACCTGCTCGGTGTTGCATTTACCTCCACTACCAACGGCATTATTGTCGGAACGAACGGGCTCTTTATTCGAACGATAAATGCCGGCCAGGGATGGAGCTCTGTCGGCTTCCATACGAATAAAAATCTTCATGCGGTAAAATTCGTCGATCAGCAGAACGGAATCGTAGTTGGTGATAGTGGTCTTGTCGTCAAGACGACTGATGGAGGAACGACATGGCGTTCCATTGCGACACTGACGGGACAAAAACTCTTCAGTGTTGCTTACGCATCTTCCATGAATCTCCTCGCAGTCGGCAGTGCCATAGTCAATGGTGATGCCACAATCATAAAGTCCATTGACGGAGGTGACAGTTGGATTCAAGCTGCTTCCGGCACGAATGTCGAGTTGCATTCCATCTTTGCCGATAACACGAATGCGTGGGCTTGTGGTGCCGGTGGAATCGTCGTGAGATCGCTCGATGGTGGAAACACTTGGGCATCATCATCGACTGGTGTCGGTCAAAACCTGACGGGTGTGAGTTTCTCAACTCCGGCTCAAGGTATTGTTGTTGCGACGGGAGGAGTAATTCTCAAAACATCGGACGGAGGATCACTCTGGTCTCTCAAACCCGATGGCAACATCAACGTTGGCGTGATCGATGGCTTTGGTATAGATGGCAAACGCAGCTTCTTGTTTCTCGGGTTGCCGCTTCATTATCTGGATGGAGCAGGCGGCACAGTCGTTCCATTCCTTCAGCACGTCATCCATGACGAATTTGGCGGGTAACACTATGATGCGATTGCTGCGACATTGGCTTTTGATGCTCGTCGGCACCTTTCTGCTGAGTGCGTCGTCGCAACTTATCGGTCAAACGGCATCGAAGTGTTCAATAAAGGGAAAGGTTGTCGACAGCAATAATTCCGAGACGCTGCCGAGCGTGAATGTAACAATCAAAGGAACGTACTATGGCGCGGTAACGGATATTGATGGGAAGTTCACGATCACCGGCATCAATCCAGGTACCTACACCGTCGATGTCTCACTGTTGGGCTACAAGACTGTTGAGTACTCTGCATTGAAGCTCGATTCGGAAGAGACGAAGTCGCTTGATGTAAAACTCGAAGAGACGGTATTGAGCCTCGGACAAGAAGTCGTTATCATCGGTGAGAAGCCGCTGTTCGATATTGAGGAGACACAGAGCAGCCGATCGATCAACGGCGCCGATATCAAGGCTGCGGCGCTCAAGAGCGTGCAGGAAGTTGTTGCCATGCAGACTGGTGTTGTGCAAGCAGACAATGAAATCCATATTCGAGGGGGAAGAACGTATGAGAATGCGTATTTGGTTGATGGGATTTCCGTGCAGGACCCTCTCGGAGGGACCGGCTTCGGATTACAACTGAGTCCGTCTGCAATCCAGGAAGTGGAAGTCATCACCGGCGGTTACAATGCTGAGTATGGACAGGCAACGTCCGGTGTTGTGAACATTACGACAAAGGAGGGGGCAAAACACTATGCTGGCTCCATCAGTTACAAGCGAGATCATTTCGGATTCAATCAGGATTCGCGCACGAATGCAAACACGGACATCTATGAAGCAAGCTTGAGCGGACCCGTTTTCCCACGCATCGGTGAAAAATCGCTGACTGACCTCAGCTTCTTCGGAACCTTCTACGCGAATTTGTCGGACGAGTATACGCGCTGGACTGAAGTTGTTGCAAATGGCCGGCCGCTGGGGTACGAAGTTTCACCGACTCCACAGTTGCATTCCTCTCTTTTCTCAAATGGCGATTTCTTTTCACCGCGACGCACCAACAGTTGGTCGTGGCTCGCCAAGTTCACATGGCGGCCAAGCCCGATCATGAAGTTATCGTACGCGTATTCAAGCTCGATCTCGATCGATCAGAATACGAAGTCGTTCCAGGCGACACTCGAGCGCGTTGAGCCGAAACCCGGCTACCAGTACGAATTCCAAAATATACCCGATAGCGCCAATACCTTTACGCAGCGGAACATCCAACATTCTTTCGTCTGGACGCACACGCTTAGTCCGAAGACATACTACGAGGTAAAGTTCAGCCGGTACACGGCTCACGTTCGTGGCGATGCCAATGGGAAATATTTCGATCAATACAATGAGCCAAGAGATATCATCACGCTCCCGATCGGCTATTATAATATAGATCGGGACACCATCGGCGTCATCCCCGGTGATGGATTCTACGACATCGGTAATCCCACACGGTGGCGCGATCACTCCATCATCGAGTATACGCTGAAGGGCGACCTCACCAATAACTTCACCGAGAAGCATAAGTTCAAAACCGGGCTTGAGATGCGTTTCCAGGATATTCAAATGGTGGACATCATTTCTCCGTGGTACAAACCGCTCGGGTTGAATAACGATATCTACCAAGTAAATCCGGCGCTGGGCGCGCTGTATGCGCAGGATAATCTTACCATCAAGGGGATGATCCTTAATTTGGGGCTCCGGCTGGATTATTGGTTCCCCGGAAAATTCGTCGACGAGACTGTTGAGCTTCCTACGGACCAAACAAACATCTCGACGAAGGTCCGCGATGCGTATCTCGATGAATCGTTCGACATTTTTGGAAGGAGGGTGAAAGCACGGTTGAGTCCGCGTGTCGGAATTTCCCATCCGGTTTCCGATAACCAGACGCTGTTTTTTTCCTATGGCCATTTCTCGAAATTGCCGCGACCACAATTCGTCTATTCCAAGCTTGCGAAGTCAACGGCCCGCTCATCGTCCCAAACGATCGGTAATCCGAATCTTAATCCCGAAACGACAGTGGCCTATGAGCTCGGCTTGCGCAATCAACTAAGCGGAAACGATGTGCTGACAGTGACGGCGTACTATAAAGACATTTTCGATTATATCACTGCACGGACGGTTCGTGTCTCCGGATCGCGCTTCTCCAGCGGAACGTACACGACATACATCAACCTCGACTATAGCAGAATTCGCGGACTCGAAGTCGAATACAAAACCCGCCTCGGCGGTTGGCTTACGGGAACAGCATCCGGCTCATACTCTATCGCAACGGGAAAGAGTTCTTCAGCCGATGACGCGCTGTACAATCTCCAACAGGGACTCGAAGAAAATATCAAGGAGCTTCCTGCCGTTTTCGACCGCCCACTCCAGCTCAGTGCGAACCTCAACTTCACGACCAAAAAGGATGAGCCGTTTTTCGGTTTCGGTCGTGGAATTCTGGACGACTACAATCTCTTCCTGCGGATCTTTTATGAATCGGGAAAAAGATATACACGGCAAATTTTGTACGGATATGATCCCGCAAACGGCCGGCCTGCATATATTCCCGACTATTTACACCCGAACACTGAACTCGGCGAACCGTGGTTCTATGTCGACCTGAATTTCGAAAAGAATATCGATGTCGGAATAGGGCAACTCGTTCTCTCTCTTGAGGTCCAAAATCTTTTTGATCGGAAGAACGCGCAGATCATTAATCCTGTAACCGGTCGGGCGTATGAGTACGGCGATCCGACGCAACCTGTGGTCAACGATCCGCTGTATCCTGACCTGACGTATCCGGTTTTGCCGTTCCCGTACGATCCATCGCGGTATCTCACGCCGCGCACCTTTAAGATGGGTCTGGCCTTTTCTTTTTAACGATGATGATGAATCGAATACAATATAGAATAGCCTGTTGTTCGCTCGTCGTTCTGTTGATCGGAGGGAGAGCGAGCGGGCAGCTTATCCCAAACCTCGGCGGACAGCGAGCGGGCATTTCAGCATTTCAATTCTTGAAGATCGGAGTCGGTGCGAGGGGTGTTGCGCTCGGTGAAACATTCGTTGCAATCGCGAACGACGCCTCTGCACTCTATTGGAATCCGGCGGGATTGGTACAATTCAACGATAACCAGCTGCTCATTGCACATGCGGAGTACGTCGTCGACATCAAGCACGAATTTCTCGGCACCGCATATCATCTCTCCTCGAATGACGTCGTCGGATTCTCTGTTGCATCACTGCACATGAATGACATGCCTGTAACGAAGGAGACACAGCCATTTGGTACGGGAGAATATTTCTCGTTCGGCGATGTTGCAGTCGGATTGACGTATAGCAAGCGAATGACCGATCAGTTCAGCTTCGGGGTGACGTTCCGCTATGTCGAAGAAACGCTCGATGTCTTGAAGATGCGCGGTGTCGTTGCCGACCTTGGAACATTTTACATGACCGGACTTGGTTCGTCGCGATTCGCAGTTGTCGTCACCAACTTCGGTGCTGATGTGACGCCGTCCGGCGAAGTGGAAACGTACAACGAGCAAAAACTTTCCTCTTTCCAATCGTTCTCGCCGCCGACGCAGTTCAAGATCGGTTTTGCAATGGAACCGATGGAGATGGAACACCAGCGAATCACGACTTCCATCGAGCTGAACCATCCGAATGACAATGCGGAAAATGTTCACCTCGGTATAGAGTACCAGTGGGAAAAGTGGCTTTGGCTTCGCGGCGGCATCAAGCGCACGATCGGCGAGCGGCTCTTAGGTAGAGACAACTCAAGCTCAAGCGATGTCACAGCAGGGTTCGGTGTCGCCATCCCCACTGCGTTTACTGACATCAAACTCGATTATGCCTATGCAAACTTCAATGCGCTCGGCAGCGTCCATCGTATTTCACTGGGATTTTCCTATTAGACAATGGCCGTGACACTACGATCGATATTTGTCGGCATGACGCTCTGCGTACTCTTCCTCGCCGGTTGCGAACAGCGGTTCGATACATCGGTGCTGCCGGATGCCCACCAGGTCGTCAGTCCGGGAGATACGACCTACGTGGAGCTCTTTCCACCGTGGGGCGGATTCGAAGAGCCGCGTGCGATGATAGTCGGAAGAGATCAGCTCATCTATGTTGCCGATTACGGTCGCAATGAACTTGTCATGCTGGATGCCGGAGGCGCAAGGCTTGGCAGTATCGCGATTCCACATCCGATCTCCGTCGCGCAAAATTCAAAGCTGGATCTCTACGTTGGCGGGGAAACAATTGCACCGAACGGAGTCGATACGATCGGAGCGATCTATCGGGTATACCTGGTCCGATTCGATACGACGTACGTCTCGCGCTACGATACCGTGATCAACCAATTCGGCGATACGACGATCAGCCCGGTGAGAAGAGATACGTCGTTTTACTATGATGGCATCATCGGGACGGCACGCACAAGGATCGTCTGGAAAGAGGCGGGGCGTCCGCATCGCCGGTATACCGGAATCGGGATCATGCCGGATAATGGATACCTTGTTGCGCGTGTCGGTCCGGACAATACGAGCTTCGTCGATCCGGATTGCCGGGTGCTGCGATTCAACAAAGGAGATACACTCGTGACGCCTGTCGGAGATCTGATCACCCGTCCATCAGGCGGTACGGCGATCACGGATATTCGTACGTTGACCGGCATTATGGTTTTCCCGTCGACACGCCACTTCATCCTTACGCAAACAACCGATGGCGTTGTGTACGGGGCAATATTTATGGCGTATCTGCAAAATGCCAACTTTGAAGGATGGCTGCCAGTCTACGATCCTTCCAATCCGGACACACGCGGTGTCGATTTCATCAAACCCTATCGGTACCGGAACGCAGTAGCTGCCGCGTTCGATCCTCGCCGTCAGGACATATTCATACTCGATGCAGGACTCGACAGCGTGTCGAAGTTCAATGTGCGAGGTCATTTCAAGCAAGAGTCGTTCGGCAAATACCTGACGAGCCAGGAAGGCTTTCCGGGTTTCAGCCATCCTATGGGAATTGCATTCTCGAACGATTGTACGCTCTACATCTCCGACACGGGAAATAAAGTCATCCGCCGATTCAAGCTATCGATCCAAACTTCGTGCTTCTAAATTATGATGGAGGTAGTATGAAACATCGCAGCTACATTGTTGCATTCCTCGTACTGATCGTACATTTCGGTTTCGCCCAGACGTCCATCGAAAGGCATGATGTCGTCGCGACATATTCAATCGTGGCGTGGGACTCTGCAACGGGCGATCTTGGCGTCGCGGTGCAGTCAAAGTTTCTCGGCGTCGGAGCTGTCGTGCCATTTGCAAAGGCGGGCGTTGGTGCGGTCGCAACGCAAGCGTTTGCCAACACAACGTACGGTCCGCGCGGCCTTGCACTGTTGGATAGCGGCATGATGGCGCAGCAGGTTGTCGAAGCGTTGACGCAGAATGATTCGGATCGGAGCCGGCGGCAGGTGGGAATTGTCGACGCACATGGGAATGCATTCGCCTATACGGGATCGGGATGCCAGCCGTACGCAGGACACGTAACAGGGCGCGGTTACACGGCGCAGGGAAATATTCTGGCGGGCGAACAGGTGGTGAAAGCTATCGCGCGCACATTCGAGATCACGCAAGGAGATTTGGCTGATCGACTTTTGGCGGCGCTTGACGCCGGGGAAAACGCCGGCGGCGATAAACGGGGGAGACAATCGGCTGCATTGCTCGTTGTCAGGGATGCGGGCGGCTATGGCGGATTCAACGATCGCTACGTCGACATCCGCGTCGATGACGATTCGCTGCCGCTCGTAGTGCTGCGGCGGATCTATAACAAGTGGAGGGAAACATTTCTGCTTGAAGCGCGGATGAGAACGATCGACGAATTCAATCGTCAGCGGAAGTTCGACGCCGCGCGGGAGGAAACAAAGCGCGTCGCGGCAATGTTCAACGATCAATTGAGGACAAAGCCCGACGATCCCGATCTCTTGAACAGCATTGCCTGGTCTCTCGCAACACACGACATCGACCGTGTGCGTGCATTGGAACTTGCCAAACGCGCAGTGACACTGGCGCCCGACAAGCTCAACATCCTCGATACGCTCGCAGAGTGTCATTACCGGCTTGGTCACTACGACGAGGCGATCGCAATTGAGGCTGAGCTCGTGAAGAAAGAGCCTGCCAATGATGAGTACTGGAAACAACTGCAGAAGTTCAAGGATGCAAGGGAGAAGGCGGGTCACTGATTTTTCTCCTCATGGCGTCTGCTTTCGCAATTTCATCTGAAAGGCCGTCTCACAAATTGATGATCATGTCGTGCTGTGCAATATCCTCACCCCATCTTCCGTCCTCCCTCGACGAGTCGAGTCGTTGACCTACGAGGGGAGGAAATTTCTCCTCCTTGTAGAGCTTGTCCTGAGCGAAAGCGAAGGAGGGAGACGTTCGGCTCAGGAAAATTACCGGGCTATAACATCCTCCCCTCGTAGGGGAGGATTACAGGTGGGGTGAGTGGGAAACAAGAATGGAAGCGCTCAGACTGAAGCGATACATTTTATGAGATGCGTTATAGTTTTTGCGATTCTTTTGTTTGGATGCGGCAAGCGCTCAGATGACAAGCAGCGAACGATTTCTCCACAGTCGATAAATCTCGCAGGCGTTGCACTGTACGAGACTATCAGTTCCCTTCAAGCACTCCTTCCAAATCTTCGGTGTGAACAGAGAGACGTCGACATCAAATTGTGCGTCTGGCGTCCGACCGAGGAGGAACGCAAACAGACATTCCGCGGCATCGATCAGCTCAAGCTCACCTTCTACAAAGACACGCTCCAATCGATCGATATCCAGTACTTGCAGATGGTCGACATGGAGTACGAGAATTTCGAGCAAGGCATTCGCACAAAGTATGCGCGATACACGGGAAATCCGGGAATCGATTCGAACACCACCGTTTGGCAATACGATTCACTCATCGTCACGCTCGTCCCCAACCGCAAGCCGCACTGGACAGGAACGCTTTCCACCTACACACCGATACTTGAATTTCAGGAGCGGACGTTATACAAGCGATGGATGGAAAACCTCGAGAAAAGGAAAGTCAACCCGGTGTACTGACACTTCATACTTAGGGGCTGTCCAAAAAGTAACAAAATCGATTGTCATTCTGAACGAAGTGAAGAATCTCATTGGTAATCGGTCATTGAGATGTTTCGTTTCACTCAACATGACAATATAGAGGGACTTTTTGGACAGCTCCGAACCTTTTCGGCTCTTGACACCGCACAGAAATTTGCGTAGATTCTTGACAGATGCAGGGAGGATACTCACCGCCTTCCTGAAAGTTCTTAGTTGAGGAAATAAATAGAAACACGATCCCGTCACAAGACAAGGTGTTGCGTCATTATACCAGAGGGTGGCGATAAAAACGCAATGTGTGGATAAAGAGTTATGCGAAAATGGCGGCACGCAGATTTGATTCACACCCGGTGTAATAGTAACTTGGAGTCCGAACTATGCGACCAGAATCACAAACTAAACATAAGACAATATGGAACGATCAACTCAGCTTGATCCAAAGTATATCAATGCCAAAGTCAAACTCCCTTATGATCTAACAGTTGACGAGGTGACAATGGCTGTCTCTGAGACATATCGGCTATTCAATGGTGTTAACAATTTTCTAACGACGAGCGGCTTCCGACCGCTCGAAGAGTTGCTGCTTGGAAATTCACTCTCAGGAATACTATCCGAATTTCTCGTAAAGAATATTGCCGGAGCGTCCCACTCTCTCGTTGCAAATCTCAAGGTAGGCGGTCATCCAGATTTGTTACCTAAGGGCTTCTATTCTTCCAATCTTATTCTGAAAGGTGAGGAAGGCATCGAAGTCAAGTCTTCTATTCAGAGAGGAGGCTGGCAGGGACACAACCCGGAAAAATGCTGGTTGATGGTCTTCCGCTATGTTGTAGGTAAGCAAGATGGCGGGGAAGTCGTTCCGCTAAAGTTTGTTGAGATTCTCTGTGCCAAACTAACAAAGAAAGATTGGTCGTTCTCTGGTCGCAAAGGCGCATCCAGACGGACTCCAACCGCATCAATCACGACATCGGGCGTGGAGAAGCTACGAAGTAATTTTCTTTACAGATTGCCAGAGTACGGGGTTGGTAAGCACCAGAAAATTCTATCTCAACACAAATAATTCCTCTTGCGATTCAATAGGCAGCTCAGGAATTGATACACTATTACCGTTAGTTGTTTTTAAGACCGCAAGCTGTGGTATTGCTTTGACTGCAACCCGATAAAACTCAGGGTCTGACTCGACTCCGATACTCCTGTAACCGATAGCGCAAGCAGCAGCAATCGTTGAGCCCGCCCCCATAAACGGATCAAGAATAACGCCTTGACCAAGTGGCAAAGCTGCCCTCACGATCTGGCGCATAAAGGCTTGCGGCTTCAATGAAGGATGCGGAGCGATTTCTCTCTCGCTTGTTCTTGTTGGAGAACTCTTGATGACATCGCAGAATGGTTGATCATTCGAAACCCGACGGAGTCCACCCGTTTTCCACTTGCGCAGGTTGTCTTGAACTCGACCTTCACAAGGTTTTCTAAAAAGGCCCCAAGGCTCCCAGCAAGAGCGAGGCATAACAGTCACATCACTGAATTCTTTGTGAGCGTTCTTTGGCCTGTCACCACCTCGCAGAGTTTGGACCAAACGAATGATTTCTCCACGTTTCTCAAATCCAGCTTTCTCGATCGCTTCATACACTATGTGAGAGAGCAATGGATTGGTGGCAATGAAAATGTGCCCACCGGGGACAAGAACTTTGTAGGCCTTTTGTGCCCAGTCCAAAAAGAACCGTTTCAACTCATTCTTTTCTTCTTGGTTGAGCACTGTGAATCTCGGTAAGGGTTGTCGCTCATATCCATCAAGTTTCGGTGGAATTCGCCAGACTCCACCATTACCGTTGCGGAGTTTGGCCTTTTCAGTTGCTGTGTATTCCTTCAATCCATAAGGTGGATCGGTCACAATTGCATGGATGCTATTGCTCTTTCGTTCATCGAGCCATCGGAAGCAATCACTTTGCTCCAACTCGTAGCGAGTCTTGTGTGCGATTGAAACGGATTCTTCTTGACAATTTTGTTTCATCGTATGCCCCTGAATGTAGTAGTCTCCAAATGTTTCTCGGAGAAAAGCCGGAGCCGTCACAGGGTTTGCATACAATATTTTCTCAACGTCTGAGGGAAGATACCCAGCGAGTATGCCAAGTTTCGTAGAGTCCAGTTTGAGAATCTTTGATAGCTTCTTAACCATAGTCAACGACGGAACCGCTTTACCTGACTCTAGACGAGACAAGTAGCCCTTTGTGACCTTTAGTCGTGAACTTAGGCGAGACAAAGGCAAACTCAACTGCTTGCGTTGTTCTTTGACCGCTTGGCCGAAGTCGATTGTATCAAGGGATTTCATAGATTGTTTCCTTTCGATTCCAATATAATACAGTTTACTAAATTAGTCAACTCCTAAATAATAAAAATTTGCGTGCCACCCCTTCACATAACAACACAAACCACGACACTACCTCTTTATGATAAGGAGTATTGTGGTCGTTCCATTGTTTTTGCCGCGAAGAAATTGGTCGTTTGAAAGCGGCAAAACAAATGGCGTAAAGCACAAACGTTATGGCGCTGTATACGGACCAGTGCTGCACGACGACTATCACTTTCTCTTCTCGATCCACGTCCTCCTTCATTTGCCCAACATCCTGCGTCCCTTTCTCAGTGTCGAGCCTTCATCGCTCGTTTGCTATCCTCCTAAGCACATTATTTCCATTTCGCTTTCTTAGATTTCTTCCCCCGAACTGGTCGTCTGATTTCCACAACCCCTCGTCACCCGTAGGCAATCTTCTATCTTAGCTCGAAGACCTTCCATCCAACCATCTCATCCCTTCATCTAATGAGCAAGACTGTCCGTCTGAGCCGACAAACGGTTCGTCTAATCGATTAGATCGTTCGTCTAACGCGTTAGACGGTTCGTTTGGCTCGACAGATTTTCATGAAGT